>JAACAK010000051.1:0-20955 GCA_011774835.1 Candidatus Kutchimonas denitrificans | reverse complement strand
GGCAGGCATAGATTGGTGCGGGTCAGCGCCAGGTGAGGGATGAAGGGAAGGCGTGAGGGGCGCGCACCCCGGCACACTTCCATGCAACCGCTAAACTCTGAAGCCACGAGCATGCACCGTCCCGCTCTCGCGCGCCTCTACAGGCCGCGCAACTTCTCGGAAATCGTCGGGCAGGATCACGTCTCCGCCACGCTGCGGACCGCGGTCGAGCGGGGTCGCGTCGCACACGCCTATCTGTTCTGCGGGCCCCGCGGGATCGGCAAGACGACGGCCGCCCGCGTCCTGGCGATGGCACTCAACTGCGAGAACCGGGGTGACGGCGAACCGTGCGGCGCCTGCGAGAGTTGCGAGCGGATCTGGTCGGGCCGCACGTCGCTGGACGTGGTCGAGATCGACGCGGCGTCGAACCGGGGCGTGGACGACGCCCGGGACCTGCGCGAGCGGGCCATGTACGCGCCGTCCGAGGAGTCGCGCTACAAGGTCTACATCATCGACGAAGCCCACATGCTCACCCGCGAGGCGTGGAACGCGTTCCTCAAGATACTCGAGGAGCCGCCGCCGCGGGTCATCTTCGTGCTCGCCACCACGGAGCCGGGCAAGATCTTCCAGGCGGCGCCGCCCATCCTCTCGCGCTGCCAGCGGTTCGACTTCCACCGCATATCGACCGAGGCGATCCGCGAGCGCCTCGATCAAGTCCTCGACGCGGAGGGCGTCGAGGCCGAGGACGCGGCCTTGCTGCCCATCGCCCGCAAGGCCGACGGTGCCCTGCGCGACGCCCTCTCGGCCCTGGACCAGGTGCTGGCCTTCAGCGGCGACAAAGTCACGGCGTCCGATGTCCGGCAGGTGCTCGGCCTGATCGAAGAGGACCTCTACTTCGAGCTCTTCGAGTTGCTGGCCGAGAAGCGGGCCGCCGATGTCTTCGGCTACGTGGAACGGCTGATCGATGGGGGCTACGACCTGGAGGAGTTCTACAAGGGGGTGGGTGAAGCGCTTCGCCTGCTCCTCCGTGCCCGGCTCGAGGGCGCGGGGTCGCTGCGCTTTCTCTCCGACGAGCTCGCCGCTCGCTACGTCGAGGCCGCCGACCGCTTCGCCGCGGGTGACCTGATGCGGATGCTCTCGGGCCTCGCCGAGCTCGACACCGACGGCCGCTTCCGCAAGAGCGAGCAGCAGCGGATCCTCATCGAGGTGCTGCTGCTCAAGTTCGCCATGCTCGACCGCACCGTGGAGCTGGAAGAGCTCCTCGCCGCCGTGCGGGGCTCGCCGGGGAGCGGCGCCGGGAGAGGGGGCGGCGCCGGCGGCCGCGGCGCCCGGGGAATGTCGTCGGACGCCGACCCCGGACACCGGTCGTCGGGTTCGAAATCGTCCCGCGGCTCGGCGAATCCGGCGCCGGATCCCGGCCCCGGCGGTCCCGCCGACGCCGGACCGCCGGTCGGGACCGCCGCGCCCGCCGAGGCGCCGCCGGCCCGCCCTGGAGGGCCGCTGGAGGCCGCCCGCACCGCCTGGCTCGAGATGATCGCCGCTGGCAAGATCCTGCGGCCGGGGCAAGGGATCGCGCTCCGCGCCGCCCAGATCATCGCCCTGCTCCCCGACGGCGAGCTCCGGGTCTCGTGCCCCCAGGGGACGCCCGCCGCCGAGGTGCTGGAGGACAAGGTGAACCGCCGGCGCATCGAGGAGGAACTTTCCCGGCGCCTGGGGCGTCCCATACGGGTAAGCCGCGCCGGTTCGTCGGAATCGCTCCCTCCGAGGGTAAGTCAGGATACAGCTCGTGGCCAGAAACTGGCCCGGCTGGTGGAGGAGGACCAGGGGCTGCAAGATCTGGTGGACCGGCTCGATCTGGAGCTGATCGACTGAGAGGAGGGCCAGGCGGCGTGGGCCGATGCCCGCAAGGGCTTGACCTTGCGTGCGTTTGGGCGATCAGTAAACTTCAACCGTGACGATACGTAAGTGGGAGCCCGCGGAATGAACAATCTCCACCAGTTGTTCCAACTGGTCCAGCAGGGTCAGGCGAAGCTGACCGAGATCCAGACGCAGCTGGCCAGTCGGACGGTCACGGCCAGCAGCGGCGGTGGCCTGGTGAAGGTGGTAGCGGACGGTCAGGGTCGGGTGCGCGAGGTGAAGATCGATCCCTCGCTGGTCGACCCGAACGACATCGAGATGCTGGAGGACCTGGTGCAGGCGGCGGTGTCCGAGGCACAGGCCCGAGCCCGCCAGCTTTACGAAGAGGAGATGAGCCGGATGGCTGGCGGCGCCAACTTGTTCAATCTCGGCAATCTCTTCGGAGGTTCGTAGGACGCTGGCATGTCGGTGATCGACGATCTCGCCAGTGAGTTCACGCGCCTCCCTGGTATCGGTCGGAAGACCGCGTATCGGCTCACCCACTATTTGCTCAAGATCCCGCCAGAGGAGGCCTGCCGATTAGCGCGAGCCATCGAGGCGATGGCGGAGCGGGTGAGGCGTTGCTCGATCTGCAATAATCTGAGCGAGTCCGATCCCTGCGAGTTCTGCACGAACCCGACCCGGGACCGGACGGTGATCTGCGTGGTCGAGGAGGCGTCGGACATTGCGGCGATCGACGGATCCGGCGGATATCGCGGCCTTTACCACGTTCTGGGAGGTTGCCTGTCGCCGCTGGACGGGATCGGCCCCGAGGAGCTGAACGTCGACTCGCTGCTGGCGCGGCTGAACGGTGAAGTGCGGGAGGTGATCATCGCGACCAACCCGAGCGTCGAGGGTGAAGCGACGGCCACCTATCTGCACCGGGCCATCGGGTCGCGTGGGGTGCAGGTGACCCGGCTGGCGCGAGGCCTGCCCGTGGGCGGCGACCTCGAGTACGCGGACGGAGTGACGATCGCCCAGGCATTGTCCGGGCGACGCGGAATGTAGGCGATAGACGACGATGGATTGGGATAAAGTTACGCTGCGGTGGATACGGACGGCCGGGATCGCCCTGGCGGGCGCCGCGGCGGTCAGCGCGCTGGGCGTGCTGTTCGTACGCGACCAGATGCACCGCCACCGACACAATCTGTTCAGCCCGCGGCCGCTGCGAAGGCTGGCGGCGCTGAGCTATATCGGCAAGCACCCGGACATCGAGAACGCGCACCTGCTGCGGGATTACATCGGCTGGGAGAAGGAGCCGAAGCTGCGCAAGCGGGCCGCCGCGATCCTCGAGCGGATGGAACGTTCACTGACGGCCGGCGCCGCCGAACCCAGCGGCGTCTAGGCGAACGGGAAGCGAGCGGATGGTGCCAGGCGGAGCACCCAGCTGGTCTTTCGGACCCAGCGATTCGCGGAAGATCGAGGAGATCCTCTCGACCCTTCTGTACGAGTCGAATGCGCGTTGCGCGTTGCTGGTGGACCGTACCGGCCAGCTGGTGACCACCGTGGGCGAGCAGCCGAACTTCGATTCGGCGGCGTTCGCCAGCCTGACCGCCGCCGACTTCTCGGCCAACGACCAGCTGGCGTCGTTGATCGGGGAAGAGGAGTTCAGCTCGCTGTTCCACCAGGGGACCACCGAGTCGATGTACCTGGCCGATATCGGCAAGCGCTTGATTCTGGTGGTCCTGTTCAACAAGCAAACCACTCTGGGTCTGGTCCGCATCAAGATCAAGGATGCCGTCAGAGGCTTGACGGAAGCCTTCGAGGAGGTGTTCGGACGGACCGAATCGGGCAAGGAGTCCCCGGCGCTGGAGCGGGGCTTCGTGGATGACGCTGAGGATGAAATTGACCGACTGTTCCGGGAATAGGGGATCTCGACCATGTCGATGATCAACTACGCGTCCCGGGAGATCAACTGCAAGATCGTCTACTACGGACCCGGGCTCGGCGGCAAGACGACGAACCTGGAGTACATTTACAACAAGGTGGCACCGTCCACCCGTGGCAAGCTCATCAGCCTGGCCACCGAGACCGAGCGCACGCTGTTCTTCGACTTCCTGCCGGTCGACCTGGGCACGATCCGCGGCTTCAAGACCCGATTCCACCTCTACACGGTGCCCGGGCAGGTGTACTACAACGCGAGCCGCAAGCTGATCCTCAAGGGCGTCGACGGGGTGGTGTTCGTCGCCGACAGCCAGGTCGAGCGGCTGGACGCGAACATCGAGGCCATGCACAACCTCTACGAGAACCTGGCCGAGTACGGATACGACCTGCGACAGATCCCGTTCGTCATCCAGTACAACAAGCGCGACCTGCCCAACGTTTCGCCGGTGGACGAGCTCGATCGTCACCTCAACCCTGACAGGGTGCCCGCTTACGAAGGTGTGGCGACCAAGGGCGTCGGCGTGTTCGATACCCTCAAAGCCGTTGCCAAGCTGGTGATCAAGTCGCTCGGGTGATCGGGGGGAACCGCTTCCCGTGAACCTACCCAACATCATTACCGTCGTCCGCGTCCTCGCGACGCCTGTCGTCTTCCTGCTGATCCTGGGGGGCGGCTTCGGCTCGCTGCTGGCCGCGTTCATCATCTTCGTCGCGGCGGGCGCCTCGGATGTTTGGGATGGATACTTGGCCCGCACCCGCGGCCAGATCACCGACTTCGGCAAGCTCGCCGACCCCATCGCCGACAAGCTCCTCCTCGTCGCCACGTTCATACCCTTCTACGTCCTCTCGCTCCGCGAGGGTGGCGCCACCCCGCTGGATGTCGTGCCTTACTGGCACGTGCTGCCACTCTGGGTCCTGCTGGTGGTGTTGGGCCGGGAGCTGGCGATCACCGTTTTTCGCGGGTTCGCGAAGCAGCGCGGCGTGGTGATCGCCGCCGGCAAGGCGGGCAAGTATAAGGCGTTGTTCCAGAGCCTGTTCATCGGCGGCGAGATCCTCTGGCTGGCCCTCCGCTCGCGTGCCCTCGAGCGCGGTTGGGACAGCCCGTTCTGGTCGTTCTGGCAGGTCCTGCACGGGATGTGGGTGATGCTGACGCTGGCGATCGCGGTCGTGCTGACGGTCTACTCTCTGGCGGTGTACATCTGGCGCTACCGCAACCTGGTGCACCGCGGCCTCACATGACGCGGGACCGCACGGCCGTCGAGCTGATCGCGATCGGTGACGAACTGCTGAGCGGTGCCACGATCGATACGAACGCGGCCTACATCGCGCTCGAGCTGGAGGCGATCGGCCTGCGTGTAACGCGCAAGAGCACGGTGGCGGATGCGGAGGACGCGATCGCCGACGCGCTGCGGTCGGCGCTGGAGCGAACCGGGACGGTCATCACGACGGGCGGCCTGGGGCCGACCCGCGACGACGTGACCCGGTCGGCTGTTGCCCGGGTGTTCGGGCGGCCGCTGGAGTTCCGGCAGGAGCTGTGGGAGGCGCTGCAGCGGCGCTGGGCGCGCCGAGGCCCCATCCCGGAGACGAACCGGGTCCAGGCGGAAGTGCCGGCGGGCGGTACGGTCTTCCCGAACCCACGGGGCACGGCGCCCGGGATCGCGGTGGCCGACGCGAAGCTCGGCCTTTGCATCCTGCTCCCCGGGCCACCCGACGAGCTCCGGGCCCTGGTGAGGGAGGCGGTAGTGCCGTACCTGGCCGAGCGTGCCGACGCGTCGGTCCGGCGTCCGTTCCGTCGCTACCTGCGCACCGCGGGCATCGCCGAGTCGGCGATCGCCCAGCGCGTGGGGTCGGCGCTCGACGACCTGCCGGTCGATGTGGCGTTCTTGCCCGAGATCGACGGGAACGACCTGCGGTTGACCGCCTGGGGATCGGACGAGTCGGAGGTCGCGGGCGCCCTCGACCGGGCGGTCGAGCGGTTGCGGGAGATCCTGGGCGCGCACATCTACGTCGAGGGTACGGCGGAGCTGGCGGAGGTGGTCGGGGCCATGTTGCGCGAACGCGGCCTGAAGCTGGCGGTGGCGGAGAGCTGCACGGCCGGTCTCATCGCCAAGCGGCTCACCGACCCGCCGGGCGCGTCGGACTACTTCTGGGGCGGTTTCGTGGTCTACGACGACCGGGCGAAGATCGAGTTGCTGGGCGTCGACGAAGCGACGCTGCAACTTCACGGCGCCGTGTCGGAGCCGGTGGTTCGGCAGATGGCGGAGGGGGCCCGATCACGCTCGGGAGCCGAGGCCGCCGTCGCCGTCACCGGCATCGCCGGCCCGGCCGGGGGCTCGGCGGAGAAGCCCGTTGGCACGGTGTGGCTGGCCGTGGCCGTCGGTGACGAGGTCGCCGCTCGCGGCGTTCACATCCCCGGGGCGCGGGACGCGGTGCGGGCGCGGGCGGCGCAGGGCGCGCTGGATCTGCTGCGGCGGGTCTTGTTGCGGGGAGAGGGAAGCCGTGGGGTGGAGGGAATGATCAATGATCATTGAGCAATGAAACTTCACCTTGAAAATTAACGGTTCAAGATTGGACATTCCTCTTTTCCACCATCGCCAGGGCACCCTATGAAAGGCGCCCACGCCTATTTTTCTGGCTCCGCCGGCGTCCGTCTCCACTACCGCTGCTGGGACGTCCCGAGCCCCAGGGCCGTCACCATGATCGCCCACGGGCTGGGCGAACATTCGGGGCGCTACGAGGAGCTGGCCCAGGACCTGACCCGGGCGGGCATCAGCGCTTACGCCCTCGATCACCGGGGGCACGGCCGTTCCGACGGCCGGCGCGGCCACGTCCGCCGGTTCAGCCACTACATACACGACTTCGAGAAATTCCGCCGTCGCGTCGTCGGCTCGGTCGGGTCTGCCGTCCCTCTCATCGTCCTCGGACACTCGCTGGGTGGCCTCATCGTGGCTCGCTACCTGCAGGAGTTCCCCGCGGTCCCGGTGCGAGGGGCGATCCTGTCGGCGCCCGCCCTGGGTTTCGCCCTCGACGTGCCGCGCTGGAAGGCTCAGATGGCCAGGGTCCTCTACTACGCCGTTCCCGCCCTGCCGATGAGCACCGGCATCGATCCCGAGGCCCTGACCCACGACCGACAGGTGGTCGAGGCGTACGAACGCGATCCACTCGTCCACGATCGCATCACGCCGCGCCTCTACGGCGAGCTGGAGACGGAGATCGAGACCGTGTTCGAACGGGCTGGTCGACTTACGTTGCCGATCCTGGTGCTGGTCCCCAGCGATGACCGAATCGCCAGAGCCGACAGGATGCAGAGCTTCGCCTCCCGCATCGGCGATCGCCGCCGCGTCAAGGTGGAGACCTTCCCCGGCTTCTATCACGAGGTCCTGAACGAGATCGGCCGCGCCAGCGTGGTGGCCGACCTGCTGGGCTGGATCGAGCGCCGTATCGAAACCGGTGTGAGCGCCGGCGGGGGCGGCGGCGGCCTGGCACGGTAGCTGCAACTTTATAACCATTTGCAGCCGTTTTGGCACCGACCGGGCCGGCCCTGTCCGCAGGGCTTGACGGCCGGCGGGGTGAAGATGAGTCTCAGAACGGTCAACGTATACCGAAACGAACAGGCATATGGTCGCACGAAAAAAGAAGAAGACGACGGACAGGTCCGAAGACACCACACCTGCCGATATGGCCGACAGCGGCGCGACGGAGGGTCCGAACCCCGAGGCGGCGGCGGCCGAGGGACCGGAGGACGATGTTTCGACCCAGGACGAGCCGACGACGGAGGAGGTCATCGCGGCGCTGACCGATGAGGTGCGGGAGCTGGAGGACCGGCACCTGCGGCTGGTGGCGGAGTTCGACAACTACCGCAAGCGGACCGCGCGGGAGCGGGAGTTGCAGACCGAACGTGCCCAGGCGGACCTGGTCAAAGAGCTGCTGGAGTCGCTGGACGACCTGTCCCGCGTGTCGCAGATGAGCTCGAAGGAGCACGAGGCGGGCGCGATCGTCGAGGGCGTGCAGCTGGTCGAGGACAAGTTGCGCCGGGTGCTGCGCACTTTCGGTTTGCAGCCGATCGAGGCGGAGGGCCGGCCGTTCAACCCCGAGTTGCACGAGGCGCTGGTCACCGTGGCGACGGATGATCCGGAAGAGGACGACACGGTCTCCCAGGAGATCGCCCGGGGCTATCTGTTCAAAGACGCCCTGCTGCGGCCGGCGCTGGTGGAGGTGAAGAAGTACCGGCCAGGGGAAGCTGAGAGCGAGAAGTGATGGCGGGCGCGACGACCAAGGACTACTACCAGATCCTCGGGGTCTCCGAAAGCGCCGACAAGCCGGAGATCAAGAAGGCGTATCGGAAGCTGGCCAAGCAATATCACCCGGACGCCAACCCCGACGACCCCAGGGCGGCCGAAAGGTTCAAGGAAATCTCCGAGGCCTACCACGTCCTCTCGGACGACGAGAAGCGGCAGAAGTACGACCGCATGCGCAAGTTCTCGCCGTTCGATGACTTCGCCGGGACCGCCGGCGGTCCCCGAGGCGGCGGCGCCCGCGGACGCGGCTTCTCGTTCGACGACCTGGGGGGCCTGGGCGACATCTTCAGCTCGATCTTCGACTTCGGCCGCGGCCGCGGCAAGCGCCAGACCGCGGTCCGCGGACGCGACGTCGAGTACACCGTCGAGGTCCCTTTCCGCACCGCGGCCCGGGGCGGCCAGATCACCGTCAACGTGCCGGTCACCGAAGAGTGCGCCACCTGCGACGGCAGCGGTGCCCGGCCCGGGACCACCACCACCCGCTGTCCCGAGTGCAACGGCAGCGGCCACGTCAGCCTGGGGCAGGGCGACTTCGCCATCAGTCGACCGTGTCCCGCCTGCTTCGGCCGCGGCGAGATCGCCACCGATCCGTGCCCCAGCTGCGGCGGCACCGGCCAGGTGACCAGCCAGCGGCGCGTCAACCTGCGGGTCCCGGCCGGCGTCGAGACCGGGTCGCGAGTCCGCATGTCGGGGATGGGCGAGCGGGGCCCGGGCGGAGGGGCGCCGGGCGACCTGATCGTGAAGTTCGAGGTGAAGAAGGACCACTTCTTCCGGCGTCGCGGCCTCGACATCTACTGCACGGTGCCGATCAACATCGCGCAGGCCACGCTGGGCTCGAAACTCCGGGTCCGCACCGTGGACGGCAAGCGGGTGATGCTGCGGATCCCACCCGGTACCAGCAGCGGCACCAAGTTCCGCATCCCGAAGATGGGGATCGAGAAGGACGGCCGGATGGGCGATCAGTACGTGGAGATCAAGATCACCGTGCCCGAGAAGCTGGACGAGAAGGGGAAGGAGCTGATCAAGGAGTTCGCGAAAGAGGAGGGGATCAAGTACTGACGGTGTGCGGTGTGCGGTGATTCGGTGTGCGGTAACTGATGATTACGATCACGATAAGGAGCACGAGCACGAGCACGAGCAGGAGCATGACCTCCCCCCACCACCCACCACCCACTACCCACTACCCACTACCTAATCCTCCCGCCTCCCAGCAGCACGTCACCGTCATACACCGCCGCCGACTGGCCCGGCGTGACCGCCCGATGCGGGTCGTAGAGCCGGACCGTGACGCGGTCGGCGCTTAGCTCCTCGATCCGGCCCGGCACCTCGCTGCCGCGGTGCCGGATCTGCACGCCCACCTCGCGGCCCTCTTCCGGCGGCCCGCTCAGCCAGTTCGTGCCGGCTACCGTGACCCGCCGGGAATCGAGGGCGTCGGCCGGGCCGATCACGACGGTCCGGTCCTCCGGCTCGATCCGGACCACGTACATCGGCTCTTCGAAGCCGCCGGGCAGTCCCTTCCGCTGGCCGATCGTGAAGCGGCAGTAGCCGTCGTGCTCGCCGACCGCGGCGCCGTCGGTCGTGATCATCGGTCCGGGCTGGAAGGCGGCGTGCCCGTCCTCGAGCCGTGTGGCCAGGAAACCGGCGTAGTCGCCGTCGGGGACGAAGCAGATGTCGAAGCTCTCCGGCTTCTCGGCCGTGACCAGGCCGAGGGCCCGGGCCCGCCCGCGCACCTCCGGCTTCGACAGCTCGCCCACCGGCAGCTCGAGCCGCTCGAGGGCCTCGGGGTCGAGCCCCCAGAGGAAATAGGTCTGATCCTTGGTGCGGTCGACGGCACGGCACAGCCGGGACGTGCCGTTCTCTCGAACGACCCGGGCGTAGTGGCCGGTGGCGATCCGGTCGCAGCCGAGCATGCGGGCCCGGCGCAGCAGGTCACGGAACTTGGTGTGCGAGTTGCACAGGACGCACGGGTTCGGTGTACGGCCGCGAGCGTACTCGGCGACGAAATCGTCGATCACGTCGCGGGTGAACTCCTCCTCCAGGTCGAAGACGTGATGCGAGATGCCGAGCCGCTGGGCCACCGCCCGGGCGTCGGCGATCCCCTCCAGCCCGCAGCAGCTCTTCGACGTGCCGGGGGTCGTGCCGTAGCAGAAGGTCTTAATGGTGGCGCCCACCGCCTGATCGCCGCGTTCGGCGATCAGTGCGGCGGCCACCGACGAATCGACCCCTCCACTCATCGCGACTAAGGTCCTGCTGCCTATGCGGATCTCCTTCCCAGTAGGAGTACGAGTACGATCACGAGTACGATAAGCGGTAGGAGTACGAGTATGACGATCGCCTGCCACTCGTACTCCTACTCGTACTGGTGATCGTACTCGTACTCGTCATGCAAAAGCCCGGACCCGCTCCACGATCTTGGGAAACCGCTCCAGGACGTACTCGATATCCGACTCGTTGGTTCCCCAACCCAGACTCATCCGGATCGTGTTCCGCGCCAGATCCCCCTCGCGCCCCATCGCCCGCATCACGTGGGACGGCTCGACGCTGCCGGTCGTGCAGGCGGACCCGGACGAGACCCGGATCCCCTCCAGGTCGAGAGAGGTGAGCAGCCCCTCGATGTCCACGCCGGGCAGCGAGACGTTGAGCACGTTCGGCAACCGTTCCGGCGCGTCGCCCCCGTTGACGACGAGGTCCGGAACCGCCGAGACGAGCGTGGACTCGAGCCGGTCGCGCAAACCTGCCAGCCGTCGCGCCTCGCGCTCCTGCTCTTCGGCGGCTATTCTGGCCGCCGCGACGAGCCCGACGATTCCCGCCACGTCGTGGGTGCCAGAGCGCAGGCCGCTCTCCTGGCCACCGCCGTAGACCAGCGGCTCGAGCTCGACCTCGCCGTCGATCAGCAGGGCCCCGACCCCCTTGGGGCCCGCCAGCTTGTGCGCCGACACCGCCACTAGCGAGACGCCGAGCTTCCGCGGCGCGAGCGGCAGCTTTCCGAACGCCTGGACCGCGTCGGAGTGGATGACCGCGCCCCGCTCGGCGCAGAGCGCGGCGATCCCTTCGATCGGCTGTACGACGCCGGTCTCGTTGTTCGCCCACATGACCGAGACCAGCGTGGGCCGAGGGTCCGTCGGCAGCCGCGCTGCCAGCGCGTCCAGGTCGAGAACACCCCGGGCGTCGACCGGCGCCTCCCGCACATCGTAGCCGCCGGCCGCCAGCGCCTTCGTCGCCGCCACCACCGCCTTGTGCTCGATGCTCGAGCGGACCACGCAGCCGTCGGGGTGGGCCCGGGCGAAGCCGAGCACGGCCAGGTTGTCCGCCTCGCTCCCCGACCCGGTGAAGACCAGGCGCGCGTTCTCGGCGCCGAAGATCGAGATCAGCTGCCGCCGCGAATCCTCCACCGCCGACCGGGCATCCCGGCCGTGGCCGTGGATGCTCGACGGATTGCCGAAACGATCCTCCAGGTACGGGCGCATCGCCTCACGGACCTCCGGGCGCAGCGGGGTCGTCGCGGAATAGTCGAGGTAGACCGGCCCGGGCACGGCGCTGGACATCATCGTCAGAAGGTGCCGACCCGCAGCCCGACCACATCGTCCACCCCCACGGTCTCGCGGGTATGGAACGGCTCGCCGTAGGCCGCGCGGATAAGCGACCCGTAATGCGCGTCCTGGACGCGCACCAGGTCGTACAGCGGGATCTCGGCCGGGAACAGCTCGCCCATCGCTTTGACGTCGTCGAACTGGGACGCGTAGGCGCGGACCGCCTCCAGCTTGCGCTCGAACGCTTCGCTGGTATCGACGACGAAGGTGGGCTTCACCGCGTGCTCCCGATACGACAGGCAATAGAGGACCTTGTGCGGCCGGTAGGCGTCGCCGCCGGCCGGGTAGTTCGTGAGGCCCGCCAGGTAGCAGGCGTCGTAGCCCAGCTGGGCGGCGACCCGATGATCGGGATGCCGGCCCTCCAGGTGAGTGAGAATGACGACGCGGGGACGAAGCTCGCGTATCGCTTCGACCACGCGGACCCGGCTCTCCTGGTCGTTCTGGATCGCGGCGTCGGCCAGCCCCAGGTTGCGGCGCACGGCCAGACCGAGGAGCTCGGTGGCACGCTCCGCCTCGGCGCGGCGGGTCTCACGGTCGCCCCGGGTCCCCAGCTCGCCGCTCGTCAGGTCGAGGATGCCGGTCTTGTGGCCCAGGTCGGCCGCGCGGATCAGCGTGCCGCCGCACAACAGCTCGGCGTCGTCGGGATGAGGTGCTATCGCCAGTAAATCTATCATCAGCTATAAGTCTGGTTGAACACTCAATATCTTCGAAAAGGGATGCTCTGTACACCCATCACCCCATCGTACTCGTACTCGCAAACCCGGCCGGGGCATCCGCGAGTGCGAGTACGATAAGAAGTACGATAAAGAGTAGAAGTACGAGTACGGGCTATTCGTAGCGGAGGGCCCGGACGGGGTCCATGCGCGAGGCGCGGACCGCCGGGAACAGGCCGAAGACGATGCCGGTCAGCCCGGCGGCGAGCAGGGCCGCGAAGACCGACCAGAGGGGGATCGAGGCGGGGACCGGCGTGAACGTGTCGACGCCCCACGAGATGGCGGCTCCCACGGCCAGGCCGATGGCGCCGCCCAGCGTGGTGAGCGTCGCCGCCTCGACCAGGAACTGCCACAGGATGTCGCGCCGCGTGGCGCCCAGCGCCTTCCGCACCCCGATCTCCCGGGTCCGCTCGGTCACCGAGACGACCATCACCGCGATCACGCCGATTCCGCCCACCATCAGGCCGACGCTGGAGAGGGCGAACATGACGGTGAACAGCGCCACGGTCAGCTGGTTCCAGAGCTCGTTCATCCGGTCCTGCGTCACGACGTCGAAGTTGTTGCCCTCGTCGGGCTCGAGCCCACGGATGGCGCGCAGGCGGCCGATGATCTCGTCGATCGACCGGGCCAGCCGGACCGCCGGCTCGGCGACCACGGTGATCCAGATCAGGTCCTCGAACGAGATCCAGCGCACGTTCCGCAGCAGGTACTTCTTGCCCGTGTTGTAGGGAACGAAGACCCGGTTGCCGCCCAGCGAGGCGAACAGGTTGGGCGGCGCCTTGTAGACCCCCACCACCGTGAAGGCGTGGTTGCCGATCCGGAACGAGCGGCCGACCGCGTCCAGCGGCGCGAAAAGATCGTACGCGGTGGCGCTGTCTATCACGGCGATCGGTGCGCCGGCGTCCTCTTCGGGCTGCGTGTAGAACCGGCCGGCCACGATGTCGCCCGGATCGGTCTGCATGAAGTCCGGCGGCACCGCCAGGATCGAGGCCCGGGTCTCGTTGTTGCCTGCCTTGAGCGTCATGGTGAGCCATGACAGATCCGCGGAGGCGTAGGCGTTCTCGATCGTCGCCGCCCGCTCGATCTCACGGGCGTACCACTTCTGCAGCGCCGGTCGCCGCTGCCAGGCCGGGTCTTCCTCCTCCAGCCCGGTGCTGAACTCGACGCCATACGATTTGGTCACGTAGTAGGTGTTGGGGCCCGCCGCCTCCACCACCTCGTCGAAGCTCGCGTTGATCCCCTGGATCACCGACGCCATCGCCACCACGACCACAACGCCGATCGCGACACCCAGGATGGTCAGGCCCGTGCGGATCTTGCTCTGCCGCAGCGCGTGCAGCGCGATCTCGATCCCTTCCTGAAGTCCCCGGATATTCATATGGCCTTACCTCGCCCGGCCGTCATTCGTAGCGCAGCGCCACGATCGGGTCGAGCCGTGCCGCTCGGATCGCCGGGTAGACGCCGAACACGATGCCGACCAGCAGCCCGAGGACGACCCCGACCACCACCGCCCATATCGGCACCGTCGTCGGCAGCGGCGTGACCGCGTCGACCAGGTTCGCCAGACCCCATCCCAACGCCATGCCGATCAGCGCGCCGACCACCGACAGCGTGGCCGATTCGGCCAGGAACTGCTGCGTGATGTCGATCTTGCGGGCGCCCAGCGCCTTCCGCACCCCGATCTCCCGCGTCCGCTCCAGCACCGACATCAGCATGATGTTCATGATCACGATGCCGCCCACCACCAGCGCCACCGCGACCAGGCCGGGTCCGGCGGCGAGCAGCACGTTCTTGATGGTGTTCCAGGCGTCCAGGACCTCGCTGGCCGTTTCGATCGAGAAATCGTTCTCCTGATCGGGCCGCAGGCCGTGCCGGGCGCGCATCACTTCCTCGGTCGCGTCGAGGCCCACGGCCATCGCCTCGGCGCTGCGGAACTTGAGCTGGATGTCCTCCACCACGTTGCGGCGCCGGGCGAAATCGGCCTGGAAGGCGCCGAACGGGATAACGACCGCCGCGTCGCGGATGTTGCCGATCAAGCCGCCCTGGCGCTGCAGCGTGCCGACGATCCGGTACTTGAACGGACCGAGCCGGATCTCCCGCCCGATCGGCGAGTCGTCGGGAAAGAGCTTCTGTTGAATGGCGTCGCCGATCACCGCGATCCGGATCTGACGGGCGTTATCGATGGGGGTGATCCCGCGGCCCTCGGTGACGTTCCATCCCTGCAGCGCCAGGTACTGGTCGCTGACCCCGATCAGCCGCACGTTCTTGCGTCGCTCATCGCCCGAACGGACCTCCGACAGACGGCGGTCGCTGTGGTACGCCATGTACCAGATGTCGGGGACGCGCTCGGCCAGCGCCTCGGCGTCGGCGACCTCGATCCACGGCCGCCGGTCCCACTGGCGGCGCTGCTGCGGGTCCTCGCGGCCGCCCTGGCGCGACCAGATCCGCTCCAGCGTGATCGTGTTGATGCCGAAGATCGAGCCGGCGAAGTCCTCCTGGACGTAGCGGTTCATCCCCTCGACCACGGCGATCACCGCGATCAGGAAGGTGACCCCGACGATGACGCCGAGCAGGGTGAAGAACGACTTGAGCTTCTGGGCCCAGACCGTTCTCAGCGCCAGAACGACCGCGTCGAATACGTTCACGCTATCGGCTCACCGACCTTGTGTAATTGGTCCGACTCGACCTTGCCGTCGCGCAGCGTGATCAGCCGTTCGGCGTAGCCGGCGATGTCACGCTCGTGCGTGACCAGCAGGATCGTCTCGCCGCGTCGGTGCAAGTTGACCAGGATCTGCATGATCTCCTCCGACGTGTGCGAGTCCAGGTTGCCGGTCGGCTCGTCGGCGAGCACCAGCGACGGCTGGTTGACCAGCGCCCGGGCGATGGCGACCCGCTGCCGCTCGCCGCCCGAGAGCTCGTTGGGGTGGTGGGTCATCCGGTCTCCCAGCCCCACCGCCTCCAGCGCCTCCTGCGCCCGCTGGTGCCGCTCCTTGGCCGGCAGCCCGGCGTAGATGAGCGGCAGCTCGACGTTGTGCAGCGCCGTGGCCCGCGGCAGCAGGTTGAACGTCTGGAAGACGAACCCGATCTCGCGGTTGCGGATGCGGGCCAGCTCGTTGTCGTCCAGAACCGAGACCTCTTGCCCGCTCAGCCAGTACTTGCCGTCCGACGGCGTGTCGAGGCAGCCGATCAGGTTGAGCAGCGTGGACTTCCCGGAGCCGGAGGGCCCCATGATGGCGACCATCTCGTTCTTGTCGATCCGAATGTCGACACCCTGCAGGGCGTGGACCGTCTCGGTGCCCAGCTGGTAGTCTTTACTGAGGCCCTGCGTCAGAATGACCGCGTTGTCCGGAGGCATCATCTATCGTGGTTCCCTTTTCTAGTTGTTTCCACTCGTTTCGGGCTTGACGGTCTCGCCCGCTTCCAGATCGCGAATCGCCTGGAAGCTGCCGGCGACGATGACCTCGCCCTCCTCGAGCCCCTCGATGATCTCGAAATGGTCGCGTCCCGCGATACCGACGGTCACGGGCCGGAAGCTGACCACGTTGTCCTCGCCCACTACGAATACACCTTCGACCTCCTCGGGCTCCGCCCCGTCGCCGAGGGGGATCTCCTCGGTCCCGGTGTCCCCGGGCGGCTCTTCCTCGGTCTCGGGTGTGCGGAGCGTCAGCGCGATGATCGGGACCGCCAGCACGCTGTCGCGCGTCGCCGCGATGACGTCGGCGGTGGCCGACAGGTCGGTGCGCAGCGACGGTGGCGGATCGTCGAGGCGGATCACGACCTCGAAGTCCACCGACTGGTCGGATGTGAGTCCGCTCAGACCGGCGGCGCCGCCCTGGATCGAGCTGTGTCCGATCTCGGTGACCCGGCCGCTGAACGTCCGGTCGGGGAACGCGTCGATCTCGATCACGGCGCTGTCGCCCAGCTCGATCTGCGGCACGTCGGTCTCGTCGACCTCGACCACGGCCTCCATCTCCGACAGATCGGCGACGGTGAGCAGGACCGTGCCGGGGTTGTTCATCGTGCCGACGATCGCCGTCTCGCCTTCCTCGACGTTGAGCCGAACCACACGGCCCGTCATCGGGGCCAGGATCACGGTCTTCGCCAGACGGTCCCGGGCCTCGCGCAGGTTGGCCCGCGACTGCTCGACCGAGTGCAGAGCCGCCTGGTACAGAGCCTCCTGCACCTCGTAGTTGGTCTGCGCGTCCTCGAGCTGCTGATCGGAGATCAGCTCGGGGCTATCCTCGTGAATTCGCTCCGTGCGCCGCAGCAGCCGCTCCGCCTGGTCGCGGCTCGCCTTCGCCTGCGCCGCGCTGGCCTGGGCCGATGCGATCGCCGCCTCGGCTCGCTGAACCGCGGCGATGAACGTGGCGGGATCGATGATCAGCAGAGTATCGCCGCGCTGGACCAGGTCGCCTTCCTCGACCCGCAGGTTGACGATCCGGCCCGAGACGTCGGCCTGGATCTCGACCCGGCGGTGCGGGCGGATTCGGCCGCTGGCCGTGACCACCTGCACCAGGTCGCGCCGCTGCACCGTTTCGGTGCGGACGCTGGTCCCGCCACGCTGACCCTGTCGCAGCGCCAGTATCACGAACGCCGCGATGACTATGACTATGGCGCCGGCGATGAGCGCTTTCTTTTTGTTCACTGCGTGCTCCCGTATGGGTGGATCTCCTCAAGGGAGACGTACCCATCACGCATCAGGTTTATTCGCTGCTCCGCAACTCAAGCTGGCGGCCCACTGCGGCTTCCAGGGCGACCAGCGACTGGTGGAACGAGTACAGGGCGTTGATCTGATCGACCTCCGCCTGGGCGGCCAGCGTCTGCGAGTCGAGCAGTTCGAGGAACGTGCCGGCACCCAGCTGGTAGCGCTCCTGTGCCAGCCGCAGCTCCTCGCGGGCGCGGGCGGTGTTCTCTCGCTGCAGGATCACGGTCTGGTACGCGGTCTCCAGGTTGTGGGCCGCCTCGGTCACGTCGGCCGTGATCTGCAGCTCCAGCCCACGGACCTGGTATTCGAGGTCGTTGCGCCGGGTGATGGCCTGCTCCACCTGCACCTGCCGATTGAAGCCGGTGAAGATCGGGATCGACAGAAAGGCGCTCAGGCTCAGCGGCTGGTTGCTGAACGCGAACGGGAACTGGTCGTTGGTCAGGCGGGTCCGCCGTGCCAACGAGTCCGCTTCCGCTGATGTGAAAGTGTACTGACTGCAGTTCGAGAACTCGGGGGGCGGCGTGCCGCCGGAGAGGTCGTAGAGCTCGTTGAACGTGTTGCACAGTTGGACCGACTGGGCCGCCTGCGACTCGGCGCTGTTGACCGCGCGCGTGACGAGGGCGTCGGCGTCGGTCTCCTCCCGGGTGAAGCCGACCCAGCTGGCGCGTAACGATAGCGTGGGCAGGTAAGAGGCCTTCGCCGTCTTGACGCCGGAGTTGGCGGCATCCCGGTCGGCCCGGGCGGCAATCAGGCTGGGGTTGCTCCGCAGCGCCACCTGGAGCAGGGCCTGCGTATCCACGTCGGGTTGGAAGACATCGAACTCGCTCACCAGCTCGATCTCCTCGGCCTGCGCGGCCGAGACCTCGACGCCGAGGGCGGAGATGAGCCGCAGTTTGGCGACCCGGGCCTGGTTGAACGCCACGATCATGTTCACCTCGGCCTGACCCCGGGTGACGTCGGCCTGCATCGTCTCGAGCCGTGTGCCGGCCCCCACCTCCTGGCGGGCCTCGGCCAGCCGCAGGTGCTCCTCGGTGCGCCGGAACTCGCGCTCGGCCTGCTCCGCCTGCTCCTGCAGCCGTAGCACCTCCAGGTAGGCCTGCGTCACGTTGTTGCGCAGCTGGATGTTCGCGTCCTCGATCCGCCGCTCCACCGCCCGCGCTTCCGCGCGTCGCTGGGCCGGCGCGAACAGGGTCGTGCCGTTCAGGTTGTACGACAGCGAGAACGAGTAGTTGGAGATCAGCAGAGCCGGCTGCCCGAAGGTGGCGCCGCCGACCCGTTCGATGCCTTCATCCTGCCAGCCGGCCGAGAAGTTGAGGTTGGCTGATGGCAGGAAGAGGTTGCTGGTGGCCGAGCGAACGTTCCAGCGCGCCGGCCCCAGGTCGTTCTGGGTGGCGAGGAAGTTCGGGTTGTTCTGACGCGCGATCTCGATGGCATCCTCGAGGGTGAGGGTCGTGATCTGCTGCGCGCTCACGGTGCCCGCGAATCCGACCAGGCATACCGCCACCGTCAGGTGGATCGCTCTCCACTTCATATCCCAACTCCAGGCTCGGGTTGATTGATGCGGTTTGTCTCCGTTATGGGTGCCTCAAGCAGAAAAACAGCCGTCCGGGCTCGATCGATGAGGCGCGGCCCGCGCCCGGCCCGCATGCCGACGGCCCGAAAGCCGCTCAGCGGTGCGGCCGGCTCGCCCCGAGCGCCTCCCGGAACCTGGTTGAGGCGGGGCCATTCAAGTGGGTGCGGCGCTTTTGGTAAGCCGTACGAGGGGTCTTCGTCAAGGGTTTCGGAACATCGGGGCGCAACCGGAACTCACCTGGAAGTTGGAAATTGGACGGTGGACATGGGCAATCCGACTTGGTGATTCGACAGTTCTACGTTGAAGGTCCAACGTTCAAGGCGAACGATCCAAGTTGAACGTCCAATGTCCATCGTCCAACTTCCAATTTCCAGGTGGTCTTCGCCTACCCCATCACCCCTCCGGTGATCGTCGGCCAAACGGCCGAGATCAGCGCCCAGAGCAAGTACAACGCCAGCACCGTCCAGATGCCCTTGCCTAGCGAGATCCGGCCACCCGAGAGGCCCGATTCCATGGCGCCCAGCGCCGCCGCCGACCAGACGCCGAACAGGTTGATGCTGTTGAGCACGTGACCGAAGTACGACGATGGCTCGTCCGGCAGCAGCAGGCCCAGCCCCAACCTCACCTGCATGTCCTCCTGGGCGATCCAGAGCGGCACCAGGAGGATGAGGCCGAGCATGTTGATCCAGTACATGTGGGAGACGGCGGAGAGATGCTGCTTGTAGGTCAGGTCGCCGCCGAACATCACGTTGAAGACCAGGTAGACGACGCCGGCGACGACAGCGGCGGCGATGAACGTTCCGAGCAGCCAGCCGATCGAGCCGAGGATGCGGCCCATGCGGAGCGCGGACTCGGGATCGAACTCCTGCCCCTGGGGCCGGCGCGCCGCCTGCTCGCGCATCGTCTCGAGGAAGATGTCGGACGGTACGAGGAAGAACAGGACGACGCTGACGACGGCGACGATGGCCAACGTCCAGAACCACGGCTGGCGGCCCCGCAGGATCTCGCCGAGTTTTGTTGGCGACATGAATACCAGCAGGACGCGCTGGACCAGGCCGGGCTCCGGTGTGGCGGCGCCGCTATCGGGAGGGCCGGCGCCCCTCTCCGGCGCCTGACCGGTCTCGTACGGCTGGCCTTCCATGTTCATGATGTCCCTCTCGAGCTGGATGGTGACGAGTCGACTTCGTCGGAACGTTCTGCGATGAACCCTTCATCGGGGACGGTCACCCGGATCACCCGGTCGCCGTCGAGCCACACATGCCGCGGCTCTCCCGAATCGGGGCTGAGCATCAGGTGGCGGGTCGTGAACTCGCGGTCGCCGATGCGGATCCTTTCGCTCCCGCGGTCCTCGACCCGATAGCGCATCTTCTGCTGTGTTCGGGGCGCCACCGCTTCGATCGCCGTCCCGGTCTCATCGCCCAGCAGGCGGCCGACGAAGAAGTAGTGGTGCGCGATATAGCGGTCGAGAATGGCCGTGCGTCCCCGGACCAGAAACTCTTTCATGTGCTCCCCGCTCGGCGACCGGATCTCCAGCCTCAGCCGGTCGGCGATGACGCGGGCGACCACCGAGGTCGCGGAACCTCCGTTCACCTGGGCTTCGTAACGGCGCGGTCGCGGCCGGGTGCCGGTCGCTTCGATCGCCACCGAGACCAGCATCGTTCGGCCTTCGAGCTTGAGTCGCTGGGCGCCGCTGGCCTGGTAGACGGGCCCGGCGGCGCCGCCCCGCTCCTCCCGGATGAGGAACTCCTCTTCGCCGACCCGGGCGCCGTCCACGTACAGCGTGAAGCGGCCGCTGTCCAGCAGTTGCTGACTGCTGGCCGAGGGGAGCGGGGCCGGTGCGCCGATCGTGGCCGCCAGCGTGACGGCGGCGATCAGCGCCGCGAGGCTACTCGTCTTCGGGCGGTTCGAGGAAGATCTTCGTTCGAACCTTGTCGAGAACGTGGAGATAGATCTCTTCACCTTTCTTACCGTCCGCAGCGGAGGGATGGCCGATGGCACCTTCACAGCCCGGCGGCGGCTTGGGCATTCGGCCCCGAAGGTAGCGGCGCACCTGTTTCTCGTCGAGCGGGTAATCTCGCAGCTCGCCGCCCCGTACCAGCTCCGGCGCCACGTACATCATCACCGCCGTGTCAGCCTCGCCGGCGTGCTCCGGTCCGCTCTGCTTGTCGAGGAACTCTCGGATCCTCACGCTCTGCAGGTCGACCACCCGGACCCGGGCGTGCTCGGTCACCACCGTGGTCACCGCGTCCAGGTGCGGGTCGTGGAAGTGGGCGGTGATCAGGATGAACTCCTCGAAGCCGTGCCCCTCCCAATCGGCCAG
>JAACAK010000098.1:16574-16845 GCA_011774835.1 Candidatus Kutchimonas denitrificans | reverse complement strand
CCGATTCCAGCTCGGCTCGGATCACCAGCACGGCCCGGCTATAGCCGGCCTGGATCGCATCGTAGATGCCGTAATCGAGCAACGTCTCACCGCTGGGGCCCAGCGGCTCCAGCTGCTTGAGTCCGCCGTAGCGGCTGCCCAGTCCGGCGGCGAGTACGACGAGGGTCAAATCCAAGGTGATACGAGAGGCAGAGGCGGCGTCAGCTTCGTTCAGACCCGGCCAACCTCGAAAGCGCCCGCTCGGCGGCGCGGACCTGGCCCGCGACCTCGG
>JAACAK010000098.1:15014-16566 GCA_011774835.1 Candidatus Kutchimonas denitrificans | reverse complement strand
GATAGTGACCGATCGCCGCCTCGATGTTGCCGCGCGACTCTTCCAGCTCGGCCAGGCGCAGCGTTACGAAGGGCAGATGCGCCTGAGCTGGCACCTTCCACCATTGACCCAACTCTCCCGGCCGGACCCCGGACTCCAGGTAGGCGATCGCCGAGTCCGTCGCGCCAACCCCATCGTAAGCGAATCCACGCAGCAGGGCGACGAGGGATGCCCAGTACGCCGGATTGTACTCGCCGCGCGTACCCTCGTCCATCAACGCCACCGCCTCATCGTACTCGCCAGCGGCGAGGGCGTCTGCTGTCGAGCTCATCATCGCGCCGTAATCGGCGAGCCAACGGGCCACATCGTGTTCGCGTGGATAGGCCTCGTCGACGCGCGCCACGAGATCAGCACGCCCCAACAGGCCGGCGTACGAACGCAACCCCGTCGCGGCGTAGAACCGGTCCTGCTCGCCCAGCGAATCCGCTGGATATCGTTCCAACAGCTCGTCCAACGCGGCGGCCGCCGCGGCGGGACGACCCCGCATCTGTTCGGCAACCATCAGCGCGGCAACGCTGTGCTGAAGGAACCAGGATTGCCGGACGTCCTCATAGTGACGGATGGCCGCCGCGAGCCTGTCGCGGCCGCGGTCGAACCGGCCGCGGGCGACATCAATGGTTCCGCAGACCTGACGTTGGTAGGCCAGTTGCGCCGCGTTCTCCGTCAACTCGAGCAATGAATCGCACAACTGCTCCACGCGGGCCAGCTCGCCTTGGGCGAACGCGATGGCGATCCGATTCCGCCTGACCAGTTCTCCGAAACCGCGCTGTTCAGCCAGCGAAGCGACCGAATCCGCCACCTCCCAGCGGTCGGTGGCGACGGCGGTACCGATAGTGTTGGTATACGCTAACCCGAGGTTGGGATTGAGGCTCAGCGCTTTGTGGTAAGCTTGGTACGAGCGCTCGTAGTCTCCCGACCAAAAGGCGACCACACCCATGTTGTTCGTGGCGCGGTCATCGTCGGGATATCGGGAGAGGATCCGTTCGTACGTGTCGATGGCCTTGCGAAAATCGAACGTCACCGCCGTCTGATGGAATGCCTCGACGTGTAACCGCTCGATCTCTGTCAGCCTGTCGCTGTGCTCCAGAGCCCGCTCCGCGTAGGCTTGCGAGTCATCGAACCGGCCCAAGTTGTTACTCAACACGCTGAGCAGTCGATAGCCCATGGCGAACGCCGAATCGAGAGCTACGGCCTCCTCGGCCAGCTCGATCGCTCTCTCATGATCATCGCGCAATTCAAAGATAGCTACGGCGCGGGCATAGACTTTCAGTGCGTCGATCGATCTCGTCGTCACCTCGGGGAGCGGACGGCTCCTTCCGATCGCCGCGCTCTCCTCACCCAACCGGCCGCGTATTTCTCGCGACAGCGCCTCCACGCCCTCGATCATGCGGTTCGCCTTCGCCGCCGTGCGTACGCCGACCAGCTCGCGGCCGCTGCCCGGCTGGACGACCCGGGCGATGAACTGGTAATCGCTGCCAAGTCGGTTCACCTGGCCCGTCAACACGGCGGCCAG
>JAACAK010000098.1:0-14994 GCA_011774835.1 Candidatus Kutchimonas denitrificans | reverse complement strand
GTCACGTCCGAAGACGTTCACGTACTGCGACTGCGACAGGTCGATCGTCAGGGCCTCCCGGGCCGCAAGTGCTATGTCTTCCTCGCCCTCCGACGCCTCGAACTCGGCCACCACGATCCACTCCCGCTCGCCGAACGACTCACCCGCCGCGCCATACGCCTCGGTCACCCGTGCCGTGCCACGCAGGACGATAAACGCGCTCACGATGCCGAGCGCCGTGAAGGCGAGCACACCACCCATGATCGCCTTCGGCCACGTGAACAGCTTGCCCTTCAGCCCGGGTGACGCCTCGCTCCGTGCGGCGCCCGACCCGTCTCCACCCGACGGCGATGGCCCCGTAGGCTCGGGGCGCGGTGAGGCCTGCACCTCTTCGCGCACGAACGCGGTGGCCAAAACGATGGGCAGACCGATGAGCAGTAAGATGACCGCGCCGCCGTAGACCCACTCGGGGAGCAGGAAGCGCTCGATCACCTGGTCGGTGACCTCGAGGACGAACCACGAGGCACCCACGTAGATCGTGAGAACCTGCCACAGGGAGCGGCGGTGGATCTCGAGGATGACCTGCTTGAGACGTGGTGCCATGCGCCTCCAGCTGGCTGGCCTGGCTGAGTAAGCGGTTTACAGGTGGGCCGTGGTTGGGGCCCGCAACGGGTCAATGATGCGGGCTGGGTAGGGCACCGTGCAAGAGTCGAGTACGAGTAGGATCAGGAGTACGATAAAGAGTAGGAGTACGAGCAAGAAGGTCGCCAACTCGTACTCCTACTGCTGATCGTACTCCTGATCGTACTCGTACTCCTAGCTTTCCTTCTCCTCCTCCCATTCCTCCCGCGTCATCACCTTCAGCGGCTCCAGCTCGGAACCCTCGAGATCCCGCTGCATGCGCGAGAGCTCGTCCTCGGAGGTGAGTTCGGCGAACTGGCGCTCCGCCTCCGCCAGCTCGGCCTCGAGCTGCGCCATCCGCTGCAACTCCGAGTCGGTGGGCCGGCCAGCGTAGCCGTTCACGCTGCCGAACAGGTTGCCCAGATGCTCGCGCAGCTTCTCCTGCTCGGTGGCGTAGCCGCCTTCCTCGGCGACGTAGTTGCCCTTCCACTCCTCCAGCTCCTCGGCGTACTCTTCGAGCCGATTCGCCGCGCCGCCGCTCAGCTCCGCGGCGCGCTCCCGCGCCTGCTCCGACAGGTCGATGGTGACATCGACGATGTAGCTCAACCGCTCGAGCATGTCGTAGATCTCCAGCGCGGTCTCCTGCTGGAGCTGACGGTCCTCCGCCGAGTGCGGGTTGCGAGGATCGGCGATCAGCTCGATCTCGCCTTCGTACGTGTTGCGGCCCTTGATGATCTTGAACGTATAGGTCCCCTCGGGCACCAGCGGGCCGCTGAAGACCGGGACCAGCGTGGTCGAGGGCGGCATCTTGGGCGGCGGATAGCGCATCGGCCAATCGACCCGGTTGATGCCACGGACCTTGCCGGCGGCCAGCTCGGTGATGAGCTCGTCCCCGTCGTAGACCTCGACGATCATGTCGCCGAAGATGTGGCGCTTCGCCTGGTAGTAGACGATGGCCGCCGCCTCCGACGGGTTACGACCCACGAACTCATCGTTGCCTGGGAACCAGGCGCCCTGGCCACCACCGATCGTCTGCACGTTCGGACCCGTCGGCAGGATCGCCAACTCCGCCGCCAGCACCTCGGGCGTCAGCGCCCGCAGCGGCGTGATGTCGTCGAGGATCCAGATGCCGCGCCCGTGCGTGCCGATGATCAGATCGTTGTCCCGCGAATGGATCGCCAGGTCACGCACGCCCACCTTCGGAAACTCGGTCTCGTAGCGCGCCCACGAATGGCCGCCGTCCACGCTGATCCACAGACCGAACTCGGTGCCCAGGAAGAGCAGGTCCGGGTTCTCCGAATCCTCCTCGATCACCAGCGCGTAACCCTCCAGGTTATCGGTCACCAGCGATTCCCAGCTGCGGCCAAAGTCCCGGGTGCGATAGACGTACGTCGTCATGTCGCCGGTCTTGTGGCCGTCGAAGGTGACGTACGCCGTTCCCGCGTCGTGCTTGCCCGCCTCCACGTGGGTCACCCACGTGTTGTCGGGAAGGTCGGGCACGTTACCGACCGTGTTGGTCCAGTTGGCGCCGTCGTCGCGGGTGACCTGCAGGTTACCATCGTCGGTTCCCACCCAGATCACCGTCGCGTCCAGCGGCGATTCGCTGATCGTGTAGATCGTCGTGTGGTTCTCGGCCGACGAATTGTCCTTGGTCAGGCCGCCCGACTCCTCCTGGTTCTGCTTATCCTCGTCGTCGGTCGTCAGGTCGGGCGAGACGCGGGTCCACGAATCGCCCCGGTCGCGCGTACGGAACAGGTATTGGGCGCCGATATAGAGCGTGCCCGGGTTGTTCGGACTCACATGGATCGGGGTGTTCCAGTTGAACCGCAGCTCATCTTCCTCTTCTTCCGAGAACGGCTGGATCTGCTTCGACTCGCCGGTCGTTTTCGTGATCCGCTGCAGGTTGCCCCCCTGATACTCCACATAGATGTAATCGGGGTCGGCCGGATCGACGAACACGTGGAAGCCATCGCCGCCGAACAGCAGGTCCCAGTCCTTGGCCTGCACACCGCCGGGGCTCTGCGACGGGCCCCTCCAGGTCCCGTTGTCCTGCAGGCCGCCGTACACGTTGTACGGGACCTCCATGTCGTAGCTGATCTCGTAGAACTGCGAGACCGGAAGCGCCTTCGACAGGCGCCAGGTGTTGCCGCCGTCGTACGAGAAGTAGACACCGCCATCGGTGCCGAGGATCAGCTCGTTGGTGCGCCGCGGGTTGATCCAGAGCGCGTGGTGGTCGCTGTGCGGCGTGCCGCCGAACGCGCTGGTGAACATGTTGCTGAACGACTCGCCGCCGTCGGTGGAGACGGTCAGGCTGAGACCGGGCTTGTATACCTTTTCGGGGTCTTTGGGGTCGGGCACAACGTAGGCGAAGTAGAACGGGCGTACCTGGACGTTGAACGACTCGTTCACGTTCTCCCAGGACGCGCCCATGTCGTTCGACCGGTAGAGCGCCGTCGTGTCCGCCTCGACCACCGCGTAGACCACATTGGGCTTCGACGGCGCGATCGCCACGGCGATGCGCCCCTTCTCGCCGTCGGGCAGGCCGTCCGTCAGCTCCTGCCACGTATCACCGCCGTCGATCGACCGGTACAGCCCGCTGCCCGGCCCGCCCGAGTTGAAGAACCACGGCCAGCGTCGGAACTCCCACATCCCGGCGAACAGGATGTTCGGCGCGTGCGGATCCATCGTGATGTCCGAGCAACCGGTGTCCTCGTCGACGTAGAGGACCTTCTCCCACGTCGCGCCGCCGTCGGTGGTGCGGAACACGCCGCGCTGCTCGTTCGAGTTCCACAGATGACCGGTGGCACAGACGAACGCGACGTCACCGTTCTGCGGGTTCACCGCGATCCGTGCGATGCGTTCGCTGTCCTCGAGGCCCAGATACTCCCAGCTGTCGCCTCCGTCGGTACTCTTGTAGACACCGTCGCCCACCGAGACGCTGTTACGGGTCCAGCTCTCGCCGGTTCCCACCCAGATGATATCGGGGTTCGACGGGTCGATCCGCACGGCGCCGATCGACATGGTGTGATCGTCGAAGATCGGCTCGAACGTGATCCCACCATCGTCCGACTTCCATACGCCACCGGTGGCAGCACCCGCGTATATCACGACCGGGTTGTCAGCCACCGCATCGATCGCGGCGATCCGACCGCTCATCACCGCCGGACCGATCGCTCGGGCCCGCAGTCCAGCGAAAGTGCCCGACTCTATCGCGACCTGTGCCTGCCCGATCGTCGGCAGCGCGCACGCGACCGCCGCCAGCACCCAGCCGCGCCAGATATGCTTCAGGCGGGTAGACATACGAATGCTCCTTCTCCCGATTATTACCAGCGGTTGGGGCACTTGGAGATGGAGAAGAGGGTCAGCCACCCTGACCCTCTTCCGTTTCGGTTTCCGGCATCTTGAAGATCGAGTCCGCAACCTCGACGTCGAGCTGGACCTCATCGATCAGGAAGGTCTGGCTCTGCGGCGCGCCCTTCGCGCGTTGCTCCATCGAATGCGGAATCATCAGCCCGCCGACTTCCTTGTAATCGCTGAGCAGCGTCTCGATTTCCATCATGTTGCCGCGAATCTCTCGCGTGCTCTCCACCATGATGGGTATGAAGTACTCGGAGTCCAGGTAGTAGTAGTCGACGTCTCCATCCTTCAGCGTGACCTTCAGCTTGTGGGCTTCCGTGCCCTGGACTTCCTCGGTGCCCAGGTACTCGACCTGGTGACCCTTCTCCTCGTAGTTGATCAGCACGCCCTCGATGTCCGCCTGCTGCGTGAAGTTCTTGGCTTCCTCCGCCGGCATCTGCTCCGGTTCGGTGCTACCCAGGAACGGCATGAGCATCCAGGCGGTCTCGCCGTCGTATGCCTGGATCCCGGTCATGCCCTGGACGGTGAACTCGAGCCTGAGCATCTCCGGCCGCTTCTGGGTCCGCACGAAGGGCGCCTCGACGCCGGGGCCGAGCATCGTGCGGCCCGTGGCACGCATCGAGTTCACATCCAACCAGGCGTCCTCGCCGCCGATGGCCTCGTAGTAGTTGTCCAGTACCTCTTCGAGCGACTGCGCCTGGGCCGGGACGGCCAGCAGGGCCAGCGCTAACGTGCCAAGCAATGCGCTACGAATCATCGATTTCCTCCTCGAATCAGGAATCGGGCGGTTGGGTTCGGACACGGGCGCCGGATGGCGCCACCTGCCATCTGTGACTTTCGGGCCATACTCCAACTACGGAATACCCATGAGAAAGTTGCGTATTCACGGCCGCCGGATCCGCCCGAATCGATCCACGACGGCCCGTCTGCGCCGCCGCTCCGGGCGACGGACCTTTCTCGCACTCGTAATGCCCCGGGAAGATGCCCGAACCCATGCCGACGGACAAGGCGACTAGCGGCGGTCCGAATCGCTCTCCGGCAAAGGGGACTTCCATGCCAGGGCGAAGCGACATGGTGCCGGTGATCTTCATCGACCCCACCGACTCCCACGCCTCGAGACCGCCGGCGGCCTCGTGGTAGTTGTCCAGGACCTGCTCGAGGGTCATTTGCTGGGCGGCCGCCGGAATCGCCATCACCAGCAGCATGACCAGCGCGACTCGCGTCGACATCCGTCCCTCCGTTGTCCATCGTTCATCGAACCTAACAGCTGTTGATTGGGCAGCGTTGAGCGTCGACGGAGCGGGCCCGGCGCCCGCCCGCCAGCCTCGAGCGGCGACCCAACCTTCCACCTCCTGACCACGTCAAACGTTAAAGACCAGACCACAACGTATCCGGAGGGAGAGCCCCGATGAAACGTCACCGATGCGCCGCCACCCCTATACGCCTGGCCGTTCTCTCAGCGGTGCTCGCGGCATGCACCGCGAACGAGGACCGGTCAGCGAGCGAGTGGGTGGCCGAGCACGACACGATCGGGGACACCATCGTCGTTCGAACGGTGGGGGGCAGCGTCTGGAGCGACACGGCGATCCTGGTCGCCGACCTCACCATCGGCCAGTTCGAGGGGCCCGACGAGTACATGTTCGGCCGCCTCCGCTCGCTGGCTGTCGCTTCCGACGGCTCGATCTACGTGTTCGACAGCCACGCCAGGGCGCTTCGCAAGTACGCCCCCGACGGTTCCTACCTGGGCACCTTCGGTCAGGAAGGCAGCGGTCCCGGCGAATACAAGCGTCCCGACGCCGGCCTCGCCGTACTCCCCGACGGCCGGGTCCTGCTTCGCGATCCGGGAAACGCCCGGATCACCGTGTATTCCCCGGACGGCGAGTACCTGGACAGCTGGCGGATACGGGGCGGCCTCAATACGTCACGACGACTCAGCGTGGACACGGCGGGCAACGTCTACGTCTTCCTGCTCATCAACCAGGGGGCGCCGGTCACCGAATGGCAGCGGGGTCTGGCCCGCTACGGCCCGGACGGCGTGCCCGGCGACACGCTGAGACCGCCCAGCTGGGACTTCGAGGAGCCGGAGCTGGTCGCCAGCGTCAACGACGGCGAGAACCGGAGCATGTCGGTCTCCACCGTGCCGTTCGGCCCCGAGCAGATGTGGTCCTTCAGCCCGCTGGGCTACATGGTGGGCGCGCTCTCCACCCGATACGCCATCGACCTCTATCAAGCGCCCGACCGGGTACTCCGTATCGAGCGTGCCGACTGGCAGCCCGTACCGGTCCTCGAGCCCGAGAAGGAAGAGCAGGAAGCGATCATGACCGCGAACATGCGGTTCACCGAGCCCGGCTGGCGCTGGAACGGGCCGCCGATCCCCGACACCAAGCCCCCCTTCTCGCGGATATACGCGGGAGACCGCGGCCGCGTCTGGGTCAGGCTGCACCAAGAGGCGTATCAGATCGAAAGCGAAGAGGTCGACGAGCCGGAGGAGCCCGGCACCGTCCCGGATAGAACGTGGATCGAGCCGGTGGCGTTCGACGTGTTCGAAGCCGACGGTCGCTATCTGGGGATGGTGCGGGCACCAGAGGGATTTTCCATCTATCCCACCCCCGTCTTCCGCGGCGACACCGTCTGGGCCGTGGTGCGCGGCGAATTCGATGTCCCCTACCTCGTCCGCTTCAAGATCGAGCACCGGAACCCGGACGAGACCTAGCCGCGGCGCCGCTTTCGCCGTGGCTTGACCTGCCATAGAGCGGCCTATACCCCGCGACCGGTGTCGTGCGTTACTCCGACTCACCCGGCTCGACGAAGGCGATCAACCCCATCTACGGCCGCTTAACGGCTTCGGAACGCCGGAACGTTACCTTTCGCTCCAACGTTAGATAGACCAGTGCGAACAAATCTGATGGGTGCCCAAATTCTGCTGCTGGCGCTCCCGTCGATCGTGGGGTCCGCGTCAGCGCAGACTTCTGCGGTCCCGGAGCGTGTAGAGCTGCGCGTCGAAATTGCCGGGGTCGAGGGTGACGTCGAGGACAACGTCGAGGCACGACTGAAGATTATGCAGCTCGCGGCGGACGACACTGCCGCCCCACCCTCGACCGTACGCGACCTGCACGACGCCGCGGTGCACGACATAGTCCGCGCGCTGCAGCCCTTCGGCTACTACCGTCCGGAGATCAAAGCCGACCTCGACACTCTGTCGAGCCCCTGGCTCGCCCGCTACACCATCGATCCGGGCCCGCCGATCACACTCACCCAGGTCAATGTCCAGGTCGAGGGACCGGGCGACAACGAGCCTCGGTTCCGCGAGGCCGTCGAGACTTTTCCGCTTTCCCAGGGCGACGTGCTGAAGCACAGCGCATACGGAGCCGGCAAAGCGCGTCTGCGATCCATCGCCGCCGAGCTCGGCTACCTCGATGCCCGGTTCGATACCGCCCAGATCCGGATCGATCTGGACAAGTACGACTCGCGGATCCTGCTCCACTTCCAGACAGGCCAGCGCTATCGCTTCGGGCCCGTGACGTTCCGCCAGGACGTCCTCGACGTGGAGGTGCTGCGCAACCAGCTCCCGTTCGAACGAGGCGATCCGTTCGATACCGAGAAGCTGCTGGAGCTGCAGACCCGCCTGCGCGACGGCCCGAACTTCCGAAGCGTCGAGGTGCAGCCGTTGACCAATCTGACGGACGGGCTCGAGGTGCCGGTCGACGTCGATCTCGAGCCCAACCAGCCGCGCCGCTACGAGATCGGTGTCGGATACGGCACCAACACCGGCCCCCGCGCTCGGGCGCACACGGAGTTCCGACGCTTGAACCGCAACGGGCATCGCGCCACCGGCGACCTCACGGTGTCGACCGTGGAGCGAAGCTTGACGGGCCGCTACATCATCCCGCACAGCTCGCCCAGCCGCATGCAAATCACGTTCTTCAGCAGCTACGCGAACCTGACCCCGGAGCCGAGTTCCAGCGATCTTTTGCGGGCCGGGACCAGCGTGACTCGTTTTCGCGGCGGATGGCGGGAGACGTTCACGCTCGAATACGACTTCGAGTCATTCGAGGTCGGAGTCGATACGGCCAACTCGAGCCTGCTCACACTGGGGGGCACCTGGTCGCTGACACAACTCGACGACCAGACATTTCCGACCCGCGCCTTCCAGGCTGAGATCGCCCTGCGGGGAGGCCACGACGCGCTGCTTTCCACCACGACGTTCGGACAGCTCACTCTGGACGGCACGGCGATTCGCCCTCTCGCCAGCCGGACGCGGATCATCGCTCAGGCGCGGCTGGGCGTTACCGCGACCTCGGACTTTCGCGCCCTGCCACCTTCGATCCGGTTCTTCACGGGCGGCGATCGCAGCGTCAGGGGCTACTCGTACCAGTCGTTGGGTCCCCGGGACCGGGCCGGCAACGTGATCGGCGGCGACGGTCTGCTGACGGCCAGCCTCGAGTTGGAGCATCTCTTTCTCGAGCACTGGGGCGCCGCGGTCTTTTTCGATACGGGCAACGCCGTCGACCTTCTCGACGTCTCGCTGAAGCACGGGGCGGGCGCCGGCCTGCGCTGGCTCGCGCCGATCGGCATGGTCCGCCTCGACGCCGCCTTTGCCCTCAGCAGGGACGGCACCCCGATTCGTTTCCATCTGATCATCGGCCCGGACCTGTAGGCGTGTCATGCTGATGAAGATCGCCACGTTGCGTCGACTCGGACTCCGCCTACTGATCGTCGCCCTCGCCGGTGTCGCTCTGGTCGCCGGGTTAGCGCTGTTCGCCATCTTCACGGCGCCCGGCACCAGGCTGGCCGTTTCCGCCCTCGACAGGATCGCGGGCCCGGTCGACATCGGAAAGGTCGACGGCACGCTCGCCGGTGCATTCGAGCTGAACGATGTGGTGGTCGAGACCGCGCGGTTCGACGCCCGGTTGGAGCGGATTTATCTGAACGTGCAGCTTCGCCCGCTGCTGAGCTCACGCCTCTCCATCGACAGCGTGCACATCGAAGGCGGCCGGATCGTCGAACGGGCGCCGGCATCGGCCGAAACGTCCGAGGCATCCCCGGCGCCGAGCGCTGGCCCCATCGAGCTGCCCCTGGACACGCGGATCGCCGGAGCACGCATCGAATCGCTCGCCATCGAGCTCCAGAACGGAACGCGGATAACCCGTCTTGCCGCCAGCTTGCAGGGCCGACCGAACCGCTTCGCATTCGACGGCTCGGCGCGCATCCTGGCGCCCGGGGTCGCTCCCGGCCACCTGACCCTGTCGCTGACTGGGGGGCTGGACAGCGTTCGCATAAGCCGAGCCACGCTCGAGATCGAGGGCAACCGTGTGACCGCCCGTGGCTCCGCCGCCCTGCGCCCGCGCCTCGCCTGGGATCTGGCGCTCAGCGCCGACAGCATCGACAGCTCGGCGATCTTGCGCGATGGCGTCGACTGGCCGGGCATGGTCTCGGCGCGGGCCACCACCCGCGGCGTGCGGGAGGAGAACCGCTGGCGTGGCGCGATCCAACTCGACACGGTGTTCGGCACTCTGCGGGGACGCGGCATGGCCGGTCACACCTCGGTCGGGTTCGAGCTCGGCAGCGAGAGTTCCTTCGCGATCGATACGGTTTACCTCGATTGGGGTGACGCCCGGGTGAGCGGGCGCGGAGTCGCCGGCGACCGGCTCGACTTCAGCTTCCGGGCGGACGTGCCTCATCTCTCGCTGGCCTTGCCCGGCGCCTCGGGCTCGTTCCGCACTTGGGGTACGACCGGTGGATCGCCGTCGGCGCCACGGTTCGACGCGGCCTTTGCGGGTTATGGGCTGTCGTATCGCCAGGCGCGCATCGATTCGGTTTCGGGCACCATCGACGCGAGGCCCGATCTGGCCGGCGTGTTGTCGTTGGACGTGGCCGTCGCCGGCGCCGAGTGGGGCGAGCGCTCGATCCGCAAGGCGAGCATCGAGGTCGAGGGAAGCCGAGCGCAACACACCATCGATGCGCAGCTCGGACACGGGGAGGGCGACCTTCGGATCGAGGCCGCCGGCACGCTGCGCGGAAAGATCTGGCGCGGTCAGATTCACCGTCTACAGCTGGCAACCGCCCGCGCCGGTGACTGGCAGCTCGCCGATGATTCGACGGCTCTCGTGGCGTCGCCGGACTCGGCGCGCCTACCCGACGACCTCTGCCTCGTTTCGATAGATTCGCACCTCTGCGTGACCGGCTACTGGCATCGCGATGCGAACTGGCGAATCGCCACCGCCCTGTCCGAACTGCCGCTGGCGCTCACCGAGCAGCTGACCCCGGCTTCCTGGTCGCTGTCAGGTCGCCTGAGTGGTGACGTGATCGGCCGAAAGCCGGCGGACGGACCGATTCAGCTCGATGCCACACTCCGAAGCGACCGGGGGCTGGTCTCCTACGTCGGGGACGGTCAGGCCCGAGAGCTCGTGTTCCAGGATGGCGAGCTGCAGGCCAGCATCGGGGCCGAGGGAGCCGGGGCCAGTGTGGACCTGAAGCTCGGCTTCGCAGGGGCCGCAGCGCCCGGAACCGTCTCGGCATATCTCGAACTGCCCGGATATCACGGCTTCGGCCCACCCGGCGACGATCAGGCCATCAGCGGCCGCCTCGACCTCCACCTCGAGGATCCGGGCATCCTGGAATCGGCGGTCCCGCCCCTCCAGGATCTGAGTGGACGAATCGACCTCTTCCTCCTCGCAGGCGGAACGATGGGACAGCCCCGATTCCGTGGCCAGCTGGATTGGGAGGCCGGCAGGGCCCGACTTCCCGAGCTGGGCGTCGAGCTGGTGGGGATCCACTTGTCCGCGATCGGCGAAGAGTCGGGCCTTCTCACGGTCGAAGGAACGGTCCGCTCAGGGGACGGCCAGCTGACTTTCAGCGGCGAGTCACCGCTCACGCCGAGCCCGGACGCGCCAGCCACGCTGTGGTTCCGGGGCGACCGTTTCCGGGCCGTGAACAAGTCCGAAGTACAGTTGGACGCATCGCCCGACCTCGAGGTCGCGTGGGACGGCAACCTCCTCGATATCGAGGGCGACGTCGAGATCCCGCACGCACGAATCGAATTGAGCGAGTCGACGCAGGGCGTTCCGGTCTCGGAAGACGTGGTCTTCGTCGATTCCATTGCCGCCGAAGAGACCGGCCCCGAGCTGGCTGCCACCGTCCGGCTGGCGCTCGGCGATGACGTCCAATTCAGCGGATTCGGCCTCACCGGCAAGCTGGAAGGCAGCGTAAAGGTCGTCGAAGAGCCGCAGGGACCGACGACCGGGACCGGCGAGGTGCTGATCGTGGACGGCAGCTATCAAATCTACGGTCAGGAGCTGACCGTCGACACGGGCCGGGTCATCTTGGCCGGAGGCCCCATCGACAACCCGGGCCTCGACGTGCGCGCCTTCCGCGTGGCCAAAGACAGCGTGGTCGCCGGCGTGATCGTCCGGGGCACCCTGAACGCCCCGGTCATCACCCTCTTCTCCGATCCCTCCATGTCCCGGCAGAGGATCCTCGCTTATCTGGTGGCCGGCGGATCGGTCGGAACCGCGACCGCCTCCGATGGCGGAGGCATCGCCGGCTTCCTGACCAAACTGGGTGTCAAGGCCGGCAACACGCTGACCGAGACGATCGCCGCCGATCTGAATCTGGAAGAAGCGCGAATCAAGACCGAGGGCTCGCTGAGCACGGCATCGGTCATCGCCGGAAAGTACCTGTCGCCCAGGCTTTACGTCTCCGCCGGGATCGGCATCTTCGACCCCGACAAGAGCCTGCAGCTACGGTACCTGCTGACGAACCAGTTCACGCTGCTGGCCGAAACGGGTGACGAGACGAGCGCCGACATCCTGTTCCAGATCGAGCCGGGCGAGTAGCGAATGGCCACCGATTCGTCATCGACCTCTGTGGATTTCGCGCCCGCTGGGGTAACTCACCCGGACGTCGAAGCGCCCGAGTCAAGCGCTAAAGCGGCGACCCCTACGACGGCTGGGCAGAAGGCGACGCCGACTTCTAGTTCGTTCGCTCCTCCCGCCACAGCGACGGGAAATTATCCTTGACATGCTCGAGCTTCGGCAGATCGTACCTGACGATGTAGGGCTGGTTAGGGTGGCGGGCCAGATAGTTTTGGTGGTACGCCTCCGCCTCGTAGAAGTTCTCGAGCGGCTCAACCTCCGTGACGATCTCTCGGTCGAATCGCCCTTCCGCGCTGAGCTGAGCGATGTACGCCTCCACGGCGCGTCTCTGCTCATCGTTCATGTAAAAGATGGCCGACCGGTAGCTCGTTCCGACATCAGGACCCTGGCGATTCAACTGCGTCGGGTCGTGCACGGCGAAGAAGACCTGGAGCAGCTGTCGGTAATTCACCTTGGCGGGATCGTAGGTCACCCGCACCGACTCGGCATAGCCGGTCCTCCCCGTGGTCACCTGTCGGTACGACGGGTTGGGGATATCGCCGTTCCCATAGCCTGACACCGCCGAGACCACTCCCCGGGTATGCTCGAAGACCGCCTCGATGCCCCAGAAGCAGCCGCCGGCGAACACCGCCGTGCGCGTCTCGCCGGTCGTATCCTGGGTCGCGCGAGTGGCCGGCCGCCAGGCGAAGGCCAGTACGATAGCGCCGATTGCCAGTGCCAGGCCGGCTCGGGTGTATCGCGACAAACGGATCATAACTTTCAGACTCCAGTGCTCGTGGTTCAATACATATTAACAAGCCCGAGCCGAGCATGGTTCCAAGTCCCTGCCCCCACCGGCGTACGCTATCCCCGGAGTCTCTCATTCCGCGACAGCTGTTGGGACACTACGTCCGAGAGGCCCCATCCGTTGATTCGGACGGGGCCGAGGCAGCTGACCGCTTCAACGATTACCATAGCTCGCCCAGCGGGCAGGTGAAGCCGGGGAGGACCCCTTCTCCATCCAGCCGATCTCGCTCGCCCAGGGTCGAGACGCTCCCGTCGAACCGGTACACCCGCACCTCGCGGCGCTCCGGGCTCACGACCCACACCAGGCGAACGCCAGCGTTTAGCCAGTCGCCGACCTTGGCAAGCACCTCCCCCGGTCGGTCGTCCGTCCCGAGTACCTCGACCACGAGGTCGGGGGCATAATCTGGAAACCCTATCGGATCGGACTCCGGTGCGCGTTCCTCGGCCACGAAAGCGATGTCGGGGGCCCGCACGGTGTCCGGATCCGACTCGATCTTGAAGCCGGTCTCCGCCGCGTAGACCCGGCCGAGACTCCCCGCCTTCACGTGCGCCATCAACTGGAAGGCCAGCTCGGCAGTCACCGAGCCGTGGCGGGCGCCTGCCGGCTCGCGCACGACCAGCCGGCCGCGGATCAGTTCGCAACGCTTGTTCCGCGGTCCACTTGTAAGCAATTCCTCGGCCGTGATGGTCGCAGCGTCCATGTCTGCATAATAGGGCGAGCTGCGGGTCATGGCGAGAAAGATGGGACCGGCCTATCAACGCTCGCTCAACACCACCGCCTACGGTTCGAGCTCGTACTTCTCGATCAGCCGGTTGAGCCGTGGTCGGCCAACGCCCAGAATCTCCGCCGTCCGGGCCTTATGGCCGCCGGTGGCGGCCAGCACGCGCTCGACGTGCTCGCGCTCTAGTTCCTCCAGCGTCGCCAGGTGGGCGGGCGACTCGGCCGGCGTACCCCCGAGCGCCAGGTGTTCGGGCCGGATCACCTCGCCGGTGGCCAGCACCACGGCCCGGGTGAGGCAGTTCTCCAGCTCGCGGACGTTGCCCGGCCAGCGGTGGCGCAACATCACGTCCATCATCTCCCGGGCGATCACCGGCGTCTCGTGATGGAGCGCCCGGCTGGCGCGCTCGACCAGGTACTCGGCCAGCTCCGGCAGGTCGTCGAGCCGCTCGCGGCCTGAACCGCGGAACAATCGGCCAGCTGCAGCAGCTGGGAACGGCGGCCCAGCCAGCGGAGGCCGATCTCGTCGACGATCTGTCGCTGGGAAATGTCGAGTCGGCCACGCAGTAGCTCTTGCCCCGATCGCTCGGCCGTGCGAGTCAGCCAGAGGCCGAGCAGCGCCAGCGGAAGGACGGCGCCGCAAAGAACGATGAGGATGAACTTGCTCCGCAGGGAGAGGGAGCGAGGCGACAGCATGGCTCAGCGCCAGGACAACACGAACCGTTCCGACTCGCCGACCCTCAGCACGGCGACCTCGCCCAGGTCGGGGATCCCGTCCAGCGAGAACTCGGCGCGCACGGTATAGAAGCACCGCTCTTCCGGCTCACCCCAGACGCAGCCTCTCTTGTCGTCCCGCGGCTCGCGACAGCCGGCGCGGTCCGGCACGACGAACTGGCAGGAGCGGCCGCCGCGCCGCGTTCGGATCGGCTGCAGGGGAGCCGCCGACCCCACCTTCAGCCGAAGCTGCGGGAAGGACCAGACGCTGTTCTCGGGCCGGTCGACGGGGATCTGCAGCTCGACCACGGCCCGGGTTCGCGACCCGGCCGTGTCCACGGCGATCCAGCCGCCGTCGATGGGCGACATCAGCGCCGGGTAGGTGATGGTACGGCCGGCGCAATCGTAGATCGTCGGCGGTCCGCAACCCGCGGCTGCCGCCGCCATCACGATCGAAAGCGCCAGAAGTCTTCGGTTCAGCATGGCTTGCGTCCAGTGCCCGCGCGACCACCGGCCGCCTCTCCAGGACGCGGAAGGGGCGTTTGCTACAATTTCGGGCTTTCAAGGCTGGAAGTAAAGATACGGTATGCGGTGTGCAGTACGTGGGTGTGCGGTCTGAATCAAACCTCATCCACTGCACACTGGCGTACCGCACACCGCATACCGTCCGTTCCTTTACTCCATAGTCGCCTCGCCCCCCACCTGCATCCCCAGGTTCTTCACCAGGAACGCCCAGCGGTCCGCCTGCTCCTCGATGATCATCGCGGTCGGCTTGCCGCCGCCGTGCCCGGCCTTGGTCTGGATGCGGATCAGGACCGGCGCGTCGCCCATCTGCATCTCCTGCAGCCGCGCCGCGAACTTGAACGAGTGGCCGGGCACCACGCGGTCGTCGTGGTCCGCCGTGGTCACCAGCGTCGCCGGATAGTCGTCCGGGTGCAGGTTGTG
>JAACAK010000141.1 GCA_011774835.1 Candidatus Kutchimonas denitrificans | reverse complement strand
TTAGAGCACTTCTTCCGCCGCGAGTTCGAAGAGGCGGCCCGCCATTTCCATCACGCCGCCGAGCTCGACACCACCTACGTACAGCCTCTCGTCTGGGAGGCCACGGCCGACATCTTTCTCAGCGAGTGGGGGGACGCCGCCCGCGCCGCGGGTGCCGCCGAGCGCCACCGCGAGCGCCTTCTCCCCAGCGAGCGCGCCTGGCTGGATTACACGCAGGGCATTCTTAACGGCGATTTCGCCGCCGCCTCCCAGGCCGTACGCCGGGCAAACACCATCGCGCCGACTCCGCTCTGGACGTACATGCAGGGCGTCCTCGCAGTCTTCACCAACCAGCCCGGCCAGGTGCCGGAGCTCTGGGAACGGCTCGACCCGGAAGGGGAGATCTTCACCGGCTGGTGGCAGTACTGGGAATGGCCGACCGAGGCCTATCACCTGTTGGGCCAGCACCGGCGCGAGCTGGAAACGGCCCGCCGTGCGCGCCGGCAGTACCCCGAGTTCCTCACCACCCTTTCCTTCGAAACGATCGCCCTGGCCGCGCTGGGCCGGGTCGAGGAGGTCAACGCGCGCATCGACGAGTGTCTCGCGCTGCCGCCCCAGCAGCGCCGGCGCCCTGCCTTCCTAATGCTGCGGGCGTCCGAAGAGCTTCGTGCGCATGGCCATCCGGAATCCGCCGACGAGGTCGTGCAGCGGGCGATCCGCTGGTACCGAACGCTGGGGCCCGAAGAGGCGGAGCTGGAGATTAACCGCTTCGACTATGCCCGGGCCCTCTACATGGCCGGTGACTACGACGAGGCCGAAGCCATATTCGAGAGCCTGAGCGGCGATTGGGCTCGAACCGTCGGCTACAAAGTGTCCACTCCGCATCATGTCAGCGTGGTCGGCGCCGTGGGCGTGGTGGCGGCGGCCCGGGGCGATCGGGAAGAGGCGATGCGCATCAGCCAGCAGCTCGAGGACCTCGAGCGTCACCCCATCTCCAGACGGCCGGTCCCGGCCTGGCAGGCAGCGATCGCCGCCCAGCTGGGCGAGAAGGAACGAGCCGTGAACCTGCTGGGCCAGGCTCTCTCCCACGGGCTGCTCCACGGCCCACAGATCCACTCCGACTTCGATTTCGCTCCTCTCCAGGACTACCCGCCCTTCCGAACGCTAGTCCGGCCGAAAGGCTAGGTCTCACGCCAGACTTGACGAGCAGGGAAGACGGCCCATATTGGTAACCAGATGGTTACTAATGCCCCCATGCTCGACCTCGTCTTCGGCGCACTCGCCGATCCCATCCGCCGGGCCATCCTGGCCCGCCTGGCGAAAGGGGAGGCCACCGTGGGCGAGCTGGCGAGGCCGTTCGACGTGTCGCGGCCCGCCATCTCGAAGCATCTGCGGGTCCTCGAGCGCGCCGGGATGGTGCAGCGCACCCGGGACGGGCGGCTCAGCCGCTGCGAGCTGGACGCCGAGCCGATGCGCCAGGCGGCCGAGTGGGTCGAGCGCTACCGGAAGTTCTGGGAGGATCAGCTCGACTCGCTGGCCCGCTACGTCGAAGAGGAGATGCAGGGCGAGCAGAACGAGCCCGACGACAGTCGGGGCCCCAACCACAACGAGGAGAAGTGACATGAGCACCGAAACCGGCACATCGCTAGAACTCACCCGGGTGATCAAGGCGGATCCCGACACCGTGTTCGACGCCTGGACCCAGCCGAAGCACATGAAGCGCTGGTCGTGTCCCGAGGGACTGAACGTCGCCGACGTGGAAGTCGACCTGAAGGTGGGCGGCCGCTTCCGAATCGCCATGAAGACGCCCGAAGGAGACACCCACACCGCGCACGGCGTCTACAAGGCGATCGAGCGCCCCGAACGGCTGGTCTACACCTGGGCGTGGGAGGAGCAAGAAGAAAGCGGAATCGGCGAAACGCTGGTGACCGTCGAGTTCAACGACCTGGGCGGCTCCACCGAGGTCGTTCTGAAGCACGAGGGCTTCCCGAGCACCGAGGCGAGGGCGGACCACGAGAAGGGTTGGGCCAGCTGCCTGGATCGGCTGGAGAAGATGTTCAGCTGAACGAGCGCCTCTCGGTTCGCGGAACCGTCATCGGCTCAACGCTCGACTTCCAAGCTGAACGTAATAGTGCTCAACGCCCACCTTTCAATGCTCAATAACCTGAAAATTGAAAGTTGGGCGTTGAGCACTGACAAATTCAGCTTTGGAGTTTGCCATCGATCATTGAGCATTCACGCAGCCCCCCACAGCAGCAGCGGTTAGCCCGCCCCCTCTCCGTCCAGTTCCTCGATCGTCGCCGTCGACGGACGCCGCTCCCGGCTCAACACGCGCGCCACCGCCTCGACCTCGCGCATGACCCGGAGCACGTTCTCCCCCGCCAGCATCGCCAGCTCCTCCTCGCTCCAGCCGCGCCGCGAGAGCTCGGCGAACAGGTTCGGAAACGTCGAGACGTCCTCGAGGCCCGCGGGCCCGCGGCTGATCCCGTCGAAGTCGCTGCCGATCCCCACGTGCTCGATCCCCGCCACCTCGCGCACGTGCTCGACGTGGTCGGCGACATCGGCCAGCGTGGCTCGGGGCTGTGGCCGCTGCCGCCGCTCTTCCCGCGGCAGGTCGTACCACTCCATCGACGCGGTGTTCACGAACGGCTCGACGAACGTGACCATCACCACGCCGCCGTTCTCGGGCAGGCGGCGCAGCACGTCGTCCGGGACGTTGCGCGGGTGGTCGGTGAGGGCCCGGGCCGACGAGTGGGAGAAGATGACCGGCGCCTCCGCCACATCGAGCACGTCGTGCATCGTCTCGGCCGAGACGTGCGACAGGTCGACCAGCATCCCCATCCGGTTCATCTCCCGCACCACCTCGACACCAAAGCGGGTGAGTCCGCCGTGCACCGCGCTGTCGGTGGCCGAGTCGGCCCAGTCCAGCGTGTTCGAGTGGGTCAGCGTCATGTAGCGGGCGCCCGCCTGGTAGTAGGCGCGCAGCGCGCCCAGCGAGTTCTCGATCACGTGGCCGCCCTCCATCCCCAGCAGCGAGGCGATCCGACCGGAGCCGAACACACGCTCGATGTCCGAGGCGCTGTAGGCCGGCGCCAGCACGTCCGGGTATCGGGCGATCATCCGGTTGGCGATGTCGAACTGCTCCAGCTGGACCCGCGCCGCGTCGCCCTCCTCGGCGGCTCCGTACGGAACGTAGATCGACCAGAACTGCGCCCCGACCCTCCCCTCCCGCAGCCGCGGGATGTCGGTGTGGCCCGTAGTGGGAGCGCGGAGATCGTAGGCCTCCACGTCCCGCGGCGCCCCCTCGAACATCCGGATCGTCCACGGCAGGTCGTTGTGCCCGTCGATGAGCGGGACCCGGTCGAGCACGCGTCGAGCCATCTCGTCGTGAACATCCTGAGCCGGCAGCTCGGCCGCTCCGGTCCAGACGATCGCCGCGACGAGCAAGAGAAGAGTTCGCTTCAGCATGTCCGTAGCCTCCGGTGCCTGAGGGTGCCGGATGGGATCACCGCGGCCGGGGCGCGGCCCGGTGACGATCGAGGATGGCCTGAAGTAACCTCCGGCGATCTCGGTTGCAACACCGTCTTAATGCGGCGATCACTCGTCGACTCGCTCCAGGAGCGATCGTGCCTCGTGTGTCTCTGTGCGTTCCGGTCGCAAGCGCCACGCCGATGAAGTCGTGGGAAAGCGCCACCCGGCTCCTTATTATGGAGGATCCACTTAGCCGATCCCGCGTGGGAATGGCAACGCAACGGGAGGGCCCCATGGAGCTGCGCCAAACCCTGATCGACATCTCGAACGACGCCCGCGGCTGGCTCGAGGCGTGGACGCGGGACTTCAACGAGTCCCAGGCGAAGAATTCGGGCGACACGAAGACGAACCCCATCGCCTGGCAGCTCGGGCACATCGCCAGCGCCGAGGACGACGTGTACCGCCTGTTCACCGGCGAGTCCGGCGTCGTGCCCGAGGAGGTGCGCGCCGTCTGCGCCACCGGCTGTCCGCCGCCCACCGACGCGACCAATTATCCCCCGCTCCCCGACCTCTGGGGGCTGCTCGATCGAACCCACGAACAACTGCTGAGCCTGGTCGAGGCGGCGGACGACGCCGATCTCGACCGGTCACCGCTGGAGGAGAGCCGATTCTTCCGCTCGCTGGGGCAGGCGATCTACGAGATCGCGCTGCACGAGAACTACCACGTGGGCGAGATCGGGGCGCTGCGCAAAGCGCTGGGCATGAAACCGATCGGTTAGGAGGCTGCCATGGCACCATCCAGGCGGAATCCAGTCAGCGACGAGACCCTCGCGGTCGTGGAGCGATTCAACGACGCGTTCAACCGGCATGACGTCGACGCGGTCATGCAGGCGATGACCGAGGACTGCGTCTTCGACAGCACGCGGCCGCCGCCCGATGGCGAACTCTTCCAGGGGCAGGCCGCCGTGCGGGCGTTCTGGGAGTCGTTCTTCAGCCAATCCCCCCAGGCGCGGTTCGAGACCGAGGAGATCTTCGCCGCCGGCGACCGCTGCGTGGTCCGCTGGGTTTACCACTGGACGAAAGAAGGCCAGACCGGCCACGTCCGCGGCGTCGACATCTTTCGGCTCCGGGACGGCAAGGTGGCGGAGAAGCTCTCTTACGTGAAGGGGTAAGCGCCGCCTACCGCTCCGTCGCCACTCTCATTACGACCTCCTCTCCAGCGCTAGCGCCCGAGTTGGTGAGGCGGCCCATTTTCCCCTATCCATCCGGGTCCATCTGCGTAGCCGATCCGCAGGTTGTAAACGCGAAATCGCCAGATGACGTCACAGGGTCGAAGCGAGGCACCGGGAGTCACCGTTGAGCGAGCCGACGAGCATAGATGAAGGCGTCATCGCCCTGGTCGAACGGGCTTCGGCCGGCGACGAGTCGGCGTTCGAGAGCCTGGCCCGGCGCTACTACGAGCGGATCCACCGCTGGGCGTTGGCCCGGACGGGCGACCCCGACGACGCCGACGACGTGGCCCAGGAGGCGCTGCTCCGGATGCACCGGCACCTCTCGAGCTTCGACGGCCGCTCCCGCTTCACCACCTGGCTCTACCAGGTGACCCGCAGCGCCGCCGCCGACCTGCACCGCAAACGCGGGCGGCGCCGGCGGCTGCATGAGAAGGCGAAGCGGAATGCGGATCCCACGACGGTGGACCCGCGGTCGGACGAGACGAACCGACACGACGAGAGACGAGCGATGGGCCTGGTACAGACGTTCCTGCAGGAACTGTCCGAGCGGCAGCGCGAGGTGTTCGACCTCTGCGACCTGCAGGGCTACGGCCCCGCCGAAGTGAGCGAAATGCTGGAGATGGAACCGGTGACCGTGCGCTCGCACCTGTTCCGGGCCCGCAAAACGATGCGCAAGAAGATCCTCGAGAGCGCACCCGAGCTGGTGGAAGGCTATGGCCATGACATGTGATACGGCACTCGAGCGGCTGCTCGAGGCGGACCCGGCTGAGCTCGCCGGCCAGGGCGATTCGGAGCTGGCGGCCCACGTCCGCGACTGCGCGCGCTGTGGCGCCGTGGCGGCGAAGCTGCTCGACAGCCAGGAACGGCTGGCGGCGGCGCTGAACGACATGGGGCCGCGCCTCGGCGTCGATGAGGCGCTGGAGGCGGCCCGAGCACGACGGCACGGCCGTCCGGGCCGCTGGCGACCCGCCTGGCGCTGGGCGGCGCCGCTGGCTGCCGCCGCGGCGGCCGCGGGGATATTCTTCGCGACTCAGACCGACACGTCGCGCATGCCCGGCGAGCCCGTGACGCGGCCGGCGCCGCGGGAGGAGCCGCTGGTCGAGATGGCCAGCGCGCAGAACCTGATGGTGTTCGAGACGCAAGACAGATCAGCCAAAGTGATCTGGTTCTACTAGTGGAGGCGATGAAGATGAGAAACCCGATGAAGAAAACGGTCACACTGGCGGTCGAGGTGGCGACGGTGCTGGTCGCCTGCTTCGGCCTCACCGCCGGTTGCGCCACCGACTCGACCGCCGACCTGGACGTGCAGACGTTCCGGCTCGAGTACCTGGAGCCGCCGGCGGCCAGCCGCGTCATCGACCCCTACGTCTTTGCCGATCGCGGCGGTCAGATCAGCATCGACGAGCGGACGCGGACCATCACGGTGCGCGAGACGCCGGAGATGCTGTCTCGCATCGGCGAAATCCTGGCCGAGTACGACAAGCCGGCGCCCAGCGTGCGGCTCCACTTCCGGCTGATCGCGGCGAACGGCGTGTCCGGCGGCGGCGAGGAATTGCAGGACATCCGGGACGCGCTCCCCGAGGGCGTCTTCCGTTTCAGCAACTACCGTCAGATCGGCGAGGCGGTGATGACCAGCGTGGAGTGGAGCGAGATCAGCCAGCGGATGTCCGGCGCCGGCAGTCAGTATTTCATTCGTGGCGAGACCGGCGAGGTCAGGGTCGCCGAGGACGGGGGTACCGCCCAGATCGAGATCATCCTGTTCTCCGAGGAGGACGGAGAGATATTCCAGACGGAGGTGAACGCGCGGATCGGACAGCTCCTGGTCCTCGGCAGCGCCCAGCCGCGGGCCGAGCAGGGCGCGCTGATCCTAGCGGTGCGGGCGGAGCTGGTGAGTCCGTAGTGAACATCCAACATCGAACGTCCAACGTCCAAGGTAGCTCACGTCGATGTTGGACGTTGGACGTTGGATGTTCAGACGATAATCAGACGGGCCAGCTGCGCCACCGCGAAGCAGACCAAGAACGCGATGCCCAACGGCATGAGGGCCCCAAGCGTTGTCCACTTCNNAATAGCATCAGACACGCCGCGGTCAAAAGCGTCCACCCTTCCTGTCCCATCAGCAGCGACTGCAGCTCCGCCATGCTGTCCAGCTCGATCATCATCCCGGCGCCCGTGTAGGCCATCAGGATCGTCGGCACCACGATCTCGTTGGCCGGGATGGCGATGATGTAGGCGAGCAGGATCACGCCGTCCAGCCCGATCGCCACGCCCAGCGGGTCGAGGAAGCCGGAGATGTGCTGGGTCAGCGACGCGCCGCCGGCGCTGATGTTGCTCAGGGTCCAGATCACCGCGCCCGCCGGCGCCGCCATCAGGATCGCGCGCCAGAGCACGAACAGCGTCCGATCGATGATCGACGTATACAGGATCTGCCCGATGTTCGGCCGCCGGTACGGCGGCAGCTCCAGCGTGAAGCTCGACGCCTCGCCCTTGAGCACGGTCCGCGACAACAGCCACGAAACGATCAGCGTGAACCCGATACCGATCAGCACCACGCCAACCACCGAGCCGGCGGCGACCAGCGAGGCCAGCGCCGGCGGCGCCGACGCCGCCACGAAGACCACGCTCAGCATGATCAGCGTCGGGAAGCGCCCGTTGCACGGCACGAAGTTGTTGGTCAGGATCGCGATCAGCCGCTCCCGGGGCGAGTCGATGACCCGGCAGGCGATGACGCCGGCGGCGTTGCAGCCGAACCCCATGCTCATCGTCAGCGCCTGCTTGCCGTGCGCGCCCACCTTCTGGAACAGCCAGTCCATGTTGAACGCCACCCGCGGCAGGTAGCCCAGGTTCTCCAGGATGGTGAACAGCGGGAAGAAGATCGCCATCGGCGGCAGCATCACCGCCACCACCCAGGCCAGCCCGCGCCAGACGCCGTGCCAGAGGAAGCCGGTGAGCCACCACGGCGCGCCCAGCGAGGTGAACAGCCCGGCCGCCAGGTCCTCGACCCGGAACAGGGCCCAGGCGATGGCCTGCGACGGGTAGTTGGCGCCGACGATCGTGATCCAGAAGACGACCGCCAGCCCCACCAGCATGATCGGGAAGCCCCAGATCTTCGACGTGAGGATCCGGTCGATCCGCTCGTCCCACGTACGGCCCGCCGGCTCCCCCTGCCGCACCGACGCGGCGGCGATCTCGTGCGCCTCGTCGTAGATCGACTCGACGATCTGGTCCCGGAACGAGACGTCCAGCCGCCGGCGCAGACGCTCGGCGCTCTCCAGGATTCGGTCGGTGGTCGGGGGCGCGACGGTGCTCATGACATTCCGCTCGCCGCCAGCTGCCCGAACGACTTGTCCCCGGCCAACTCGGCCAGCTCGCCGTGCCGGACCGCGTCCTCGACCCGCCGGTCACCCTCCAGCAGGCGCAGCGCCACCCAACGGGCGTTGGGCAGGCCGGGGTAGCTCTCCTCGATCAGCGCCGCCAGCTCGTCCACCGCGTCGGCGGCCGCGCCCCGCACCCGTACCCGGCGCGGGTCGGTCTCGACCTCCCCCGACGCCACGCCGGCGACGGCCTCGATCAGTTCCGGCATGCCGTGAGCGGTGCGCGCCACCGTGGGCACCACCGGGATGCCGAGCTCGCGGGCCAGGCGCCGATGGTTCACCTTGACGCCCTTCCGCTTCGCCTCGTCCATCAGGTTGAGGCAGAGCACCGCCTTCCCCGTGATCTCCAGGATCTGCAGCGTCAGGTTGAGGTTTCGCTCCAGGACGGTCGCGTCCGCCACGATGATCGTGCAGTCCGGCCGGCCGAACAGGATGAAGTCCCGGGCGATCTCCTCGTCGGTCGATGCGGAGAGCAGCGAATAGGTGCCCGGCAGGTCCACCAGCTTGTAGCGCTTACCCCCGTACTCGAAGCCGCCCTCGGCGCGCGCCACCGTCTTCCCCGGCCAGTTGCCCACGTGCTGCTTCAGACCGGTGAGCGCGTTGAACACCGTGCTCTTCCCCGTGTTCGGGTTCCCGGCCAGGCAGACGACGTGATCGAATTCCGACGTGTCGATCCCCAGGCGGCGCAAACCCGACGGCGCCGGAACGCCCGGTTCGACGACCGGCAGCGGCCGCGGCCGGATCGAGCGTGGTCGCTTGGTCGTCATCGGTCCTCTCCCGCCGCCTCGTCCAGCGGCTCGATCTCGATCTGGTCGCCCTGCTCGCGGCGCAGCGCGACCGTCGCGCCGCGAACCCGGTACGCCATCGGCTCACCCAGCGGTCCCGGATACGCGCACTCCACCTCCGTGCCCGGCGTCAGCCCCAGGTCGAGGAGCCGGCGGCGCTCGAACCCCTCCGACCGCAACGCCAGCACGCGCCCCGACTCACCCGGCTTCAGCGACGAGAGCTTCACCGGCGGCCGGACCGGATGCGGCAGTTCGGCCACGAACACGTTGCTCGCCGCCACCGGCGCCAACCCACGCTCCTCCTCGCCATCCCACAACAGCAGCTGGTCCCGACTCACCCGACGGACCTCGATATGCATCCCCGGCACCACACCCGCCGCCACGATCTGCGACATGAGCTCCGCCGGCTCGTCCTCCAGGTGCACGACCCGCGCCGGTCGACCCACCGGCCAATCGGTCAGCGCCGTACCCTCCAGCTCGTCCAGCGCCCCGCCGCTGGCCGGGATCGGATCACCGTGCGGATCGGTCTGCGGGTAGCCGAGCCGCGCCTCCAGCTCCGCCACCTCCTCTTCCGTCACCCGGTGCTCCTGCCGATCCGCCCGCGCGTGGATCTCCTCCAGCGGCAGTCGCAACTCGTCCGCCAGGTAGCGCTCCAGCAATCGGTGAGCGCGCACGACACGCAGCGCCAGCTTGCGACCCTCTGACGACAGCGTCAGACCCGTGCCCGTCGACTGGACCAGCTCCCGCTCTTCCATCGCCGAGATCAGCTCAACCGCCGCTCGCACCGACACTTCCAGCTTGCCGGCCAACGACTCGGCCGTGGCCAAAGGGCCGCGCAGCTCCCGGGCATGAATGTGCTTGAGCGCGTCCTCGACCCGAGCCCGCTCCGCCAGGCGCCGGCCTTCACGCCAGCGGTCCAGCAGGCCGCGGCCAGGCCAGAGCAGGGCGAGGAGCAGGGCGCCGACGAGAACGATGAGGAACCAGGGATCGAGGGTCATGGAATTTAGACGTGACTAATTACCCTTTTAGATAGGTCTAAAATACGCCGACCCCTTACGCCTCGCAAGGGGCGATGGCGGTTCTACTGACCCTCACCGTTTAACGTTCCGGACGCGACCCGCGTCCCACCGACAGGGCGCACTTCAAAGCGACAACGGAATTGGGAGGAAAGCGATGACGCGGCTAGTGGCTGCAGCGCTGCTCGTTCTCGCCGCGGCGTGCGGGGACTCGACGAGCCCCGAGCGTGTCACGGAGGCCAGGCTCACCCTCGGATTGGAGGAGACGGCGACCGTGGCAAGCCTCGACCTGCAGATCACCTTCGACCAGGTGCTCGAGGACTCCCGCTGTCATCCCCAGGGCTACTGCATCTGGCCCGGCAACGCCACGGTGGCGCTCGAGGTCAAGCGTGAGGGTCGGCCGGCCCGGCTATTTCTTCTGTGCACACACCCGCATGTCTGCTCAGCCGTTCTGGAAGTGGACGGTCACGAGGTGGAGCTGGTCGAGCTCGACCCGCCGATCCAACCCAGTGCGGAGGGGGAATATCGGGTGATGCTCCGGGTTTATGCGGGGTCGGCCGACCGGCCCGGCCGGCCGGCCATCGCGGTTGGCAGGCGGGGCCCGGGGAGCGCTCGATCGTGAGCGGCTTCCGTGCCTCATAAAATGTAGGGCAGCCCTTACCCATCGAGTTCGGGCAGCGCCGCCGCCAACAGGCTCGCGTCGGACGGAACCGTCAGGTAGAGCTTGCCGCGCTCCGTGTCCACGGCCAGCTCGTCGGCGTTCCGTACCGACGGCAGCACGATCCTGGCCACCATTTCTCCCTCGGCACCCAGGACCAGCACGGTAGCCGGATCCTCGGTCGGCGTGTTCAGTAGCACGAAGAGTCGGCCATTCACGGCGACGGCGTCCGACGCGTACCGGAGCGGGATGAACGCCGCGACCTCGAGCTCGCGATTACGGGTGAAGAAGCTTTCCTCGATCGCCGCCAGCTCCGGCGACCGCAGTTCGGTCGACCAGAGCGGTTCGCCTTCCGGGTCATAGCGGCGCACGATCGCCTCGGCCTGGAGGATCAGCCAGAGCGAGCCATCATCCTCGACGACCGGTAAGCTCATGTTCCGCAGCGACGCTGGGACCTGGCCGGACTCGATGCTGGAGCTGATCGCCCGCATGTCCCACATGTCGTGGGGCGGCACGACCGGCTCACCGACGCCTCCTGCCGGCTCGCCGTCGGGACCGTATCGGAGCACGAGCACCTCCTCCCGGAACCCCTGGGTCGGCACCGCCAGGTGCCCGTCGCCGCTCAACGAGAAGCCGCCCAGGAAGCCGGCGGCCAGCGGGAACGAGCGGGCGTACCCGCCTTCCGTCGACAGCATCTGGACCCGCCCATTGCCCGCCTCCACCACACGGATCGTGTCCCGCGTCACCGCTATTGCCAGCGGGCCATCGAACTCGCCCGGCCCGGCGCCCTCACCGCCGTGGAAAACCGGGTCGGCGTCCGCGCCCGGAACGACGAGCACACCCGCCAGCTGCGAGTCGAGCACGTAGACCGTGCCGTCCTCATCGACGGCCACGTCGCTGGGTGCCGCCAGCCGCTGGCTCTCCAGCGAGACGACCGTATCGACCTCCTCGACGATGTATTCGCCGACTGTCTCGGCGCCGTCATCGCCGCAGCCGACGGTCCACACGGCTACAGCGATCGTGAAAGCACGGCGAAAGTAGTGATATACCACCGCAGTCTCTCCACCAACGCACCAACCCACCAACGCACCAACCCGCGACCCCACCATTCCTCAGACGGGATTGCCTCAGAAATAGTTGGCCAGGCCCAGCGCCGCCTCGATCAGCACCCGGGCGCAGGTCACCACCGAATCGAGATCGACCCACTCCACGGCGCCGTGGGCGCCCTCCCCCGAAGGACCGTAAACGACCGCCGGGATGCCGGCGGCGGCGAAGACCGCGCTGTCCGCCCAATAAGAAACGCCCACATCGTTGGGGGTGTCGCCGGTGACGGCGGCGGCGGCCTCCCGGACGCAGCGAGCGATGGGTGCGTCGGCGGGGCAGACGAGGGGCTCGCGGTGGAACAGGATCTCGATCTCGGCCTGCTCTCCCGCATCGTGGACGATCGCCTGCAGCTCGCCCGCGACGTCGTCCGGGCTCTCGCCCGGATGCGTCCGGCGCTCGACTTTGAGGCGGCATTCCGCCGCGTAGGTGCTGATCCCGCTGCCGCCCTCGATCAGCGAAGCGTGCATCGAGGCCGGACCCAGCTGCGGGTAGATGCGCTTCCTCAGCACCGTGGTGTCGTAACGCTCCAACCCGGCGATGATGCGGCCCATCCGCCCGATGGCGCTCACGCCCAGGTCCGGCCGGCTACCGTGGGCCGCCACGCCGCGAGTGACGAGCTCGCTCCAGACGAACCCCTTGTGCGCGAGCCCCAGCGCCCCCTCGGTGGGCTCGGTGACGATGCAGGCGTCGGCACCGTCGATGCGACCCACGAAGTGGTCGGCGCCGATGCTGGAGTGCTCCTCGTCCACGACCAGCGCGATCAGCACCCGACCGCTCAGCTCTTCCCGGGCCAGCGCCGCCGCGGCAGCCATGATGGCCGCGACGCCACCCTTCATGTCGCAGGCGCCCCGGCCGTACACCCGGCGACCCTCGACTCGCGGCGCGAACGGCTCGATCTCCATACCCTCGGCTGACACCGTATCGATGTGCCCGCACAGGACCAGGATGGGGGCGTCGCCGCCAATCTCCGNNGCCAATCTCCGCCACCACGTTCGGGCGGCCCGGCACCGCCTCCTCCAGCCGGGCGTTCACGCCGCGCTCGGTCAGCCAGCCCCGAGCGAAGCGGGCGACATCCGCCTCACCACCCGAATCCCCCACCAGTTCCGGGTTCACCGACGGGATCCGAACGAGGTCCTGCAGCAGTGCCAACAGCTCTTTATCGTCGAGTACGTCCGAACGCATCGGGTCCACTCCCAGCTCCGCGGTGGCAGCGACACTTCCAGTGCCTAGATTGAAACGTTGATGATCGGTCACCGGTCGGGCCGGTGCAACACGTGCCCACTATAGAGAGGGGAGGATCGGGTGAGATCGCTCAGTGCTGCAATGGTCGTGATCCTGGGTGCGGGGCTGGGAAGCTGCAGCGGTGAGGGCGCCCGCGGCGACATGGTCGTGGACACCATCGGGGGCGTCCCCTCGGTGATCAGTAATCAGCCGGCCGTCGCCGATACGCTACCCTGGACGCTGGAGAACTACCTGGTCGTGGCGGCCGATCAGCTGTACGAGCGCAAGTCGACTTTGCTGGCGCTCGACGTCGCGATCCTTGAGGACGGCGGCGTTCTGGTTCTCGATGGGACCAACGACCGGGTGCTCCGCTTCGACTCGCTGGGGGCGTACGTCAGCTCCTTCGGCCGAAGCGGCGAGGGGCCGGGCCAGTTCGACACACCGCTCTTCCTCGAGGCCGCGGACTCCGAGGTCTACGTCATGGACGTCAAGCTCAACCGGGTCAGCGCGTTCGATACCGGCGGCGTGTTTCTGCGACGGTTCAACGTCGACCTGGCCGGCCTGGTGGGAACGTCGGCGATCTTCGAGGCGGGGGGCACCGGCGAGCTTTACATGGCCGGCGAGCCGGCGCCGTTCGTCGCCGCCGCCCGAGACACCGGCCGGGCGGTGCTCTACCGGTTCAATCGTTACGGCACGATCGTCGACACGGTCCTCACTTACACGGCCAGTGTCTGGACGCCCATCCAGCGCCCCGACGGCGGAATCTCTTACGTCAAGCCTCGCTTCGCGCCGGAGCCGCGCGTTTCGGGGCAGCCGGGAAGCGTGGCCGTCGCCACCGGCGCCCGCTACCTGATCGAAGTTCGTGCGCCAGACGGCACGCTCCGCCGTCGGGTGGCCCGGACCTTCGAGCCCGCGCCGGTGACCGACGCGGTCCGCGATACCGTGCTCGACATGCTGGCCCAAAGCGGCCTGCCTCGCGAGACCCTCGAGACGGTGCCATTTGCACGCGTCATCCCGGCCATCGAGCGACTCACGCTGGACGAGGCGGGCCGCCTCTGGGTCGACCCGTACATACCGGACGAGCCGACGCGCCGCGACATCTTCGACGCCGAGGGCGGATATCTGGGCGCCGTATACCTGCCGCTGGCCATGCGGCTGGAGGATATCGCCGCCGATCGGGCCTGCGGCGTGATCTCGCAGCCGTCGGGCGCGTCGGCGGTCGGATGTTTTCGGATAGTGGGACAGTAGGTGAGTGGGTTGGTGCTCGGTGCTGAGGACTTGGAACTCGAGCGTTGAATTGAATGCCGGTTGAATGCCGGGATGTTGGATGTTCTGATTAACCCGTTCAACATCGAACTTGAGGATTCTGGAGCTCGCGTATGTTCGATGATATGAAGGAATACGAACGGCTGGCCACCGTGATGAAAAAGGCTCTCGAGTCCGGCGAGGACGAGGGCGAGGTCACCGACAACGGATCCACACTGCGATTCAAGAAGAACCCCGCCCCAGGAATCCGACTGCGGATCGAGCCGAAGCCGGGCGACGAAGGCGCCCGACGATTCGAAGGAACGGTCTACGACGCCGCGCCCGATCGGCCCGAAGGTTATCCCGACCAGCTGCCGTTCCTGCCCGATCAGGCCTGCATGGTGATGACCGTGCCCGGCACGTCCGGCGCCAGCGTTCAGTGGCAGGTCGACGACGCGCAGGCCACCGCCGGGGAACTGGAACGGCTCAGCGAAGCCGACGGCTGGCAGCCGTCGGAGCAGAGTGTGAAGGCCCCATCGTTTCTACCGATCGGACTGACGCTGCTCCAGCGCGGCGATGACGCCCGGTTGATCATCCATACGAGCGTTGGATCGAAGAGCGCCGTTATGTTGCTGGATGGAGTGCGCCGCTGACCGCGCGACCCGCCTCGGAAATCTCTTCAACGGCAGCTGTCGAAGAACGACTGCGACTGTAGCCGCCCCCCACGCATCCCACTAACAGTCGGCGCCCCATCTGGCCGCCGCGGCCCCGGCCCACTCAAGAACCGAAGGAGGCGGATACAGCATGAAGAGACTCGCGTGCGCTCTCGCTTTCGCTCTCGCAGCAGCACCGGTGTCCGGGCTGCTCGGCCAGGACGACGTGCCCCGCACCCGGCTGGACGATCCCGAGGCTTCGTTTCCCGAGCCCTTCAGCAGCATAGAGGGTCTGCGCGAGTTCGATGACGGGCGTGTCATGGTCTCCGACCGCATCGAGCAGGCGGTGCGGCTGATCGATTTCGCCGACGGCGACATGCGGCAGATCGGACAGGTGGGTCAGGGGCCGGGCGAGTACCGTATGCCCGACGAGCTCCTGCCACTGCCCGGCGACGCGACCCTGCTCGTCGATTTCGGCAACATGCGACTCACCGTCGTGTCACCCGACGGGAAGCTGACCGATTCCGAGCCGATGGTGCGGCCAGAAGGATGGTTCCTCTTTCCGCGCGGCACCGATGCCCGCGGCCGACTCTACATCGAGGGTTCGAGCTTCCAGCTGGGCCCCGGTCGCGAGCCGCCCGACTCGTTCGCCATCAGCCGCTACGATCGTGACGGCGGGTCGGTGGACACGGTGGCGATGCTCCCGCGCGCGCAGACCGGTCAGATCACGATGGGCGGCGGTGGACGGGGTCTCTCGTTCAGCGGCTCGGGGGCCTCGGCCTACCAGGCACGGGACGCGTGGGCCGTCGCGCCTGACGGCCGTGTCGCCGTCGCCAGGCACGATCCGTATCGCATCGAGTGGCTGACCGCCGACCGCGAACGGATCGTCGGGCCCGAGATCGTCTACGAGCCCGTCGAGGTGACCGAAGCGGACAAAGAGGCGTGGGCCGATGAGATGTCGACGGGGACGGTGGTCGCCATCGGCACGAGAGGCGGCGGTGGCCGTGCCATGAACCTTCCGCGTCCCGACACGGACGAGATCGATTTTCCCGAGCGCAAGCCCGCGTTTCCGGCCAACGCGGTCAGCGTGACGCCCGACGGCCTGGCCTGGGTGAAGCGCCACGTCGCCCACGGCCGGCCCGAGACGTACGACGTGTTCGACGCCGCGGGTCGCCGCATCAAGCAGGTCGTGCTCCCCGAGAGACGCCGGTTGGTCGGCTTCGGAGACGGCACGCTCTACGCCGTCTATATCGATGATGACGACCTGCAGTGGCTGGAGCGCTATCGCCGCTAGTCGGGCAGCGCGTGGCGCTCGAAGAACTCCCAGACGATCCCGTTGGCGTCGATGATCTCCGTCGGTTCTCCGACCAGGGCTTCCGGGAGGAGCCGGGGGGCGCCCGGCCACACATGGCCGGGGCCCCGCAGCTTCCACAGCACGATCTCTGTTCCGGCGGCGCACGGCGCGTACAGCCACGTCTCCGCCGAGTGTCCCTCGCCCGCGGTGCCCGACCGACCCTCGCGCTCCGCCACCAGGGTTGGCTCGGAGGGGCAGCCGTTGTGCCTCACCCAGTCCTCGAGCACCGCCTCGACCGCCACGTGGTCGAACCGCTCACCTGTGAACGGGAACGGTGGCGCGAGCCCACCCTCGTAGAGCGCCCGGGGATCGTCCACGCTGTGGATGTGGAGGATCGGCACGGGCCGACGGGCCCGAATCGAGTCTATCCGGACGGCGCCGCCCACCGGCGCGACGGCGGCGATCCGATCGGCCGCCTCCGCCGCCAACCGGTAAGAGAACATCCCGCCGTTCGACAGGCCCGTGGCGTAGATGCGTGCCGCGTCCAGTCTCACCCTGCCCGCCAGGTCATCGAGAAGTGCCCGGATGAAGCCGACGTCATCGACGTCATGTTCACGGGCGTAGCCGCAGCAGTCCTCGGCGTTCCACGTCAACAGCCGCCAGCGGAACGGGCCCGTCCCGTACGGCGTCACGACGATGAAGCCTTCTTCGTCCGCCAGGCGGTCGAATGCCACATGCCGAGCGTGTCCCTCGGCGCTCCCGCCACCCCCGTGAAAGCTGAGCACCACCGGCAACGGCCGCGACGTGTCGGGCGGCACGTGCACGATGTAAGCTCGCGGCCGCCCGGCGTGGGCCAGCGTGATCGTGTGGTCGCCGGGTGCGAGCCGGTCCGGGCCGCCGTGGGCCGAGCAGGCCAGCGCCGCCGCGCCGAGCAGTAGAACGCAGGTTCGCATCCCCGTCATTATGGGCACGCTCCAGCCGGTTTCCAACCTTCCCCGACGTGTCGGGCTCTAATCACGAGGGAAGGACGGTGGCGGGCGTTCGTCAGTGGATCAGTGGGTCAGTGAGAGGATTCCTTGACCATCCATGGTTCCGTTCTGACCCACTGACCAACTGACCCACTGACCGATTGACCCACTCGAACTATGGGGATGGAACGACGGGATGCGTTTCGCCGTCGACGTCAAAGCGATCCTCGGACTGCTGATAGTGGCGGCGTGGCTGAGCTGTGGGAAAGATCAGGGCTCGAATCCCGGCCAGTCCACGCCGTCGCTGTCGGCGCTGCCGCGCCACGCTTCCCTCGACACCCTCGACTTCCGGGCCCGCGGGCTCGCCTGGCTCGACGATTCCACCGTCGCCGTCATCGATCCCGACGATCAGCAGATCGTTCGGCTCGGCGTGCAGAGCGGTGCCCGAGAGCGGGCGGCCGGCAAGGGCGGAGGACCCGGCGAGCTGGAAGGCGCGATCATGATCATCGACGACGACGCGGGCGGCGCGATCGTCGCGGACATGAGCCACAAACGGGTGAGCCACTTCGATGCCGACCTCTCCTTCGTGCGCTCCGCAACCGTGCCCGGCCTCCCCCTGGCGCTGCTCGGCCGTGACGGCGATCGGGTCGACGCCCTGTGGATGGAGTTCGAACTGGGCGACCGGCCCGGTTTCCTGCCGGTGAAGGGCGTCATCGATCTGGAGAGCGGCTCGGCCCAGCGTCTCTTCTCGCTCTACGAGGCGGAGGGCGCCCTCAACCGCCCCGAAGAGGACAATCCGTTTTCGCCGCCCTTGTTCTCCACCGCGCTCCGCCCCGACGGCTCGCTCCTCGCCGCACGTTCGCTGGAATACCGCATCGTGGTCTTCGAGCCGGACGGCACGGTCCGCTCCAGCTTCGGTCGGCCCGACCTGCCGCCGCGCCACCTGGACGACGAGGAGCGCGCGGCGGAGCGAGAGCGCTCGCAGCAGGCGGCGGCCCGCGGCGGTCCGCCGCCGCCCGGCATGGGGGGCATGCTCGAGGAGTCGCTCGAGGCGCCCCAACCGTTTTTCGGACCCGACGCCTTCGCACTCGACCCACGGGGCCGGCTGTGGGTGATCACCGAGGGTGGCGCCGCAGACTCCACGGACGTCGACGTGTTCGCTGCCGACGGCACCTACCTGGGCGCGGTCAGGCTGCCCGATCGCGTGCAGTCCCTCGCCTTCCGCGGCGACCGCCTGGCGGCGCTGGTGCAGCGGACGGCGGAGGCGGTGGAGGGGATCGCCGGGATTGATCTTTATTCGCTCGACGGGAGTTAGTGCGTTAGTCGCCTGGGTGGCTGACATCGGCTGACGTTAGACTGACTCACTAACGCACTAACGTACTGACTCACGGTCCCACCTCGTCGTACCGGAAACAGCCGACCAGGTGATCGTTCACCATTCCCACCGCCTGCATGAACGCGTAGCAGATCGTCGGGCCCACGAACTTGAAGCCGCGCTTCAGTAGGTCCTTGCTCATCGCCTCCGACTCGGGCGTCCGCGCCGGAAGCTCCGCCAGCTCGCGCCAGGCGTTCCTGATCGGCGACCCGTCCACGAAACGCCAGATGTAGGCGTCGAAGCTCCCATGTTCCTCTCTCACCTGCAAGAACGCCCGGGCGTTCCGCACCGCCGCCGCCAGCTTGAGCCGATTCCGTACGATCCCCGGATCGGCCAGCAGCGCATCCAGCTTCCTCTGTCCGTAGCGCGCCATCTTCTCGGCGTCGAACCCGTCGAAGGCGCGCCGGTAGTTCTCGCGCTTCTTCAGGATCGTCTCCCAGCTGAGACCCGCCTGTGCTCCCTCCAGGATCAGCAGCTCGAACAGCTTCCGGTCGTCGTGCACCGGCACCCCCCACTCCTCGTCGTGGTAGGCTATGGACAGCGGTGTCCCGGCCCAGGGACAACGGCCGACGGTGTACCGCTCGTCGGTCTGCGGTGCGTCGTGGGTCAGAGGACGGTCTCCCGTTCGTTGGGGCTCACCTTTGGTTCGCGGAAGGTTACATCACTCGATCTTCAGATGTCGATCACCCTTATCATGTAACCTATCATCTAACAATCATGTGACGTCCCCTCGCCGCCCGGGCACGCCCCCACCCACCACCCACTACTCACTACCACTTACCGCCTCAAGGTGTACCTCGCCCCAACCCTCTGTTAGATTGTCAAACTTCAACGCCTGGAACTCGCCGGAATACCTAACCCAACCCGGAGGGGAGAACTACATGGGGCTGTTCGACGGCAAGACGGCCTTGATCTTCGGCGTGGCGAACGACCGTTCGATCGCCTGGGGCATCGCCCGCGCCCTGCACGCCGAGGGGTGCCAGCTCGCTTTCAGCTACGGCGCTCCGGCGCTGGAGAAGCGCGTGCGGCCGCTGGCCGAGAGCGTCGACTCCGATTTCGTCGAGCTGTGCGACGTCTCCGATGACTCCCAGATCCAGGACGTCTTCGCCAAGGCGAAGGAGCGCTACGGCACGATCGACGCGCTGGTTCATTCCATCGCCTACGCCGACCGTCGCGACCTCCAGGGCCGGTTCGTCGACACCAGTCGCGACGGGTTCAAGATGGCCCTCGACATCAGCGCCTACTCCCTGGTCGCCCTCGCACGGGCCGCGGAGCCGCTGATGCCCGACGGCGGCGCGATCCTGACCATGACCTATTACGGGTCGGTGAAGGTCGCGCCGCAGTACAACGTGATGGGCGTGGCCAAGGCGGCGCTGGAGGCCTGCGTCCGCTACCTGGCCTCGGACCTGGGCCCGAAAGGGATCCGCGTGAACGCGATCTCCGCCGGCCCCATCAAGACGCTGGCCGCCGCCGCCGTGGGCGGCTTCAAGAAGATCCTCAGCTATTCCGAGCAGGCGTCGCCGCTCCGCACCCTGATCCAGACCGAGGACGTGGGCAACACCGCGCTCTGGCTGCTCTCCGATTGGAGCCGCGGCGTCACCGGCGAGACCGTCTATGTCGACGCCGGCTGGAACATCATGGGGCTCACCGTTCCCATCGATCAGTTCCTGGGCGAGCAGGGCGAGGGCGAGGAGGGCGTGAAGGGCGAGGGCGTGAAGGGCGCGGAGGGGAAAAAGCGCCAAGGCGGGAAAGAGTGACGTCGGCATGGTCGTGAGCGAGACGATCGAGCTCGAGACCCGCGGCCACGCTCACATGATCGACATCACCGCCGCGGTGGCCGAGAAGGTCGAGGCCAGCGGCCTGCGCTCCGGGACCGCCACTGTCTTCTGCCCCGGCTCCACCGGCGCCGTCACCACCATCGAGTACGAGTCCGGCGCCCTCTCCGACCTCCAGCGGCTCTTCGACGAGATCGTGCCGCCCGACCGCGACTACGCCCACAACCTCCGCTGGGGCGACGGCAACGGCCACTCCCACGTCCGCGCCGCCCTGCTCGGCCCTTCCCTCGCCGTTCCGTTCGCCGAACGTCGCCTGCTACTCGGCACCTGGCAGCAGATCACCTTCATCGACTTCGACAACCGGCCCCGCTCGCGGCGGCTCGTCCTCCAGATCATCGGCGAGTAGTTCGGCGAGCCAGAACGCTTGACGCCGGGAACTGCCCCGCGTATTGTGAAGTGTCACCCAATAGCACCGCGGCATCGCCGCTCCGAAGGAGAAGCAGTTCCAGGCGCGGGTCCAGCATCTTCCCCGCCCTCCTGGCCGTCGTCGGCCTCGTCCAGGTTTCCTGCCACGACATCACGTTCGATGACCCGTCGCTCCTGACCCTCTCGGTCGATGTGAGTCGCGACTCGCTGGTCCCCGGCGACACCGCCCG
>JAACAK010000137.1 GCA_011774835.1 Candidatus Kutchimonas denitrificans | reverse complement strand
GCTCCGTCGCGAGTTCATCTGGTCAAAACACAGGATTACGGTGGCGAAAGATCGTTCGCTTACCTCAATGACGTCATGCTTGGCCTGTACCATACGGACACCGGTTGGGAACTCCGTCAATCTGAAGTCATGGTGGACACCATCGCGACCCCGCGAGGTTGCATGCCTCAAGTTACCAGGGTTTCAGTCAACCAACCGGAGGATCCGGTCTTTCTGATTCAGGGCATCGAGCACGTTGGCCCGGGACCGATTGAGGTAGCGTTTTTCGGCCACCTATTCCTCTATCCAGGTCAGAGGCACGGACTCCCGCTTGACGGAAGAGGTGTATATTCGATTAGCGCTTACGGCACGGCGTTCGAAGATAACAATGAGACGTTGGTCGCGAACTACCAACTCCAGCTCTATGGGCGAACTATCAACCAGGAGATGCGCCAGGTAATAGCCACGTTCCGACTGGCGACAGCAGCAGGTCCCCATCTCCTGTGGGCGGGTGACATCGACAGGGACGGCCGCCTCGACCTAGTCTATGACCTCAGCGAGGACTATGTGGGAAGTCGATATACTTTGTTCTTGTCTTCTCCTGCAGGTAGCGACAGCCTCGTTGTAAAGGCTGCCGCACTTCGTACATCCGGCTGCTAGGACAGCACTGTGGTCAGCGGCCTAACAAGCGTTTGCAGCGGGCGCTCATGGATCGGAGTGGATTCTTCTGTATGATGTTCGTGGCGGCGTCATGTTCCTCGTGGCGCCGCTGCAACGCAGAACCGTTAGGCCGCCCTCTGGGTAGCGACACACCAGCACGGCGCTCCTTCATGCTATGATCAAGGAACTGTTCGGAGGAGACATGTCCCAAACCCGTTCCAGCACTTTCCTAGCGGCCCTCGTCTTGCTCTCGGCAGCCCATGCGACCGGATGTCAGGGCAGTCGCAGGGTGAGGAATCAAATGTCGGAAGAGCAGATCGAGTTCACCTTGGCCTCCTCAGCGGAACGACTGTTACCGCTAACTCCCGCCGGAACGTTCAATCCCGGGATGGCAATCTTCCCGATCCGTGAAGACGGCCCCGTGCGTGGTGTGCCCGACACGCTTCATGACGTGCACTTGCTGCACGATTTCGTGGACAGTCACCAGTACTTCTTCCAGTCGCTTCACGCTGGAGATATCTCGGCGAAGCTCTACAACCGAATCTCCACACACATCGACTCTACCGTGCTTACGAGGCAATGGGTCGACGTCATCCTCACGGTTGCGGTCGGCAGGAACCAGAGCGGCCAGCTCATGCTAGTGCCCGATACCGACAACGACGAAGACCTTGCAGACGAGGAGCCACGAATCCTTCTTCCCGACAAGGTGGTGCTCGGGAGCCGATCGTTCTCCGGGCGGAGCGTAGAAGCCAACGTGAAGGTGGACTATTTCGAGGCTGGGATTCGGGGCCAGCGCTCGATTCCCGTGAGGTTCTTCTTGCCCGAGGGTGCAAAGGCCCATCAGCTGGATTGGTATATCCAAGTTCACCCCGTGGGATCCTGGACAGTTCGGGGCCAAGAGTATCCCGTGGCCCTGGGTTTTAGGACGCTTTTCCGGTTCGGCAGGTACGAGTTCTTCTACGTGGATGTCAATTTGGACGGGCGCTTCGATCCAGATCCGACCGGACTTGAATCGTATTCGATCGGCATGCCGTTCAACATTGGGGGGACCGGCTGGCGCATTGAAGAACTCAGGGTGGACGGTTCCAGCCTTCGATTAGCTGCTGTCGACTCGACGGTGCTACCCCGGTTGGCGCTCCGGGCTGGCAACGCCGCACCAGAATTCACCGGCGTCACACTTGCGGGGGACTCGCTCGGGCTTGAGAACCTCCGCGGTAGATTCGTGCTCCTTCACTTCTGGGCCCCATGGTGCGTCTACAGCCAGCGAGAGTTCGCCTATCTCAGAGGTGCACACGAGGAATTCGGGGAGGACGGTGGACTAGCCATCGTGGGGGTCGTGGAGGCCGAGCAGTTGGCGGACGTACATCGAGCCATACGCGAGCATCGTCTGCTGTGGCCACATATCTATCAGGCGAGGGAAGATCCCATACCGAGTGCATATCGTGTTGTCGGATTCCCCACTACGTACCTGATTGATCCCGACCGGACGATCGTGGCGCAGGGCTCGGCAGTTCGAGGCGATAGTCTCCTCGTAACCCTGCGCATGCACCTGACAAGTCGCGCCCCATGAGAGTTGAACAGGTGACGCTCTGTGATCCTCGCCGACCTAACACGCCGATGAACCTGACACCGGCGATAAGCGCACGCCCGACCCCGTTCGTTCTCACAATTGGTGCCTGAATATCGGCGGCAGGGATTCGGATCGGCGTTGGCAAACCGAGCCGCAGACGAAGCGAGGCAGCTCGCTGTCGAGCACCTATATCTGTACACGCCCGATCAGCAACACTTATACGCTCGCCTTGGCTGGTCCGTTGTTGAGCGATGCCAGTATCGAGCTCAGGATGTCGTAATCATGGAATTGCGACTCGCTGCCTAACAAGCGTTTGCCAGCGGGCGCTCACGGTTCGGGTAGATTCATGTGTATGTTGTTCGTAGCGGCGTCGGGTTCCTCATGGCGCCGCTGAAACGCACACCCTTAGGCGGCCACCCAGAAGGAGAGTGGATTGACCAAACCGCTAAGCAAGCTGCTGGTGATCTGTCACATTACAGCAATAGGTTTGGCGTGCTCTGACCAGGCGCCATCGACGGCGGAAATCTTTGAGCGCTATATCGCTGCCAGTAACGCGCACGACCTCGAGACATTGGAACGTATGACTGCGGATGATATTGTGTGGCAATTGGGCCCATGGACCCTGGTGGGTAAGGAAGAGGCTCTACGTCCACACTACGCTGATCTGGTCAATCACACCGTGTTGGAAGCGCGCGAAGTAGTTGTCCGAGGTGACACCGTTGAGTGCACCTTGGTTGAACGGAGCGATGCCACCCGCGCTTACGGCCCTGACTCGTTGATTACTCATGCTCGCTACGTTTTTGAGGAAGGCCTGGTAGTGAAGAAAGAACCCTGGGCGCCCTCGCCGAGTCTGATGGAGTTAAACGGTCGCTCCGAACCGTTCCGTAGGTGGGTGCGGGAACAACATCCCGAGGCCCTTGCCGTGATAGTCGATTCGACTGGTACTCCCCGCTGGACTCGATCCGCAGTGGATATTGTGCACGAGTTGCGGGAGGCGTGGGTTGCCACTGGCAAGCCAGGATCCTAGTTGGCCGCCTAACAAGCGTTTGCAGCGGGCCTAACGCAGAGGCGAATAGCTCACCAACCAGGGAGGTCGTCGGTCCGTGACAGCATTTCGTATTCCGGTCCGCACTGGCACCGATCGATTTCCTGGTCGGATGGAGGAGCCATCATGAGATGGGTTGCCCCCCTGCTTGCTATCGTGCTTCTGGGATGTTCATCGGAGCGGCCGGCGCCTTCCGTCGACGGCGAGCCGCCGACGCTCGCGATTCAAGGGGCGCGCGTCTTCGACGGCGAGAAGCTCCTCAGCGCGTCGACGGTGCTACTCAGAAACGATCGGATTCTCGCCATTCAGGATGCGCCGCCAGCGAGTGAGGGAGTCGAAGTTGTTCACTGCGAAGACTGCACGCTGCTCCCCGGGCTCATCGATGCTCATACGCACATAGCACTCGAGCGAGAGCTCCGGCAAGCGCTCGTCTTCGGCGTCACGACCGAGCTCGATCGCTACACGTTCCTGCCCCCCGAGCTACGGGCGGAGCTCAGGGAAGACCTGAAGGCGGGCCAGCGCACCGACCTTGCGGACTTCCGCATGGCCACGACCCCGGTCACCTGAGGCTGGCGTCATCGTCCTCGCTGGGACCGATGTGAGCAACGCTGGCACGGCGCATGGCCTGAGCACGCATCGGGAGCTCGAGCTACTCGTGCGGGCGGGGCTTACGCCGACGGAGGCTCTGGCTGCGGCAACCTCGCGGCCGGCAGACCAGTTCGGCCTCGACGATAGAGGCCGCATTGCTCCGGGGCTGAGGGCAGACTTGATGCTGGTGCGCGGCGATCCGACGATCGACATCCTGGCGACTCGAGACATCGTGGCGGTCATCCGTGGTGGGACCCGGGTGGACCGACAAGCACTAGCCGCTGAGATTGCCTCGAGCCAAGAGTAGGCATCCAACGCGCGGGAGGGGGGCTCAGTCGGAGATCGTGAAGAGATGGACAGGGCCGCTTGCCGCCTAACCAGCATTTGGACCTGACGCGAGCGCGGGACGAGGTATCGGCTTTAGATTGTCCTCAGGCAATGTCCAGCAGTCGGGCCGCGCCCGTGGATGGGCGCGGTCGTAGCCGCGCAGGTGAAACGCATAACCGTTAGGCGCCCGCCCTCTGTGGAATAGGCTGGCTGGTCTCATGAGGAGGACCACGTGCGCATAGGTGGTCGTTCACCAGTCCCGAGGCTTGTAGGACCCGTCGGCTTTGCCCTCACGTTGGCCGTCTGGTGGTGGGTAAGCCAGCAACAGTTTGGTCCGGTCCTGAGACCGCTCATCATAGTCGGTGGTACGCTCACCGCGTTTCCGGTTGTTTGGGTTGGGCGAAGAGCACTTGATCTGCAACCAACACCCGAGCGCGCTGCCTGGGTTACAACGGTGGTTCACTTTGCCCTGATGATCCTGTTCGGCGCGGCGATCATCGAGGCGATCGGGATTGGCGAGCTTTATCCTGGGTGGGCGATTCCACTCCCAAGAGAAATAGGCGTAGCGGTGATGGTGGTAGCGGCACCGGTGTTAGTGTCGACCGTAGGGAATCTTGCACTGCAGGGTCTCGGGGCACCGTTTGCCATTGCGTTGACGCGGCGGCTGGCGACCAGTTCGCTGTATGGGTGGACGCGCAACCCGATGGCTCTGAGTGCTCTTGTGTTTCTGACAGGTTTGGGGCTATGGCAGCAATCAACGCTGTTTGTTTTGTGGGTGGTCGGTCTATTCACACCAGCGATGTTGGTATTCCTGAAGGTGTACGAGGAGCGGGAACTGGAAGTTCGGTTTGGGGCATCCTACCTGGAGTACAAGGCCAACACACCCATGCTGTGGCCAAGAAAGCCTAAGGATGATCGGAGCGCGATTGATGGCCGGCGCCTAACCCGGCCATGAATTTGACGAGCGCGGCGGATGGCTGAATGATCGGCCGCGTGGCAAGATCAAGCACGCTCGGCTCTCCGTTCGCCTGGCGAGAGGGCGCTCGCAACTTATGGCCAAAACGTTAGAACGCAGGGATGATGTCAGAGAAGGTTATCGAAGACCGCATTATGCGCGATACGGGTGCATTAGGTTACCCGGACGCCCAAGTGATTCGCAACGTGCGAATTTCCCCGGACTCCGGTCGCATTGATCTGATGATATTGCCGTTGCGTGGCCGAAAGAAACTTGCGCTAGTCGAGGTTAAACAGGCACGATCGCCCGATGCGGCATCCAAGGTGATCAGACAGCTGATCATGTATTATGCCGCATCGCTTCAGATTGGATTGAGAGGCGTAGCGCAGATCCGGGAGTTTGCTGGAGACTATCAGAAGCAAGCGCGCTCCACTGGGAATACATCGATCAACAGGCTCGCCGGTGGAGCGTCCTCACAGGAGGCCGGTTGGCGCCTGCTACAAGAAGGACGTCCCCTAAAACCGAGCGAGATCGATTTGTTTCTCGCCCTCAATCGTGAACCACAACCGAAGCTTGTAAACAGCCTCTCGCTGCTCAAGAAGAGTCATGGCTTGAGAATCCGCTTGGTTGTTGCAAGCGGTCGCGGAGTCCGTCTCGGTCCTGCGGTCTAACCAGCGTTTGCACCTGACGCGGGCGCCGTACGGGGAGGTGGCCTTAGATTGTCGTTAAGTCGTTTTCCGCGGTCCGGCCGCTTCCTCAATCGGGCGCGGTCGTAGCCGCGCAGGTGAAACGCTAGTCCGTTAGGCGGCGGAATTTTTGAACTGCATTCTCAACTTCTCGTTTGGATCGCGGCGGAGCGCACCGATTGCTAGGCCGAAGCACAGGGAGGCGAGCGAAGCGCTATGGCGTATCCAGCTTCTGCGGACATAGCCGAAGAGAAATCCACCTACCTGAGCTTGCTCTGGGCGTCCGTTGGTCTGGCGATCTTTGTCGTGGCGTATCTGCTCCCATTGCAGTATGGGCTAGGCCTGCTTTTCAGTCTCTTATAATTGATCATTCCGTTGGGCATTTTGGTGCTGATTGCGTGGGTCGTTGCCGTAGTCCGGTCCCTGGCAAGAAGGAAGGCAGACTCCATTCTTCCGACAAAGACAACTGCGCCCATGATTCCCGCCAGGGCCCGTGAGAATGTGGAGAGCCGTAATTCCTTGATCGGCATATCCAGTCCAGGCCGACGGCCTGACAGGCTCTTGGGCAGCAGCGCACCGATTCCCGATTACGAACTGTGCACTGAAACGCGCGGCCCGGATACTCTCAGAGTAACCCCCTGCCCGAAGCCGCTGGCTTGTTGCTTGATCCATGGGTAAAGGCCTCCCTGGACTCCACGGGTTACACCGTCGGTGGTATAGCAGCGGTCCAATATGGAGGGGCTCGGTCTCTCGCCGCGGAGGCCGCCACTAGCGTCAAATATTCCCTCGTTCGCTACACACCGGGCAACGAGCGCGATACGGGCACTATCATAGGAATACAAGATGGGTCTGAGCGTGGCGTTGCCGGGATCTGACGTCTAGCGCCCGCTGCCCGCCGAGCCTCTGCCCAGGGTCCGAGAGTGCTGGAATAGCCGAATCCGCTTTTGGGGAGTGGAACTGATCGAATCTTCGCGCTGTGGAATCGGCGTCTTCACCCTGTCTCGACGCCGTGACCGCTCAGGCGGCAGAGATGTTCCTCACACCATTGGCAATCGGGGTCGGCCTCTTCGGCACAGCCGAGTTGTGCCTTGCGGGCGTCGTTTATCCAGCCGCAGTTCCGGCAGCGGTAGAAGGCATCGGCCGGCGACAGGTCTTTCTCGCAATGCGCACAGACGTCCATGAAACGTCCCCCGTTCGCGCTCAACGACGCAAGCTGTGGCCGTTACGGGCCTCGAGCTCGCGCAGGGCTTTCTGTCGATCCTGGGCCACTTTGCCGGAAATGTCGATCACGGAAATCAGCTTCCCGTCCTCGAACTCCAGCTCGTGGACCTCGAGGTAGCGGAGCAGCGAATCGAACCACCAGTCGAAATAGCGATCGTCGGCGAACTGGCGAGCGATGAGCAACTTGCCGGTGAAGGGTACGCCGAGGCGCACCCGATCGTAGGAGGTATCGAAATCGCAGTCGCCGTTGCGCGACGTCGGTTCCGTACGGTTCAAGGGCGGCGCCTGCGCGCCGCCCGCCGCGCGGGCGATTCCCTCCCGCAGATTGATGTCCAGGTACTCGACCTGGAGCATGCCGTAAACGACGGTATAGGTACAGACGAACCCGCGACAGCAGGCGCTATGTGGCGGAACCGGGTTCATGCCGTGCTCGCCGGGGTCGAACAGGCCCTCGCCGGCGATGCCGATGAGATCGAACAGTTTCCTCTCGAAGCGTAACCGATCCGGGATCTGAGCCGTCATGGGCGGGCTAGCTCCAGGCCGTTCGTGTTCCAGGTCAGTTATCCGAGTAGTACCAATAACGAGGGTGGTCCGGGTCTTCGCCGGAATAGCGATCGATATCGTCCGACCAGCCGTTCGGCACTTCCGAGAGCAGGAGCTCCAGCCCCTCGACGCTGAGGAAGATGCCGCAGCAGTAACAGCGGCACTCCTCACCTTGCTCGATCTCGTAGTGGAGACCGCCGCACTCCGGACAGACGATACGATTCACGATGACGCCGGTCGGCAGGAATACCGAGTACAGGTAGGAGACCAGTGGATATCGGCCCACGTTGCTCACCCCCTCTTTTCGGGAGTGGATGGACAGGGCTATCGTCAGACCGGCGGGGGATCGCGGTCGACGTCTACGGCCGTGGCGACGGTAGTGCCGCTACGGCCGGCCAATCAAAACGGCGCAACTGACGCAGAGGTCGTCCTCCCACCATTCGTCCTCGGCGTCGATATGGCTTCCGCACATGAGGCAGGAACCGGAGATCTCGTTCTCCCAGCCACAGTCCTCGCAGAGGCTCGGACTGCGGGGGCTGAGCTCGGCGCCACACCGTTCACAGATCTCCATCGATCCCCCAAGTGCAGGAATTCGGAGTCGTTACGCAGACGGAAGCGGGCGGTCGCTTCGGGATTCGGTCGACGGGGGCGGCGGGAGGATGTCCTAATACCCCGCACGCGGGGAGGGTTCCGGTGGGGGTGAGTAGTCGGGAGTGCGGAGTTGGGAGTGGGGAGTGTGACGGGCGAGGGGTGAGGGGTGAGGGTGAGGAGGCCCACCCCTCCCCTGGTTCCCTGGGTCGATCAGGATTTCGAGCGAATCCGCTCGATCATCCGTTTCGCGTTCGCGTTGCTCGGGTTGAGCTCGAGCGACTTTTCGTAGTACTCGATGGCGAGCTCGTCTTCGCCCTTGTTCATGTAGGCTTCGGCCAGGCTGTCCCACGTGTTGAACGCCTGCGGGAAGTACTCGGTGTTCAACCGGAAGACCTCGAGGGCCCGGTCGAGCTGGTCGCTGCGCATCAGGCGATAGCCGAGCGAGTTGACCGAGCGCTCGACGAACGACGCGAGGGCATCGTCGCTCGTGTCGAGAGCGGCGTATAGCTGCAGCGCTGTCTCGGCGTCGCCGGTCTGCAGCGCGGCGGCGATCGGCGCGATCTTTTTCTCCAGCGGCCGGTAGCCCTGCGCGATTTCGTCGAGCATCGCATCGATCCGCACCTGCGGCAGCCACTTCCCGTTGGCTACGACGCCGGCGATCCGCGTGGTCGCGCCGATATCCTCCAGCGGGTTCGCCTCCAACAGCACGAGGTCGGCCCGCTTGCCGGCGGCGACCATCCCCGATTCATCTTCGAGCCCGAGGAAGCGAGCCGGCGTTACGGTGGCTGCCTCCAGCGCCTCGTAGGGGGACAGCCCGGACTCGACCAGCAGCTGGAGCTCCAGGTGCAGCGAATAGCCAGGGAAGACGTAGACGAGCGGGGCGTCGGTGCCAGCCATGATCGGCACACCCGCGTCGGCGAAGGCGTCGGTGAGTTGCATCTGCAGTTGGTGGCTGGCGGCGAGCATCTCACTCATCAGCTCCAGCTTGTCGCTCCACCCTCCGGACCGGTATCGATTGAATTGCGGGCTCCACTGGATCCGGGTGAGCGGGCTGATGTAGGCCATCTGCGGCGCCCGGTGGAGCTTGTGGATCTCGTCGGTGGTGACCGCCTGGATCCGTCCGAACGAGATCAGCGTGGGCGTGACAAAGAGGCCGGCGGCTTTGACGCGCGATGCCAGTTCGTCCAGCGCGGGCTCAAGCTCGGCGGGATCGGGCGGCCCTTCGAGGACCTCGGGATGCTGCTCCGGTGTGGCGCGCCCGAACTGAACGTCGAGATAGGGCTCGAACAGCTGACCGATGGCCTCGGACGTATAGACGATCTCCTCCATGTGGTCGATGGACTTCTGGCCTTCCTCAAGCACCACACCGAACGGCAAATTACGGGGAGCGTGCCCCACGACCCGCATCCCCTCGCTCTCGGCGACCCCGATCAGCGTGGCGTACGTCTCCCGGTCGAGCGGTCCAGCACCGCTGCCGTACTGTTTGATGGCATCGTATCCCGCCGCCTTCTGTTCGAGAACGATCTCCTCCGCCTCCTTCGGCGTGGTCATGCCGACCCGGGCCGTGGTCGGTCCGGTGGTGAAGATGCGGGGGCCGAGAACCGACCCGGAAGCGACGTCCTCGCGCAGTTGCAGATGCCACGGCGAGCCGTGCATGCTCTGGACCGTGGTGACGCCGTTGGCCAGGTAGAGCTTCAGGTGCTGCGCGGCGTCGTCCTGGCCCAGGTGGACGTGCATGTCGAACAGGCCGGGAATCAGGTATTTGCCGGCCGCGTCGATCCGCACCGCCTCATCGGGAACGGAGATGCGCGAGCCTTCTCCGATGGCCTGGATGGCTCCATCGGCGACGACGACGGTTTGATCGCGTAGGACTCGCTTCCCGTCCATGGGGATCACATTGACGCCGGTGAAGGCTAACGGTGCGGTACGGGTCTGAGCTGCCGATGGCTGACCGGCGCCGTGCGTCCGGGCGGCGGTCAAGGCGGCGACGATCAGCGCGGCGCCGGCGAGGGTCGAAACGAGCGGCAGATGCCGAATTCCAGATATTCTCATAGCGTGGTCTCGTGAATTGTGAGTGGCAGACGCGTCCAGAGTAAAGCTATGCGTCCGCGCCCCGAAGAGGCCCAGGCGAGCTAATCGACATAGAGGTACAATAGGAGATCGATGTATCGCGATACGAACGAATACAGGCGGCCTCCTCGCCCGCCTTCCATTCCATTAGACGCATCCACCGCCTCGACGGTTGGGACCGTATCCCCTTTCTTCCCTTCTCTCTTCCCGGGTCACTCCCGGCCTTGTCGCTGGGGGAGCGCGACCCTCTATTCCAATGCACTCGATGAGACACGAACAACCGGCCCCATCATCCCGTTCCCAGGAGTGCGCAATGACGCATACTAGCGCCGGTTCCCGGCGCGCCGTTCAGCGCCTTGCCGCCGTCCTGGCGCTTGCCTGCGCCGCCTGCGGCGGCTCGGACACGCCCGACGGCCCGTTCGACCATCTCCTGTCGCCGCGAGATGAGCGGTACGTCCACCTCTCCTCGTGGGATACGACCGGAGGCAACGTCGACCGTCTGGAGATCGCGGCGGCCGACAGCGCGGTCCTGCTCGACCGGCGGGGGCCCGGAATCATCCGGCGGATTTGGATCACGGTCTTCAGCCGGGACGCCCACTACCTGAGACGGATCGCGCTCAAGATGTATTGGGACGGCGAGTCGGAACCGTCTGTGCAGGTCCCGCTGGGCGATTTCTTCGGCAACGGATTCGACAAGCGGCACTACGCCGCGCTGCCGATGGGAGTATCGAGCGGTGGATTTTACGCGTACCTGCCGATGCCGTTCGGAGAGCGAGCGCGGATCGTGGTCGAGAACGGGACGGGCCGAACGATCGATGCGTTCTACTATAACATAGACATGGTGGAGGTGAACGACCCGCCGGGTGACGGTCTGAGGTTCCACGCCTGGTGGAACCGGGACTCGCGCACCACGAGCGAGACGGCGCATCGCGTTCTGGCGGCGGCGGGCCGGGGCCATGTAGTCGGGCTATCGATGAACGCGGAGTCGCACGCGGGGGATCTGGGTTTCCTGGAGGGGGACGAGATATTCTACGTCGATGGGGAGTTTCGAGGGATGGGCACGGGAACCGAAGATTACTTCAACGGCGGCTGGTACTTCGATCAGGGCGAGTTCGCGGCGCCCTACCACGGTGTCGTGGTCAAGGACGATGAGCGGGCACGGATCGCGGCCTACCGCTGGCACGTGCCGGACCCGATCGCCTTCGACGACTCGATCCGCATCGAGCTGGAGCATGGACATGCGAACGAGGAAGTCGCGGACTATGCCACGGTGGCCTACTGGTATCAGACGGAGCCGCACGCTCCGCTGCCGCCGCTGCCCCCTGCCGACGACCGCCGCGCTTTGAGCGTGAAGATCGCGCCGGGCGCGATCCCTGCCGAGTCGCTGGCGTTCGAACCCCAGGCCGACGGCGTGACGGTGCGGGTACCGATCCCTCGACCCGACCTCTACGCGGTTCGGGTCTATCCCGTGGGCGCCCCGGCACGCGGCAGCGCCGACTTCCGAGTCGAGGGCGGTCCACCGCGCCGCGTTTCGCTGGAGGCGGACAGTGCGAATGCCGATCTTCCCCTCCCTGCGAGCACGATCGACACGATAACGGCCACGGGTACCGTGACGGTCCGGGCCTCGGGCGGTGAGGTCCGGATCGCAGCGGTGCACATGAAACCGGTACAGCGCTGGAGTCAGGTCTGGAACGTGGTAGGACCGTTCGCGAATCCGCAGCGGCTGGGGACCGAATACAGCCCAGCCATCGACAGCGTCTACGGGCCGGAACGCGATCCCTCGCTGGACGCGACCTACCTCGACATGCACGGCGACACGGTTGGCTGGCGCCGGGCCGAGGCCGGCAACGACGGACGGGTGCGACTCAACAGCCACTTCGAACCGAATGATTGGGTCGTCGCCTACGCCCAGGCGTTCCTGTTCGCGCCGGACGCGCGCGAAGCCACGCTGATGCTGGGAGCGGACGACGCGCACGTGCTCTGGTTGAACGGCGAGCGGGTGTCGGAACGGCAGGGCCGCCACGTGTCGGTGGCTGACGAGATCGCGGTTCCGGTGCAGCTGGAGCGCGGCTGGAACCGTGTGTTGCTCAAGCTGGCGGACCTGGACGGCGGTTGGGCGTTCCTGCTGCGGGTGGCGGACCCGACCGGCGAGCTGCGCTGGTCGCCGCGCCCCTAGCCTCGGCCGCGGTCGGGGTCCACCGCACGTTCGAGGGCGGCGCGACTGACCCCGGAATGGGAATCGCTCCAGAGGACGGTGCCGGCACGGATCACGATCGCCTGGGGCGACTGGTGACGCACGTCGAGGCGGCGCGCGACTTCTTGGGACAGATCGCGCTCCGACACGACATCGATCTGTACCACGGGAACGTCGGGATGCCGCTCGACGAACTCGAGAACCTCACGCCGGGCCCAGCTGGAACTCCCACAGATCGGGCTGTGCTTGTAGATGACCGCCAGATCCTGGTCGAGGGTCTCTTCCAGTTCGGCCTCGGTTCGAATCTCCCGTAGCATCAGCGCTCGGCGGATGGGTGTGATGTGGTTCGGGACTGGATCGGCCGGCCCGATTACGCCCTTATACAGGCGGCGGGTGCAAGTCTCGTTCCAGATGACCCTTGACTGCGCCATTCCACGGCACGAGCTTGAAGGCTCGGGGCGCGATCGAGCCTCGACTGTCCCACCGCCGCCAGCAGTCCGGACCCCGCCGAACCGGTCGAACGAGCCGATTTATCGTCGTCGACATGTCCAGCGATCAAGATAACGACCGAACGCCGCGACGACCTGGTCGCACGAGGGGCAGCAGGGACAGGAGGCGCGATTGATCTCATTGGGCTCGGGGACGAGCAGTAAGCGATTCGTCGCAGGCGTGGACGGGTGCCGCGCCGGCTGGGTCGTGGTGCTGGTGGAGCTGGGTGACAGCCGGCAGGTGGTCAGCGAGCGCTGTCGCATCGTCCCGAACTTCCAGCGGGTGATCGAGCTCCCCGAGTCGCCTCGCTTCGTCGGAGTCGACATCCCGATCGGCCTGCCGGTGATCGCGGTGCCGGGCGGTCGCGCCTGCGACCGGGAAGCGCGGAGGCTGCTGGGCCGCAAACGGGGCTCGAGCGTCTTTTCACCGCCGGTGCGGGCGGCGCTGGCGGCCGACAGCTACGAGCGGGCGGTGCAGCTCAACCGGGCGAGCTCGAAGCACAGCATCGGGCTCAGCCGCCAGGTCTACGGTCTGCTGCCGAAGCTGCGCGAGGTTCACGACGCGATGAACCCGGACCTGCAGCTGCGTATCCGTGAAGTCCACCCCGAGCTGAGCTTTGCCGCGATGAACGACGGCGAGCCGATGACGGGTTCGAAGAAGACGAAAGCGGGCCGGGAAGACCGGCTGCGGCTGCTGGAGAAGTGGTTCCCCGACGTGCGCGGCGCGCTGGAGACGACGACGGGTGAGGAGGTGGATCGGGACGACATCGTCGACGCCTACGCGGCGGCGTGGAGCGCCCGGCGCATGGCCACGGGGAAAGCGAGGTACCTGCCTCAGCAGCCGGAGCTCGATTCGCGGGGCCTGCGGATGGGGATCTGGTTCTAAACGGGTGTGGGGAAGGGTGGGACGGTGTGCAGTGTGCGGTGCGGCGGTATGCGGAGAGTGACGGTGTGCGGTCTGCAGTGCAATAGTGTGCGGTGGGGTGTGGATCGGTGTGTCGAGTTCGTAGTGGGTTAGCCGTCCGGCTCTTTCCTTTCCTTGTGGATCCAGCGGTCGATCTCTTGGGGTATCAGGAGGCGGTCGGCGATGGCGGCGATCTCTTCGGCTTCGCGCCAGGCGACCTCCAGGATCGCCAACTCGCCCTCGAGGGCGCGGCGCTCGCTCTCCTCGTGGGCCGCCATCTCGAGGGCGAGCCGGACTTCGGAATCCATCCGCGTTACCGTCCCCCGCCCTCTCATGTCCGCGTGACGCTCGGCGACGTGGCCGAACAATCGTTCCGGGTCACGGACTTCCTCGATCAGCCCGACGGCCGACCTGACCTGCGAGTCGGTGCCACCCCAGGAATTGACCCGTGGCAAGATGAGGCCGGCCGCGCGGACCGCGGTGGGGCCCGTCAGCTCGACTTCCTCCCTCCTTCCCTTCCCCCGTGCCCCGAACAGCCCACGTCTTTCGGTCGGCCGGTAGAGCACGCGGAGGGCCCAACCGCCCCCGGAGTGGGGCATGAGGCGGACGTGCTTGAGATCGCTCTTGATGACGTAAAGGTGTGACCCGTCATCGAGGCGCGGCCGCGCGACCACCTGCTTCTTGCCACCGAAGATGAAGAACCACCAGATGTCCGCACCTAACAAGGCGCCCGCGACCGAGACGACGACCTGCGTGCCGGTGACGATCATGCTTCGGATGCGGCGGCGCAGGAACTCGCGGCCGTACCGCCAGGCGGCGAATTCGGGCCGTCGCGGCCTGCCGATTCGGATCAGTTCGAGGCCATCGCCCAACCTGGCCAGTCCGATGTTGTCGGTGGAGAAGCGCCGGGTCGTATCGCTGAATCGCCGTTCGCACTCCTCGATCGCTTCCCAGCGTTCCTCCAGCGGCGTGAGATTCCAGCGCCGACAGACCTCGCAGATGGCCCACAACCGCCCCTTCTCCGCGTCGAAGGCAAGCCGACGCCCTACGGGGAAGGATTCGATCTCGTGGTTCGTACCCAGGCGGCGGTTGCAGTAGATACAGGTGCTATACATCGGTCTGCGGTGTGCGGTACGTCGGTCTGCGGAGGGATTTCGGTGTGCGGTCTGCGGTACGTCGGCTTGCGGTGTGCGGCAAGTCGGTGTGCCGTAGAGGTGGAGCGGCGGGTTCGCGGTTCATGGTGCAGCTAGCGCTCGAGCTCGTTCTTATGCCGCTCGATCCAGCTGTCGACGCTCGCCGGGGCCAGCAGGCGGTCCGCGATGGCGGCGATCTCTTCCGCCTCGCGCCACGCCGCTTCCAGCGCCGCCAGCTCGCCTTCCATGGCGCGCCGCTCGCTCTCTTCGTGGGCCGCCATCTCGAGCGCCAGCCGGGTGTCCTTGTCCATCAGGGTGAAGCGCGTCTGCGGTACGAGCGCCGGGGCGGCGGCCAACAGGCCTTCAGAGCTCCCGGTTTGCTCGATCAGTTGGACGGCGTTCTTCACTTCGGCCGTCGTGCCGCCGAAGGAGTTGATGCGAGGCAGAATATGCCCGAGCGCCCGTATGGCGAGCGACCCCTCGAGCAGTGCGATGACACGCTGACCCCTGGCTCGAACCCGACCGAACCTACCGAATCGCTCGCCCGGTCGATACGGTACGCGGAGCGCCCAGTCGCCTTCGCCCACGCCCTGAACCAGCTCGAGCTCCTTCAGGTCGCGCCGGGCGATCACCAGACGTCTGCCCCGCTCGTCTTTGACGCGCGCGATCACCTTCGAGTTCTCATCGGTGAGGAAGAACATGATGATCGGTATGCCCGTCACCCCGATCAACAGGTAGCCGATCGTCTGCCCGGCGGCCCTGATGACGCGGGAGAGGCGACGTCGGATGAACTGCTTGCCATAACGCCAGGCGGCGAACTCGGGCCTCAGGGGGCGTCCGATCCGGACGAGCTCGAGTCCCTCGCGCAACCGGGTCAATCCGATGTTGTCGGTGGAGATGCGACGCTTGCCGTCCCGGTACTGTCTTTCGCACTCGTCGATGGCCTCCCAGCGCTCCTCGAGAGGCGACAGGTTCCAACGGCGGCAGCCCTCGCAGACCGCCCACAGCCGACCCTTCTCGGCATCGAAGGCGAGGCGTCGACCGACGGGAAAGTTCTCGACGATCTCGTTGGAACCGAGCTTTCGATTGCAGTAGATGCAGGTCTGGTACATGTCCTACGCGTTCCTGCGGACACGGGTGATGCGCCGCCCAACCCTCTACACCCGGCTCAGGCGCCGAGGTCCTTGCCCTCCGATGAGACCAGCCGGGCCTTCTGCCGGCCGATCCAATCCTCGATCCGCTCGGGTATCAGCAGGCGGTCGGCGATGGCGGCGATCTCCTCCGCCTCGCGCCAGGCCGCCTCGAGCTCGGCCAGCTCGCCTTCGAGGGCACGGCGCTCGGTCTCTTCGTGGGCGGCCATCTCGAGGGCGAGCCGCGCGGTGGCCTGCATGCGGCTGACGCGGCTGGCCCGGGCGCCGAACAGGTTGGAGGCGTTATAGATCCTGTCGTTCGGGTCGGCGGCCAGCCGGTGGAAGAGGCGTTCGGAGTCGCGGGCCTCATCGAGCAGCTCGACCGCCTCGCGAACCTGCGAACCCGAGCCGCCCAGCGAGTTGACCTTGGGCAGGATCAGGCCGGCGGCGCGAATGGCGACGGGCCCGTCCAAGCTGACGTAACGTCGTTTTCCTTTGCCCCACGCGCCCAGAACGCCCCAGTTTCGCTCGCGCTCGCGGTGCGGCAGCTTGAGCTCCCAGCCGGCGTCGAGCTCGGGACGACGGACGAGCTCGATCCTCTTGGCGTCCTTGCGGGGAACGTAGAGGCGGCGCCCGTCGTTCGATCTGACCCGGGCGACGATGCGGTCTTCCTGCTCGGCGAGCAGGCCGAAGACGTAAACGCCGGCGACGGCCATCGCCGCCATGCCGCCGATACGGATGCCGGCGATGGCGAGATTGCGGACGCGGCGCTTTAGAAACTGCTTGCTGTAGCGCCAGGCCGCGAACTCGCGCCGTTCCGGCCGCCCGACACGGACGAGCTGAAGCCCCTCCGGGACCTGGGCCAGGCCGATGTTATCGGTAGAGAAACTGGTGGGCGTGTCCCGGAAGCGCCGCTCGCACTCCTCGATCGCCTCCCAGCGCTCCTCCAGGGGCGACAGGTTCCAGCGCCGGCAGCGTTCGCAGATCACCCACAGCCGGCCACGCGCCCCGTCGAAGGCGAGGCGGCGACCGACGGGAAAATGCTCGATCGCCTCGTTCTCACCCAGGTTGCGCTGGCAGTATATGCAGCTCGTGTACACGTCGACTCCGGGCAGTGGGTAACGGCGCGCCCTATCCCCCACAACGAGATGGACGCGTCCGGTGTTTCCGGCCGATCGCGATCGATTCTCGATAGGATCTACACGGCAGCGGCCTCGAATATTCGCTCCGCGACGGCCAGGCCAGCGGAGCGGCACTGGCACCCCTGCAGAGAATTTCGCTATGGCATGTCGTCGCGAGGACTCTCGTCGGTTCGGCCGTCGGAATAGAGACCGATGATCTTGACCGGCCGGCCGTCCTCGTCGAACACGAATCGAATCCGGAACGTATCGGTCGATTCGAGGGCGAAGAGCTCACGGGTCAGTGGAAGGAGGCGCGTGCGTGCGGTGGCGCCCTGGCGCTGGTAGTACAGACTTCCGTCCTCGAGGGCGATGTGACGGGGACCGTAGCTGCCGACGTAAGCCGCCAGCTGGTCGGGGCTCAAGTCCAGGGGCTGGGCGGCGGCCGCCAGCCCTTCTTCCAGCCACTCGATGCGGGGACGCAGCTCTTCCACCCGTTCGGGGTCGAGCGAGACCGCCCGCTCGTACGCGTCGAGGGCGACGCGGTATTCGCCTGCCGCGGTCGCCGCTTCGGCCAACCGGAACCAGTTGGCCGCCGTAGGCGACTCGTAGACGGCGATGCGGAAGATGGAGACCGCGTCCTGGCTCGCGCCGCGGTCGAGGGCGAACGAGCCGAGATCGATCAGCCCGGCGGCGGCCAGTTCTTCGTCGGCGGCGGCGACCTCGTGAATGACGTCGAGGGCCGCATGGATGCCGTTCTGCAGGTACGCCCGACGGAGCTCGATACGACCGCGACGCAACGGATCGTCGTAGCGGTCGTAATCGAGCCAGGCGATCGCCGGGTGCGTGTCCTCGACGACCAGCGTCACCACGTCCTCGGCGATCGACAGGCCGTTGAAGCTGTTGGTGAAGTATACGAGGCCACGGCCTTCCTCCGGATAGGCGATGACATAGCAGCGGAAGTTCCCGTTGTCTCCCCAGTGCCAGATCGCCTGCCCACGCTCGCCCTGTTGAATCCCCCAGCCCAGGCCCCAGAACAGACCGGCGCGCCGGTCCTCCGCGCCCCAGTTGTCCACCGGCACAAGCGGCGCGATCATCGAATCGGCCAGCTGGGCCGGCAGCCCCTCGCCCTTAATCACAGCGGCGACGAACCGGGCGTAATCGTCCGCGGTGGTATGCAGGCTGGCGGCGCCGTTCGCCTCGGCGGGTTTGTTCTTCTCGCGCGGGTCGCCCAGCAGGTCGTGGGGCGTGGCGGCCAGAGAGTCGTAGGCGGGAATCCACACGTAGCTGCTCCGGGTCATGCCGAGGGGCTCGAACACCTCGCGTCGGGCGATCTCATCGAGGGAGCGACCGGTCTTGGTTTCGAGTGCGCGCTGCAGGAAGACGAAGCCCTCGCCGGAATAGCCCCAAGAATCACCGGGATCGCGAACGAACTCCAACGGCGTGCCACCCCAGTTGGGCAACCCGGTCGTGTGGGTGAGCACCAGACGTGGGGTGATGCGACGACCACGTTCATCCGTCCGCAGGCGATCGTAGGCCAGCACGTTCCAGAGCGGCTCGTCGAGATCGAGCTCACCGCGGGCCACCATGCGCAGCGCCGCGTAGGCCAGGACCGGCTTGCTCAACGAAGCGGCCTCGAAGACGGTGTTGCGGTCGACCGGCTCGCCGGTCGCGACGTTCTTGACGCCGTAGGCCGCGGTCCAGTCCACCGCGCCGGAATCGATGACGGCGAGGCTGAGCCCGGGGATCCCAGCCGCGTCCATCAACCAACGTACATCGGCGTCGAGGGCGGCGGACTGAGCGGCAGCGCTGGCTGCGGCCGTGAGGCTCAGAAGGAGCGCGGAAAAGGTAAAGTGTGCGGTGTGCGGTGCGCCGGTGTGAGGTGGGCGTGCGCGGGTATGCGGTGGGCGTGCGCCGGTAGGGCGGGAGGCCGGCCGAAATCGCCTTCTAGCCGTCTGCCTCATCCACCGCATACCGGCGCACTGCATACCGCACACCAACTCACTCCGTGCCCATCATCGCTTCGCGCTTCGCCTTGAACTCCGTACCCTCGCGCCACTCGGGGTAGGTCTGCTCGTTGGCCAGCTCGTAACCGATCATGAAGAAGAGCTGCAGGTCATCGACAGCCCCTCTCAGGTCCCAGTCGGCGCTGTACTCGTCGCTCACCTGGTGGTAGTGGTTGGCGATCCACTCGTCCTTCTTGTCGCGAGTCCACTGTTCGCCGTGCTCGACATGCTCGTTGCCCGTATCGGTGTACAGAGCCGGTACGCCCTGCTTGGCCAAAGGGAAGTGATCGGAGCGATAGAAGTAGCCCTTCTCGGGCTCGGGATCGGGCTTGACCACCCGATCTTGCTCCTCGGCCGCCGCGATGAGGTACTCGTCCAGTTCGGAGTTGCCGTAGCCGACCACGAAGATATCCCGCATCGGGCCGTAGATGTTGAGACCGTCGATATTGACGGCCGCGACGGTCTGGTCCAGCGGATAGATCGGATTGGCGGCATAGTAGGCGGCTCCGAGCAGACCCTGTTCCTCGGCGGTGGTCCACCAGAAGACCATGGAGCGCTCGGGGTTGGCGTCGAGCGATACGAACGCCTCGGCCAATTCCAATATCCCGGCGGTGCCGGTGGCGTTGTCGAGGGCGCCGTTGTAGATCGAGTCGCCTTCCAGGCCGAGGTCCGCCCCCAGATGATCCCAATGCCCCATATAGATGACGTACTCATCGGGCCGCTCGCTGCCGGGCAGCAGACCGAAGACGTTGTTCGACGTCGACCGCTGGATGGTGTTGCGAACGGTGACCGAGGCGTCGAGGCCGAGGGGCACGGCCTCGAAATCGCGGGAGAGCGCCTGGCGGCTGAGGGCTTGCATGTCCTCGCCGGCCATCTCGAAGATCTCGTTCGCCACGTCGTACTGGAACCATCCCTCGACTTTGACCCGGGACATGTTGTTGTCCTCGGGCACCATGTGGAACTGCGGGCCAGCCCAGCTCCCCTCCACGGTCGACCATCCATAAGCGGCGGGCGCGGTCTCGTGGATGATCATCGCGCCGGCGGCGCCCTGGCGGGCGGCCTCCTCGTACTTGTAGGTCCAGCGCCCGTAATAGGTCATCGCTCGACCGTTGAACAGCTCGGGGTCCTCCGTGTAGTAGCCGGGATCGTTGACCAGGATCACCACCGTCTTGCCGGTGACGTCGATGCCCTCGTAGTCGTCCCAGTCGTACTCCGGGGCGACGATTCCGAAGCCGACAAAGACGAGCTCGGAGCCCTCGAGTTCGGTTTGATCGACCACCCGAGTGGTCCACGCCATGAAATCATCGCCGTACCCGTACTGATTCACGGTCCCGCCATCGCCGACGCTGAACGTCATGTCGGGATCCGCGGTGATGGCGACGAGGGGCACTTCCTGGAACCAGCTGTCACCGTTGCCGGGCTGGAGCCCGATATCCTCGGCATGGCCGACCAGATAGTCGAGGGTCTTCTCCTCGCCGACGGTACCGGGCAGCCGGCCTCGGAACTCATCCGAGGCGAGAGTCTGGACATGGTCGGCCAGCTCCTGGGCCGTGATGGTCTGCAACGCCGGTTCGACCCGAGCCTCGTCGGGCTCACCGGCGCAGCCGGCGTGGACGAGACCGACGATCGCGATCGCGATGGCTGCGGGATGGATTCTCTGCTGGCTGTTCACCTTGCTTCCCCTTTAGCTGTGTTATCGAGAGCGTGAGGCGCGGCGGACCGGCAGGCCGGCTTCGACGCGCTCCGCTGGTCGGGGTCTTTCGTTTGGGACAGTGGGAACGTTATCCCGGCTGGCCGCGGATGCAAGCTGTGCCCGGGCTCCGATCGCTCCAGCCTGCACGCGCCGCCGGAGCAGCTCACAGAGACGCCGCGACACCCAGGGCGACGGCGAGCAGCGTATTGGTCGACAGGTTCCAGGCGACGTTGGCGCCCAGCGCGGGCACCGGCAGCGGCTCCTGGGGCGACCTCAGCGCCCAGCCGACGGGTCGAGGCAGAAAGATCAGGCTGGGCACGACGGCCACGACGCCGAGGAGCGGGAGATACCCGGCCACCACGGCGGCGACGATCGAGAGCGGCACCAGGCCAGCGAAGAGCGCGTACAGTCGGGCGGCCCCAGGACGGCCCAGGAGGCGGATGAGGTTTCGACGGCCGCCCTTGAGGTCCGGAGCCACGTCCGGAAACTCGTTGAGGAGCAGCAGATTGAAGGTCATGAAGAAGGCGGGGAGCGAAGCGGCGACGGCGACGGCTTCGTAGCGCCCGGTCTGCACCAGCGTCGTCCCGATGACCGGGAGGGCCCCGAGACCCAGCCCGGCGAACAGCTCGCCCACGTAGATGCGGGCGAGAACATCCGTGTAGGCGAACACCGCAATGGCGCCGAGCGCCAGGATCGGCACCAGCGCCCATCCGACGACGGTGAGGAAGTACATTCCGATGATGATGCCGATCGCACCGCCCACCAGTCCGGTGGTGACCGCCTGCCGGTAACCGAGCCGCCCCTCCGGCAATGTGCCACTGCCGCCCGAGAACGGGGTGCGCTCGGTCTCGAGGTCGATACCGCGCTTGAAATCGCTGGCCTCGTTGAGCGCGTTGACGGCGATATGAACGCCCAGCATGCCGAGCAGGGCCAGGCCCGCAAACGGCCAGTTGACCTGGCCAGCGACGGCCGCGGCCCCAGTGCCGGCGGCGACCAGGGTGACGGGCAGCAGGAGAAACGGGGCACGGGCGACCCCGGCGAAGGGGGCGATGCCGATGCTTCGGGGTACCGCGCTGCTCATAGAATCCTCCCTGTGGCAGGAGCATGGTCTCGGCCCGCAGCAGGCGAAAAATCGCACGATGGACAACGAGCGCACATTTGGAAGGTCGGCGGAAAAACGCAAGAGGCCGGAGGGGAATGGTGCTCCGCGAACAATCGAGGGCTGGTTTGGGAGCCACGGGGGTTTCAAATTGTTGTCGAGAACCATGACAACGTGGAGGCAGAGATGATCGCGCGTCCCGATCGATCGGAGCACGATGCGTATTTCGCCCGATACATCGACCTGGTGCCGGAGGGCGACATCCTGGAGATCCTGGCCGGCGAGCTGGAGACGACCTGCGGCCTGCTGAGGGACGTGCCGCCGGACCGTGAGCGCTACCGGTACGCGGCGGGCAAGTGGAGCATCCGCGAGGTGCTGGGCCACCTGATCGATTCGGAACGCATGTTCCAGTACCGGGCTTTGAGCTTCGCGCGCCAGGATCCGGCGCACCTGCCGAACTTCGACGAGGGCGACTACGCTCGGTGGTCGAACGCGCATGATCGGTCCCTGGCGGATCTGATGGACGAGTTCGAGGACGTGCGTCGGGCGGGGATCGCGCTCTTCAAGAGCTTCACACCCGAAATGCTGGTGCGTACCGGTCGGGCCTCGGCCTACCGATTCAGCGTGCGGACGTTCCCGTACGTGATCGCCGGCCACGAGATCCACCACAGAGGGGTGCTGCTGGAGAGGTACCTGAAATGAGCCGGTATCAAGAAATGAACGGCGGCCCCGGACCGTCGGCGGGTATCGTGGGCGCGGGCATAGCCGGGCTGGCGTGCGCGCGCCGACTGGCTCGCCGCGGGTTCCGGGTCACCGTGGTCGAGAAGGCGCGGGGCCCCGGCGGCCGGATGTCGACCCGACGGACCGATCGGGGCGCGTTCGACCATGGCGCCCAGTATTTCACCGCTCGCGATTCGCGCTTCCTGGCGCAGCTTGAAGAATGGCGTGCGGCGGGGGTCGCCGCCGAGTGGGAGGCGCGGCTGGTCGTCTACCGTGGAGGGGAACGCTTCGACCTGAACGACGGGCAGAAGCGATTCGTCGGGGTGCCGCGCATGAGCGCGGTGACGCGCCATCAAGCCGAGGGCTTGAATCTGCGAACCGGGTGGCCGGTGGCACGGGTGGAACGTGAGCCCGACGGCTGGCGGTTCCACAGCCTCGATCGCGAGTCTCTGGGCCCGTTCGACGGCGCGGCCATCGCGGTCCCGGCACCGCAGGCGGGTCCCCTGTTGTCCGGCAACCCGACCCTGGCCGTTCAGGCCGAGGAAGTGCGGATGAGCTCCTGCTGGGCCGTGATGGCGGCTTACTCCGATCGGCTCGACCTGCCCTTCGATGCCGCGTTCACCGAATCGCCCTTACTTCCATGGCTGGCACGGAACAGCAGCAAGCCCGGTCGCGGGGGCGGGGGTGGGGGCGGGGGCGGGGGCGGGGGCGGCGATGCCGAGGCCTGGGTCCTCCACGCCTCCAACGCGTGGAGCGACGAGCACATCGACGCCGAGCCCGATTGGGTGATCGAGCGGTTGCTGGGCGAGTTCGATCGCCTGACCGGCGGCCGGACCACGCCGGAACTGGTGCGGGCGCATCGCTGGCGCTACGCGCTGCCGTCGCACTTGCTGGGGATCACTCATCTGTGGGACGGGGACCTGGGTATCGGTGCGTGCGGTGACTGGTGCGGCGGTTCGCGGGTCGAGGGCGCGTTCCTCAGCGGCCTGGAATTGGCCGACCAGATGACCGAGTCGATGACGGGCTAGGCCGCTGCGAGCCGTTTCTTCACCTGCCGGGCCTGCCAGAGGTGACGTTTCTGGTGGCCGGCGAGGAGCTTCAGCCATTGGCCGAGGCTGAGCCGCAGAAGCCGGGTGACGGGTGATGCCGCCCTGGCCCGAGCCAGATCGACGCCGTCGGCGTTGTGCAGGATACTGATGAACTTCTCCTGCAGGTTGGCGAACTCCTGCACGGCCTGGGGCACGGTCCATTCCCGCTTCGGCTCCGGCCGGTAGAGCCGCGGCGTCTTGAAGGTCCGCCTGGGCGGCAGGCTATCGGCGCTGTTGGCGCGGACGAACCAGTTTCCGAGGGCACCGTATTCGAAGGGCCCGTCCGAGAGCAGGCCACGGTTCCGGGCCTCGATGATGGCGGCATCGAGCCGCGGCACCATCTTCCAGCCGACGGTGAGCAGGTGATCGATACACTCGGCGATCGACCAGCCCTTGCGATCGGGGCGACGATTGAAGGTCTCATCGTCGAGTCCGGCCACGAGCTCGGCGAGCTCGTGGCGGGCCGACTGGAACTCCTCCGCGCGCTGCTCGAGCTCAGAATTCATGCTCTTCGTCGTCGCGGCCGTGCATGGCGTCGTCGGATCGCTGTCTGCGAATCCAATCGTCGATCTCCTCGGGCACGAGCAGCCGGTCGGCGATAGCGGCGACCGCCTCCGCTTCGCGCCATGCCGCCTCCAGCTCACGCAGTTCGCCCTGGAGGGCACGTCGCTCGGTCTCCTCGTTGGCCGCCATCTCCAGCGCCAGTCTCACCTCCGGTCGCATCGACTTGATAACGCTCACGTCCCGATCGAAGAGAACGCCGGGTTGCCAGCCACCCTTTCGGGATCGCTCGCCGAACAAGATTTCGGCGTCACCCGCATCCTCCACGAGTCGAACAGCGCGGCGCACGTGCACGTCGTTACCGCCCAAGAAATTCAGCCGCGAGAGGACCTTCGTCGCAGCACGGAGCGCCGCCGAGCCGGTGAGCTCGGTGATCGAGCCACCCGCGCTGGCTGTCCAGGAGAGCCACCATTCCCGCAACCCCCGGCCCGAGCGGTGCGGCACATGCAGCGCCCAGCCACCCTGCGTGTCGGCGCTGACCAGGCGCACTTTCTTCATGTCGTCGCGGTTGAGCGGCAGGATGTTCCCCTCGTCGTCGCGGACCCGAGCGATGACCATGCGCTTCCCCGTCAGGTTGTTGACCATGTGGTCGTAGAACGCGACGATGGCGTTGTAGACGATGGACGCCTCGATGGCGATTCGGCGCTTCAAGAACTCTGTGCCGTAGCGCCAGGCGGCGAACTCGGGCCGCAGCGGCTTGCCGATCCTCACCAGATCGAGTCCCTCCGGCAGCCGAGCCAGCCCGATATTATCCGTCGAGTATCGGGTCCGCGTGTCCCGGTAGGAGCGCTCGCACTGCTCGATGGCCTCCCACCGTTCCTCCAGCGGCGTCAGGTTCCAGCGCCGGCAGTTGTCGCAGACGACCCAAAGGCGGCCTTTCGCTCCATCGAAGGCGAGCCGACGGCCGACGGGGAATGTCTCGACGGTCTCGTTTTCGCCGAGACTGCGGTTGCAATGAATGCAGGTGCGATACATGGACCGTGGGTCGACGACGAACGGAAGGGGCAGCTCAAGATAGCTCCTAGGTCGGCCGACGACCAGCCGCGCAGCCAGCCGACGAATCGACCCCGGCCGCTGCGTCGCCGGATCAGTCGCTCGCCAGGTACCGGTCCCGAAGCTCGCGCCGCAGAAGCTTGTTGGACGCCGTCCGGGGCAACCAGTCGGTGAGGACCAGGTCGTGGAGCTTGAACAGCGGGTTCAACCGATCGGCGATCATGCGGCCGAGCTCCGATCTCAGGCGCGCCGGATCGGCGTCGGTCGAAGGGACAACATAAACGACGAGAGCGTCGGCCCCTTCGCCGCCCGGCTGCACGGCGACGGCGGCGCTCTCGTAAACCGCCGGGTGAGTGTCGACGACACGCTCGAGCTCCAGCGCGCTCACCTTGATGCCGCCCAGGTTCATCGTGTCGTCGGCGCGTCCCCGTGACTTGAAATAGCCGCCTGGCAGCCGGACGAGCTCGTCCCCGTGCCGGCGGAGCGGCCGGCCTTCCGGCCCGGTCGGGCAGCCCGCGTGATAGATCTGATCGTGGTCACGGTTCAACAGCGTCTCCGACAGGCCGATCGAGGGCGGCGCCAGAAAGACTTCTCCCGCTTCTCCTTCGCCCACGGGCTCACCGCTGGCGTCGAGGATGTGGAAATCGAGTCCCAGGGCCGGGGTGGTGAACGTGGCCGGCGACGCCGGCTGTACGACCGTGCCGGTGATGTAGCCGCCGCCGATCTCGGTGCCGCCGCAGTACTCGATCACCGGCGCCCGGTAGCCGGCCCGGCTCATCAGCCACAGGTAATCGTGCGGGTTGGAGGGCTCGCCCGTGGAGCTGAAGACGCGGACACCCGGCCAGCAGTCGAAGCTGTAATCGCCGGAAGCCTGCCAGGCTCGGACGAGCGAAGGGACGGTACCGAGCATCGTGACCCCGGCGTCGCGGACGAAGCGTCGGAACCCCACGCCGGCGGCCGCGCCTTCGTAGAGCGCCATGGCGGCGCCGTTCAACAGCGAGGCGTAGATGAGCCACGGACCCATCATCCAGCCGATGTTGGTGGGCCAGGCGACCACGTCGCCCTCGCGGATGTCGTGATGGAAGCGGCCGTCCATCGCGCATTTGATGGGGGTGAGATGGGTCCACGGGATCGCCTTGGGATCGCCGGTGGTGCCGGAGGAGAAGAGAACGTTGGTGACATCGTAAGGATCCGATACCGCCGACTCGAACTCGTCGCCCGAGGCCACGAAGTCGTTCCAGGCCAGGTCGCCGTCCCGAAGCCTCGGTCCGGCGGACTCGCCAGCATCGTTTATCACGATGGCGCGAGGAGCTCCGGCCTCCCGGACCTTGTCATAGAGTCGGATCTCCTTCCCGGCGCGAGAGTAGCGATCGACGGTGATCAGGGTCTTTGCGCTGCCGATACGGAGCCGCCGGGCCAATTCGGCGGCGGCGAAACTGTCGGCGATGGAGACGACACGGCAACCGGCCTTGACGATCCCCAGGTAGGCGGCGACGCAATCGACGGTCATCGGCATGTAGAGGGCGATGGCGTCGCCGGGCTCGAGGCCCTGGCGCTTCAACGCGGCGGCCACAGAATGGGCGCGGTGCTCCAGCTCGCCGTAGCTGATCCGTTCCAGATCGGCCGAGTCTTCCCGTCCGGCGAGGATCGCGGTTCGCTCCGGTGATCGACTGAAGCAGCTCGCGACGATGTTGAGCCGCGCCCCGGCCAGCCACGACGGGTAGAGGGGATCGCCGGGGTCGCCGATGACCGCGTCGGGCGCCCGGTGGAAGACGATACCGAGCCGATCGATGGCCGCGGACCAGAATTCATCGCGGCGGCTGACGCTCCAAGCGTGGAGAGCGCGATAGTCGTCCAACCCCAGCTCGGCGATCCAGCGGCCCAGGTTGGACGACTCGACGGTCTCAGCGTCAGGCACCCAGGCCGGCGTGGGCGGCGCCGCGGGTCCGCGGGCCTTCACGACGTCCTGGAACAGCGCCCAACCCTCCTCGAAGGGTGGGGCATCGACCGTCCGGGATCGCTCGACGTACTTCCGCCAGCGGTCGTACCCGACCAGATGGTAGTCCGATTTCGCGTCTGAGATATCCGCCATGTGTTTCCCCGCAGACGAGTTACAGAAGATGGGTAGCCGATCGTGCGGTGAGGGGCAAGCCAGCCGGTGCCGAGCGCGCGTCCGCATCGTGAATCAAGACACCGATCGCCGCCGACCACGTCGATCGCCGACGCCATTGCATCGCCGACTGACCGGGCCGCATCTTGCAGCTTTCCCAACTGGGAAACACGGCAATCCCTCGAGTTCCGGAGGGCTCCGAGGCGGGCGCATGTTCGACATCAAACAACTGATCCACGAGGTTCACCGCCGCTCGCTGTGGCAGGTGCTGGCGGTCTATCTGGCGACGGCGTGGCTCGTGTTGCAGGCCGTGGAGGTGCTGACCAGCAGCTACGGCCTGCCGCAATGGTTCCCCGCCCTGGCGGCGGCGCTCCTGTTGCTGGGCCTCCCGTTCGTCATGGCCACCGCGATCGTGCAGGAGGGACCGCCGGGGATGCAGCACCGGGACCCGACGCTCCTCCCCGAAAGCGACGAAGCGGCCCCCGCTCCTCCCGAGAGGCCAGCCGTTCAGCGAACAGGGCTGAGACGGATCTTCAACTGGCGGAACGCTATCCTCATCGGCGTGTCCCTGTTCGCCATCTGGGGCGTGATCGCGGCCATCTGGCTGTTCGTGGGCTTCCGGGACCTGGTGGTGCGTGCCGAGGCGGCGGAGTTCTTCAGCGCGAAAGAGGAAGTCGTCGTCACCCGGTTCGGAAACGAGACCGACCAGCCCGCCCTCCACCTGGCGGTGGCCGAGGCCATCGCCACCGACCTGGCGGGGTCGGAGTACGTCGACGTCGCCGACCGGGCCGCGCTGGAGGACGTGCTGGAGCGCATGCAGCTGCCGGACACCACGACGATCGACGAGGAGGTGGCGGTCGAGATCGCCCGGCGTGAAGGGTACCCGGCGGTGATCGCCGGCTCGGTTACCCAGCTGGGTTCAGGTTACCAGATCAGCGCGCGGATTATCGAGGCGACCACCGGCGCGGTGGCGGTGCGGGTGCGGGAGACGGCGGCCGACGAGACAGCGGTGGTGGAAACGGTGGAGCAGCTGTCGCGGCTGATCCGACGGCATCTGGGCGAGGCGCTGACCAGCCTGCAGCGGAGCGAACCGTTGCCGCAGGTGACCACACCTTCGCTCGAAGCGCTGGAGCTCTACGCGCGGGGCGTCCAGTACGGCCGGCGTGGCAAGCCGGAGCAGGCGATTCCACTGCTGGAGCAGGCGGTCGCGCTGGATACGACCTTCGCCACCGCGTATCGAGCGCTGAGCATCTATCACGGCAACCTGGGTGACGCGGGTCCGGCGCAGCGCTACGTCGAAAAAGCCTGGGCCTATCGGGATCGGCTGGCCCGGCGCGAGCGCTACCTGGTGGGCGCGCTCCATCACTCGTGGCGGTGGGACCTGGATTCTGCCGCCTACTACTACCAGCTGGAGATCGAGCGCGATCCCGATTCGCACGTGGCGATCAACAATCTCGGCGATCTGTACGAGCGGATGGGTCGGTACGAGGAGGCGGAGCGACTCTATCGGCGCACGGTAGAGCTGGTTCCCGAGATGTCGACCGGCTACGTGAACGTGGCCAGCATCTCGCGCACTCTGGGAGATCACGCGGCGGCGGAATCGGCAGAAGCCCGACTGAAGTCCGATTTTCCCAATACCTATAACACGATCTTCACTCCGGTCGCCAACGCGGTGTACGTCGGCGACCTCGAGCAAGCGGAAGCGCAGGCGCGGGAAGCCGCGGCGGACCCGCGGCCGTTCGTCTCCGTATGGGCGCGCTGGTACCTGTCATCACTCGCGGCTCTTCACGGCGACGTGGACGCGACGCTGGCGCATGCGGACACGTTGATCGCGTTGGACCAGGAATCCGGTGCGACGTTGGCGTCTTACGTCACGCTCAGGGATCTGGCCTTCGCTATGCTGGCCGCCGGCATGCCCGAGCGGGTGGTGCCAGTCAGCGAGCGGCTGCAAGCCCAGGCGCTCGAGGCGACGGAGCCCTTCCTGGCCAACTTGGGTCTGGGTGCCGTGGCCATGTCCTACGCCATCGCCGGCGACCTGGCGACGACCCGCGATTTTCTCGAGCAACTGGATTCGCTGCAGCAAGCGACCGGATTCCATCCGATGGGAGTAGGCGAGACGACGCGGGCGATCGTGGCCTTGCAAGAGGATCGTGCAGAGGATGCGCTGCGCCATCTGCAGAAGTCTCGAGAGCAGGCGTTCGGACGCCGAAGCTGGCCGAACCGTTTGCTCGCCGCAGACGCGCATGCCGCGCTGGGCCGGCCGGCGGAGGCGGCGGCGGAATACGACTCGCTGACGCGCAGCTACCGGTTGTTCTGGGGTGGCCAGGGGGCGTACGGGTCGATCAAGCCGCTGGCGCACGAGCGGGCCGCGGATGCCTACCTGGCGGCCGGGGATACGGCGCGGGCGGTCGGCCACCTGACGGAGTTCATCGAGCTGTGGCGCGATGCGGACCCCGCTTTGCAGCCGCGAGTCGAATCGGCGCGCCGCCGGCTGGCGCAGCTAGCGGGAGAGGGGCCGCGAACTGCCCGTTGATCGGAGGGTCGGGACGAAGCGGCGCGGCACACGGCGGCAATACTCGACGTACTCGGCGCCGAAGCGCTGCCGCAGTTCTCTCTCTTCCAGCACCGCCACCAGGTAGAGGGCCGGGACCAGCGCCACGGCGATGACGTAGACGGCCAGGTAATTTGTGAAGAGGGCCCACGCCACCGTACCCAACCACACGGCGACATAGCGTGGATGACGCATCCGGGCGTAGATGCCCCCGGTGATCAACCGGCCGCCTTTGCCGCTACGCTCCAACTCCGGCGCGCCGAGCAGGATCTTCAGGTCGAGCCGCTTCCGACACCGCAACTCCACGTAAACCGACGCGCCGTAGAACAGGAAGGCCAGCGGCCAAAGATAAGGGTCGGTTCCGTACTCGACCGCCAGCAGCGGCTCGCGGAAGAGATAGATGATCGCCATCATGGCGAACGAGCCGACGGTCACGACGCCGTAGAAGACCGGACGTCCCAGCCGGCGCCAGAACCCGATGAACGGGTGAGTCACGTACCACCAGCCGACGGCCGGCGGGTACATCAGGACCGCGAGCAGGGCCAAGACATATCGGGCCGTATCCATCACTCTTCACCGTTGTTGGGTGTTCCACCACCCGATCGCCTGACTCGGTAAGACGGATCCAGCCAGGCGCAACTGCGGCCTAAAGGTCTCTTCGCTTTCGCGCCCGAACGCCTGCGGACACGAGAGCGATCAGGACGACGACCATCAGGAAAGTGACCGCGTAAGGCACGGCGCGGGCGACCGGCACGCGGGCCACCACCCCGACGCTGCCGTCGGCCGCGATCGCCCGGACCCGGGGGTGGTCCAGGTAGAAGCCGAAAAAGCGGGAGAGGATCGGCAACCCACCGTACTTGCCCAGGCGCTCGAGAACGTAGACTCGTTCTCCGGCGATGGTCAGGCCCGCAGGTGCCCAAGGCCAACCCGCGCGGGCGACGGTCTTCACCATGCTGTCGGGCGTTATGACCCGCACGCGGCTGTTGCCGTGGTCGGCCACATAGATCGAGCCGATCGAATCGATGGCCAGGCCGAGTGGCCGATCGAAGAGAGCCTTCGAGACCGGTCCATCACGAAAGCCGTGCACCGTGTCGCCGGCGATTCGCTGGCGCGACCCGTCTTCGGCGACGCGCACGACCATCCCGTAAACCGTCGCATAGGTCGACCCGTCCGGCGCCTCGATCGAAAAGTAATATCCGCCGTCGGGGTAGCCGCCCGGCGGATAGATGAGCGACCCGTCCGGCCCAATCGACAGGACGTTCGTATGCACGTCTTCGGCCACCACCGTCAGGCTGCTGTCGGCCTCGATCCGATAGACGATGTCGCGTGTCGTGTCGTTGAAGTAGACGCGTCCCGCCCCGTCCACGGCCATGCCCGAACCCGCATGGACGGCGGCGGCGAGGAGGCCGCCGCCGAAGACCGTGATCAGGGCGCGAACGACGCCGACGGTCACGCCAGCTTGGCCTCGAGTTCAACCTCGAGGTTCTTCATCAGCGCCTTCGAGACCGGGCAGTTGTTCTTGGCCTCCTGGGCAGCTCCGGCGAAGGCCGCCGGATCGACGCCGGGCACCTTCCCCTGCACCACCAGCTTCATGGTCGTGATCTTCGGCCCGTCTTCCTGCATCTCCAGCGTGCAATGGGCGGCGGTAGTAATGCTCTCCGGCGGATTCCCGGCCTTCTCAAGGTTCGCCGCCAGCGCCATGCTGAAGCACGACGCGTGCGCCGCCGCCAGGAGCTCCTCCGGGTTCGAACCGGACTTCCCCTCGAATCGGGTCGCCGCCGTATATCCGCCTTCGAAGCTCCCGGACCCCGCCCCGTACTCGCCGGTCCCGCCCTCGAGCCCGCCTTTCCATGTCGCTGTCGCTTTGCTCGTCGGCATTTCGAATTCCTTTCTACACCTGCGGTTGATCGCCACCAGAAATGGGGGTGTACCGTTTGACTCTTATCACAGGTGGGGCACGGATGCAACGCCGAGGTGAGCAACCGTCGGGCCCGCCAAGGTTGGGGATTCGAGCCCTGGATGTCCGGGTTCCGGTCAGAACGACCGAACGGACACGGATGAGCGAGCGGGTCCGTGAATCGACCCTTATCCCCTAACCGACTGCACGGTCAGAGCTTAGACGGTTACAGGGCCGGACGGCTTTCAACTTGCACGCTCCATGGTCGCGAGGCGCCAGGCCGCGCCGGAGACCGGAACGAGGGAGAAAGAGAGAGAATGACAAGGGTGGTGGTAATGGCCTCCGAGTCGATCGACGTTTACCGCAGCCTTGCGGACGAGGAGATCGTCGCGGAGATCGAAGCTCTGGCGGCCCCGTTGCAGGGCGCCAGGGTGCTGCACCTCAGTGCCACCGCGCAAGGCGGTGGCGTGGCGGAACTGCTGCCGAGGCTGATCTCGCTGAAGCGCGGCCTGGGCATCGAAGCCGAATGGCATGTCCTGGCCGGAAGCGAAGCGTTCTTCGACCTGACCAAGAAGCTCCACAACGGGCTGCAGGGGATGGACGTGGAGCTGCGCCCCGACCACCATTCCCTGTACTACTCCACTCTGGAAGCGAACGTCGAGGTCTTCACGCGGGACTGGGACTACGTGGTGGTTCATGACCCACAGCCGGCGGGTCTGATCGGCATCCTGGACGGCCGACGGACCGGGCACTGGATCTGGCGTTGCCACATCGACACGTCGACCCCGAATCCGAAGGCGGTGGAATTCCTGGCACCCTTCATGGGTGCGTACGACATGTCGATCTTCACCCTGGAGGACTATGTCACCCGGGACCTGGTCGGCGGCCGCACCGCGTTCATCTACCCATCGATCGACCCGCTGTCGCCGAAGAACAGGGCGCTGGCCCCGCCGGAAGCGCGGCAGATCCTGGCGACCCGATTCGGCATCGATTCATCGCGACCGCTGATGACCCAGGTGTCGCGTTACGATCCTTGGAAGGATCCGCTGGGAGTCATCGATTCTTACCGGCGGGTCAAAGAGCGAGTGCCGACGGTGCAGCTGGCTCTGGTCGGCAATCTGGCAGACGACGATCCCGAGGGCGCCGAGTACTACGCCACCGCCGTGGAATACGCCGGCGACGACCCGGACATCCATGTTCTGAGCACACTGGATCGACTCAGCGACCAGCCGCTCACCCATGCCCTCGAGATCAATGCCTTCCAGAGCGGCAGCGACGTGGTCGTCCAGAAGTCCACTCGTGAAGGCTTCGGCCTCGTCGTTTCGGAAGCGATGTGGAAAGCAACTCCGGTCGTGGGTGGGCGCGCGGGCGGTATCGCACACCAGATCGAGGACGGCGTCAGCGGCTATCTGGTGAACAGCCCGGAGGAATGCGCGGATCGGGTAGTGGATCTGCTGCAGGATCCAAAGCTTCGCCGCGAGATGGGCGCACGCGGAAGGAAAGTGGTGCGCGACCGGTTCCTTACGCCACGGCACCTAGCGGACTACCTGAGGGTATTCCGCACGTTCTGAGCAAACCCGAGCTGTGGCGTCGCGCGGGCGCGGTGGTCTCTTCCCCACCGTGCCCGCTTCTTTAGTTAGCCATCCTACTCCGCATTGCCGTCGGGCCGGTCGCGCTTAAGTTAAGGAATAGCGCGAAATGCGCCCCAATATCCCGTGCGCCTTTTCTCATTACAGTACGGCAAATTTTAGGGAGACGAGATGTCCGCCCGCCAATCACAGCTCGTCATCGTGGCGAATCGGCTTCCGGTCGCGCGTGTCAAAACGAAGAAAGGAATGGAATGGAAGCGAAGTCCCGGCGGCCTGGTTTCGGCGCTGACACCGTTCGTTCAAAAGACGGGCGGCGCCTGGATCGGCTGGACGGGGACAACGGGCTCGGCGCCGGACCTATTCGATTTCGAGGACATCAAGCTCGTACCGGTGGGGATAACGCGGGGCCAGCTCGAGAACTTTTATGACGGCTTCTGCAACGGGACGCTGTGGCCGCTCTACCACGGGGCCGTACGCGAGCCCGAGTACCACAGGAGCTGGTGGCGTCCTTACGTGGCGGTGAACAAGCGGTACGCCAGGATGACCGCGGAGACGGCCGAGCGCGGCGCCACGGTCTGGGTTCACGACTACCACCTGCAGCTGGTGCCGGCGCTGCTGCGCGAACAACGGCCGGACCTTCACATCGGGTTCTTCCTTCACATCCCGTTTCCACCGGAAGAGCTGTTCGGCCGCCTGCCGTGGCGGCGCCAGATCCTCGAGGGGCTGCTGGGGGCCAACGTGGTGGGATTCCAGACGCCGATCGGGGCGCACAATTTCATCCGGGTCTGTCGGCGCTATACCGATGCGAAATCGAAAGCGGGAACGCTGGAGCTGCACGGGCGCAAGACGCAGGCGGATGCGTTTCCGATCTCTGTGGACGTCGAACGATACGCCTCGGCGGCGGAGAGCGACATAGTCACCCAGCGAGCTCAAGAGATCCGCGAGCAAATGGGCCGCGGCCGCAGGATCATCCTGGGAGTCGATCGCCTCGATTACACCAAAGGGATCGACGTTCGCTTGCGGGCATTCTCGGAGCTTTTGTCGCGAAGGCGCCAGGCGATTCGCGATTACGTGCTGGTCCAGCTGGCGGTGCCGAGCCGGGAGCGTGTCGACGAATACCGGGAGCTGCGCAGCCGTGTGGAGGAGCTGGTAGGCCAGATCAACGGCGAGTTCGGCGACGTGAGCCACGTACCGGTGCATTACCTGCACCGGGGGTTGCCGTTCACCGAGCTCATCGCGCTGTATCGGGCCGCCGACGTCATGCTGGTCACGCCACTGGCCGACGGGATGAACCTGGTGGCGAAAGAATACGTGGCGACCCGTTACGACGACACGGGCGTGATGATCCTGAGCGAGTTCGCGGGGGCGGCGCAGGAACTGAAGACGGCGCTCCAGGTCAACCCGCACGACGTGGACGGTTTGGCCGAGACGATCGAGATGGCGCTGTCGCTGCCCCAGAAGGAGGCGACGCGTCGCATGCGAAAGATGCGCGAGGCGATCGGGAACTACACGGTCTTCGATTGGGCTGACTCGTTCGTCACCGCGCTGTCGCACTGATAGACCGGGAAAGAGAAGCGAAAGGATAGATTCTGAAGCGCAAGTCAGCGGTCAACGATATCGAGTCGAATCGAGTAGTAATCGAGAACCTGAAACCGCAGATCGATTGCGGACGGCACCCGGCGAAACGTACCGTTGACGAGCCCTGCCGGGTCACCGCCAACGCCTACATGGAAGGCCACGACGTGGTGAGCGCGCATCTCATCGTGCGGGCTCCCGGCTCCACGAGGTGGCGCACCCTTCCGCTGAGCTACGATATCCATCTCGATCGTGTGGAGGGTTCGTTCGTGCCGGACAAGATCGGGCGCTGGGAGTTCACGGTGGAAGCCTGGCCGGATGCGTTCGAGAGCTGGCGGTCGGGGCTGAGCAAGAAAGTGGAGGCGGGCCTGGACGTCTCGCTGGAATTGTTGGAGGGCGCGCAGCTGGTGGAGGAGGCCGCCGGGCGCGCTTCGGGCAAGAAGAGCGCGGCGCTGAAGGAGGCGGCGGAGGAGCTGAGCGACGAAGAGGTCTCGGCGCGCAAGCGCGTGGAGGTGGCGTTGGCCGCCACGCTGCAGAAACTCATCGCGCCACACTTCGACCCGGCGACGGTGACCCGCTACGAGCCGGTAGGGACGATCATCGTGGATCGCAAGCGGGCGCGCTTCGGCTCGTGGTACGAGATGTTCCCGCGCTCGCAGGGCGCCCGGCCGGGAAAGCACGGGACGTTCGCGACCGCAGCAAAGCAGCTGCCGCGTCTGGCCCGGCTGGGCTTCGACGTGGTCTACCTGTCGCCGATCCACCCGCTCGGGCAGACGAAGCGGAAGGGCCGAAACAACACGCTGCGGGCGAAACCGGAGGACCCGGGGAGCCCGTGGGCGATCGGGAGCGAGGCGGGCGGCCACACGGCGGTGGAGCCAAGGCTGGGTACGCTGGCGGATTTCCAGACGTTCGTGGAGCGGGCGAACGACTTGGACCTCGAGGTGGCCCTGGACTACGCGCTCCAGTGCTCGCCCGACCATCCCTGGGTGGAAGAGCACCCGGAATGGTTCAAGATCCGTCCGGACGGAAGCATTCAGTACGCCGAGAACCCACCGAAGAAATACGAGGACATCTTTCCGCTCGACTTCGGGTGCGAGGACTGGCGGAGCCTCTGGAACGCCTGTCGCGACGTGTTCCTGTTCTGGATCGAGCGCGGTGTGAAGATCTTCCGGGTGGACAATCCGCACACGAAGCCGTTCGCGTTTTGGGAGTGGGTGATCCGCGAGATTCAGGAGGATCATCCCGACGTGATCTTCCTATCGGAGGCGTTCACGCGGCCGACCCGGATGAAGGGGCTGGCCAAGCTCGGGTTCACGCAGTCGTACACCTACTTCACCTGGCGCAACACGCCGCACGAGCTGCGGGAGTACCTGACCGAGCTGACACAGACGGAGATGGCGGAGTACTTCCGGCCCAACTTCTTCGCCAACACGCCCGACATCCTGCACGAGTACCTGCAGCGGGGCGGCCGTCCGGCGTTCAGGATCAGGCTGCTGCTGGCGGCCACGCTGTCCCCGAGCTACGGGATCTACAGCGGCTTCGAGCTGTGCGAGAGGACGCCCCGCGAACCCGGGAGCGAGGAGTACCTGAACTCGGAGAAATACGAGATCAAGTACCGGGACTTCGACGCGCCCGGCAACATCAACCAAGACATCGAAACGATCAACCGGATCCGCCGTGACAACCCGGCGCTGCAAAACCTCACCAACCTGTCGTTCCACCACTCGGAGAACGACCGGCTGCTGTTCTACCGCAAGTCGGCGCCGGGCAATGATCTGCTCATCGTGGTGAACCTCGATCCGGGGACCGCGCACGAATCGACGCTACACGTGCCGCTCGCCGAGATGGGGATCAGGATCAACGAGCCGTACGAGGTGGAGGACCTGCTGACGGGCGAGCGATTCACCTGGCGCGGCGATCGGGCGTACGTGCTGTTAGATCCGCGATCGCGGGTCGGTCACGTGTTGCGTGTGATCGCGCCGACGAGCGAGGTGGACCGAACATGAGCGGCGATCCGCGGTGGTACCAGGACGCGATCATATATCAGACTCACGTTCGCGCCTTTCACGACTCGAACGCCGACGGTTACGGCGATTTCGCGGGCCTGACCGAGAAGCTGGACTACCTTCAGGATCTGGGCGTCACCGCCGTGTGGCTGCTGCCCTTCTATCCTTCGCCGCTCCGAGACGACGGCTACGACATCGCCGACTACATGAGCGTCCATCCGGCCTACGGCACGCTGCGGGACTTCCGGACGTTCCTGCGCGAAGCGCATCGGCGCGATCTGCAGGTGATCACCGAGCTGGTGGTAAACCACACGTCGGATCAGCACCCGTGGTTCCAGACGGCGCGGCGGGCGAAGCCGGGGAGCCGAGCGCGTGACTTTTACGTGTGGAGCGATACGCCGGACCGCTGGTCGGAAGCTCGGATCATCTTCAAGGACTTCGAGAGTTCCAACTGGAGCTGGGACCCGGTAGCCGGCGCCTATTACTGGCATCGCTTCTACTCGCACCAGCCGGACCTGAACTTCGACAACCCGGCGGTACGACGGGCGCTGTACGAGGCGCTGGACTTCTGGCTGGAGATGGGGGTCGACGGCATGCGTCTGGACGCGGTTCCCTACCTGTACGAGCGGGACGGGACGAACTGCGAGAACCTGCCGGAAACGCACGCTTTCCTGAAGGAGCTGCGGCGGCACGTCGACGCGAACTACGCTGGCCGGATGCTGCTGGCGGAAGCGAACCAGTGGCCGGAGGACGCAGTAGCCTACTTCGGCGACGGCGACGAGTGCCACATGGCGTTCCACTTTCCGGTGATGCCGCGCCTGTTCATGGCCATCCACATGGAGGACCGTTTCCCCGTCGTGGACATCCTGGAACAGACGCCGCCGATCCCGGAGGGCTGCCAGTGGGCGATCTTCCTGCGCAACCACGACGAGCTGACGCTGGAGATGGTGACCGACGAGGAGCGCGACTACATGTACCGGGTCTACGCCCACGACCCGCAGGCGCGGATCAACCTGGGCATCCGGCGCCGGCTCGCCCCGCTGCTGGGCAACAACCGCCGGAAGATCGAGCTGATGAACAGCCTGCTGCTCTCGCTGCCGGGCACGCCGGTCATCTACTACGGCGACGAGATCGGGATGGGCGACAACATCTACCTCGGCGACCGCAACGGCGTCCGGACGCCGATGCAGTGGAGCGCGGACCGCAACGCGGGGTTCTCGCGCGGCAACCCGCAGCAGCTCTACCTGCCGGTGATCATCGATCCGGAGTACCACTACGAGTCGATCAACGTCGAGGCGCAGCAGAACAACCCCCACTCGCTGCTCTGGTGGATGAAGCGGGTGCTGGCAGTCCGCAAGAGGTACCGGTCGTTCAGCCGCGGCAGCTTCGAGTTCCTGCATCCGGAGAACCGGAAGATCCTGGCGTTCGTCCGTCGCTGGGAGGACGAGCGGCTTCTCGTCGTGGTCAACCTGTCGCGCTTCGTGCAGGCGGCGGAACTGGACCTCTCCGAGTTCACCGGGCAGGTGCCGGTGGAGCTGTTCGGACAGACCCAGTTCCCCGCCGTCACCGATCGTCCGTACTTCGTCACCCTGGGACCGCACGCGTTCTACTGGTTCGCCCTGCAGCCTGCCGAAACGCTGGGCGAGCCGGTGGTGATCAGCGCGGAGGAGCTGCCGCTGCTCACCGCCGCCAACGACTGGACCGCGCTCATCGCCGGGAAGGAAACGACGCGGCTGGAGCGAATCCTGCCCGCGTATTTCCGCGCCCGTCGCTGGTTCGCCGGAAAAGCGCGCTCGCTGCTGTCCACGCGGATCACCGAGACCTTGCCGGTCCGCCCGACCGGGGACGGTCCCCACATGCTGCTGGTCCAGGCGGCCTATCGCGAGGGTGACCCCGACACCTACCTGCTTCCACTATCCTTCACAGCAGGACAGGAGGGCGAGGAACTGCTGCAGAATCACCCGGGCGCGGTGGTGGCGCGGGTGCAGGTGGAGAACGACGACGAGGTGACGGAAGGCGTACTGCACGACGCGGTGGTGGACCCGGACTTCACGCGCGAGCTGCTCGAGCTGGTCACCCGACGACGTCGCCGCAAAGCCGACACGGGGGTGCTGCGCTCCTCGCGGACGCGGAAGTTCAAGTCGATTCGGGGACCGGCGGAAGAGGAGCTGCAACCGTCCCTGCTGGGCGCCGAGCAAAGCAACACGTCGGTCGTGTACGGCGAGCGGATGATCCTGAAGCTGTTCCGACGGTTGGACCGGGGGACCAATCCCGACCTCGAGATCGGTCGTTTCTTGACCGAGCGGACATCGTTCGCGAACGCCCCGCAGGTGGCGGGCGCGCTGAGCTACGAACCGAACCGCGGCCAGCCGATGACGCTGGCCATACTGCACGAGTTCGTGCCCAACGAGGGCGACGCGTGGAGGTACACGTTGGACGAACTGGCTCGATACTTCGAGCGCGTGCTGGCGCGCCCGAGCGCCGACCTCGAGCTGGGGGAAGTGGACGGTTCGCCGCTGGACAATCTGCAGAGGGAGACGCCCCAGCTGGCAGGCGACCAGATCGGCGGCTACCTGGAGTTCTCTCGGCTGCTGGGCCAGCGGACCGGCGAGCTGCACATCGCGCTGGCGTCGCGGCCCGACGAATCGGACTTCGCGCCCGAGCCGTTCAACGCGATGTACCGACGCTCGCTCTATCAGGCATCGCGGGTACGTGCGGAGCAGGCGCTCGATCTACTGCGCACGCGCATGAGCCAGTTGCCGAAGGAGGTGCGTGGAGAGGCGCGGTCGGTGTTGAACATGAAGTCGGAGATCGACCGGCGGCTCCACGCCGTGGTCGACGGGAAAGTCCGGGGCTCGCGGATCCGCTGCCACGGCGACTACCATCTGGGGCAGGTGCTGTTCACCGGTCGCGACTTCGTGATCATGGATTTCGAGGGGGAGCCGGCACGGACGATCAGCGAGCGGCGGCTCAAGCGTTCGCCGCTACGCGATGTCGCCGGCATGCTGCGTTCTTTCCACTACGCCGCCGTCTCGGCTCACCTGACCGGGTCGGTCCGACCCGAGGACGTCTCGGTTCTCGAACCGTGGGGACGGCTCTGGTACCTGTGGGTAGCGACCGAATTCCTGCGCGGCTACTTCGATACAGTGGCTGACGGCGGCTTCCTGCCACCCAACGATCAGGAGCTGGCGGCGACCCTGGACCTGTGTCTGCTGGACAAGGCGCTGTACGAGCTGTCGTACGAGCTGAACCAGCGTCCGGAATGGGTCCATATCCCGCTCCGGGGGATCACCAGCCTGCTCAAGGAGCCGGCACGCCAGGCATGACCGATCGCTGGAGCCTGAATCGTGGTGCGACGATGAGAAGCGACGGAACGGTGAGTTTCGCCGTCTGGGCCCCGAGCGTCGAGCGGTTGAGCGTGGTGGTGCGACCCGACGACCGCGAGGAGGAGGTGGAGCTGAGCCGCGACGGCGGCGGAGTGTGGCGTGGCACGGCTTCCGGGCTCGAGCGGGGCCACGACTACGTTTACCGACTGGACGGGGCGCGGGACCGTCCCGACCCGGTGAGCCGCCACCAGCCGGCGGGAGTCCACGGACCGTCCCGCATCGTGGCGCCCGGCGCGTTCGAGTGGACCGACGGCGACTGGCGCGGCCTCGAGATGGCCGACCTGATCATCTACGAGCTACACGTGGGCACGTTCACCCCGGCGGGCACGTTCACCGGGGTGGCAGAGCGTTTGCCTTACCTGCGCGAGCTGGGAGTAACCGCGATCGAACTGATGCCGGTGGCGCAGTTTCCGGGTCGACGCAACTGGGGCTACGACGGGGTCCATCCGTACGCCCCGCAGGACAGTTACGGGGGACCGGACGGGCTGCGGCGTCTGGTGGACGCCGCGCATCGGGAGGGGCTGGGGGTGATTCTCGACGTGGTGTACAACCACCTGGGCCCCGAGGGGAATTACCTGAGCGAGTTCGGCCCTTACTTCACCGACCGCTACGTGACGCCGTGGGGCAAGGCGATCAACTTCGATGGTCCCGACAGCGACGAGGTTCGCCGGTACTTCATAGACAACGCGCGCTACTGGATCCGCGAGTTCCACATCGATGGACTGCGGCTCGACGCGGTGCACGCGATCTACGATTTCGGCGCCGTCCATATCCTGGAGGAGATCGGGGCCGCGGTCCACGCCGAGGCCGCCTCGCCGGGTCGCCGCGGGCTGGTGATCGCCGAGAGCGACCTCAACGATCCGCGCTTGACGCGAAGCGCCGAGCGTGGAGGCTACGCCCTGGACGCGGCGTGGAGCGACGACTTTCATCACGCGGTGCACGCGGCGCTGACGGGCGAGGGCCGGGGGTACTATGTCGACTTCGGTGACGTGTCGGACGTGGCGAAGGCGGTGCGGGATCGGTTCGTGCTCGACGGAAGATACTCGAAGTTCCGTCGGAGGCGGCACGGCACCGCGGCCGGCGATGTGCCGGCGGACCGGTTCGTCGTGTTCATCCAGAACCACGATCAGGTTGGTAATCGGGCGCAGGGGGAGAGGCTCTCATCGCTGGTCTCGTTCGAGCAGCGCAAGCTGGCGGCGGCGTTGCTGTTTCTGTCGCCATACGTGCCGCTGATCTTCATGGGCGAAGAGTACGGGGATGAGGCGCCCTTCCTGTACTTCGTCGATCACGGCGATGAAGAACTGCTGGAAGCGGTGCGCCGGGGCCGGCAGCGCGAGTTCGCCCGCTTCGAGTGGGGCGACGCCATACCCGACCCAGGTGATGCGAAGACGTTCGAGCGGTCGCGCCTCGATCCGGACGCCGCCGATCGATCGCCGCATTCCGAGCTCCTCGATCTCTACCGCGAGGCGATCGCGGTGCGCCGGGCCGAGCCGGCGCTGCGACCTGGCGCGGCCAGGGTCGAGGTCGAAAGCGACCCTGAAGCCGGCTGGATCTCCCTGCTACTGAGCCACGAGGAGCGCGGCGCGCTGGCGGTCTTCAACCTGGGTGGTGCCACCGCCGGCCCGGAGATCGTCATCCCGGCGGGTGTGTGGGAGCGGCGCCTGGCCACCGACGATCGGGCGTACGGCGGCCCGGGCGCAGAAACGCCAGCGGCGCTGGTAAGCGAAGGGGGAAAGGCCGTAGACGTCTTGATGGCCGGGCACAGCGCCGCGCTGTTCATCAGAAAGGCAGGTTGAATGAGAATCTGGCCAGGTGACCCGTATCCGCTGGGCGCCACGTGGGACGGCGAGGGCGTGAACTTCGCGATCTTCTCGGAGCACGCCACCGGCGTCGATCTCTGCCTTTTCACCGACCCGGATGCGGCCGCGGAATCGGCCCGCATCCCGTTGCGCGAGCGGACGAACAACGTTTGGCACACGTACCTGCCGGACGTGCGTCCGGGTCAACTGTACGGTTACCGGGTGAGCGGGCCGTATCAGCCGGGAGAGGGCCACCGATTCAACCCCGCCAAGCTCGTGTTCGACCCTTACGCGCAAGCGATCAGCGGCAGGGTCCAGACGACCGACCGGGTCTTCGGCTATCAAATCGGAGATTCGGAAGCGGACCTTTCGCTGGACGACCGGGACAGCGCCGGAGACATGCCGAAGTGCATCGTGGTCGACTCGGCGTTCACGTGGGGAGACGATCGACCGCCGCGCCGGCGGTGGAACGAGACGGTGATCTACGAGTGCCACGTGAAGGGGCTAACCTATCAGCATCCCAGCGTGCCGGAGCCGCTACGCGGGACCTACCTGGGGCTGGCGTCGGAGCCGGTGCTCGAACATCTGCTCAAGCTGGGCGTCACCGCGGTGGAGCTGATGCCGGTGCACCACTGGATCAGCGAGCGTCACCTGCTGGAGCTGGGGCTCACCAACTATTGGGGCTACAATACGATCGGCTATTTCGCGCCCGACTCGCGCTTCGCCACCGGCGCGCTGGGCCAGCAGGTACAGGAGTTCAAGATGATGGTCCGGGCCCTGCACAGCGCGGGCATCGAGGTGATCCTCGACGTGGTGTACAACCACACGGCCGAGGGCAACCACCTGGGCCCGACCGTCGCCTTCCGCGGCATCGACAACCGGTCGTACTACCACCTCGACCCGAACGACCCGCGCTACTACGTGGACTTCACCGGCACGGGCAACACGCTGAACATGCTGAACGCCCGGGCGATGCAGCTGATGATGGACAGCCTGCGGTACTGGGTGCAGGAGATGCACGTGGACGGTTTCCGGTTCGACCTGGCGCCGGCGCTGGCCCGCGAGCTGTACGAGGTCGGCCGACTGGCGTGGTTCTTCGACATCATCCAGCAGGATCCGATCCTCTCGCAGGTGAAGCTGATCGCCGAGCCCTGGGACCTGGGTCCCGGGGGCTACCAGGTGGGCAACTTCCCTACCGGGTGGGCGGAATGGAACGGTCGCTACCGGGACACGCTGCGGCGCTTCTGGCGCGGCGAGGAGGGGCAGCTGGCGGAGCTGGGCTATCGGATATCGGGGAGCAGCGATCTCTACAACCGCGGCGGCCGCAACCCGTACGCGAGCATCAACTTCGTCACCGTTCACGATGGCTTCACGCTGCACGACCTGGTCAGCTACAACGAAAAGCACAACGAGGAGAACGGCGAGGGCAACCGGGACGGGACGGACGAGAACTACAGCAACAACTGGGGGGTTGAAGGTCCGACCGAGACGCAGACGATCGTTCGGATGCGCGAGCGCATGAAGCGAAACTTCATCGCTTCGCTGGCCTTCTCCCAGGGCGTCCCGATGATCTCGCACGGCGACGAGCTGGGCCGCACGCAGCACGGCAACAACAACGCCTATTGCCAGGACAACGAGATCTCGTGGGTCGACTGGGACCTGGACGATCGGGACCGCAGCCTGCTCGATTTCGCCCGGCACGCGTTCGCGATCCGTGCGGAAAACCCGGTGCTCCGACGCCGCAGCTTCTTCAGCGGGCGGCCTATCGGCGAGGACGGCGTCAGGGACCTGATCTGGCTCCGACCCGACGGCGAAGAGATGACCGACGCCGACTGGCACGATCCGGAGAACCGGGTGCTGGGCATGCTGGTCCCCGGCGCGGCGACCGACGAGGTCGACGAGCGCGGGCGCCTGATCAAGGGCGATACACTATTGCTGCTGCTGAACGCGAGCTCGCGAGCTCGCTATTTCAAGCTCCCGCAGATGGAGGGGCCGCGGGTCTGGCGTCAGCTGTTGAACACGGCTCGGCGGGGAACGCGCAACGTTCGCGGCGAGGGTCTCCAGCTGGTCGGGCAATCGCTGATACTGTTGAGCCATGAGATCCAGGATTGATCGATATGACCGAGAACAAGAAGAAAAAGAAGAGAACGAAGCCGAAAAAGGAAGACGACAAGGAGAAGCGGAAGGCCGGGGAGAAGAAGAGGGCGACCGCGAAGTCCGGCAAGTCGAAGAAGCCGACGAAATCCGCGCGGTCGAAGTCGGCGACGAAGGTGGCGGACCCGCTGCAGCCGGATCCCGGCGACCGGGATCGCCTGCTGGACGGGGAGCACCACGACCCGCACCGCCTGCTGGGGGCTCAGCCCGTCAAGGGCGGCGTCGTCATTCGCGCCTTCCACCCCGACGCCACAGCCGCGGTGTGCCTGCTTTCGGACGGCAGCGGAGTCGAACTGCGGGCGCTCGAAGGCGGCAGCGGTCTGTTTGGCGCGGTGATCCCCGACCTGAGCCTCCCGGCCGACTACCGCCTGCGCTTCCGTTTCGAGGACGGCGCGACCTGGGAGCGCGACGATCCGTACCGCTTCCGGCCCACCGTAGGCGACATGGACCTCCACCTGTTCAACGAGGGGACACACTATCAGCTGTGGCGGTGCCTGGGCGCGCGCGCGATGCAACACGACGGTGTCGAGGGCGTGGCCTTCGCGGTGTGGGCGCCCAGCGCGCGCCGTGTGAGCGTGGTGGGCGACTTCTGCGGCTGGGACGGCCGGCTCTACCCGATGCGCTCGATGGGGGCGTCGGGGATCTTCGAGCTGTTCATCCCCGAGCTGGCGCCGGGCGCCCTCTACAAGTACGAGATCAAGACGAGCGGCGGCGACCTGCGAGTGAAGACGGACCCGTACGCGACCGCGATGGAGATGCCGCCGGGCACGGCGTCGCGCGTCTACCGGTCCTCGTACCGGTGGGATGACGGCGAGTGGCTGGAGGCGCGTCGCGGCCAGGACGCCGGGCGTGAACCGATGGCGGTGTACGAGGTGCACCTGGGCTCGTGGGCCCGGGTTCCGGAGGAGAACGACCGGCCGCTCACCTATCGAGAGGCGGCCCCCAGGCTGGTCGAGCACATGAAGCGGTTCGGCTTCACGCACGTCGAGTTCCTGCCGATCAGCGAGCACCCGTTCACCGGCTCGTGGGGCTACCAGGTGAGCGGGTACTACGCGCCCACGGCGCGGTACGGCACGCCGGACGACTTCCGCTACCTGGTGGACTATTTCCACCAGAAGGGGATCGGGGTGATCATCGATTGGGTTCCGGCCCACTTTCCCAAAGACGACTTCGCGCTTCGCCGCTTCGACGGTACGGCGCTGTACGAGCACGAGGACCCGCGGCTGGGCGAGCATCCGGACTGGGGGACGCTGATCTTCAACTACGGGCGCAAGGAGGTGCAGAACTTCCTGATCGCGAACGCGCTCTACTGGCTGGAGGAGTTCCACATCGACGGTCTGCGCGTCGACGCGGTCGCGTCGATGCTGTACCTGGACTACAGCCGCAAGGCGGGCGAATGGGTGCCGAACGTCTACGGCGGACGCGAGAACCTGGAGGCGGTGGCGTTCCTCAAGCGCCTGAACGAAGTGATCGGAGGGGAGTACCCGGGCTGCTTCACGATCGCCGAGGAATCGACGGCGTGGGGCGCGGTGAGCCGGCCGACCTACGAGGGCGGATTGGGATTCCACTTCAAGTGGAACATGGGGTGGATGCACGACACGCTGGAGTTCTTCCGCCGCGACCCGGTCTACCGCCACTGGCACCTGGGCCAGCTGTCGTTCGCGATGCTGTACGAGTACAGCGAGCGTTTCGTCATGCCGCTCTCGCACGACGAGGTGGTCCACGGCAAGGGGTCGCTGCTGGACCGGATGCCGGGCGACGTGTGGCAGAAGTTCGCGAACCTGAGGCTGCTGCTGACCTACCAGTACACGCGACCGGGCAAGCAGCTGCTGTTCATGGGGACCGAGCTGGCGCCGTGGAGAGAGTGGAACCACGACACGAGCCTGGACTGGCACCTGGCGGAAGACCCGATGCGCGCCACTTTCGGCCATTTTCTCGAGGAGCTGGGCGCCATGTACACGCGCACGCCGGCTCTCTGGCGGCAGGATCACGAGCCGGCGGGGTTCGACTGGATCGAATGCCACGACCGTGACAACTCGATCGTCTCGTACACGCGCTGGGACGGTGACGATCACGTGGTCGTGGTCCTCAACCTGACCCCGGCGCCTCGTGACGATTACCGCATCGGGGTGCCGGTGGCGGGAAACTACGCGCTGCGGTTCTGCAGCGACGAGAAGAGGTACGGGGGCAGCGACTACCGTCTGCCCGACAACTTCGCCACCGAGCCGGTCGCGTTCCACGGACACGAGCAGTCGATACGGCTGCACGTGCCGCCGCTGGGCGGCATAGTCCTGGTCCCGATCTCGTAGCTGACCGTGGGAGAGTCGTCGGCGCTGGTGGCCCTGGCGGAGAGGATGGGCATCCTCTCCGCGTACGTGGACAACCTCGGAGAGTCTCGTCGTACGCCGGACGATACACGGGTGGCGCTCCTGGCCGCTCTCGGCATCGATGCGTCGAACGAGACCGCCGCCGCTCGGGCGCTCGAGTCTGTGCGGCGCGCCGAGATGGAGCGGATCCTCGAGCCCGTCCACGTCTGGCGGCGCGGCGGCCGTAGCCGGCCCCGGCTGCGTGTACGACCGCCCCCGGCCGCCGCGGGAGCAAAGCTCGACTACGCGCTCGAGATCACCGAGGAGGGCGGCCGGACTCACCGCTCGGAGGGGAGGCTGTCCGCCCGCGGGCGTGGCGACTTCCGGTGGCTGGAGCTGCCGGGAGACGCGCCGCCCGGATACCATCGCGTCCGTCTGGAAATCGATGCGGCCGAGGCGCAGCGAGCCAAGTGCCGTTATATCGTAGCCCCGCGCCGTTGCCTGACGATAGCGGAGAAGGCGGGGCCCGGGCGGCGGTTCGGCATCTGGGAGCACCTGTACGCGGTCCGCAGCCGGCGCAACTGGGGCGTGGGCGATCTGACCGACCTCTCCGGCCTGGTCGACTGGGCCGCCTCGCTGGGGGCCGCGTTCGTGGGCATCAACCCGCTGCATGCCCTGCGCAACGCGGGAAGTGACATCAGCCCGTACGGCCCGGTGAGCCGAACCTTCCGCAACATCATCTACCTGGATGTCGAGGCGGTGCCCGAGCTGTCCGAATCGGCCGAGGCGCAGGCGCTGATCCGATCCTCGGCCTATCAGGAATCGTTGGCGGGGCTGCGGGCCGCGGGCCAGGTCGACTACGAGCGAGTCATGTCGCTCAAAAGTGCGGCTCTCGAGTCGCTGCATCGGACGTTCGCGGCCCGACACCGTGACCGGGCCACGGAGCGCGGGGAAGCCTATGCGGGCTACCTGGAGGCGAAGGGGGTGGCGTTGCAGAACTTCGCCACGTTCCAGGCGCTGGCGAAGCATTTCGCCGAAGCCGGCCTGCGGGATCCACGGCGCTGGCCGGAGCCCTATCGGGACTCGGGCTCCGAGGAGGTGGCCCGGTTTCGACGGGAACACTTCGAGGCGTTCGACTTCCATCGTTACGTTCAGTTCGAGATCGACCGTCAGTTGGGGAACGTGGGCGACCAGGCGGCGCGCCGCCTGCCGTTGGGCACCTACGGCGACCTGGCGATCGGAACGGCCGCCGACGGCTGCGACCCGTGGGCGTTCGCGGAGCTGTTCGCCCCGAATGTTCACCTCGGCGCACCGCCGGACGACTACTCCACCACCGGACAGGACTGGGGGCTGCCGCCACTGAACCCGTTCCGGTTGCGGGAAGACGGCTACCGGTACTGGGCGCGGCTGCTGCAGAGCAATCTGGAGCACGTGGGGGCGCTGCGGATCGATCACGTCATGGGCCTTTTCCGGCAGTTCTGGATCCCCGCGGGACGGCCGGCGACGGAAGGCGCGTACATCCGATTCCCGGCGCAAGAGCTGCTCGGCGTTTTGGCGCTGGAGAGTCACAGAAACGGAGCGATCGTGATCGGCGAGGACCTGGGTACGGTTCCGCCCGGCCTCTCGGCCCGGCTGGCGCGCTGGGGGATCCTCTCATGCAGTGTGCTCTACTTCGAGCGAGATCGGCGTGGCAACTTCCCTCCCGCGCGCGGCTTCTCGAAGCGTGCGCTGGTCACCGTCGACACTCACGACCATCCGCCGCTGGCCAGTCTGTGGACAGGTCACGACCTGTCGCTGGCGCGCCGTGTCGGGCTGATCGAGAGCGATGAGCGGTTGGGTGTGCTGCGTCTGGAGCGGGAGAGCTTTCGACGCGCGCTGCTGCGGCGATTGGCGCGGGAGGGCTGCCTGCCGAAGCCGGAAGACCCCGGCAACTACTCGCAGCTATGCGCCGCGGTGCACGCGTTTCTGTCGAAGACCCCGTCGCCGCTGGTTGGTGTGTGGCTCTCCGATCTGACGGGCGAGGTCGACCCGCTCAACGTCCCGGGCATCGGGCTCGATCGCTATCCCAACTGGTCGCGGCGCCTCAGCATGGCGCTGGAGGAGCTGATCGCTGATCGCCAGGTGGCGGGCGGCCTCTCGGGGCTGCGAAGCCGGCGCGTGGTGCCATAACCGGCCATGGCCAGGGTTCGCGCCACCTACCGTATCCAGCTCAACTCCGGCTTCGGGCTCGGCCGTGTGCGGGAGCTGGTCCCGTACCTCGAGCAGCTGGGAGTGTCGCACATCTATCTATCGCCAATCCTTCGGGCCCGAGCCGGCAGCGCCCACGGCTACGACGTGGTCGACCCCAACGCGTTGAACCCGGAGTTGGGGACCGAGGCCGAGCTGCAAGAGCTCGCCGCGACCCTCGAGGCCGCCAGTATGGGGGCCGTGCTCGACATCGTCCCCAACCACATGGCGACCGGAGCGGAGAACGCGTACTGGATGGACGTGCTGAAGCACGGTCGCTGTTCGCGCTATGCCGATTGGTTCGACATCGACTGGGGACCACCGCGAGCGCGGAGACCGTATCGGATCTTCCTGCCGGTTCTGGGCGATCGACTGGCCCGGGTGCTTCAAAGGGGCGAGCTGGAGCTAGCGTATCGCGACGGTGAATTTCGCCTCGAGTACTACGATCAGATCTTTCCCATCGACCCGGCGACGGTTCCGGCCGTACTGGACGCGGGAGGGTCAGCCCCGGCAACGCTGGAGGAGATCGTGAGTGCGCTTCGCTCGCTGCCGCCGCGCCACGGCCCGGCGGCCCGGGACGGCGCCGAACGTGAGGCCTGGGCGTCGGCGGCGCTGGCGGAGCTGGCAGCACACGTCGCGGCGTCAGCAGCGGCCGCCGACCACATCGAGTCTGCCATCGCCGCCTTCGATCTCGAAGTGCCGGGCGGCGCGAAGCGGCTGCGCCGACTGCTGGCCGCGCAGGCTTATCGGCTGGCCTACTGGAGGCGCGCCGCCCGCGAGATCAACTATCGGCGGTTCTTCACCATCAGTCACCTGGTCGCGCTGCGAATGGAGCATCCGGCCGTCTTTCGGACGACGCACGAACGCGTGCTGGGGTGGGTGGAAGCCGGGACCATCGACGGTCTGCGGATCGATCACGTCGATGGACTGCTGGACCCCGGCGAGTATCTGGAGCGGCTGCGAGCCGCAGTGACGGAGAGGCGCGGAGCGACCGGTGACTGGGAGACCCCGATCTTCGTGGAGAAGATACTCGCCCGGGACGAGCGGCTCCCTGACGAGTGGCCGGTCGCCGGCACGACAGGCTACGCGTTCCTGAACGAGGTGGAAGACCTGTTCATCGATCCGGCGGGCGCGGAGAGAATCGAGGCGAGCTACCGCACGTTCGCCCGTCGCGAGATCGACTTCAGGGCCGTGGCGCGGCGCGGCAAACGCCTGGTGCTGGATCGGGCGCTGGGCGCGGAGGTTCAGCGTCTGACCCGGCACCTGCACGAGATCGTGAGCGGCGCGGACGGGCCCGCTCGTCGGGCGCTGGCCGAGGCGATCATCGAGGCGATGGTCTGCCTGTCCGTGTACCGGACCTACATGAACCCGCGCCGCCCGGACCACCGGCCGTCGGACCGGGCGCGACTCGTGCGGGCCCTCGAATCGGCCGGCCAACGTGGCCGCGCGCCGGTCGCGGCGCTCGATGCGTTGCGGCGCGCGCTTCTGCTACAAGAACCCGCCGGCCAGCCCGAGAGCGAGCGCGCCCGACGGCTGGCGTTCACGCAGCGATTCCAGCAGACGTGCGGCGCGGTAGCGGCCAAAGGCGTGGAGGATACGGCCTTCTACGTTCACGTGCCGCTCCTGTCCCGCAACGAGGTGGGCGGCGAACCCGACGCGGACCTGGGGGACGCGGTCGGGACGCTGCACGAAGCGAATCGCCGACGGGCCATGCACTGGCCGGCCGCGATGCTCGGTGCGAGCACGCACGACACGAAACGGAGCGCCGACGTACGAGCCCGGATCGACGTGCTGTCCGAAGTGGCCGACGAATGGTCCGACCGCGTACGATGCTGGCATCGCTGGAACCGGGACCACCGGGGTCAGAGTGGGCAGCGTGCGGTCCCGGATCGCAACACCGAGTACCACTACTATCAAACGCTGGTCGGCGTCTGGCCGCTGGGGGGCGTTGGCGCGGACGTGAACGTGGAACCAGTCGCCGGAAGCGACCTGTTTCGCCAACGCCTGGAGTCGTACATGGAAAAGGCGGTGCGCGAGGCGAAGCAGCACAGCAACTGGATCGAACCGAACGTCGAGTTCGAGGACGCGCTGCGTCGCTTCGTTCGGCTGACGCTGTCGCCGGAGACCAGCGGGCGCTTTCTGGCCGACCTGGAAGGGTTCGTACAGCGCGTCGCCCGGCCCGGACTGTGGAACTCGCTGGCACGCACCGCCGTCCAGCTGACGGCACCCGGTACGCCCGACTGCTATCAAGGCGATGAACTGTGGAACTTCAGCCTGGTCGATCCCGACAATCGACGGCCCGTCGATTTCGAGCGGCGGCGGCAAGCCCTCACAGGACTGGCCGAGGCGTGGTCGACGGGCACGGAGCCGGATCGTCGAGAGCTCGCCCGCCGACTGGCCGAGCATCCCGAGGACGGACGGATCAAGATGTTCGTCATCTGGCGGGCGCTCCAGACGCGGCGGTCCGAGCCCGACCTGTTCGGCGGTGGCGATTACGAGCCGATCTACGCCACGGGCCCGGCCGCGGATCACGTATTCGCCTTCGCACGCCGTCACCGGGACCGTAGGGCGCTGACGGTCGTGCCCCGTCGCGTGGCCAGCCTGGTGGGGGACGGGGCCACGGCGCCCACCGGCCCGGGCATCTGGCGGGAGACAGAGCTGAAACTGCCGGTGTCTCTGAGCGGCGTGACCTGGAAACACGCGTTTACCGATGCGACCGTTTCAACGCTGGCCGCACCCTCACCACACCTGCCGCTCGCGGACGTCTTCTCCGAACTACCGGCCGCCATCCTGCTGGCGGCGGAATGATCGCCGTGGAGCCACGGGACGGACCGCGGTGAACCGCCGCTCCTCCGGTATCCGGGCTTCCAGCGGCTTGACAACAGCCCCGCTTGTGCGAGTGTATCTCAGTTCCGCCGGATAGGTGGACGTGGGAGGCCGGGAGGCGCGGGGTAGAATAGTGACAAGTCTTGAGCACGGCGCCGCCACGGCGCCGATTTTGTTGTCGAGTTTCATATGAACTTCACCAGCGTTCCGAACGGGGCGACGGTCGCCTATTTCTCCATGGAGATCGCCCTCGATCCGGACATGCCGACCTACTCTGGCGGTCTCGGCGTGCTGGCGGGCGATATACTGCGGTCAGCCGCCGACCTCGGGGTCGGCATGGTGGGCGTGACATTGATCCACCGCAAAGGGTACTTCCGCCAGCACCTCGACGAGCAGGGCACGCAGACCGAGAGCCCGCACGACTGGTCTCCCGAAGAGAGGCTTCAGCCTCTGGATCCCATCGTGACCGTGGAGATCGAGGGCCGGGAGGTAAAGGTCCGGGTCTGGCGGTTCGAGGTTCGCGGCCGCAACGGGCACATCGTGCCGGTGCTGCTCCTCGATACCGCGCTTCCCGACAACACGGCCGCCGATCAGACGTTGACGGACCATCTGTACGGCGGCGACGAACGCTACCGGCTGATCCAGGAGACGATACTGGGGATCGGCGGGGTCGAGATACTGCGCGCGTTGGGGCAAGACACGAACCTCATCTATCACATGAACGAGGGTCATTCGTCGCTGCTCACGCTGGCTCTGCTCGAGCATCGACTCGGCGAATCCGGGAAGCCGCAGATTTCGGACGAAGAGATCGAAGCTGTCCGCAAGGCGTGCGTGTTCACGACCCACACGCCCGTGCCGGCCGGGCACGACCAGTTTCCACGCGACCTCGTAACCCGGGTGCTCGGAGAACGTCGAACCGAGAGGCTGGAGGCAACGGCGTGCCTGCCCGATGATCGGCTCAACATGACGTACCTGGGTTTGCGATTCTCGCGCTACATCAACGGCGTGTCGATGCGCCACGGAGAGGTTTCGCTGGGGATGTTTCCCGAGTACCCGGTGGAAGCGATCACGAACGGCGTGCATGTGGAGACGTGGGCCGCGGAGCCGATAGGGCAACTGCTGGACCGCTACATACCGGACTGGCGGGATGACAACCGGTACCTGCGCTACGCGATCAAGATACCGCTGGACGAGATCCAGCATGCGCATGCCGAGAACAAGCGACGACTGCTGCAACTGACGGAAGAGCGTACGGGCGTCTGGCTGGACGAAGGGACGTTCACGATCGGATTCGCGCGGCGCGCGACGCCTTACAAGCGCGCGGAACTGCTGCTGTCGGAGCCGGAGCGGTTGGAGTACATCGCCGAGTCGGCGGGTCCGCTCCAGATCATCTTCGGCGGCAAGGCGCACCCCAACGATGGAGCCGGAAAGGACTTGATACGGCACATCTTCGAGGTCGGCCAGCAGTTCAGTGACGCCGTGCGGATCGTGTACCTGGAGGATTACGGTTGGAAGCTGGCGCGCCTCCTGACGGCGGGGACCGACCTGTGGCTGAACACGCCTGCGCCGCCACGGGAGGCGTCGGGTACGAGCGGTATGAAGGCGGCCTGCAACGGTGTGCCGAGCCTGAGCATTCTGGACGGCTGGTGGGTGGAGGGACATATCGAACGGGTGACCGGCTGGGCGATCGCGGAGGACCACAGCGAGGCGGCAGACGAGGCGGCGGAGATCGCGGCTCTTTACGACAAGCTAGAGCACGACATCGTGCCGATGTACTACGACCGGCCAACCGACTACGCCCGCGTCATGCGATCAGCCATCGCGCTCAACGCGTCATTCTTCAATACGCAGCGCGTCGTGTCTCAGTACCTGCACAACGCCTACTCGGACTGAGCGGAGGTCGATCGGTCCGAGGCCCGGGCATCGGCGGCTAATTCGGCGTCGTCCGTTTCAGCGGAGAGAGCGAACTCTTTCCGCTCGCCACGCTTGAAGGTGTAGATCCTGTCGTGCACGGCGATCCGTGCGTACGGGGACCATATCCCCTCGAACGCGACCGCGAGGGTGTCGTGCGTGATGTGTATCGAGAACCAGTGGCCCCGGTAGAGAATCCGCGACCTGATCGACTTCAGCTCCGACGGCAGTACCGGATTCAACCACATAACGCCTTCGCGCAAGGCGATCCCGCTGTAGCAGCGCTGTACCAGGTCGACGGTGCCGGCCATCGCCCCCAGGTGGATCCCCTCCTGGGTGGTCCCGCCCTGCACGTCCTCCAGATCGCTCCTCAGCGCCGCCTGCAACCAACGCCAGGACCGCGAGCGATCCGACCGCGTCTGGACCCAAGAGTTGATCAGCGCGCTGAGCGTCGATCCGTGTGAGGTACGGTTCAGGTAGTAGTCGATGTTCCTGGGTATCATCTCCGGATCGAACCGGTACCCGAGGTGCTCGAACAGTTGTTCCAACCGCTCGGCCGAGAAGAGGTAGAACAGCATCAGCACGTCGGCCTGCTTGCTGACCTTGTAGCGGTTCGGCGTATCGCCCTCCGCCTCGAGGATCCGATCGAGCCGGTGAATGTCGCCGTACTTGGCCTGGTAGCCCTGCCAGTCGAATTCGTCGAGCTCCTCGTAACCTTCGAACTGGGCGATGATCCCGTCCTCGATGAAGGGCACGTAGAGCTTGCGGCTGATCTCGTCCCAACTGGCGAGCTCCTCGTCGGTGATCTGCAGGTCCTCGAAGATCTCGACGGCGCAATCGGCGTCGAGCAGCTTGATGACCCTTGCCGCCGTCTGCAGCACCCACGAAGCCATGATATTGGTGTAGGCGTTGTTGTTGAGGCCGGGCTGTTCGGCGTCGGGATAGGCGGTGTGGTACTCATCGGGGCCCACCACGCCCTTGATCTCGTAGCGCCCGCGCTCCGAGTTGAAGGTGGCGGCGCTGGCCCAGAAGCGGGCGATCTCGAGGATGATGCGGGCGCCGTATTTGCAGATGAAGTCGCGGCGACCACTGGCCTGATAATGCCGCCAGACATTGAAAGCGATCGCCGAGTTGACGTGCCGCTGCAGGTGCGTGTTGTCCCTGACCCAGTTGCCCGAACGGGGGTTGAGGTGCAGGACCTGGGTCTCCTCGCGCCCGTCGCTGCCGCTCTGCCACGGGTAAAGCGCGCCGCGGAAACCTTCTGCGGCGGCGATACGGCGGGCCTCGTCGAGCCGGCGGTAGCGGTACATGAGAAGCGCGCGTGCGACCTCGGGGAGACGCAACTCGAGGAACGGAAAGATATAGAGCTCGTCCCAGAAGATATGGCCGCGGTACGCCTCGCCGTGCAGGCCGCGGGCCGGCACGCCGACATCGAGCTCCGTGGTATTGGGCGAAACCGTCTGCAACAGGTGGAAGATGTGAACGCGGAGGGCAAGCTGAGCGTTTTCGCCGTCGGCGAACTCGATGTCACAGCGATGCCAGAGCCGGCTCCAGGCCAGCTTGTGGGTCCTCGACAGCTCGTCGAACGTTCCCAGGCGGCCGAGGGTCTGGCCCGCATCATGGTCCGGGGCGCTGATCGCCCAATCGCGTGACGTATAGACCGTGACGACCTTCTCGACGCGCAGCGGCTCTCCCTGCCGGCCGTCGCAGCGGATCAACTGCTCCACGTAGCTCGACTCCTCCCGCGTCGATCGATCCAGCTCCGCCCGTCCGCCGCCCCTGAATACCCGGGTACGGGCGGCTTGCGCCATCTCGAGTCGGGACTGGATGGTCTTCACCAACAAGAAGATTCGCTCGTCGTCGAGCTGTCCTTGCTTCACGTGTTCGAGATGCTGGCTGTTGAGCTGACGGTACCGCTCCACGCCCTCATTGCGGACCTGCCCGTCCAGCGCGGAGCGGATCTCCAGCCGGCCGGACCAGTTTTCGGGAATGATCGTGAGCTCGATCGCGGCGATGTGCATGTCGGCCATGTGGACCAGGCGCCGGCTACGCAGCGTGGTCTCGCGGCCCGACTCGTCGCGGAAGCGGGCGTGCCAGTAGAGCAAACCTTCCCGTAGGTCGAGTTCCTGGCGGTACTCGAGGATCTCGACCCCTTCGAAAGAGAACCAATCACCATCGTCGATTCTGAAGGTCAGGAGAGTCCAGTTCGGCCAGTTGACGAGATCTTCGTTTTCGATTTCGCGGCCGGCGATCTCGGTCTTGAGACGGTTGTAGCCGCCGGCGAGATAGGTGCCCGGGTAGTGCGGGCCACCCGCCCGAAAGAAGGGGGAGGCGCCCCGGGTCGCGAAGTAACCGTTACCGAGCGTGCAGAGGGCCTCTCGTAGCCCTTCTTTCTCCGGTTCCCACCCCTCGTAGACCAGCTTCCACCCATCCATTACCTGTTCCCCCCGGCCTGTCCGATCATGAATTCGAGAAACTTCTTCACCTCGGCGACGTCCTCGACGCCGTAGCTGGCGTGGGTCGGGTACTCGGGCTTGCCGACGACGATGCTCACGCCACGACCGGACAGAGCCCGAAACGCATCCTCGTCGGTCACGTCGTCACCCACGTAGAAGGGGACGACTTCGTCATCGTCATCGAGATCGAGGGCATCGAGCAGCCAAAAGACGGCACGACCCTTGTCCCAATCGATGTCGGGACGCAGCTCGAGCACCTTCTTGCCGCCGGACACGCGAAGTCCTTCGTGCCTGCGGGCGACGTCGTGCACCGCCTCCTGAACCCGGTCCTGATCCTCCGCGGCGACGTTGCGGTAGTGGTTCGCGATGGCGAAGCGCTTCCGCTCGACGCGTGCGCCCGGCACGTTGGCAAGACGCTCATGCAATTCGCGTTCCGCCGCTTCCAGCGAGGGCAGGTGCTCGACGCCTCCTTCGTACTCCATTCGTAGACCGTCCGGGCCCTTGATGTCGAAGCCGTGGCTCCCCGCGTAGACCAGCTGATCGAGTCCCACCAGGGGCTCGACGTCGAGGCGATCCCGGCCGCTGACGACGGCGACGGTACATACATCCGCCAGGTCGCGCAAAACGTCGCGCATGTCGTCGGATAAGATCGCGTCCTCGGGCTGAGAGACGATCGGCGTCAATGTCCCGTCGTAGTCGAGGAACACCGCCGGCCGCCTGTCGTCGAGAATCTCGGCGATCTCATCGGTGGACTCCAACGCTCCAGGAAGCTCATCGGCTTTCCGCCGCTGCGGACTGTTCCCTCCCATCAACCTCCCCCTCGAGCTTGCAGTTCTCGCATATCGTTGACGACGCGGTCGGCGCCGCTGGCCAGCAGCGCCTGACGCGCGCCCACGCGGTCGACACCGACGACCCAGCCGAAATCACCGGCCTGGCCGGCCTGGACTCCAGACACGGCGTCCTCGAAGATGACCGCGCGAGCGGGGTCGACCTCGAGTCGACGTGCCGCTTCCAGAAAGATGTCAGGAGCGGGCTTGCCTTCCAGCCCCAACCGATCGGCCTCGCGGCCGTCGACCCTCACATCGAACAGGTCGGTGAGGCCGGCCGAACGCAAGACGGGCTCACAGTTCTTGCTCGAAGATACGATAGCGGTCTTGAGTCCCATCGCGCGCCAGTCGCGGATGCACTCCACGGTATCTTCGAACACCTCGACGCCGCCCTCAGCCAGAATCTCGTTGTACAGCTCGTTCTTGCGATTTCCGAGGCCCTGGACGGTCAGGCGGTCGGGCGGATCGTCGGGCTTCCCTTCGGGCAACTGGATCCCGCGCGAGGCGAGGAAGCTGCGCACGCCGTCGTAGCGAGGCTTGCCGTCGACGTAGCGGGGGTAGTCGGTCTCGATGTCGAACGGCTGGTATCCCGACCCGGCCGCGCGACGTTGCAGGAAGTCGTCGAACACCTGTTTCCACGCCCGAGCGTGGAGAGTGGCGGTTCGGGTAACCACGCCGTCGAGATCGAAGATGACGGCATCGAAGTTCTCTCTATCGATCGGTTTCATTTCGCTCTCTGCCGGGTGATTCACGGGGCGGCAGCCGCCCTATGTTGGCATCGCGGCGCGCTGCGGACAAGCGCCGCCGAGGCTACGAGGCGAACGGTGCTTCCCCACATCGCAAGGACGGTTGTAGGAAGATCGGTCACTCCGGGCTGAAGCGATCGAGGAAAGCGCGTTCGTCCGGTGTCAGGCTCCCGACGCCCGACGCCTTGATCTTTTCCAGCACCCGGTCGAGCTCGTCACGGTTCACCGGGTGCATCTTCTCCCGATCGATCCGCTGCCAGCGCTTCAGATCGGCCCCGTCTCCACCGGGGCGGCGCGCCGGAGCGGATACCGCCTTCTTGAACTTGCGCGCGGGTGATCGGAGCTCCCGCCACTTGAGGAAAAGGTACCCACCGGCGAAGCCGCCCAGGTGGGCGAAGTGGGCGACGCTGCCCCGGGTGCTGCTGAAACCGAAATAGAGGGAGGCGACGGTCACGATAACCACCAGCAGCCACGCCTCCAGCGGCAGGATCCCCCAAATATAGATGCGGTCGCGGGGCCAGTTGCGGGCGTAACCGAGCAGAACGCCGAAGACGGCGCCGGAGGCGCCGACGATCGCGGCATACGGCGTAAGGATAGAAAGCAATGCACCGCCGACACCGGCGCTGAAGTAGAGACCCAGAAAGGCTTTGCCGCCGAGGCGCTGCTCCAGCCGCGGGCCGAAGAAGTACAGCCCGATCATGTTGAACAGGATGTGCATGAAATCGGCGTGGAGGAACATGTAGGTGACGGGTGTCCAGGGCCGCTGCAGTATGAAGGCGGGCACCAGCATGAGCGCCCGAGTCATGGCTGGCGATCCGAGTGTGATGATGAACACCACGACGTTGGCGAGAATCAGCCGTCCGACCCAGCGGGTCATCATCACGGGTTCACAGCTCCTCTGGTCACTGTCCGCATCCCTTCGCACACCGAAATGCGTGCGTCGTCGATCGTCTGCAAATCTCCGAGCCCGAATATAGTCATCGGCTCAGCGCTCAGCGAGGAGCCGCCGCATTTCGGCTGTGAAGCGCTGCGGTTGCTCGAAGAACGGGAAGTGCGCCGAGTCGTCAAACCAGACGATGTCTTTCGCTGGCGCCTCCAGCCTCGCGTGGTACTCTTCGACCAGCACAGCCGGCGTCACGAAGTCGTGACGGCCCTGGAAGAAATAGACCGGCACCTCCAGCCGCGTGACCTCTTCTATCAGCGGTCCGTCGATGGCGTTGAAATTCATGTGGCGCGACGAGAAGCTCGAGCCCCGACCGACGTTGACCGCATCGGTCAGGCTGTACTCGGGGGCGAACAGCCCGGCCAGCAGGAAGGGTGTCCAGTTCGTGTGATGGTACAGCTCGCCGCCGAAGCGGAACAGCCACTTCTCTCTGGCCGCGGCGCCCTGATCGTTCAGCTCCGCCAGCGCCTCCTCGTCGCCGGTCTCTCGAGCGCGCCGCCGGATGAACGCATCGGCGATCTCGGTCGCCCGTCGCTCGTCGACGACCTGTCCGATCCCGATATAGGCATGGAGTCGCTCCGGATGCCGCGCCGCGTAGAGCGTCCCCAGGTAACTGCCCCACGAGTGGCCGGCCAGGTAGATCCGCTCGTGTCCGAAGCGGCGCGTGAGCCGCCGGACGAGCTCGTGGGTGTCAGACAGGAACTGCTCCACGTTCATAGTCTCGACGGGCAAGTCGGGATCGTAGGACTTGCCGGCGCCTCGCTGGTCCCAATGGACGACGAGGAAATCCTGCTCGAGCCCGTGGCCGAAGACGTGTGCCATGTACATCATCGGCATCCCCGGCCCCCCGTGGAGGAAGAGAAGCAGGGGGTTCGAGGTGCTGTGCCCGCGGATGAGAATCCATTGTTCTCGACCGCCAAGCTCGACCGGCTCCAACGAGGCCACCGCGCCTGGAACCGATTCGCCGTTCTGGTTTTCGATCCGAGGCGTCCTCACGCGCGTGACGTAGAGCCCCGCCACGAGAAGAACGGCGAGCACACCGAGGATAATCGTCAGTTTCTTCACGAGCTTCTCACCTGGCGCTGATACCGGTAACCCGCCGACGTCCTTCGTGCAACCGCCGGCGCGGCCGCCCGACGCTGAAGGTTGCGCGGACGGCCCCTGGCGCCGCCTATTCCCTACCGCAAGAGGCGGAATCTTGTTTCGACGAGAGCAGACGATGAGCCCCCTCAGCCCGAAGCGTGCTCAGGGAGCGGGGGCGATCGACAGGAGACGCAACCCCGAAAGGGACGATGCGGCGATGAAAGAGTTGAGAGACAAGGTCGCGATCGTGACCGGCGCCTCACGCGGGCTGGGGCCCTACGTGGCACGTGCTCTGGCCGCCGAGGGGATGAGACTGGTCGTGGCGGCACGCTCGGCGGATCAGCTGGACGGGGTGGCGGCGCGCCTCCGCGAGAACGGCGCCGAGGCCATCGCCGTGGCGACGGACGTCACCGACAGCGAGGCGCTGGAACGGATGCTGGCGACGGCGAACGAGAGCTTCGGGCCGGCGGATCTGCTGGTGAACAACGCCGGCACGGTGACTTTATGTCCGTTCGGACAGATCGGGATCACCGACATCGAGCGGGTGGTCCGCCTCAACCTGGTGTCGGCGATGATCCTGACGCGCCTGGTGCTGCCCGGTATGCTGGAGCGCCGGCGGGGTCATGTGGTGAACATGTCGTCGCTGGCCGGGATCTTCGGCCCTCCCTACGACGCGGTGTACGGTGCGACCAAAGCCGCGCTCGTCGGGTTCACCGAATCGCTGCGGGATGAATGCCGCGCATCGGGCGTCAGCGCCTCGGTCATCTGTCCCAGCTTCGTCGAAGAGGCCGGGATCTATCACGAGGGACGCAAGTACAGGGTCGGGAAGGCGTCACGGATCGTGGGGACTACCACCCCCGACGCCGTCGCCCGGGCGGTGCTACGGGCGGTAAGGCACGACATCCCGCAGATCAACGTCAACAGCATGCCGATCCGTCCGATGGCCGCCGTGGCCCGACTCAGCCCCGGGCTGGCCCGCTGGGCGCTGCGGAAGGTGGATGCCTGGCGTCCGTTCCGACAGGGCGCCGAGGCGAACCTGAGGATGGGGGGGAAGCTGACAGGTCTGACCGAGTCGCCAGGATAGCTCCGCCATCGAAAGCGCCGCGGGCCCCGGCGGCAAGGGCGGCCATGCCAACCATCCGGGCCGTCGCCGCGTCAAAAGAACGTGAATGGCGCTATCTGCGACCCGGCGGGCGATTTTGTCTGCCACAATACCGGGTGGACCCCCGTGCCGGGATCTCCCGGGCACCGAGAGCGGCCTGAATCATTTTCGGCCGCCGTTGCGTAGGGCTGTGGAGCACGGTCACTCAAAACGGGCAGGTCACAGATGTCCAAGCCAAAAGCCAACGGGAAAGGGCTGATCACGCTGAAGGGCGTGAAGAAGGTCTTCTACACCGAGGAGGTGGAGACCCACGCGCTCGCCGACGTCCACCTGAACATCAAGGAAGGCGAGTACGTGGCGATCGCCGGCCCTTCGGGGTGCGGGAAGACCACGCTGCTCTCGATCCTCGGTCTCCTCGACACGCCGACCGGCGGCGAGTACCTGCTGGACGACCAGCCGGTGGCGAACCTGACCGCCTCGCAGCGGGCCCGGATCCGCAACCAGCACATCGGGTTCATCTTCCAGGCCTTCAACCTGATCGGCGACCTGACGGTGTACGAGAACGTCGAGCTGCCGCTGACCTACCGGGGGATGCCGGGGGGCGAGCGGAAGCGGCGGGTGGAGGAGGCGCTGGAGAAGGTGGGGATGGCGCACCGGGTGAAGCACTATCCGTCGCAGCTGTCGGGCGGTCAGCAGCAGCGGGTGGCGGTGGCGCGGGCGATCGTGGGCCAGCCGCTGATCCTGCTGGCGGACGAGCCGACGGGTAACCTGGACTCGAAGAACGGCGAGCA
>JAACAK010000103.1:1438-1649 GCA_011774835.1 Candidatus Kutchimonas denitrificans | reverse complement strand
TCTTGCGGATGAAGGTCGGCAGGTCGTGATCGACCTCCTTCTGGTGGATGCGGATGGTCTTTTCCTTCAACTCCTCTTCCATGCGCCGGCTCTTCTCGAAGGCCGAGCCGAAACCGGTGGCGATGGCGGTGATCTTGATGTTCTCCTCGAGGTCCTCGTCGATCACCAGGCCGATAATGATGTTGGCGTCCTCGTGGACTTTTTCATGAAT
>JAACAK010000103.1:383-1340 GCA_011774835.1 Candidatus Kutchimonas denitrificans | reverse complement strand
CGGGCTGGCGATCGCCTGCTGGGCGGCATCGGCGGCCCGCCGCTCGCCCGTGGACACGCCGATGCCCATCATCGCCATGCCCCGCTCGCTCATGATCGCCTTGACGTCGGCGAAGTCGACGTTGATCAGGCCGCTGGTGGTGATCAGGTCGGAGATCCCCTGCACCGCCTGGCGCAGCACGTCGTCGGCCGGCTTGAAGGCGTCGAGGATGCTCATGTTCTTGCCGGCCAGGCCGAGCAGGCGGTCGTTCGGCACGACGATCAGCGAATCGACCACTTCCTTGAGCTCATCGACCCCCGTGTCGGCCTGTTCGGAGCGTCTTTTGCCCTCGCGGCTGAACGGCTTGGTGACGACACCGACCGTCAGCGCGCCGGTCTCCCTGGCGACCTCGGCAATAACCGGGGCCGCCCCGGTGCCGGTACCACCGCCGAGTCCGGCGGCGATAAAGACCATATCGGCGCCTTCGAGCATTTCATAAATGCGGGCCCGGTCCTCGAGGGCCGCTTCCCGGCCGACTTCAGGGTCANNCGCTTCGCGGCCGACTTCCGGGTCGGCGCCGGCGCCGAGCCCCTTGGTCAGCTTCGAACCGAGCTGCAGCTTCATCGTCGCCCGGTTGTTGCGCAGCGCCTGGGCGTCGGTGTTGGATGCGACGAACTCGACCCCGCTCACCTCGGCGGCGATCATGGTGTTGACCGCGTTGCCGCCGCCGCCACCGACTCCGACCACCTTGATCTTGGCGATCTGTTCCATACTGTCATCAAATTCAAATACTGGCATGACTCCCTCCATCTGTTAGTGACCGGGTTTCTCCGCTCCCGGTCTTTGTGTATGAACTCTCAATGCTTTACTGCTTTAAAAAAACTCTCCGAACCATTCCTTCATCCGGCTGGTTATCTTGTCGAAAATGTTTTCCTGGCCAATGGTAAAGTTGCGGGTCTGCAGGTTGCGGCTGCCGTA
>JAACAK010000103.1:0-288 GCA_011774835.1 Candidatus Kutchimonas denitrificans | reverse complement strand
ACACCGGAAGCGATCAGGTCCTCGTAGCCGCTGCGGACGATATCCCGGTTGACCAGGGTGAAGATCTCCTCCACCCGCGGCTCGAGAATCTCGGCCAGCAGCTGCCGCGACAGAATCCGCGGTTCGCGCCCGCCGACCGACGGCACCTCGATGGTTTCGTCACGATTGACCATCGAGGTCAGGCAGCAGCCGGTCTGCTGCTTGATTTTTTCCGCTTCGTTCATCGGCGTCCGCAGGCCTACGGCGATGTCGTTGGTCAGGTGATTACCGCCCAGCGACAGAACCGAG
>JAACAK010000066.1 GCA_011774835.1 Candidatus Kutchimonas denitrificans | reverse complement strand
ATGTCAAATATGCTATTCTTTCTGAGCCGATCTGTTCAATCTTTTTAATTTTTAATCGTAACAAATCATTACGTAACCGTTTTACCAATCTGTTTGGTTCTAGCTGTTCTATTTTTTTTGATGTTATCCATATCCCTGATGTGGACATCATCAAGAAAATATCGGGTTTTTCTGGGTGGTGTAGCTTGAATAATATGCTGTCTTTGTTGACCCCGTAGATGTTGCTTACATAGTAATCCTTAGTTTCACTAGATATCTTGTTTACTAGATAACGTAGTTCTATTCCTGCAAGAGTCACATTGACGTTTTCTTTATGTGAAATTATACTCTTACTGTATGCTCAAATGTTACCAAAGATTTTAAACACGGCACATGTGAGTCAGGCTAGAAATTTCCTTGGCAAAGCATAAAAAAAAGAAATCAAAACCGACACCTGATCCTGAAGATTCTAAAAAAAAGGAACCTTCTGAGGAAAAGCCAAGTGACATTCCAGAGACTGAGCCTACAGACTCAAAACCAGAGAGCCCAAAAGAGCCTACAGAAAGCATTGCAGAAAAAACAGAAAAAGACAAGAAATTAAACAAACTGTTCTGGCTTCGTGTGGGTATAGCTGTTCTTGCAGGAATTTCTGCAACATTTCTGTTTGATTCTATTGAGGGTCCAGAAGAGAGGAGATGGACCTCAATTGGATACATGATAATTCTCTTTATCATTACTGTAATAATTGCAAAGGGAATGAAGATACAACTTCCTGCATCAGATAGAAAAAAGATTGTTACGCAAGGAATTGGAAGCTATATCTTTCTGTACTTGTTTACTTGGATTCTAAGTTATACGATAGTGAATGCAGCAAGCGTTACAAGCGGAATTGCATCGCCCATACCGTAATNNCAAGCGTTACAAGTGGAATTGCATCACCCATACCGTAACCTGAGATTCTATGTGGAGACATAAAACACCTGGAATTCCAGACGAATACTTTGAGCGTTCTGAAAAGGTTCCAATAACAAAAGAGGAAGTAAGAACTATTCAGATTAGTAAGGCCAGACTGAAACCAGGACAAACTGTCTTTGATATTGGTTGTGGGAGCGGCTCCATATCAATTGAGGCCTCACTCCAAGTTGAAGACTCTGG
>JAACAK010000146.1 GCA_011774835.1 Candidatus Kutchimonas denitrificans | reverse complement strand
GTCCCTGGCATCCTTCTCCTTGCGTTGACTCTGCGAGGCGCGGTACCATTGCCAACTGCTGATCGTCACCCCGCCAACAAGCAGAAGCAGGAGGGCCGCGGCACTCATCACCGGCCCACGATGACGGCGAATGTATTTCGATATTCGGTAGGTCGCGCTCGGGGCCGCCGCCGTCACCGGTTCGTCCGCGAGGTGCCGCTCGATGTCCATCGCCAGGCCGTTGGCCGTCTCGTACCGCCGCGTCCGGTCCTTCTCCAGCGCCTTCATCACGATCCAGTCGAGGTCGCCGCGGATCGATGAGCGCAGCCGCTGCGGGTCGGAATTGCGGTGCCTCGCCAGCTCCGTCAAGGCGGCATCCTCGAGGGTGCTCAAACGGGTCGACGGCTTCGGCGGTTCGTCCTCCCGGATGATCCGCCGGATCTCGTCATAGCCCGCGCTCAGCAATTCCTTCGAATCGAAGGGGGTGCGTCCGGTCAACAGCTCGTAAAGAAGGACTCCCAGCGAATAGATGTCGCTGCGGGTGTCGATATCCAGACCGCTCAGCTGGGCCTGCTCCGGACTCATGTAGGCCGGCGTCCCGATGAACTGCTCGTAGCGCGTGTAGAGCGTCTTGTCGGTCAGCTCCTGCTGGGTCGCCTTGGCCACCCCGAAGTCGATCACCTTCGCCACCGGCTTGCCGTCGTGCAGGGTCACCAGCACGTTCGACGGCTTCAGGTCGCGGTGGATGATCCCCTTCTGGTGCGCGTGCTGCACCGCCCGGCACACGTCCACGAACAGCTCCAGCCGCTCCTCCGTGCTCAGCTTCTTCTCGTCGCAGAACTCCGTGATGGGCACGCCCTTCACCAGTTCCATCACGAAGTACGGCCGCCCGGTGTCGGTCGCCCCCGCATCGAGCACCTTGGCGATGTTCGGGTGATCCATCATCGCCAAGGCCTGGCGTTCCGCTTCGAAGCGCGCCACCACCTGCTTGGTATCCATCCCCAGCTTGATGATCTTGAGGGCCACCCGCCGCTTCACCGGCTGCTGCTGCTCGGCCATGTAGACCACCCCGAAGCCGCCCTCGCCGATCTTCTGCAGCAGCTTGTAGTTGGCAATCGTCTCCCCATCCTTCTCCCCGACCGCGGTCCTGTTCTGCAGGGTAGGGTCATCCGCCAACGGACTCCCCGGGGAACTCCCGGCCCC
>JAACAK010000133.1:47068-50936 GCA_011774835.1 Candidatus Kutchimonas denitrificans | reverse complement strand
TACTACCCCGAGGACGAGAAGTACCTGCTGGAGTTCGAGCCGGAGGTCGTGCACTACGAAATACCGGTTCGCGAGACCGATTGAGCAGCATCGGTTGCGCGGCCCAACGAGCCTACGGTTTGGCGCCGGCCTCCAGCAAGATCTTGACGACCTCGGTATGCCCGTTCGACTCGGCACCTTCGAGGGCCGTATAGCCGCTTTCCAGTCGGGCGTTCACCTCGGCACCTGCACGGATCAACAATCGGACAAACTCGGCGTGACCCTTCTCGGCGGCCGCCATCAGCGGCGTCCGCTTGTAACCCTCGGAGCCGGCCCCCTGATTCGGGTCCGCACCGGCGGCGATGAGCAGTTCTCCCACTTCGACGTTCCCGGTCGGGGCTACCAAATAGAGCGCGCTCACGCCGCTGGCGGTCGTGTCACGGGCGTTCGCTCCGGTCTCCAGAAGCAGACGCACGACTTCAGGGTTGCCGGTCTCCGCGGCAAACAGAAGCGCGGTTCTTCCGGAGCCTCCACCGCCGGCGTTGACATCGACACCCAGGTCGAGAAATCGACTCACCAGCTCGGTATCGCCGGCCTTGGCGGCGCCCATGAGCGTCGTAGTACCCGCGCCATTCGTCGCGAGGGGATCGGCACCCCGCTGGAGCAGGAACTCGACCATCGCGCGGTGACCTTTCTCCGCCGCGGCGAACAATGGGGTGTCGTTTACGCCCAGGTCACCGCCCACGGCGTTCACATCGAGATCGTGCTCCAGCAGTAGACTGGCCAGCTCGACCGAGCCGCTGCGTGCGGCGCGGACCAGGTCATCGGGACCGACTCGCGCACCGCGCTCGATCAGCAGTCGAACCATATCGACGTGCCCCCGCCGCACGGCCCAATTGAGCGGGGCGCCGTCGATGGGATCGACATCCATCCCGCGGTCCAGCGCGGCCGCGACGGCGCGGACGTCACCGCGTTTGGCAGCCTCCATCAGCTCCCTCTCGCTCCGGATCTCCCGCACCGCTTCGGTCATCACGGGAAAGCCTTCCAGTTTCGGCACCTTCACCACCTCGCCGCCTCGGGAGTAGCGGCCGAGCGTCGTCACGTATCGCACCGTGTCCCGGTATCCGCCAAAGTCCCGACGGAGCAGTCCGCCTACTGGAACGACGCCCGGCGCGAGGAACACGGTGGCGGGCTCGCTGGCGTAGGAGCCCGAATAGGACCATGCGAGGCACTCGATGGTGCCCGAAACGAACGGGCAGCGTGTCGCCGTGAGGCTGTCGACGCCGTGGAACTCGCGCAACCCGATGTCGCGCCGAACCATTTCCTCTGTGGACCGGACCCACCGGTCTCCATCGCGCCTCGACTTCGCGATCACGACGAGCGCCGGCGTGGCCCGTACGATCTCCAGCCGCTCGCTGGGCTCGCCGTTCTGGCGGTACTCGACCCAGTCGCCCGTCGCCGCATCGGCGAAGAGGCCCTCAGGATCACTGGCCGGCGGAATCTCGGCGAACGGCGGAAAAGGCGGCGCGCTCTGGACGAACGCGAAGCCGAGGTTGTCGGCGAACAGTCGCTCGGCGCGGGAACCGTACTCTTCAGCCTTCGCGGTATCGCCGGTCGCCGCGTAGAGCGTGGCCAGATGGACCAGGACGGGTTCCAGTTGGGGATCATCGGCGGCGAGCATCGCCTCGTAAGCTTCGAGCGCCTCGGTGAGGGCATCCTCGGCTTCGTCGTAGAAGCCCACGGCGGTGTACAACCCTCCCAGCGCAGCTTTAAACGGCGCCAGGTAGAAGGCGACCTCGTCGTCCGGCACGAACCCGCGAGCTTCCGACCGGATGCCGAGGCCGTAGCGCAGAAGAGCTTCGGGCCGACGCACGCGTCCCAGGCGGGTGTGCGCCTCGGCCAACAGCAGGTGAATCGGCGTCAGCTCGTGCGCGGCGGGCCCCATGTTCTCGGCCTGGATGGCCAGAGCGGGCTCCAGCCGCTGGGCGGCGGCCGCGGCGTCACCGGCCCGCAACAACGCCTCGCCCTCGACGGAGAGCGCCGGGCCCAAAGCAGGATGTTCGGGGCCCAGCAGACGCTCGACCGTCGAGCGGAGACGTTCTCCCACGGCTCGCGCCCGGGGGTAATCCCGCGCCAGCGTATAGAGGGCGGTAAGCTTGTGTATCGCCGTGAGCGTTACACCGCCGTCGGTCCCGTGGACTTCCTCGGTGATCTCCAGTGCTCGTTCCATGAGCGCAACCGCGGGAGCGTACGCGCCGTGCTCGATGTACACGTCGCGCATGGACCAGAGGATCGGAAGCAGGTCGGCATGCTTTTGTCCCCGCTCCGCTGCGATTTTATCCAATTCCTGCTGGAGCGAGTCCAGTTCCTGCTCCTGCAGGGTGCGAATGCGCTCGGCCGCCTGATCCTGTGCGGCGGTTGCCCCCGCAGTGAAGATGCCCAAGAGGGCGAGGTTGAGAACGATCACGCCTCGCATTACTACCTCCAGCTCACGGAAAGAAGAAACGACCGACGGTGCCCGGCCAGAGCACGAACGCCCAGGAACGAGTCTCAGGCGGCTGGCACGAACGAGAGGCTTCTATTGGACCACCATAGCGTCGGGGCCCACGCCATATTCCAACGATACCTCGCAGCTTTCATCACGGGCCTCGAATGTGGCCTTCCCCTGGCTGCCGGACCCGAATTTGACCAGATGCTTGACCTCACCCGCTGGGGGCACTGTATCGGTCTGCTCGAAACGCTCATCACCGAATTCGCTGACCGTCGTCACTGTGCTACCCACGTCAAAACCCCGCAGGGTTATCAAGAACACGAGGCCGCTTGGGGCCAGGACCTCCACAGCCAGCGTGCACCCTTCGGCACTCGTCGCCTCGATGGGAAAGGGGATCGTCTTCGCGTGTGCACGCAATCCCGATGTCTGCGATACCAGCGCCACGTCGAGCGGCTCGCCAGGCACGAAGCCACCAACCGTGAACGTTTCGCTAAAACCCGCAAGGATCACTGCACCATCGGTGTTCACCGAAGCCGGCAGAGGCTCGAACACGCCACCTATCCGTCGCCACAACTCGAGGTCTTCACCGGGAGTGAAGCCAGTCGCAACGAATCGGTACCGCACCAGCGTGCCCATCGTCCCTGATCCGGGACGCCGCCCCAGCTCGTGCACTTCCAAGCGCGTGCCTGAGTCGGCGTAAGCCGCGTTCCACTCGAAGGGAGGCTCAGGTCCGGCGCCGCCTGTTCCGCCCATCGTCGCGCAGGCCATCGCCAGCGCCGCTACGCACGTCACGGTGAGAATGGATTTGCGGGGCATCAGCACCTCCTGTGGCAGTCATGACTCTTCCAGCTACTCCAGGCTCCTGCCTCCATCGCGGAGGGGTGAGATAAAGGAAGTCCTGGCGCTCGCGCCCGGTGAGTCAACAGACCCGCGTTGCAGGCAGGTCCAGGGTAGCCGCAAGCGCGGGCAGCCACCGGCTGAAGCTGGCTCGATCCTGAGGATATTCGTTGAGGTGTCGAGTTTCGAGGAGGAGCGACTTTTTGGACAGCTGATACGGCAGGTTACGGAACACGATGGACTGCCCTCCGGAGCGGTTGGGAGACTCCGTCACGGGCCCAGCCCCACTTCCCAGCCTGGCAATAAGATGAACTACGTTGATTTTTAGAATAGTAACTCACCATTGCGACAGCAAGTTTTTTTGCGGCTCCCCGCCGGCTTCCACCAGTTCGCGGCATTCAGCCGGCCGGCCATCTCAAGTGAGGACAGACACAAGTGGTGGGAAACGCCCGGGCGTCGCGGGCCTCGACCCGTTACGCCCGGGCGTAGCGCGCTCATTGAGCTCTCTGGAGGCGGAGCGCGCGAGCGCGACATGCGCCCCGTCCGAGTTGGGGGCGCATG
>JAACAK010000133.1:19228-47049 GCA_011774835.1 Candidatus Kutchimonas denitrificans | reverse complement strand
GAATCGTAATCGAGGAAGTCCATCATGAACTTCGTGTCGTACCAGGTCGGCACCGGAATGATGCCGGAGGCCGGGATCACGTTGGAGGCGCCATCGAACTGGGCGATCCAGAGTGAGCTGTCCCCGCTGGTCAGCGCGCTCACGTTCGAGTTGCCGTGGCAGTCCGTGCAGGCGGAGACCGCGTTCCTGTCGATGGTGTGCGCGTAGAACGGTGCCAGTGCCGTGAAGGTGCTGTTCCCGTACTTGACGCTCTGGAAGTTCGCCGGATGCACCTTGCCTTCCCGGTTGACCAGGAACATCCAGCTGGTGATCTGCCCTCGCGCCCGCTTGACGCCCTCGTTCACCTCGGACTCGAAGTGGCAGTTATAGCAGGTCACCAGGCCCTGCATGTGGCAGCTGCTGCAGTCCACACTGGAGAGATGGGTCGAGTGATATCGTTCCACCCCAGAAAGTGGCTTCAAGGCTGGACACCTGCCTAAGCCGCCCCTCCCACGGGTAGCGGAACGCCCCGGCCCGGCCACTTTGGCGACCGCCGAACCGGGGCATCTTGCCCCCGGAGGGTACGGGACCGGCCCTCAGNNGACCGGCCCTCAGCCTCCGCTGACGAGCTCGTCCCAGCGCTTCGGCCAGGTGGGGCAGGACTGCGGATCGTAGGGCGGTTCCCAGCCGGAGCCGGGGGGCAGGGTGACCCCGGCGGCGCAGGCGTCGGGGTCCCGGGCGGTGCGGCAGGCGGCGGGCCCGTTGAGGGCCCAGTTCTCGCCCAGGTACCCGTGGATCAGCTGGGGGTCGAACTCGCGCATCACCGCCTCGCAGAGCAGGCCGGCGGCGGCGCGGCCGGCGCCCAGGTGGGCGTAGGCCCGGGCGAGAACGACGGGGATCAGCGTGGCCACCCGGTTGAGATCGTCGCCGACCCGGAAGTTGGTCTCCTTCATCTCGGCCATGAAGGCGGGGCCGGGATTGTGCCAGGGTCCCAGCACCTGGATCACCTCGCGCCACTTGCCGCGCCGGGCCAGCATGACGGCCAGGGCACCGGCGGTGATGGGCGAGTCGGGGACCTCGGCGTAGGCGGCCCGGGCCCGGCGTTCGGCCTCCTCCATGTCGCCGCTGGGCGCGGCCACCCACTCGGCATAGAGCATGAGCTTGTTGGCCCGCTGCATGGGGTGCAGCTCCTCTTCGGGGAACAGGTAGAGCTGGCGGAGCCGGGCGTGGGGGTCCTCGTGGCGGCCGGCGTGAGACATGGCGGACCCGGCGAAGAAGAGGAGCGCGGCGGCGACCAGGCCGACGAGGCCGAAGCGGGCGGCGCGGCCGCGGACCCGGTCGGCGGCCCGGGCGACGCCGTAGCCGATGACCGCAGCGACGGCGATGGACGGCAGGTAGATCCAGCGCTCCTCGGTGAGCAGCATGTCGTGGCCCAGCGAGCCGGCAATGCTGTCGACGCGCATCAGCGGCGAGTAGGTGACGAGGAAAAAGCCGCTCCAGAACGCGATATACGGGTTCCAGCGGTAGGCCAGGGCGAGCATGCCCAGGGCCAGCACGACCGCCAGGGCCACGTAGGTGACGGGATCCGTGTAGATGTTGCCGACGAAGTTGATGAGCCACGGGTTGAGCTCGGGATAGTCGGCGCCCAGCGGGAGCAGCAGCCGGGAGAAGTGGATGACGATCCCCTTCACCGCGCCGATCGCCAGCACGAGGGTCGGATGCACTTCCCGGTACCCGACCAGCTGGGTGGGCACATCGACGATGACAAAACGCAGCAGGAGGTAAGCGCCGAACGCCAGCCAGACCGGCAGCGTCCAGGCCAGCCGGCGCCACGCCACGCCGTGGGTGAAATGCCGATAGGTGGCCAGAAGGACCAGGGCAGCCGGCAGGGTGGCGGCCATCTCCTTGGTCAGCAGAGCCAGCAGATAAAGGACGGTCGTCAGCCCCAGCTTCCCGGCGGCGGCCCTCGAGTCGGCGTCGCGGACGGCCGAGTCGAAGGCGAGCATCGCCAGCAGATAGAAGATGGGGAAAAGGACATCGGCGGCGGCGGCCGGCTCGACCGCGGCGAAGGCGTGGACGGGATGCAGGACGAAGAACAGGCCGGCGACTCCGGCGGCGATGAACTCGCGGCTGAGGCGGCGACAGACGAGAAAGACCAGGAACCCGTTCAGCCCGTGGAGGATCACCTCGAGCAGGTTGTAGATCACGTCATTGCGGCCGGCGAGCTGATAGGCGAACCAGAAATACGTGTTGGCGATGGGCCGGTAGTAGCCCGAGTTCGCCGGCACCCCGAAGGTGATCGAGCCGGCGAAGTAGTCGGCCGTCCAGACCTCGGCCAGCCCCGACACCTCCCGATTGTAGCGGTTCAGGTAGGTCAGGTACTGGGCGTCGCTGCTCAACGGCACACCCAAGGTCCGGTGGTACGTGGCGAGGGCGATCAGAACGAACCCCAACGCGAGCAACACGTTCGTCGTCCGGCGGCCCAACCGGTTGCCGGGCCCGAGAGGCGATCTTTCGGAAGCCGTCACGTCCATTCGGCGAATCCTGCCGCTACGGGAGCGATGCGAGCCGAGAAGTTCATGGGGAATCGGGGGCGGGGAGGCACGGAAGCTTCAGCCGGCAGGAAAGATACAGCAAGGGCGAGCCGGATACCAGCCGGGCGACGGAGCGGCTAGACCGCCGAGGATCGATGGGAGAAAACTGTTGACTTGGAGACCGTAATCTGCTATGGTAGCAACACTCGGATAACCAGCGAACGACGAGGGACCTGGTGGAAATCGCCGGTCCTGTTTTTTGCTTGGAGCTGGTGGTCCGACGGTGAGCATAACCCGAGGTGACCGGCGCGACCGGGACCGAGGGTAGGCCCGGCGCGGGGGCTCAGGATCCGCGCAGCAAGTATGTAGTCGGTCAGGACGGCTCTGCCGGACTCCGACCACATCAAGACAAGGGAGACCGGCAGATGCGTGTGACCGGAACCGTCAAGTGGTTCAACGACGCAAAGGGCTTTGGCTTCATCAAGCCCGAGAACGGTGAGAAGGACTGCTTCGTGCACCACACAGCCATCCAGGCGGAGGGTTTCAAGACCCTCCAGGAAGGCGAGCGCGTGGAGTTCGACATCGTCGAGGGCAAGAAGGGGCCGGCCGCCCAGAATGTCGTCAAGCTGGACAGCTGACGAGCCCGTTCCGGAGTTACCATTTGAGAAGGGCCACCCACGGGTGGCCCTTTCTTGTTGCGATGTGGGAGCCGGGCCGGGGACGAGGTCCCGGCAGTCATCGATGCCAATGATCGCGGAGTGGACGAAAGACGGTAGCCGGCGCATGGCCCGGTTCGTGCTCGGCGCGGTGATCCTCGCGCTGGCGGTCCAGGCTTGCGATCACGTTTTCGACCTGAAGGCCGGGCAGCCGGCGCGGGTGATCATCACACCCGGCACGGTGGAGCTGGACGCGCTGGAACTGGACGAGCAGCTGACCGCGACCGTGGTCGACGCGACGGGGGACACGGTGACCGGGCTCGCGCTGACCTGGTCGTCGTCGGACGAGACGGTCGCCACCGTGACGAACACGGCACGGGTGACCGCGGTGGGCAACGGCACGGCGACGATTCGGGCCCGCACTTCCAGCGGCGCGAGCGGCGCGGTACGGGTGACGGTGGAACAGATGGCCCGGGGCATCGCCTTCCCGGACCCGATCACCGACGCCCGGGTCGGCCAGCCGCTCGACCCGCTCACCGTTCACGTCGTCGATCGGCTGAACCACCCTGTGGAAAGCTACACGGCCACGGTGACGCTGCAGCTGATGGGGAACCCGACAGGCGCGGAGCTGAACGGGACGACGACAGCCACCGCGCTGGCGGGCGTGGCGGTATTCGATGGACTGTCGCTGGATCGGGTCGGGTCAGGCTACGTGCTGACGGCGATCTCAGGGGCGCTCTCCGGGGACAGCGCGCCGTTCAGCGTGGGGCCCGCGGGGCTGGGCGACTAGCCCTTCCCTTCCGGGCTCTCGCGCTTCGTCGAGTCGGCCCCGGCCACTTCGCGAAACCGATACAGCACCTCGCCGTCACGGATCATGCCGTAGCGCTCGCGGGCGACGCGTTCGATGGCGACGGGATCCGACTCGAGTCGCTGCTTCAGGGCCTCGAGGGAGTCCATCTCGGCTTCGATGCGGGCGAGCTCGGCGGTGATGGCCGCCTCGGTGTCCTCGAGCCGACTGATCTGGAAGATGCTGTATTCGCCGCCGAAGACGGCGAAGTATGCGGCGAGGAGCAGCATGGCGACGACGGCATACCCGGCCAAGCGTGAGCTTGCCGTTTCTCGCCCGTTCCTGCTCCTCGATCTCTTCTTGCGACTTCTGTTCTTTCCCATCGTCCCTTCCCCCCCTTCCCTATCGCCATCGAGGAAGAAACTAAGTCAGGCGGCCCTGCACCGACAGGTGGCGGGCACCGTACTCGGCCTTGGCGCCCAGCTCCTCCTCGATCCGTAGCAAGCGGTTGTACTTCGCCGTCCGGTCCGAGCGCGAGAGGCTGCCGGTCTTGATCTGGCCGACGGCGGTGGCCACCGCCAGGTCGGCGATGAAGGTGTCCTCGGTCTCGCCCGAGCGGTGCGAGATGACCGCGGTGTAGCCGGCGGTGCGGGCCAGCTCGATCGCCTTCAGCGTCTCGGTCAGCGTGCCGATCTGATTGACCTTGATCAGGATCGAGTTGGCGACATCGGCCGCGATGCCGCGGAGCAGTCGCTCGGTGTTGGTGACGAAGATATCATCGCCGACCAGCTGAACGCGGTCACCCAGCCATCCGGTGAGCTCCTTCCAGCCGTCCCAATCGTCTTCGCCGAGGCCGTCCTCGATAGAGCGGATGGGATAGCGGTCGCACCAGTTGCCGTACATCTCGGTCAGGTCGCCGGCGCTGAGGGAGTCCTCGGTGCCCATCCGGTAGACGCCGTCGCGGCCCAGCTCGGAGGCGGCGACGTCGAGGGCGAGCGCCACCTGATCGCCGGGCTCGTAGCCGGCGCGCTGGATCGCAGCGAGCACGTACTCGATCGCCTGCTCGTTGGAATCGAGGTCGGGCGCGAAGCCGCCCTCGTCACCCACCGCCACCGACAACCCCTTCTCGCTCAGCAGCTTCTTGAGGGCGTGGAAGACCTCGGCACCCCAGCGCAGCGCCGTGCCGAACGAGTCGGCCCCGATGGGCATGACCATGAACTCCTGGATGTCGACGTTGTTGGACGCGTGGGCGCCGCCGTTCAGGATGTTCATCATGGGAACGGGCAACACCCGGGAGAGCGGGCCGCCCAGATAGCGATGGAGCGGCAGGCGGAGCACGGCGGCGGCAGCCCGGGCGTTGGCGAGCGAGACGGCAAGAATGGCGTTGGCGCCGAGCCTGGACTTGTTATCGGTGCCGTCGAGCTGGACCAGCAGTTTGTCGATCCCGACCTGGTCCACGGGATCCAGCCCCCGGATCTCGGGGCCGATCACCTTCTCGATGTTCTCGACGGCCTTGAGCACCCCCTTGCCGCCGTAGCGCTTGGAGTCGCCGTCGCGGAGCTCGACGGCCTCGTGCTCGCCGGTGGAGGCGCCGCTGGGCACGGCGGCGCGACCCAGTGTCCCGTTCGCCAGAACGACATCGGCCTCGACGGTGGGGTTGCCGCGGGAATCGAGAATCTCGCGGGCGCGGACTTCGACGATCTCAGACATTGGACTCTTCCAGGGCCGCGGGCTCCGGCCTCAGTCGCTTGGGGCCGCGGTACCCGTCAGGCGCCCGGAGCTCGGCCAGCATCTCGGCCATGCGGGCGTGCACCCGGGCGATCAGGGCATCGCGGTCCTCGTGCTCGAAGTTTGTGGTGTCGACGGGCTCCCCGAACCAGACGGTGATCGGCTGCGGCCTCAGGACGAAGCCGCGCTTGGGCAGGATGTCGAACGTGCCGTCCACCACCGTGGGCACGATGGGAACGCCGGCCTCGATGGCCATGATGAACGGGCCCTTCTTGAAGGGCTGCAGGTCGCCGGTCAAGGAACGGGTGCCTTCCGGGAATACGACCGCGGTGCTGTTGTTCTCCCTGATGCGGCGGCCGGCGAGCTTGAGCGACTGGACGGCGGCGGCGCGGTTGCCGCGATCGATGTAGACGTGGCCCGCCGCGGCGGCGGCCCGGCCGAAGATGGGGATCTTGCGGATCTCTTTCTTGGCCACGAAGTGGGTGCGACGCGGTACCGTGGCGGCGAGGGTCCAGACGTCCCACATCGATTGATGATTGCAGGCGACGACCTGCGGGTCATCGCGATCGATGTGCTCGAGCCCGATGGCCGTCACCGGAGTGCCCGACGCCCAGAGCATGACGTGGGAGAAGAACTTGCCCGTCCAATCGTAGAAGGAGCGGGAGAGGCCCACATAGGCGCCGACGATACAGACGGTTCCCAGGGTGGCCAGCACGGAGCTGGCGACGATGACCGTCCAGATCGATCGAATCAGGCCCATCTACCCTTCGTCCCCGAAATGATCGAAGCCGGGCGAGGCGGCCTCGATCTCCTGTCCGGCGCGAAAAACCCGCACGCCCGAACCGGAGACGGCACGGCCAACGCGGGTGAGGGGGACGCCGAACGTCAGCTCGAACTCTGCCGTTGTGTCGTCGGTAAATATGTCACGGGGCGCGGCCACGAGCAATTCGTAGTCCTCGCCGCCGGCCAGGGCGATCTCGGTCTCGATCTCGGGCGCGGCGGGCACCGCCTCCCAATCGATCTCGAGACCGATCCCGGAGGCGGCGGCGATGTGGCCGGAGTCGGCGAGCAGGCCGTCGGAGAGGTCGATGGCGGCGCTGGCGCCGGCCCGGGCCAACCACCGGGCCTCTTCGATCCGGGGGGGCGGCTCCCAGAAGCGACGGCGCCACCGGTCCTTCGGCTTTCCGCCCGCTTTCCAGGCGCGGACCGCCGCGGCGGCGGCGCCCAGCCGGCCCGTAACCCAGAGGGCGTCGCCCGGCCGGGCGGTGCTCCGCAGCAAGGGCTCGACCACTTTTCCGAGGGCGGTGACGTCGATGACGATGGCGTCGGCGGCGTGGGACAGATCGCCGCCGATGTGCGCGGCCCCGCACGCCTCGGTGGCGGCGAGGCAGCCACGGAAGATGCGCTCGGCGAGCCCCGACCCGGCGGTACGGGGCGTGTTGAGGGAGACGAGCGTGGCCAACGGTTCGGCCGACATGGCGGCCAGGTCCGAGATGGCGATGCGGACCGCCCGCTCGCCGATGAGCTCGGGCGTGCCCCAGTCGGAGACGAAGTGGCCGCCCTCGACGGAGAGATCGACGCTGAGGGCGAGGAAGCCATCGCCGTGGCGGATCAGGGCGCAGTCGTCGCCGGAGCCGAGGGCGATTTCCGGTCCCGGCGGCGTCGCGTCCTTGAGCACGCGCCGGATGATATCGAACTCGCCGCCGGGCCCGAGTGGCGGGGGCGTACGGCTCACCGGGGGGGCGGCTGGTCGAAGACGACGAAAGGCAGGATGGGCGTCTCGGCCCCGGGGGTTTCCAGGGCGGCGGGCAGGTCGCTCACCACCTCCAGCGAGCTGCGCCCGATGGGCGGCCCCAGCATGGCGGCGCGGGCGCAGTAGAAGAGGGCGACGCCCAGCGCCTCGCGGCGCGGCATGCGGGCGGCCAGCATGGCGCCGCAGGCGCCCGAGAGGACATCGCCGGAGCCGCCGGAGGCGGCAGCTGACGACGTGGCGGCGGAGACCAGTACGGGCTCGTGGCTGAGGGCGACGACCGAGGGCGCGCCCTTGAGCAGGACGGCGGCGCGGAGCTGCTGCGCGGCGGAGGCGGCGACGGCGACGGGATCGCGGACGATCCCCTCGGTGTTCACGCCGAGGAGGCGCGCCATCTCGCCGGGGTGGGGGGTGATGGCCACCGGCCGGCTCTTGGCCAGCTGGGCCAGGGCGTCTGACCGCCCGGCGAACATGTTGAGCCCGTCGGCATCGATCAGGGTGGGGAGCGCGCCGGTGGTCTCGAAGACGCGGTCGAGGCGGAGCTGGGCCCGCTTGTCGCGACCGAAGCCGGGGCCCACCACGACGGCGTGGGCCCACTCGCCCGCCTCGGCCATGGCGCCGTCATCGTCGATGTCGACGAAGATCGCCTCGGGCACCGCGGTCTGGCAGATGCGGCGGTTGGCGCTGTCGGAGGCGATCCGCACGATGCCGGCTCCCATCGCCAAGGCGCCCCGGGCGGCGAGCACGGCGGCGCCCGACATGCCGCTGCGGCCGGCGGCGATGAGCAGGTACCCGGCGTCGCCCTTATGCGCGTCCGGTGCCCGGCGCGGCCGGAACGCCCGAGCCCAATCCGGGGTGAGGACGAAAGCGGAGACCTCGTCGTCGGCCACGGGCTGGAAGCCGATCTCGGCGGCGATGATGCGGCCACAGCGCGACCGGGCCGGCTGGAAGAGCAGCCCGACCTTCGGGTAGCCGAGGGTGACGGTGACGTCGGCGCGGAAGCAGGCGCCGGGAACCGCGCCGGTACTGAAGTCGATCCCGGAAGGGCCGTCGACGGCGACGCGAGCGGCGCGGCTCCCGTTCATCGCCTCGATCATCTGGGTGGCCCGCTCGTGGGGGGCGCCGGCCGTGCCGGTGCCCAGCAGGCCATCGAGGATGACATCGGCGGTGCAGAAGACGGCTTCGGCGGAGCCTTCGACGGGTTCGACCGGGAGGTCCCAGCGATGGGCGAGGGCGCGGTCGGGCGGCTGGCTGCCGGCCTGGATGGCACGGACCTCGCGGCCCCAGCTCTTCAGGGCCCGGAGCGCGATGTAGGCGTCGGCGCCGTTGTGGCCGCTGCCGACGGCGGCGGCGACCGTTCCCTCCGGGTAAAGGGCCTGGACGACCATGGCGATGGCCCGGCCGGCGCTTTCCATGAGCAACCGCTCCGGGATGCCATGCTCCTCGCGGGCGCGGCGGTCGATGTCCGCCATCTCCTGGGCCCGCGGCAACGGCAACCGCTCTACACCGTAGAGGTCGCTCATCGCTTCACCATAATGGTCAGGACAGGGTTCGGGCTCGCGGGCGAACCGTACCGCGCTACTTGTAGGATTGCTGGACGTTACGGCCGAAGCTTATCTCGCCGTTGTCGATCCGGATGTTGAATCCGCAGTCCGGGTTACTACAGACCCAAGCCTTGTACATGATGGGCGCGCCTTCTCGTCCGTAGTCTGACAGTGGGACCAGTGACCCATCCGCACACTTTCTGCAAACTGGAAATTCCCGCTCCCGGTCCAACTGACTCACCCCCTCCCTCTCCAATAGGTAGGACTGTTCCCGACAGGACCGTATCGCTCAGGACCTGCGCACTCTCCCCCACGGGTAGTTGCGCTCGAACGCCTCCTCGAAGTCGAACACATCCAGAAAATCGTCCGGACTGTCGCTGTCCTGCTTCGTCAGGACACGGCAATCGATGAGGGCGTAGACGATCGCTCCCATATCGTCGGTGGAGTGTATGCCCCAATGCTCCAGGACGGTGCGGGCCATGGGGCCGTAGCGCTCCAGCGCCAGGTCGCGACAGCCCCGGGCCAGCTCCTGGCCGCTGATATGGCGTGGCTCGTCGAGGCTGTCGATGACGTACTGGAGCGCGGTGAGGACGAAAAGGTAGGCGGCCTCCGTGTAGCGCGGATTCCGTTCGCGGAGCTTGGCCAGCACGTTTTCCCCTACCATACGGACCACCCGAATCTCAGCGTCCTGTTTCTCCCACTGATCCAGCCGTTCTGGCCATATCGCTCACCTCGCTCGCGCCACCGTGGCACTCCACACAAGCTTTCGTCGCCGGGGCGCCACGTCAAGTGTGCGGAGGAAGCCCGGTATACAGTGTGCGGCGGCTCGTATGGGGTGTGCGGTGAGCGGGGCAGAATGGGCGTCGGCGGGGGCGCCGGTGCCGGGGCTGGCGTCGTTTCGGCGCCCTTTTTCGGCTAACCGCCCCGGCCGATGCCGGCGGGCCGGGTGAACGTGCCCTCGACCCACTTCTCGTAGAGGGGGAACTCGTCGCACAACGCCTTGACTTCGGCCCGGATCTCGGCCGCCAGGGCCTCGTCGTCGGGGGCCTGGAGGATCCGGTGGATCCAATCGCCGATCCGCTCCATCTCGCCGGTCCCCATCCCCCGGGTGGTGACGGCCGGGGTGCCGATCCGGATGCCCGAGGTGACGAACGGCGAGCGGGTCTCGAAGGGAACGGTGTTCTTGTTGACCGTGATGCCGGCTCGGCCCAGCGCCTCCTCGGCGGCCTTGCCGGTGAGCTCGGTATTCCGCAGATCGACCAGCAGCAGGTGGTTATCGGTGCCGCCGCTGACCAGCTGGTAGCCGTTCTCCACCAGCGTGTCGCCCAGCGCCTTCGCGTTGTCGATCACCTGCCGGGAGTAGTCCTTGAAGCCATCGTTCATCGCCTCTTTGAGGGCCACGGCCTTGGCGGCGATGACGTGGACCAGCGGACCGCCCTGCGTGCCGGGGAACACCGACTTGTCGATGGGCTTCGCCAGCTCAGCGGTGCAGAGGATCAGTCCGCCGCGCGGCCCGCGGAGCGTCTTGTGGGTGGTGGTGGTGACCGCGTCGGCGTGGGGGACCGGTGACGGGTGGAGGCCGGCGGCGACGAGGCCGGCAATGTGAGCCATGTCGACGACGAAACGGGCGTCGACTTCGCGGGCGATCTCCGCGAAGGCCTCGAAGTCGATGATCCGCGGGTAAGCGCTGGCGCCGGCGATGATCAGCCTGGGCCGGTGCTTTTTCGCCAGGTGGCGCACCTGGTCGAGATCGATGCGGCCGCCGTCCTCGGTGACGCCGTACGCCACCACGTTGTACAGCATGCCGCTGAAGTTGACCGGCGAGCCGTGCGTCAGGTGGCCGCCGTGGGAGAGGTCCATCCCGAGGATCGTGTCGCCCGGCTCCAGCACCGTGAAGTAGACCGCCATGTTGGCCTGGGCGCCGGAATGCGGCTGAACGTTGGCGTGGTCGGCGGCGAACAGCTCGCAGGCCCGCTGGCGGGCGAGGTCCTCGACCACATCGGCGTACTCGCAACCGCCGTAATAGCGCTTGCCCGGGTATCCTTCGGCGTACTTGTTGGTGAACACCGAGCCCATCGCCTCGAGCACCGCCGGCGACACGAAATTCTCGCTGGCGATGAGCTCCAGCCCTTCGCCCTGTCGGCGTGTCTCGTCGATGATCGCCTGGTAGACGTCGTGGTCGACTTTCTCGAGTCTTTTCACGTGCCCCTTACTCTGTCAGGTACCACCCGCAAGGACTTGGAAATTGGAAATTGGATGTGGACATTGAGCACTCACCTTGGACATTGAATCTTGAAGATTCAACAGTCAACGATCCAATCTTCAAGGTGAATTGCCAATGTCCACATCCATTTCCGATTTCCAAGTGAGGTGCGCGCTCACTCACACACCCGTATCAGTCGCTCCGTGAACGGTGCAGCTTACCCACCGTGTCTATCCGCCGCTCGGCGATCCGGTCCGCGGCGTCGGCGGTGGTCATCTTCTGTTCACGGGCCAGCTCGAACACCTCGAGCAGCGTCTGATAGATCTCGCCGGCCTTGCGCTTCGAGCGGTCGGTGCTCCAATCGGCCAGCTCCGAGTAGACGTTGATCAGCCCACCGGCATTGATCACGTAGTCCGGCGCATAGAGGATGCCGGCCTCCTGGACCGCCTTGCTGTCCTCGCGGGTGGCCAGCTGGTTGTTGGCGGCGCCGGCGATGATGTCGACCTTGAGCTTGGGGATCGTCTCCGTGTTGACGATGGCGCCCAGCGCGCAGGGCGCGAAGATGTCGGCGTCGACCTCGTAGATCTCGTCGGTCCCCACCGGCTCGGCGCCGAAGTCCTCGACGCAACGGGCGACCTTCTCCTCGCTGATATCGGTGACCACCAGCTTGGCGCCCTCGGCGGCCAGGTTCTCGCAGAGGTAATAGCCGACGTGACCGACGCCCTGCACCGCCACCGTCTTACCCTTGAGTGAATCGTCCTTGTACTTTTCGAGGGCACAGGCCTTCATCCCGCGGTAAGTGCCGTACGCGGTGACCGGCGACGGGTCGCCGGAGCGGCCGGCGATGCCAACCACGTGCTCGGTCTCCATGTGGACGTAGTCCATGTCCTCGACCGAAGTGCCCACGTCCTCGGCGGTGATGTAGCGACCCTTCAGCGTCTCGACCGCGCGACCGTGCGCCCGGAAGATCATCTCGCGGCGTGGCATATCGGGGTCTCCGATGATGACCGACTTGCCGCCACCCAGGTTGAGCCCGGCCACCGCCGCCTTGTAGGTCATCCCCATCGACAACCGCAGCACGTCGACCAGCGCCTCTTCCTCCGATTCGTACTTCCACAGGCGACAGCCGCCGAGGGCCGGCCCCAGCGTCGTGTCATGGATCGCGATGATGCCAAGGTAGCCGACTGTCTCTTCGCGGGTGAACAATACCTGTTCGTGTCCCCACTTGACCATCTCCTTGAAGACTTCCATCAGCGCACCTCGCCTTTCTATTGATCAGGCCTGCGGGCTAATCCTTCACCTGTTCTTGATATAGAGTCCTCGTGATCACCGTTCGCTGGATCTCACTGGTACCCTCGTAGATCTCGGTCACCTTGGCGTCGCGGAACAATTTCTCCACCGGATACTCCTTCATGAACCCGTAGCCGCCGAAGATGTTGATCGCCTGCGAGGTGACCCACACCGCGGTCTCGCTGGCGTAGAGCTTGGTCATGCTCGAGAGCCGCATGTCGCCGCGCCCGGCATCCCAGGCACGGGCGGCGCGGTAGAGCAGCCCGCGGGACGCCTCGATCCGCGTGCTCATGTCGGCGATCTTGAACGCCAGACCCTGGAAGTCCTTGATCGCGCGGCCGAACTGGCGGCGCTCGCCGGCGTACTTGACCGTGTGGTCGAACGCCGCCTCGGCGATCCCCAGCGCCTGGGCGCCGACGCCCAACCGACCGCCTTCCAGGCTGGAGAGCGCGTAGACGAACCCCTTGTCGGGATCGCCGAGCAACGCTTCGGGCCCGACGCGGCAGTCGTTGAAGGCCACCGAGACGGTCTCCGAGCTGCGCAGCCCCGTCTTGTCCTCCTTCTTGCCGACCTCGTAGCCCGGCGTATCGGTGGGGATGATGAAGGCGCCGATCCCTCGAGCGCCGCGCCGCTCGCCGGCCGAATCGGTCCGCAGCATGACCAGCAGCAGCTCGGCCTCGCCGCCGTTGGTCACCCACATCTTCTCGCCGTTCAGCACCCAGCCGTCACCGTCGCGCTCCGCCTTCGCCTGCAGGCTGGCGGCGTCGCTGCCGGACCCGGCCTCGGACAGCGAGAACGCACCCAGCAGCTCGCCCCGCGCCATGGGAGGCAGCCACTTCTTCTTCTGCTCCTCGTTGCCGTACTTGAGGATCATCTGCGTCGGGAGCGAGTTGTGGACCGACATGGTGATCGCCACCGACGCGTCGCCCCAGGCGATCTGCTCGAGCGCCACCAGGTAGTCCAGCATGCCCAGGCCGAGCCCATCGTATTCCTCGGGCAGCAGCATGCCGAAGAAGCCCAGCTCGGCCATGAGAGGGAGGATCTCGCCGTGGAACTCGGCCTTCCTGTCCCACTCAGCCGCCCGCGGGCGCAGCTCGTTCTCCGCAAAGTCGCGGGCGAGCTGGCGGATCTGCTCTTGTTCTTCGCTGAGTGTGTAGTCGCGCTTCATCTAGTCGTCGCTCGCATCGGCCGTTACACGCACCCCAGATCCCACCTCTTACTCACACTCACTACTCATTACTCATTACTCACTACTCACTACCCATCACCGACTCCCAACTCCCTACTCCTTACTGTAGTCATAGAACCCTCTACCGGTCTTGCGGCCGAGCCACCCTGCAGCGACGTACTTCCGCAGCAGCGGGCAGGGCCGATACTTGTCCTCGCCGAGGTCGTTATGAAGAACCTCGAGTATCGAGAGGCAGACGTCGAGCCCGATCAGGTCGGCCAGGGCGAGGGGGCCGATGGGGTGGTTCATGCCGAGCTTCATGATCCCGTCGATCGCCTCCGCCTCGGCGACGCCCTCGTGCAGGCAGTAGACCGCCTCGTTGATCATCGGCATCAGCACCCGGTTGCTGACGAAGCCGGGCGAGTCGTTGGCGATGATCGGGGTCTTGCCCAGGTCCGTTGCCAGCTTCATCACGGTGTCGGCCGTCTCGTCGGACGTGGCCAGCCCGCGGATCACCTCGACCAGCTGCATCACCGGGACCGGGTTCATGAAGTGCATGCCGATGAACTTCTCCGGTCGGCTCGTGTTGGCGGCCAGCCGGGTGATGGCGATGGAGCTGGTGTTGCTGGCCAGAATGGCGTCGTCGGGTACGATGCCGTCGAGCTCCTTGAAGATCCCGGCCTTGAGGCTCTCGTCCTCGCTGACCGCCTCGACGACCAGACCGGCGCCCTCGGCCGTCTTGGTCCTGGTCGAGGTCTCGATCCGCGCCAGTGTGGCCTCCTTGGCCGCGGCGTCGATCTTCTCCTTCTTGACCTGGCGGTCGAGGTTCTTCTCGATCGTGGCGAGCGCCTTGTCGAGCACGTCTTTGCTGACATCGATCAGGGTGACGTCGAACCCGGCCTGGGCGAAGACGTGGGCGATGCCGTTGCCCATCGTTCCACCGCCGATGACTGCGACTTTCAGGTCCTTGCTCATCTCGTTCCCGCCTTCCTCGGGTGGGGCGCGCGCACGAGGTTTCGTTTCGGGTAATGATCAATGATCGAGGTTCAATGCTTAACGTGAAGATTCAATTTTCACATTCAATTCTCGATTTTCAATTTCGGTACGGAGCCGCGAGTCGACCAACGGGTCGAGGGCCTTCATCGCCGCGGACTCCGAGAGGTGGCGCGTGCGAGCGAGCCAGGCGATGAACGGGACGGCCAGGACGGCGGTCAGTAGGCCGCCCTCGGGTCCGAAGGCGCCGCCGGTCAGCGACACGGGGCCCGACAGGGCCGCATCGTAGAGCGGCACGTCGAACTCGATCCCGCTCACCGGCAGATCGAAGATGGCGGCCTGGCACCAGTTCCACCCCCAGTGCAGACCGGTGGCGAACCAGAGCGAGCGGGTCCGCAGGTAGGCCACGGCCAGCAGCACGCCGGCCAGCGCCAGGTTGAGCAGCGGCAGCGGGCCGATCGCCGGATTGCTCAGGTGCAGGGCGGCGAAGGCGACCGATGATACGGCCACGGCCACCAGCGGGCCGGCGCCCTCGACCAGCACCTGGAACGCGTAGCCACGGAACCAGAGCTCCTCGACGAAGGCGGCGACGGCCAGCAGCAGCGCCAGCCCAGTCACGCTTCCCAGCCAACCGAAGAACGTGCCCGGATCGGCCACGGGACTCAGCCAGCCCGCCAGCAGCTGGATGGCCGCCAGCAGAGCGATGAAGGCGCCGCCCAGAGCGGCGCCGCGCAGCCAGCTGCTCCACGCCTCGCGGCCGCCCGGCAACCCGACCGCGGCCAGCGGCCTGCCCTCGAACGTATTCATCATCATGGCCGAGGCGACGAGCATGGCGATGGCGGCCGCCAGGCTGTAGAGCGCCAGCTGCGTCACCAGGCCGCCGGGGGCCAGTGCGGCGGCGGGCACGTACAGGACGATAAACCCTATGAGCGAGAGGGCGAAGAAGATGAGTATTCGCCAGATCGCTCGCAGCTTGGTCGGCCCGTAGAGCAGGGGCTTCAACATCCAACGTCCAACGTTCAACGTCCAACGTCCAACTTCCTCCAACAAAAAACCCTCGACTAGAAGAGCTCGAGGGTTCGGTTGCGGATTCGCAGGCTGACGAGCAGCACCAGGGCGATCTTGACGACGTCGAGAGCCAGGAACGGCCCCACGCCCAGGGCCAGCGCCCGAGTCGGGCTATCGGTCATTACCGACAGCCAGGCGACACCCCCCGCGTGTATGACCATCACGCCGGCGACCAGCCCGGCCAGGAGACGCAGCGCGCCGCCGTCGCGACCGGCGATGGCGCCGACGGCGAACGCCGCCAGCGGGAACGCCAGCAGGTAACCGCCGGTGGGGCCGAGCAGGTAGAGCAGGCCGCCGCCGGCGGCGAAGATCGGTGCGCCAAGGGCGCCCGCGGCCAGATAGGCCGCCTGCGACGCGGCCCCGAGGCGCGGCCCGAGCGCGGCGCCGGCCAGCAGCACGAACATGACCTGCAGCGTGAACGGTACCGGCGTTCCCGGGATCGGTACGGCGAGCCGGGCGCCGAACGCGGTGGCGACCGCGAAGGCGGCGACGCCGATGATCCGGCGCGCCGTGCGGCTGGTGACGATTTCGTGGTGCGCCCAGTCGAGGGCGCGGCTCTGAGTCGTAACGCTCACGTTCCGGGCCGTTCCTGTTCGAGGTTCTCTCCCCGCGGCGGCCGGGTCCGGCCGCCGCACACACATCAGCCGCGCCGCCTCAGACGCGCTCGACGCTCAGCGCGACGGCGTTGCCGCCGCCCAGACAGAGCGTCGCCAGCCCGAGATTGGCGTTGCGGTCCTGCATGGCGCCCAGCAGCGTGACCAGGATGCGGGCGCCGGACGCGCCGATCGGGTGACCCAGGGCGACGGCACCGCCGTGCACGTTCACCCGGTCCCAATCCCAGCCGAGGGCGCGGCCATCGGCCAGCGCCTGAACGGCGAACGCCTCGTTCGCCTCGATCAGGTCGTAGTCGCCGATCTTGGTGCCGTCCTTCTCCATCAGCTTCTGCACCGCGTCGATCGGGGCGAAGAACAGGTCCTTCGGCTCGGTGGCGCCCACCGAGTAGTTGCGGATCCGGGCCATGATCTCGAGCCCGGTCTCCTCGGCGTACCGCTGCGAGGTGACCAGCAGCGCCGCCGCACCGTCGTTCAGCGCCGACGCGTTGCCGGCGGTCACGCTGTACTCCTTCACCTCCTCCGGCGCGCTGGCGCCGAACGCCGGCTTGAGCTTCGACAGCGACTCGATCGTCGTGTCGGCTCGCGGGTTCTCGTCCTTCTCGACCACGGTGACCTGGCCCTTGCGGCCCGGGACCTCGACCTTGACCAGCTCGGTGTCGAACTTGCCGCCCTCCATCGCCGCGATCGCCTTCATGTGGCTCCCGTAGGCGAACTCGTCCTGGTCGGCCCGGGAGATGTCCGCCTTCATCGCGGTGTACTCGGCATGACCGCCCATATGGCAACCGTAGAAGCCGCACCAGAGCCCGTCGTGGATCAGGCCGTCCACCATCCCCTGATTGCCGAACTTCACCCCGTCACGGTAGCCGAACAGGTAGTACGGCGCGTTAGACATCGATTCCTGGCCGCCCGCCACCACGACCTCCACGTCGCCGGCCTTGATCGCCTGCGCCGCCAGCATCACCGCCTTCAGCCCCGACCCGCACACCTTGTTGATCGTCACCGCCGGGACCGTCGCCGGGATCCCGGCTCCGATCGCCGCCTGCCGGGCCGGCGCCTGGCCCACGCCGCCCTGCAGCACGTTCCCGATGATCACGTCCTGAACCGCGCCCGGCTCGATCCCGGCCCGGCTCACCGCTTCCTTGATCACGATGGCACCCAGCTCGGGCGCCTTCAGCTTCGCCAGGCCGCCCAGGAACCGGCCGATGGGGGTCCGGACGCTGCTGACGATAACCGGAGTCGTTCTGGCTTCATCCGACATAGTGCGACACCTGTAGGTCTAGTCCGGCCGCTCGGCGACCAGAGTCGGTCGTTTCTCCTGAGGCGACAAATATCCCCAGGCGGTGTTGGGGTCATGTTCGAATATCAGCAAGGTCCGTTCCTCTAATACACGGCCCAGCACCGCCCGTTTCGTCTCCAGTGTGGTCAACGGTTCCACGTCGTATCCCATGATCCAGGGGAGCGGCAGATGGGCCACCGTGGGGATCAAATCGGCGACGTAGAGGGCCGTTTCGCCCTCCGACTCGATCCGGACCGACTGGTGGCCCGGCGTGTGCCCGGGTGCCGGCAAGAGCGTGATCCCCGGCACGATTTCCGCCTCCCCCGCCACGAACTCGAACAGGCCCGCCTCCCCCACCGGATCGAAGTTGTGGGGCAGGTAGCTGGCCTTCACCCGTTCGTTCCGCAGGTGGGCGAAGTCCCACTCCCGCTTCTGGACCAGGTGGCGGACGCCCGGGAAAGCCGGGACGATTTCGCCATCGGGCCGGCGGACCGTGTCGCCGCCGGCGTGGTCGAAGTGGAGGTGCGTGTTGACGACCAGGGTGACATCGTCGGGCGCGAACCCGGCGGCGCGGATCGAATCCTCCAGCGCGGTGGGGTCGCCCTCGTTCTCCACCCCGTAGATGTCCCTGAACTTCTCGTCCTCCTTGTTGCCGGCGCCGGTATCGATGAGGATCAGCTCGCCGTCCGTCTCGACCAGCAGCGTCCTCATCGCCAGGGGGATCCGGTTCCGCTCGTCCGCCGGGATCTTCTTTTCCCACAACGGCTTGGGCACGACGCCGAACATGGCGCCGCCATCCAGCCGCTGCATCCCCGCATCCAGGGCATACAACGTGAACTTTCCCAATGCCCGCCTGACTACATCTCCCACGCCAGCTGCTCCCCTCCTTCCTTCTCCCCTCGCTCCTTCTTCCCGCCTCTCCCGCTCCCCCCGCTCTTACTCTTTATCGTACTCCTACTCGTACTCGTACTCTTACTCTTATCTCTTACTCGAACCTCCGCCCTCACCCCGCCCCCTCGTTTTCTTGCTTGCCTTCTTCTTGCTTCCCTTCTTCTTACTCTTCTTACTCCCCTTATTCTTCCGCTTCGCCTTCTTCTCCCCCGGCGGCCACTCGCCTTTGAGGAACAACTGCAGCCGCCCCCAGTCGATGACGCCGACCTCCTCGAGCCGGCCGAGAAACCGGCCGAAGATCTCCGCCGTGGCCCGGGCGTCCGGTCCCGCCCGGTGCCAGCGCTCGGGCTCGATGGCGTAGTAGTCGGCCAGCGCCCCCAGGCTGCGGCGCGGCAGCTCCGGATGGAGCTTCCGCGCCAGCCGCAGCGTGCAGAGCACGTCGCCGTGCAGCCGTCCGCCCTTGCAGCGCTCGTACTCAGCCTGCAGCAGCCGCCAGTCGAAGCTGACGTTGTGGGCGACGAAGACCGCGCCCTCCAGCGCGCCGCGCAGCTCATCGGCCAGCTGGGCGAAGGTGGGCGCGTCGGCCACCATCGCGTCGGTGATGTCGGTCAGCCGGGTCACCGAAGGCGGGATCGGCCGCCGCGGGTTGATCAGTGACTCCCAGCAGTCGACGATCGTGCCGCCCACCATGCGGACCGCGGCCACCTCGGTGAGCCGGTCGCCCCGGGCCGGTGTGCCGCCGGTCGACTCGACGTCGACCACGACGAAGTCGGTCTCCCGCAGCGGCAGCGCCGCCAGCTCGTCGCTCAGCCGCCAGCGGCCGCGGTTCGACCGGAAGCGCGGGTCATCGTTCAGTACCTCGCGGACCAGCGATGCGGCCAGCCCCGTCGGCCCGTACCGCATCCCGAACATCTCCTCCGCCAGCGCCGGGCTGCCGGCCGGACCGCTCTCGAGGAGCGAGACCGCCCGGTCCCGAAGCAGGGGCAGATCATCCCACCTTACGCCTAACCCGCCGTTCATCCAGATTTTGCCCCTGAGATATGGATCGCCCGCGGAGGCGGCCTGCGGCCGCTGCGAGCGCTCGCGTTCCGGACCCATCAGGCTGGGGCTGTCAGGAACACTGCCGACACCGGGGGCCACGACGACTGGACAGCCGCGCGATTCGACCCCGCAGGAAGTGACAATATCAGAAGATAGGCGGCGCTCCGGGGTGGCGCAAACCGCCCCACCGCGGCGCGAAACTTCAACCCGGACGGCGGACCGAGCGATGCTTCACCGGCGCCCGGCGCCATGGGGACCGCCGGAAACCCCTAGCCCGAAGCGGTCCAGCAGAGTAGCTTGCATTACATAGCGCCGCCCCAGGAGCCCGCCACATCGGACCCAGGGGAGTCGCGTGCCCGAGGTCCTGCAAACTCGATCGAGGTGAGCATGCATCGAATCGCGATTCTGTCGTTGGCGTTGGCGCTGTCCCTGATGGCCGGTTGCGCAGGAGACCGGTCGGAAGCGGAGGGCGACGCCCGTGGAGAGCCGGCATCCACTCAAGAGCTGCAGCCTGCGAACGTACCCGAGGGCTTGAGGGAGCTGATTCCCCTGGCGGAGAAATGGGGGATCGGCGACGACGTCGACCGGGCCGCGCTCATCGAACGATCGTCGACCGAGGAGCGGCAGGCCCTCACGAGGTCGATCGCGCCGCATCAGGACGAGATCACCGCTTGGCTCGACTCGTTCGGGACGAGCCCGCTGAGCGACGAGGCCGCCGCCTTCATGTATATGCAGTTGGCGGTCGAGGAGATGCGATACTACTGAAACACCGTGTGTCCCACCGCCCACCGCCAGTTGTCCCACGTGGAGCCCGGCGGCTTGCTGGTCGGCGACATGACGCTCCGCGACCCGCCTTTGACTCGTCCCAACGCCCGGACTGCCCGTAGAATCTTAAGGAAGGGACGCTTGCCGAACGGCCTATCCCTAACTAGGTTAGGGCAACACCCCTTCTCAGGTTAGGGAAGGACCGGCGACGGCCGTGATCCGACGCGGCGGCGCGCACGCCGCCGCCCTCGTCAGCGAATCGTGGGAGCTATGAAGCGCAAACGCATCTTCCGCTGGCCGTTCCGCGACAGAGCGCGGATCGCCGATGACGTGAAAGCGGAGGTCGAGCATCACCTGGAGCTTTCGGCGCGGAAGCTGGAGCGCCGGGGGATGGACGGCGAAGCGGCGCGGCGTGAGGCGCGGCGCCGTTTCGGCGACGTGGACCGAGCGAAGAGGGAGCTGGAAACGATGGATCAACGGAACGAACGGCGCCGGGAGCGGCGGGCGTGGCTGAAGAGCCTTTACGGGGATCTGCGTTACGGGGTCCGGCGGCTGGTCCGCGAGCGGGGATTCGCCACCACCGCCCTGCTGACGCTGGCGCTGGGGATCGGGGCCAGCACGGCGATCTTCAGCGTGGTCCGGACCGTCCTGCTGGAGCCGCTCCCCTACGCGACGCCAGATCGGCTGGTGATGATCTGGGAGCAGCGGCCGGAAGAAGGCGGCACCACGTGGCTGTCGGCGCGGGAGGTGATGAGCTACGCGCAGCAGGCCGAGAGCTTCGAGCAGATCGCCGGCATCGATCTCCGCAACGCCAACCTGACCGGGGGTCTGGAGCCCGAGCGGGTGCGGGCCGCCGCCGTGACGGCCAGCGCGTTTGAAGCCCTTGGAGTCCAGGCACTGTTGGGACGGACCTTGATTCCGGCGAACGATGAACCGGGAGCCAGCGACGCCGTGGTGATCGGCCACGGCCTGTGGCAGCGGGCGTTTGGTGGTGCGGCGGACGTGGTGGGGCAGACCCTGAGGGTGAACGGTCGGCCCCGGACGGTGGTCGGGGTGATGCCGGCGTCCTTCCGGCTGCCGCTGGACTACCGAGAGGAGCGGCCCACCGAGCTGTGGCTGCCGCTGGCGCTCGATCCAGCGGACCCGGGCCAGTGGGGGGACCGCTACCTGAACGGGCTGGGCCGGTTGCGCGAGGGCGTCTCCCCGGCGCGGGCCAGGGCCGAGCTGGCCCGGATCGCCGAGGGGTGGATCCGGGAGGGCTTCGTCGCCGATCAGGGAGACGGGCGTCTGTTCCGCAACGCGGTTCCGCTGCGCGAGTTCGTCACCGGCGGCGTGCGACGCCCGCTACTCATCGTGTTCGGCGCTGTAGGGTTCGTGCTGCTGATCGTCTGCGCCAACGTGGCCAACCTGCTGCTGGCCCGGGCCGACGGCCGACGCCGCGAGGTGGCGATCCGCGGGGCGATGGGGGCGGCCAGGCGCCGGTTGATGGGCCAACTGCTGACCGAGAACCTGGTGCTGTCGACCCTGGGCAGCGGACTCGGGGTTGGTGTGGCCTACGCCGGCACCCGGGCGCTGGCCGCGCTGCATCCCCCGGGGCTGCCGAGGGTGGAGAGCGTCGGGATCGATCCCGCGGTGCTCGTTTTCAGCGCCGGCCTCGCCCTGCTGACGGGCCTCGTCTTCGGCCTGGTGCCGGCACTGCAATTGTCGCGGACCGATCTGGTCGGGGCGCTGAGAGAGGGTGGCGACCGCGGGACGGCGGGACGGGAAGGCCGCCGCTTCCGCCGCGGGCTGGTGGTGGCCGAGATGGCGTTCTCGGTGATCCTGCTGGTGGGCGCCGGGCTGCTGCTGCGGAGCTTCGTGGAGCTGCGCCGCATCGACCTGGGCTTCGAGCCGGACCGGGTGCTGACGCTGCGGCTCAGCCCCAGCCTGGCGGACTATCCGGAGGATGCCCAGGTGGTGGCGTTCTACCGCCAGGCCGTCGACGGGATCGAGGCGCTGCCCGGCGTGGTTTCCGCCGCGGCGGTACGCGTGCTGCCGCTCTCCAGCACGATCGGCAACTGGAGCATCACGATCGAGGGGCGGCCCCACGTGCGGGAGGAGAACCCGAACGGCGACTGGCAGGTCGTGACATCGGGCTACTTCGAGACGATGGGGCTGGAGCTGGTGAGCGGCCGTTTCCTCACCGACGCCGACCGGGAGGACGGGCCGATGTCGGTGGTGATCAACGCGCCGATGGCCGCGCGCTACTGGCCGGGCGAGGAGGCGCTGGGCAAGCGGTTCCACCTTTCGACGGATGACCGGCCGTGGATGACGGTAGTGGGCGTGGTGCGGCCGGTGCGGCACAACGCGGTGGTCGAGGAGCCGCGCACCGAGATGTACCTGCCCCACGCCCAGATGCCCGCCGAGGTGGGGTTCGCGCCCTACGGGATGACTCTGTTGGTGAAAACCGAGGGAGATCCGATGGCCATGGTTGGGCCGGTCCGCGAGGTAATACGCGGGCTGGACCCGAACCTGCCGGTCTCCGACATCCGCAGCATGGACGACGTCGTAGCGAACGCGCTCGCACAGCCCCGGTTCACCGCGCTGCTTCTCGGCCTTTTCGCCGCGCTGGCGCTGCTGTTGGCGGCGATCGGGATCTATGGGACCATCTCGCTCCACGTGTCGCGGCGCGCCCACGAGATCGGCATTCGCATGGCGTTGGGCGCGCAGCGTGGCCAGGTTCTGGGCATGATCCTGGGCCAGGGGATGGTGCTGGCGGTGGCGGGCGTGGCGTTCGGGCTGCTGGGCGCCTTCTTCTTGACGCGCACGCTCGGAGCGCTCGTCTACGAGGTCGACACCCTCGACCCGGTGACGTTCGCGGCCGTACCGGTCATGCTGATCATGGTGGCGCTGCTGGCCTGCCTGAATCCGGCACGGCGGGCGGCTCGACTCGAGCCGGCGGCCACGTTGCGGCGCGAGTAACAGGCGAGCCAAGCCGCGAATTCCCACGAAGCGCGACGGATCGTATCTTTTATTGATATGATTCGCTGCATCCTGTTCGATTTCGACGGCACGCTGGTCGATACCTGGAACCTGTATATCGAGGCGTACGTGCGGACGTTGGAGCCGTACGTGGGCGGACGCCTGAGCCTGGAGGAGCTGAAGGCGCTGGGCCCCACGTCGGAGCGGCGGCTGCTGGAGCGGGTGCCGGAAGTGGCAGACGTCGAGCGGGCCTATCGTGAGTTCCTGGACCACTACCGTTCGCTGCACCCCAGCCGTTTCGAGGGCGTTTATCCCGGGATCGGAGAGATGTTGGCGGCGCTCACCGAGATGCGGCTGGCCGTGGGGATCGTAACGGGCAAGACCGGGGCCGCCCTGGAGATCACACTGGAGCAGGCGGACCTGGGCGAGTTCGACGTGGTGATCACGGACGATGATGTGGCCGAGGCGAAGCCGGCGCCGGAGGGGCTGGAGCTGGCGCTGGACCGTCTCGGGCTCGCCGCCGACCAGGCCGTCTACGTGGGCGATTCGATCGCCGACGCCGAGGCGGCGCGCTCGGCCGGCATCAACTACGCGGCGGCGCTGTGGCCCAAGCATCGGAGCGAAGTCGACGGGTTCCTGGAACGAGCCCGCGAGCCCGGCACCTGGGCGGAGCTCGAGCGTCCGGCCAGCCTGATCGGGAAACTGCGAACCACGGCGGGCTGAGCCGCGATCCGGCGATCTTGTTGTACAATTCGTGATGCCGTCGTAGGATCTGTACTGATACCTGTTCAGCTGAGGTCGAACACGCCCCGGCGGCCCGGAGTGGCCGACAGGAGCCGCGGATAGTACCAAGCTCACCGCTGGAGGGACGATGAAGGTCGCCGCCGTCGGAGCCCGGCTGTTCTTGGGACTGATATTCGTGATGTTCGGATTGAGCGAATGGGTGGAGGCCATCCATCTGGGCGAGCCGTATCCGTTCGTCGGGACCATGGCGGAGTACGGCCTGCTGCAGTTGGTAAAGGCGCTGCAGGTGATCGGCGGCGTCATGCTGCTGACGAACTTCTACGTCCCCCTAGCCCTCGTGATCCTGGCACCCATCGCGACCAACATCTTCTTCTATGCGATCTTCGTGGACCGCAGCTTCCTGATCCCCGACATCATCATCTTCGCCCTGGCCGCCTACCTGGTCTGGGCGTACTGGGACTATTTCAGGCACATCGTAACGCGAAAAGCCGAGCCACGCGCTTAACAGGACGGAACCGCCGGTCTACGTCATCCGTTGTACCGACGGACTCCCCACATGACTCCGGAGGAAGATCCATGCATCGTTTCGTGCATTCCCGCGTTGTTTCCAGGTCGCTCTCCCGAGCGGCTACGCCGGCCCTCGGCGTGGCCCTCGCCTTCGGCCTCGCCGGGGCCGGGGCAGGCACCTTGGCGGCCCAAGAGGCCGAATCCGGCGGTTTCGAACCGGATCGGGCGCTCCTCTCCGACACCACGCGCTGGCGGCCATTCGACGTCAGCGAGACGCAGCCGCTGGCGGAAGCGCTAGCCGAGGGCCAGATCCACGACGACACACCGCTGCTCGTCTTCGAGGGTCCGGCCGGGCCGGTGGCGCTGCTGGTGGAGCAGATGGCGTATCACCACGTGGCGCAGGGTGAGATGGCCGGCGAACCGTGGATGGTCTCTTTTTGACCCGTCTGCAATACAGGGGTCAGGATGACCCCGGTGATCGACGGCCAGACCCACCACTTCCTGTATCGCGGGCTCTACGACGGCGTGTCGTTCCTGATGGACCGGGAGACCGGCTCGTATTGGAACCACATCACGGGACGGGCGATGCACGGCCCGCTGGAGGGTGCGAAGCTGCCGGTGGCGAACCTGCTTCACATGAGCGTCGAACAGGCGCGGGCCGCGTACCCCGATCTGCGCGTCGCCATCTCGGATCGCCCGATCCGGGGCGAGCAGAGCCCGTTCTGGCCGGTGGCGAAGCAGGTTCCCGTGCTGCCCGACCGGTTCCTGTCGACCATGGCGGGCGAGGACACGCGGCGCCCGACGATGGACGTGGGGCTGGGTGTCTGGAGCGATGGAGCGGCGCGCTTCTATCCGCTGGAACACGTCGCCGAGTCGAACGACATGGCCTTCGACAAGCTGGACGGCCGGGGATTGCTGGTCTATTTCGATCCGGCTGGCCACGCGCTGGCGGCGATCTACACCGAAGCGCGCGATGCGAGCTGGGATGGCAAGACGCTGGGGCTTAGCGACGGGACATCGATCCGCCAAGGAGTGCTCTACGGACCCGACGGCGAGCGGCGGCCGATGGATCGGCCGTTGCAGCTGTTCACGCGCTGGTACGGGTTCGCGCTGACATTCCCCGAGACCGAGGTGTACGAGCCCTGAGCCCAGCAGCAGGCGATGCCTGCGGCCGGGCTCGAGGGTTGGGCCGCCGGGCGGCGATTACCGCGGCTGCGGCGTCACTCGCAGGTATGGCTTGACCGTCTCGTATCCGGGGAACTTGTCCTTCGCCTCCTCATCCGAGATGCCAGTGCCGATGATCACCTTGTCGCCATCCTTCCAGTTGGCGGGTGTGGCGACACCATGACCGGCGGTGAGCTGCAGCGAGTCGATGACGCGCAGCAGCTCGTCGAAGTTGCGGCCGGTGCTGGCCGGATAGGTCAGGGTGAGCTTGACCTTGTTGTCCGGGCCGACGACGAAGACCGAGCGGACGGTCAGCGTGTCGTCGGCGTTCGGGTGGATCATGTCGTAGAGGTCGGAGACCTTGCGGTCGTGGTCGGCGATGAGCGGGAAGTTGAGGGCGTTGCCGGTCACGTCGGCGATGTCTTTCGCCCACCCCTCGTGTGAATCGAGCGGGTCCACGCTGAGCCCGATCACCTTCGTGTTCCGCTTCTCGAACTCGCCCTTGAGCCCCGCCACGGTGCCCAGCTCGGTGGTGCAGACCGGCGTGAAGTCGGCGGGGTGGGAGAAGAGGACCGCCCAGCTGTCGCCCTTCCAATCGTAGAAGTCGATTTCGCCCTCGGTGGTCACGGCCTTGAAGTTCGGCGCCTTGTCGCCCAATCGGATCGCCATGGTTCCCTCCTTCTGATGGTTGGGGCTAGCGTGGTAATACCTGATGAAGCTGGAGATATCTATGTCTGAAAGTCTGCCCGGTAAAGGGCGAACAGCGCGACCCGTGTCCAGGTTCCCCTCCCCCGGGCCTCGGGGTCCCCCGTCCCGAGTCAGCGACTGGCGACCCCGACTCGAAGCGAACCCGCGGTTGCGGTGCGGGCCTGCGTAGCCGCAGGTTTGTGGCTGACCACCAAACTTGTAAGGAGCCGAAAGAATGCTGGTGCGGGCCCTGGCTGTGTGGCTGCTGCTGTTCGTGATCGCCGTCGCCAGCGGCGCGGCGCGGGGTACTCTGCTGCAGCCGCGTCTGGGCGAAGCGAAGGCCCACGTCGTCGGCACCCTGGCGGTGGTGGCGATCTTCGCCTTTGTGATCTGGCTGCTGGTCCCGTGGGTCGCGCCAACGCTTCAACCGGCCCGGCTGTGGCAGGTCGGGCTCCTGTGGCTGGGCCTCACGATCGTCTTCGAGACGGCCCTGGCCCGCTGGGTGCTCGACGAACCGTGGCACAAGGTGGTCGACGCCTACAACGTGGTGCAGGGCAGGATTTGGATTCTCGTTCTGCTCACCGTGCTCATCTGGCCCAGCGTAGCCGGCGCGTTGAGGCGCTGAGCCGGACGGCGCGGGTCCCTGTCCGAGCCGGCTCGAGCCGGCGAGGCAAGCACGACGATCACGGTAGCGCTGGCGGAAACATGCCCGATATCGGCTTCACACATGTAGCGCTTCCGGTGACCAGCCTGCAGGCCAGCATCGATTTCTACGGCAAGTACGCAGGGCTGCAGGTGGTCCACCGCCGCGAGCAGGACGACGACCCGGAGCGGGGCATCGCGTGGCTGAGCGACCGAACCCGGCCGTTCGTTCTGGTGCTGGTGGAGACCGACGAGGTCGACGCGCCCCTGGGGCCTTTCGCCCACCTCGGTGTCGCCTGTCCCAGTCGGGAAAGCGTCGACCAGCTGTGCGAGGCGGCCCGCGCGGAAGGCAGACTGCGAAGAGAGCCGTGGGACAGCGAGAGCCCGGCCGGCTACCTGGCGATGCTCTCCGATCCCGACGGCCACACCCTGGAGCTCTCCCACGGCCAGGAAACTGGCCTGGCCGTGGAGAGCCACTCGCACCCCGAACCGGGCGCTGACGAATGAACCCCGAATGGATCATACAGATCATGCGGCGCGACCTGCGGAGCCTGGGAAAGCAGGTCGAGGCCTATCCCGATGAAGGGGATCTGTGGAAGCGCTATCCCGGGATCACCAACTCGACGGGCACGCTGGCGATACATATCGCGGGCAACCTCCAGCATTTCGTCGGGGCGCAGCTGGGAAAGAGCGGCTACCTACGCGATCGCGAGCGCGAGTTCACGGCCACGGACGTCCCCCGTGACCAGATCCTGGCCGAGCTGCGAGCGGCGGACGCCACCCTCGAGGCCGCCGGCGCCAAGCTGGACGCCGAGGCGCTGGCAGCCGA
>JAACAK010000133.1:18102-19221 GCA_011774835.1 Candidatus Kutchimonas denitrificans | reverse complement strand
CCACCTGGGGTTCCACCTGGGTCAGGTGGATTACCATCGGCGGTTCACCACGGGTGAGGGGGCGTTGCCGGGCATGGTGTCGCCGGGGGAGCTGGGAGGGAGGTAGGTTGGTGGGTTGGTGGGTCACCTGGAAATTGTAAGTTGAATGTGATCATTGTGCCGTTCAGCTTGGAAGTCGAACGTTGAACATCTAACATTCAGCAGCCGATCGCTCAGCCTCCTATCCAATTGTCAATCTTCCGTTTACGTGTCAGGTCAGGGCCCGTGAGCGTCTCCAGGGAACCTGGGAGCTGGCCGCGTGTCTAAAGGCGGCCGGGAGATCGGTACCCGAGCCCATTCTGAAAGTTATAGCAGGACAAAAAGACGGCGTCGCCCGCCCTGGCGCCCGAACGATATGAGGAGACAACCGGTGAATTGGGAAGCGATTGGAGCGGTCGGCGAGGCGGCCGGCGCGGTGGGGGTGATCGTATCGCTGGTCTACCTGGCGGTGCAGGTGCGTCAGAACACCCGGTCGGTGCGCGGCGAGATGTACGAATCGATCGTGACAGCGATCGTCGACCTGGTGGAGCCGCTGACGCAGGACCAGGAGCTGGCGCGGATCTTCGAGACGGCGGTGGAGGACTGGGACGCGGTCTCGTTCGAGGACCGCTCGCGGCTGGTCTACCTGCTGTTCTCGGTCTTCAAGCTGTTCGAGAACCTGCATTACCAGTTCCGGCAAGGCACGCTCGACCCCAGCCTGTGGGCGGGCTGGCACAACCTGATCCTGTCGTACTACGCCATGCCGGGCGTGAGGACCTGGTGGCAGATGCGGCGCCTGGCGTTCTCGGCGGAGTTCCGCGACTACCTGGAGTCGGTGAGCATCGACCGGCCGCTGCCGCGCCCCTCGGAGATCGCCCGGGGCATGCTGAGCCCGCTGGGGGCGCTGGCCAGCTAGCGTCTGACGGCGAGCGCCGCCGCCAGCCGGATGTAGTCCTGGACGGAGAGGGCGTCCGGCCGAACGGCGGGATCGATGTCGAGGGGCTCGAGGACGGCGGCGGCGTGCTCGGAAGACAGACCGTACTCGGGCGCCTGGCGAAGGACCTTCTGGAGTTGCTTGCGCCGGCGGCTGAAGGCGGCGCG
>JAACAK010000133.1:0-18082 GCA_011774835.1 Candidatus Kutchimonas denitrificans | reverse complement strand
GCAGAGTCCACGTCGGGGCGCGGACGGAAGGCATCGCGCGAGATGCGGAACAGCTTCTCCACCGCCGCCACCGACTGGACGCCCACGGTCAGAGCTCCGTACGCCTTGTGGCCCGGCTCCGCCGCCAGGCGGTCCGCCACCTCCTTCTGGACCGTGAGCACCATCCGCTCGGGTCGCGTCCTCGCGTCGAGAACGTGAAAGATGAGCGGCGTGGTGATGCCGTAGGGGATGTTGCCGATCACCTTGTACGGCGCGCCACCGGTCAGCTCGTCGATCGAGGTCTCGAGCACATCGGCGTGAACGACCGTGACGTCGTCCCGCGCCCCGTACTCGTCAACCAGCCGTGCCGCCAGGTCATCGTCGAGCTCGATCAGGACCAGGCGCGACACGGCCCCCGCGAGGTGGCCGGTCAGGGCTCCGGAGCCGGGGCCGATCTCGAGGACGAGGTCCGCCGGCTCCGGCGCCAGCGCCTCGACGATCTTGCGCTGCAGGTTGGGATCGACGAGGAAGTTCTGGCTCAACGACTTTTTCGCCCGCTGCCACCCGAGCTCCCTCCCCATTCCCTACCTCCCCGAATCCCCGAATCCCGGAATCCCCGAATCGGCTTCTGAATTCGCTGATCCCCAATTCGAAATTCCCACCACAAACATCAAACTCGAAGAACGAGCGCCGTCTGATCGTCCGGCGCCACGTCGCCGCTGCGGCCACGCACCTCGAAGATCTTGTCGACGATCCGCTCCGCCGGCAGATCACGGTTCGCAGAGATCGCGTCGACGACCAGGCGCTCGGTGGTGCGCAACGATGGGTTGGTGAGGCCGTCGGTGAACAGGCAGAGGAGATCGCCGGGTTCCCAGGGCACCGACGCCTCGCCGTACGAGCCCAGCTCGGCGATGCCGAGAGGGGGGCTGGTCGCGCCGAGGCGCTCGGGCGGCCCGTCGGCGTGCACGCGGAACGCGTGTGCGTGACCGGCGTTCGCGTACGTCAGTGCCCCCCGAACCGTATCGACCACCCCGTAGAACACCGTCATGAACATCTCGGTGCTCTCGAGCTTCTGGATCAGCGACTGATGGATGGCGCGCAGCAGGTCGCCCGGTGACGCCGTCTCCCGGGCGTAGATGCCGGTCACGCTCATGGTGAGCGCCATGATCAGCGAGGCGCCGAAGCCGTGCGAGGTGACATCGCCCAGCATGGCCCCGAGGCCGCCGTTCGCCAGGTTGAACAGCTGGTAAAAGTCACCGCCCACCGGCCGGGCCGGTACGCTGCGGGTGGCGACGTCGGCGCGCTCGCGGAACTCGCTCAGATCGGGCAGCAGCTTGGTCTGGAGGTCGTGGGCCAGCTCGAGCTCGCCGATCAGCCGTTCTCGGGCGATCACCTCCTCGAACAGGCGGAGGTTCTCCACCGCGCTGCCGATCTGTCGCGCCAGCGTCATCAGCAGGCGCGTCTCCCCGACGCCGGAGACCACGGCGCCTGAGCCGCGACCGATCAGGTTCAGTACGCCGACGGTTCGTTCCGAGCCGCCGGGGCTGATCGTGATGATCGGCACGGCCACCCAGGGCAACGGCTTGGCGATGAACCGCTCGGCCAGCTCGGGCGGCAGGTCGCGGGCCTCGTCGAGGCGGACGGTGCGGTTCTCGCGAAACGCGAGGGCGGAGACCGAGGCGGGCGATGAGACCGAGACCCGGTCGACGGTCATGACCGACGGCCCCTCGGAGGCGGCCAGCACGAGCTCCTCGGTATCCGGCTCGTAGATCCAGAGCGACGCTCGATCGGCGCCGGTGACGTGGATCACGCCCTTGAGGATCTGGCTGGCGGCGTCCTCGAGGCGCGTGAACGCGCCGAGCGTCTCGGTGATGCCGTGGAGCAGCTCGATCTCCTCCTGACGCTCGGCCAGTTCGCGGCGGCTCTCGGCGAGGCGCGACTCGTAAGCGAGGGCGCCGTCCAACAGGTCGCGGGCGAACTCGGCCCAGCGCTGTTCCTCGGCGTGGCCGTCGCCGCGGACCTGGACCGCATAGCGGATCCCCGGCGTGCGAAGCCAGTGGAGGGTACCGTCGGGCCGAGCGAGCTCCGGCTCCTGCGGGGCCACATGCTGGAGCGTGCCGTCGACGCTCTCGGCCCACAGATGCAGATCGGCGTCGGCGCTGACCCGGATCCGCTCGACCAGCCCGACCAGCGCCTCGGCGTCCCGGCTGGCCGGCCGCACCGATTCGCCGACGGTGGCTTCTTCCCACTCGCTGCGCAGGGTGACCGTGACCGAGTTGCCACGCTCGTTGAAGGCGAGGTCGTCGGCCAGCTGGCGGAGCAGGAAGAGACCGCGACCGCGACTCAGTTCGAGGGCATCGTCGTGCCGCGGATCGGGCAGCCGGCTGTGATCGAACCCCGGTCCCTCGTCGGTGACCTGCACCTTGATGCGCCACGCGTCCACGCTCGCCCGCAGCCTGACCTTCTTGTCCCGGTCAGCGTCGTTCCCGTACTGGATCGCGTTGGAGAGCACCTCGCTGAGCGCCACCCGCAGGTTGACCAGCGTGCGCGGGCCGTAGCTGCGGTAATCGCGGGCGCAGCCAGCCAGAAGGCTTACCACGTGCTCGATGATCGACAGGTCGCTGGGCAGCTCGAGGTTGATCTCGTTGGACATGTAGCGGTCGAGCTCGCCCGGCTTCGCACCGGGCGGCCGCGACATACCGGCCAGCTTCCGCTCGAGATCGTCCTCAGTGACCGGCAGGGTCAGACAGTCGTGACAGCCGTGCTTGAGGGCGAAGGCAGCGTCACGGATGTTGGACTCGGTGGGATCGGCCAAGGCCCATAAGATCGACCGTGGGAACAGCTGAGCGAGCGATGCCCACTGCTCCGCGGTGGGACGCAGGCTGATGTCGGTGAGAACCAGATCCGGGCGTGCGTCGGCGTGGGCCTCCAGATGGTTCAGGGTCGAAAGGACATGCCCGCTGAAGCCCACTCCCGAGAGCGCGCCGCTCAACTCATCGCCTAGCTCCGGACGCTGGGTGATGATGAGCGCGGTCCCGACTCCACCGTCGCACCCATGCATGATGGAATCAGAAATCCGTCAGAGCCTCGTCCCGCGAATCGGCGATCAGGAACAGCGTATCCAGCTTGGTGAGCTCGAAGAGGGTGCGGAGATCCTCGTTCAGGTTCGACAGGCGCATCTCGCCGCCCTTCTCACGGATCTTCTTCGACAGGCTGACCAGCACGCCCAGGCCGGACGAGTCGATGTAGGCGGTATCCTTGAAGTCGATCAGGAACTTGCGGTGACCATCTTCCAACAGCTTGAGCACATCGTCCTTGAGTTCCTGGCGATTGCCAACGATCAGCTGACCGGTCACCTCGACGACGGTCACGTCACCCTGGGTTGTCACTTCGAAGTTCATCTAACCCCCCTGGGGAAGCGGTGTGCGGTGTGCGGTACGGCGGTGTGCGGTGCACGTCCACGGTGACCGGTGCACACGGCAACGGCATCGCATAACGACCACCGACCCACTGACCCACTGACCGACTGACTACTCCTCAAGAGTAGGGGCGCCCGTGAGCAAATCAAGAGCCGGCCTGAACCGCTGTCACATAGGCCACCCATTCGATGCTCGCCGGGTCGGCGCCACGGGACAGATCGTTGTACGGGAGCGCCAGCCCGTGAAGGATCGGCCCGATCGCGGTGGCTCCCGCCAGGCGCTCGACCAGCTTGTACGCGATGTTCCCGGCGCCCAGGTCCGGAAAGATGAGCACGTTGGCCTGACCGGCGACGGGGCTGCTGGGCGCCTTGCGCTGGCCGACCTGGCGGATGAGCGCGGCGTCGGCCTGCAGCTCGCCGTCGGCGGCCAGGTCGGGCCGCTTGTCTTTCAGCAGCTCGAAAGCTTTCCGCATCTTCTCGGCCGCCGGGCTCCGGGCGCTGCCGTGGGTCGAGAAGGAGAGGAAGGCGACGTGAGGCACGTCGCCGACCACGACGCTACGCATCTCGGCCGCCTGCAAAGCGATCTCGACCAACTGTTCGGGGCTGGGGTTCGGTATGACGCCGGAATCGGCGAAGGTCAGCACTTCGGGCTCGTCGGTGCCACGGAACGAGGGCACCACCATGTAGAAGGCGCCGGTCACGTAGCTGTGGCCGGGCGATGTCCCGACGCAGCGATAGGCGGCGCGGACCACGTCGCCCGTGGCGTGGTCCGCGCCGGCCACGACGCCGTCGGCGTCGCCCGCCCGCACCATCAGCCCGGCAAAGTAGAGCGGATCCGCGACGCGCTCGCGTGCCGTCCGGTCGTCCAGCGCTTCCTGGGGTCTGATCTGTCGATAGAAGTCGGCGTAACGAGGGAGCTCCGGATCGTCGACAGGACAGCGAATCGGCCCCTTCCAGCCAGGCGGCGGCCCGACGGTACAGTCGGGAGTCAGGAGGATGGGCTCGATGTGTCCGTGGTCCTGGAGGCGAACGGCGGCGTCCTGCACGCGCTCATCGTGGCCCTCCGCCAGAATGATGCGGCGGCCGGCGCTCTCGGCGCGCTGCGCGAGCTGCTGCAGGAAGCCCACGGCGGCTCAGCCGGCGAGCTTGGCCTGGAGGCGGTCGAGCACGGGCTTGGAGACGAACTGTGAGACGTCGCCGCCCAGCGACGCGATCTCGCGGACGAGCGATGCGCTGAGAAACGTGTACTCGACCCCGGGCGTCATGAAGACCATCTCGAGCTCGGGATCGAGCTCGCGGTTCATCAGGGCCATCTGGAACTCGTACTCGAAATCGCTCACGGCGCGCAGCCCCCGAACCACCAGGTGAACGTCCACCCGGTCGCAGAACTTGACCAACAGGCCACTGAAGTCGGTTACCTCGATTCGCGGCTCGTCGGCGAAGCACTCCTGAAGCATCTCCAGCCGTTCCTGGACGCTGAACAGGCGCGCCTTCTCCTGCGTCGGATAGTGGGCGACCGCAACCATCAGCCGGTCCACGAACTTCAGGCTGCGCCGCGCGATGTCCTCGTGGCCCAGCGTGAGCGGATCGAAGCTCCCGGGGTAGATGGCGGTTCTCTGTTCCGGCATTCGGGCCCCCATTGTTGGTGGGTTGGTGGGTTGGTGGGTTGGTGGGTCGGTGGCTCGCTAACGAACCTACCAACGCACCAACCTACCAACCTACCGACCCAATTCGCCTACTCCGTGATGAACGTGACCACCGTATCCCCATACCTCCGCTGCTCCGCGCCGTCCGGCAGATCGAACGTCTCGTCGACACGATGCTCGACCGAGAGTATGCGAGCGAACGGAAGATCCATGTACCGCGCGACCAGGCGCTCCGCCAGTCCCCGACCGTAGGGCGGGTCGGCCAGGGCGATGTCGAAGGCCCCTGCCGCAAGGCCGTCGATGTAGCGGAAGACATCGGACTCGACCACGGTCACCCGATCGCCTGCGTCCAGAGCCGCGACGTTCTCGCGCAGGCAGCGAAGCACGCGACGGTCGCGCTCGACCAGGGTCGCGTGGGCCGCGCCCCGGGACACCGCCTCCAGGCCCAGCGCGCCGGTCCCGGCGAACAGGTCGAGGACCCGGGCCCCCTCCAGCTCACCGCCCAGCACGTTCAGCCACCCCTCCCGGACCCGGTCCGACGTGGGGCGCATGTCGATGCCCCGCGGCACGGATATGCGCCGCCGCCCCCAGATGCCCGCTACGATTCGGACGCCGCCCACGCCCTTCGGAACCTCCTCGCCAGGTGCCGCCGGTTGACGGTTAAGAAGCTAAGCTCGCGGCCGTTCCCGGCAAACTCCGGCTTTCCGGCCTGTCGAGGCGTGGCAGATCGGGGTCACCTCCCGGATTCATTCCGGGCCAGGTGCGAGGCCAAGCGCCGTGTCCTCCGTTTGGGACCTCGTAAGCGCCGGCAACCCCGGCGTGGCCGTGGAGTTGGTGGTGTCGGCAAGCGGGTCGTGCCGGTGTGAAGTTTTGTGGCCCTAGGTGACGCCGCAGGCTCAGCTCTCCTCGGCGCGGGGAACCAGCAGACAGGACCGACCCGCGTGCCGCAGGACGTGCTGCGATATGCTGCCCAGCAGCATCCGATGCAGGAACCCGTGGCCATGGGTGCCCAGGACGAGCAGGTCGGCATCGAATGTCTCCGCCGCCTCGACGATCTCGGGACCGGGGGTCCCGCGGCGGGCCTGGGTGTCGATCTCGATCTCTGCCGACGAGGCGGCCTTGTCGACCAGCTCGTCGAACCGCGTCCTGGCCGATTCCTCCAATCCGCGGCGCACGTGGATCGACGCGTCCTCCGCCCGGGCCTCTCGCGCCTGATCCTGCGCCTGCTGTTCGTTGAGCCGGTCGAAGGCGTCCAGCCACTGGGGTGACAGGCCGGCTCCTTCGCCAGGGGCCATCGGTATCGCGACGTTGCCGACGGTTACGACGTGAAGATCTCCGTCGGCGCGGCCCGCCAGCGCGGCCGCCGTCACCACGGCGTCCTGCGATGATTCCGTCCCGTCCGTCGCCACCAGAATACGTTCCAAATCAGCCACCTGTTTGCCTCCTACCGTTCGGTCACTCTGTCGGGGCATGCCCGCCGCGGCACGAAGGGGCCGTACGCCTCGATCGCCGCGGCCGCGATGAGCCCCGCGCTCTACCTAAGATTCCAGAAAGTTATCGACGCCGCCGACTATCGCTCGTAAGTGCCCACGAGCTCACCCTCATCGAGGATACGGTCCTTGATCGCCTCGAGGACGGTGTCCTTGTCGGCCTCGGCCGGAAGGTCCACCTCGCTGCCCAGCGCGTAAACCTTGAAGTGGTAATGGTGCGTGCCGTGCCCCTTCGGCGGCGCCGGGCCGTCGTAGCCCACGTTCCCGGCGCTGTTGGTGCCCTGAAGGGCGCCAGCAGGCTGGTCCGGCTTCGGTCCGACGGTAACGCCCTCGGGCAGGCCCTGGACGTCGCCCGGGATGCCGTACATCACCCAATGGACGTAGGGCTCGGGGGTGGGCGCGTCGGGATCATCGACGATGAGGGCCAGCGCCTGGGCGTCGGACGGGACGTTTTCGAACTGAAGCGCCGGCGAGACGTTCTCGCCGTCCTGAGAGTATTTTGTGGGAATCCGCTCACCCGGGCCGAACGCATCGCTCTTTATCCTGATGCTCATGGTCGCTCCTTCCTTCCTGCCTGGTCGGCGCGTCAATCGAACTCGAACTCACGTTGATAATGAGGGTCCACGGGGGTTGAAGGACATAGGACAATCGCCCCTTTCCCCATGGTTGGATTTCCGACTCGCCACGGTGGTCATCGTGGTGATCGCCACACTGCTGGGGCTGTGGCCTTGAAGCGGCGCACGCCGGGTAACCGGGCCGCGCGCCGCTAAGATTCGGACGCGGCCCCGACCGCTTCGGCAGGTCGCAGATCGACGACCCGGGCCTGGATGTACTCGACGCCTTGCCACGACTTGAGGCCCAGGTGGTACGCCAGGTCGATCCGCGACGACTCGTCCAGCCACTCCGCCTCGGCCGCCTGGCCGAAGGCGATCGCTTCGGGGACCGCGCCGGCACCCACGTCGAGGCGCAGCCGCAGATGGTCTTCGCCCACGATCTGCGGGGCGCCCCGTAGACCGACGTTCCGAGCCAGGAAGACCGGCTTCGGGTTCCCCTGACCGAACGGTCCGAAGTGGGCCAGGACGCGCCAGAGATCCGGCGTCACGGCGGACAGGGGAAGGTCGAGATCGACGTTCAGCCGCGGCCGCAGGTCTTCCGGCTCCAGTTGCTCCCGGGCCACGCCGTCGAGTGCCTGGCGAAAGGCCTCGACCCGGTGGGCCTCGATCTGCAGGCCGGCGGCGTACCGATGGCCCCCGAACTGCACCAGATGCGGCGCGCAGGCCCGGAGCGCGTCGTAAAGGTGGAACCCCGGGATCGAGCGGCCGGAGCCCTTTCCCGCCGCGCCCTCCAGGGCGATGAGGACGGTGGGCCGGTAATAGCGCTCGACGATGCGGGAGGCGACGATCCCGATCACACCCGGGTGCCAGTGCGAAGAGGCCAGGACGATCGCCCGGTCGCGGTCGGGATCGAACGTCGTCTGCAGGATCTCGTCGGCCTCTTCCAACGTCGCCCGGTCCACCTCCTGCCGGATCCGGTTCTCCTCGTCGACGACGGCGGCCAGCTCGGCGGCCTCGACCTCGTCATCGGTGAGCAGGAGGCGCAAGCCCCGCATCGGGTCGCCCATGCGGCCGACCGCGTTGATCCGCGGCCCGATGATGAACGCGATCTGGCCGGCGTTGATGGGACGCTGCGTGTTGACCCCGGCCACTTTGAGCAGGGCGCGGAGCCCGGGGTTCGGCGTGCGTCGCAGCACCTTGAGCCCGAAGCGGGTGAGCAGCCGGTTCTCGCCGGTGAGCGGGACCAGGTCGGCGACGGTGGGGACGGCGACCAGGTCGAGGTAGCGGTACAGATCTTCGACGCTGCGGCCGCGTCGCTGGTACAGCGCGTGCAGCAGCTTGAACGCGACGCCCGAGCCGCAGAGCACCTTGTCGGGATAGCCGCAGTCGGCCCGGTGGGGGTTGAGCACCGCCGCGGCCGGCGGCAGCTCGGGGTGCGGCGTGTGATGGTCGGAGACGATGACGTCGACGTTTTGGCTTCGGGCCGCGGCCACGGTCGCGTGGGCCGTGATGCCGCAGTCGCAGGTCAGGACCAGCGAGGCGCCCAGCTCGACGGCCCGGGCGAGCCCGGCGGGCCCGAAGTCGTAGCCGTCCCTCAGGCGATGGGGGACGAACGCCTCCACGTCGGCGCCCAGCTCGTGGAGCGCTCGGGTGAGCATGGCCGAGCCGCACACGCCGTCCACGTCGTAGTCGCCGTGCACGAGGATCCGCTCGCCGTCATCGATCGCTCTCGTGAGACGCTCGACGGCGCGGTCCATTCCCGCCATCGACCACGGGTCGTTCAGGTCACGGAGCCGCGGCCTCAAGAACGCCCTGGCGGCTTCGGGATCGGCGTAGCCGCGCCCCACCAGCACCGCGGCGACGGGCTCCGGGATGTTGAGCTGATCGACCAGCGCCCGGACGCGGGCGGGGTCGGCGGCCTCACGTAGCCTGTGTATCGGCTTCACACTCCTCCTCCCTTCCCCTCAACTCCGACTCTTTATCGTGCTCGCTATCGTTATCCTGATCGTACTCGTCGGCGATCATCGAGCGATCAATGTTGAGATCTCAACGTCCAGGGTGAACATCCAACGTCCAACATCCAACGTCCAACTTCCAAGTTCCCCGATACAATATAGGGCCAAGTTCCGACAGCTTGGCTCATTTGTCGAGGTGAGTAGGGTACAGGATAACCCCACAACCCTCGCAGGTGATGAGCTTCGACATCCCACGAATCTCCATCTCCTGCATCGTCGTGACCGCGGTGAAACAATTGCCGCAGGCCATGTCCTCGGTGAGCGGAGCCATGGCGAGCCGGGAACGGCCGCTGTGGATCCGATCGTAGAGAGCCAGCGCCGAATCGTCGATGCGGATTGCCAGGTTGTGGCGCCGATCGCGCTTGATCGCCAGCTGCTCTTCCAGCTCCTTGACCCGCTCCTCCAGCTGCTGGCCCCTGGGGCCCGCTTCGATCTTGGCACCCTCGAGCCCGGCCGCCTTCTCCTTTCGCAGGTCCTCGAGCTCCTCGACGACCTGCATCTTCTCGAGCGTCTGGTCCTCGAGCTTGCGCAGATCCTGCCTCACGAGATCGAATTCCAGCGTGGCGGCGCTGTACTGGCGTTCGTTCTGGACCTTGTTGGTCCGGTTCCGGAGCCGGTTGAGGGCGTCGCGCTTCTCGTCCACGGCCCTCTCCAGGGCCCGGGCCTCGCGGCGCGCGTGCTCCAATTCGGTATCGATCCGCTCGAGGGCGTCGTCCAGGCCGGCCACGCCCTCGTGCATGGCGGTCAAGGCCTCTTTCGATCCCTGGATCTCGCGCTCCAGATCGACGATCTCCGAATCGATCCGGTGAAGGTCGAGCAGTTGCTGCAGCAGGCTTTCGTTGTCGCTTGCGGAATTCATGGCTCCTAACCGTTTGAAGTTCGTTCAGGCTCTTCTGAACAGACCGCGCCCCGGCGTACGGACACCGAGCGCCGAGAGCTCCTGTCGTATCCTCTTGATCTCCGATGCCAGCTCGACCCCGGCCCGCGTATCGGCGACGAGCACCTCGGTCATCAGGTCGGCCAGCCGCTTCTCCAGCGACCGGGCGCGAAGCCGGGCGATGGCGTCGTCGAGCACCGCATCGGGGTTCGTGAGCTCCTCAGGATCCGCCGCCAGCCCCCGCACCCGTTCGTACAGCTCCGCCGGCAATTTCTCCGCCCAATCGAGGGAGTCGCTCTCGTCGGGATCGGCCGGCTGCCGGTCCATGGCGTCGAGCAGCGCCCGGTAGATCTCCCGGTAGGTCGGCGTCAGGAAGCTCTCCGGCTCCACCAGCTTCGCCACGGCGGGGACGAGCGTGCGGTCGCGCACCAGCAGGAGGAGCAGCTTGCGCTCGGCACCCAGCTTGGGGATCTCGGCCGCCGGCGTCTCGGCCGGCCGCTGCCCCGCCCGGCGGCGGCCCTCGGCGGCGGCGCGCTCCAGCTCTCGCTGTAACGTCGCCTTCTGGACGCCGGTCACCTCGGCCACCCGGTCCAAGTAGATGTCGCGCAGCGCCTCGTCGGCGCTGGCCCGAATGGTGACCATCAGCCCGTCCACCGCACGCCGCCTCCCCTCGATGGAGTCGAGGTACCCCTGCTTCTCCAAGATCTGGATCTTGCGGTCGATGACGTCGATCGCAGCACCGGTATACTCCTCGAGAGCGCCGGGCCCGCCTTTCTGCACGATCGAGTCGGGATCCTCGCCGCGGGGCAGCGTGGCGACGCTGGGGTGGACACCGGCGCGCAGCAGCTCGTCCGCCGCCTTGAAGGTGGCCACCAGGCCGGCCCGGTCGCTGTCGTAAAGCAACAGCGCCCTCCTGGCGTAGCGGCTGAGCAGGCGCGCCTGATCCTCGGTTAACGCGGTGCCCAGCGGCGCGACCACGTTCCCGATCCCGGCGGCCGCCAGCGCGACCAGGTCCATGTAGCCCTCGACGACCAGGAACACGCCCTCGCGGCGGATCGCGCTGCGGCTCCAGTCCAGCCCGTAAACGATCTTCCCCTTGTGGAAGATCGGCGAGTCGGGCGAGTTGATGTACTTGGGCGCGTCCCTGTCGGCCAGCAGGCGGCCGCCGAACCCGATCGTGCGGCCGCGCAGATCGCGGATGGGGATCATCATTCGGCCGCGGAACATATCGAAAGGCTCCCGGGCCCGCTCGCTGGTCTTGATCAGGCCGACGCGAAGCAGCACCTCGTCGTCGATCTCGTGCTTCGCGGCGGCGTCGCGCAGGCCGCGCCAGTCGTCGGGCGCGAAGCCGAACCCGAAATCCCTGACGGTCGCCTCCGGCAGGCTGCGGCGCTGGAGCAGGTACTCCCGGGCGCGCGCGCCGTCTTCATCGTCCCAGAGGCGTTTCGCGTACCAGTCGGCGGCGAACGCCACCGCCTCCCGCAGGTCGCGATGGGGATCCTCCTCGCGTCGCTGGTCGTACTCGGGGACCTCGATGCCACAGCGCTCGCCGACGAACCGGACCGCATCGACGAATTCCAGCCCCAGCAGCTTCATCGGGAACGAGAAGACGTCGCCGCCCTCGCCGCAGACGAAGCACTTGAAGATCCCGCGCTCCGGGTCGACGGAGAAGTTCGGGCCGTCGCCGCCGTGCAGCGGGCAGGGGCCGCGGTACGTCCGGCCGCTGCGGCGCAGCGAGACGTACTCGCCGACGATCTGCACGATGTCGGCCTGCTCGCGGATCTCCTCAATCAGTTCGTCCGCAACCATCGCCCGCCCAGTTCATCCTACTCCTACTCATTCTCGTACTCGTGATCGTACTCGTACTCGTATTCGAGCCGTAGGGAGTACGAGTAGGATAACGAGTACGATCACCTGTGGGAGTCCGAGTACGATAGATCATGACTCGAGCTCCAGGATCGTTACACCCGAGCCGCCCTCGTGGCGGTCGCCCAGCCGGTGCGACTTTACCCGCTTGTCGCCGCGCACCTGCTCGGTCACGGTCTCACGCAGTACGCCGGTCCCCTTGCCGTGGATGATCCGCAGCTGCCCGAGGCCGGCCAGGACGGCTGCGTCCACCGCCCGGATCACCTCCATCCGCGCCTCCTCGGCCACCATGCCGCGGAGATCGATCTCGTGGCGGGCGTCGGGCTCGTCGCCCGAGTCGTGGCCGCCGGTCTCGGCCTTCTTTTTCGGCTCTCCTTTCTTACTCAGAACGGTGGGCGATAGTTGCAGCTTCACACCGCCCATCTCGACGACGACGTCCTTGCCGCGCCGCTCGACGACCCGGCCCTCGCGCTCCATGGTCGACACCCATACCCGGTCGCCCGCCTCGAAGGCCGCGCCGTCGCCGGCCTCTCGTTCCGGCCCGCGGCTGCGCAGCGCCCGGGAGTGCTCGCGCAGCCGCGCCTCCAGCTCGCGCCGCGCCTGCCGGGCCGCCTCGCGATCCGCCTTCATCGCCTCATCCAGCTTCCGGCGGGCGTCGAGCAGGAACTCCCGGGCACGCTCGTGGGCCTCGCGCTCCAGGGCCCGCTGCTGTTCCTTCAGCTCGGCGGCCTCGCGCTTCTGCGCCTCCGACCGGCTCTCCAGCTCGCGCTCGCGCTGCTCCAGCTCGGCGATCCGCTCATCGAGCTCGGCCTCCTTCGCCTCCAGCTCCGCCAGCAGTCGGGCGGTATCGAGCTCCTCCTGGCTCAGGGACGATCGGGCGGCCTCGACCACGTCGCCGGGGAAGCCGACCCGCTCGGCCATGGCGAGGGCGTAGCTGCGGCCGGGCCGCCCCTTGATCAGCCGATAGAGCGGCCGCAGCTCCCCGGCGTCGAAGGCCAGGCCGGCGTTGACGATCCCGGCGTGCTCCGCGGGCAGCGACTTCAACTCGCCGAGGTGGCTGGTGGCCAGCGTCATGCACTCGCGCTGCGCCAGCTCGATGAGCACCGCCCGGGCCAGGGCAGCGCCCTCGATCGGGTCGGTGGCGCCGCCGATCTCGTCGATCAGACAGAGCGACTCGGGCTCCGCCCGGTCGAGGATCTCCTGGATGTTCCGCAGATGGGCGGTGAAGGTGGAGAGCGACGCGTCGATCGACTGCTCGTCCCCGATGTCGGCGAAGATTCCGGTGAACACGGGGATCTGCGAGCCGGGGCCCACCGGCGGCAGGATCCCCGCCTGCGCCATGGCGGAGACCAGGCCCACCGCTTTCAGCAGGACCGTCTTGCCGCCGGCGTTCGGTCCGGTGACCAGCAGGGTGTGCTCGCCGGGGTGCATCGCCAGATCGAACGGGACCAGCGGCTCGGGCGACTCGAGCAGGAGCGGGTGCCGGCCGTGGATGACACGGTAGCCGTGCGCGCCGCGATCGACCAGCTGCGGCCGGGCGCAGCCCCGGGCCAGGGCGTAGCGTCCCCGGGCGAAGAGCGAGTCGATGATGACCAGCCGGTCGAAGCTGTCCTCGAGCTCGGACGCCCGCGGCCGCAGCGCGTCGGTCAGCTCGCGGAGGATGCGTTCGACCTCGCGGCCCTCCGATATCTGGAGCTCGCGCAGATCGTTCATCGGCTCGATGGCGGCGGCGGGCTCGATGAACAGGGTGGCGCCGCTGGCCGACTCGTCGTGGACGATGCCGCCGACCTCGGAGCGGCCCTCGCGGCGGACCGGGATGCAATACCGGTCGCCCCGGATGGTGACCGACGCGTCGGCGACGACGAACCGATCGGGAAGCCCGGCGATGATCGATTCGAGCTGCCGGACCAGATCGCTGCGGGCGTTTCGGATGCCGCGGCGCAGCCGCTTGAGCTCGGCCGAGGCGCTGTCTTTGAGCTTCTCCGTCTCGAGATCGATCGCGCCGGCCAGCCGTGTCTGCAGCTCCTCGTCCTTGATCAGTCCGTCGGCAACGGCGCCGAGGCCCGGGAAGTCCGCGGCGTGGGGCAGAACCGACCGCCTGACCTGCCGCGCCGACTCGATCAGCCGGAGCGTTTTCGCCAGCTGCGGCTCGGTCCACACCGTACCCTCGATGTGGAGACGCTCGAGCGCGGAACCCAGTTCCGGGATGTGGGGCGGCGCCCACCCCTCGTCCCGGATCAGCCAGCTCACCATCTCGTCGACGCGATCGAGGGCGGCGTAGACGGCGTCCCGGTCCGGCAGCGGCTCCAGACCGCGCACCGACTCGGCTCCGGGCTCGCTGGTCGTGTAACCGGCGACGATGTCGAGCACCCGATGGAACTCGAGCGCGGCGAGTGCGTGGCGACTAGGATCCAAGTTCAGTGCGTCAGTTTGCAGTGTCTCGGTGTGCAGTGCTCGAGTAAGCAGCGCTTAAGGTCCAACGCCGTTCCAACCACACACCGGACACGGCACACCGCATACTGAAACGGGGGTGTCGGCTCGCTGGCCAACACCCCCTCCGTTTCGTGTCGTGAGCACGTTCCGGCGGCGATCGGATCCGAGGATTATTCGATCAGTCACCCGAACTCCTACCCTCCAGTTCCTCCCGAACGATTCGGTTCACCTCTTTGCCCTCCGCCCGGCCTTTCACCTGAGGCATCACCGCCCCCATCACGGCTCCGATGTTCGTGGCGCCGCCGTCGATGGCTGCCACGACGATCTCGCGTATCTCCTCCTCTTCGAGCTGGGGCGGCAGGTACTCTCTGAGAATCTCCGCCTCCGTCCGCTCGGCTTCAGCCCGTTCCGGACGAGCCGCCATCGACTCGGCCGCCTCGATTCGCAGCTTGACCGCCTGGGCCAGCACGTCGACGACCTCCTCGTCCTCGAGCTCGTGGCCGACGTCGATCTCGCGGTTGCGGATGTCGGACAGGATCGTGGAAAGCAGCCGCGCACGGTCCTTCGCGCCGCCGCGCCGCGCCGCGTTCATGTCGCTCCGAATCCTGTCCTTCAGCTTCGTCGTCTCAGCCATCCGCGAGCCCCGTTGGTGCCGCTTCGCCCGTCGCCGGTGGCGGACCGCCCGCCCACCGACGCCGAAACGGCGACTCGATCTTAACCGACCGCCGTCGCGGCCGTCAACGTCAGCCTGGCGGCCAGCCCATGGCGCGGCCGCCGAGCACGTGGAGATGGATGTGGAAGACCGATTGGCCGGCGCCCGGGTTGCAGTTGAGCACCGTGCGGTACCCCTCCTCGGCGATCCCTTCCTCGGCCGCGATCTCCTTCGCCGCCAGGAGCAGCCGGCCGAGCATTTCGGCCTCCCCGGGTCCCGCTTCGTTCAGCGTGGCGATGTGCTGGCGCGGAATCACGAGTATGTGGGTGGGCGCCTGCGGATTGATGTCCCGGAAGGCGATCCACTCTTCGCTCTCCCTGACGGTGTCCGCCGAGACGTCGCCCGCGGCGATCTTACAGAACAAACAGTCGTCGGCCATGTCGCGCTCCAGGTGTATCAGTCGAACAAAGCATCCTTCACCTTCTGCCAGAAGCCGCCGCCGTCCTGGCTGACCTCGGCGGGGCTCTCGATCGTTGACAGCTGCTCGAACAGCTCGCGCTCCTCGTCGGAAAGCTCGCTGGGCGTCACCACGACGACACGGACGAAGAGGTCACCGCGGCCGCCCCGGCGCAGATGGGGCAGGCCCTTGCCGCGCAGCTGGATCACATGGCCGGTCTGGACCCCGGGCGGGACCTTGACCCGGGCCGGTTGGGTCAGCGTCGGGACTTCGACGGTGGTGCCCAACGCGGCCTGGCTGAAGGTCACGGGGAGATCGTGGACCAGGTCGGCACCGCGCCGGGTGAAGCGCGGGTCGGGCTCGACCTCGATGACGGCCAGAAGGTCGCCGCGCGGGCCGCCGCGGCGGCCGACGTTGCCCTGGCCGCGGAGGGTCAGGTAATCGTCGGTGGCCACCCCCGGCGGAATGTCCAGCTCGAACGACATCTCCCGCTTCTTGCGGCCCTCGCCCTGGCAGGTTCGGCACGGATCGTCGATCACCTGACCCTCGCCGCCGCAGTTGGCGCAGGGCCCGACACGGACGAACTGGCCGAACAGCGACCGCTGGACCTGCTGGATCTCGCCACTGCCCCCGCAGGCGGGGCAGCGTGAGGCGTTGCCACCTTCGCGGACGCCGTTTCCGTTGCAGTCCGGACAGGTGTCGAGGACGGGGAGCCGGATCGTCTTCTTCACCCCGTTCATCACGTCCTCGAGGCTGATCTTGACCCGGACCTTGATGTCGGCGCCCCGGGGACGTGCGGTCCGGCGGCCGCGACCGCCGCGGAACAGGTCCTCGAAGCCGAAGCCGCCGAACTCGCGCATGAAGATGTTCAGCGCCTCGTCGAAGCTGCTGAAGCCGCCGAAGCCGCCTCCTCCGCCGCGCACACCCGCCTTCACGCCCTCGTGGCCGTAGCGGTCGTAGAGGCTGCGTAGCTCGGGGTCCTTCAGCACCTCGTAGGCCTCGGTGGCCTCCTTGAACTTCTCCTCGGCGTCGGGGTCGTCCGGGTTGCGGTCGGGGTGGTACTTGAGGGCCGCCTGACGGTACGCCTTCTTGACGGCGTTATCGTCAGCGTTCCGCTGGATCCCCAGGACGTCGTAGTAGTCTCTCTTCATCTACACCGCTGCAAAGTCAACGCCGCGGCGAACTTAGGTCCGCCGGCGGCGACGCTTTCCGCTCTGGCCGGCCTGCTTCTCGATAGGGAAAAGTTGACAGATCCGGGCCCGTTTTCAATCCCGGGGCGGCATTCCGAGCCCGACCCCGTGCCCGGCGGGTCCTGTGGGGGGCCTGATGGCTCGAGCTACGATGCTCCTTCGAGCCGGCGGCGCTCGCTGATATCGGTGATCAGAGCCAGGACGCTCGGCCCATCCTCCGTCTCGATAGGACTGAGGCTCAGCTCCATCGGGAACTCGGTGCCGTCCCGGCGCCGGCCAACGAGCTCGCGGCCGATCCCCAGCGGGACCAGCTCGGGCGACGACATGTACCCCTCCCGATGCTTGATGTGCTCTTCACGGAAGCGCTCCGGGACCAGCACTTCGACGGGCTGGTTGACCAGTTCGGTTCGCTCGAAGCCGAACATCTCCTCGGCGCGCCGGTTGACGTGGGTAATGCGGCCGTCCTCATCGACGAACACGGCACCCTCCGCCACGGCGTCGAGCAGCGCCCGAAACTGCAGCCGGCTCAAACGGCCCGCCGACGCCTCGGCCATCGGCTCCGCCGATCCCCTGACCGCCCAGAGGTAGACGAACGGCGCGGCGACGACAGTGAGCAGCGACGCGCGGACGAGCGCACCGGGCACATCCCGGGAGAGTCCAAGCTCTCCGGACACCAGCAGCACCAGAAACGCCGACACGAGGATCACGATCAGCATCCGGACGAAACCGGCGAGCGGACTCATACCTCACCTCCCGGCAAGCAGGGGCAGCACGAGATGTTCTTGAAGCCCTTGGGACAGGGGCGTCAGGTGGGCTAATCGCGAGGTTCCGGGTCAGTCCTGGACAACGATATGCATTCGAGTTGCTGGAATATTCACGCGCACTTCCCGTCGGTGCAAGCACTTCTCCTTAGCGGCCGGCCACTCCCCTTGCAGAGTTTCCCCATCGACTCCCTCTGTCCTTCGTAACCGCGACCGCAGCGGTGGGTTCGGTCGCGGCCGCCAGCGGGCGGTCTGGTTACGAGTACAGCCGTCTCGCTCAGACCGCCCGCGCAACTTCAAGACCGGCTGGCGGTACCCTACGGATTGTCGGGCGGCGCGCTCAACCAGACTTTGTCCAGGGCAATGTTGTCCTGGATGTCGAGGAAGTTTCCGTAAATCTTGATGGCCCGGATGTTCGCCATCGACATCCAGATGTCGGCCTCCTCCGCCGGCTCGCCGTCCCAGCGGTACCAGATGCCCGGGACGCTGCCGTCCGCACCATCCTGCTCGCCGGCTTTGAGATTGATGACGAAGAGTGTCGGGTCGGAGCCATGGTAGTTCCCTGGACGAAAACGAGGATCGGGGACGTGGTCGGAGTTCGCCGGCCCGTAGACCAGGTTCCCGTTCTCGCTGATCAGGACGACGAAGTACGCGATGGACCCCCACCACGTGGGAGGGTCAAAAATGTCATGGGGATCTGGCGAGTACCAGAGGTAGTACTGCAGCGTGCCGCCTGCGTAGGCC
>JAACAK010000016.1 GCA_011774835.1 Candidatus Kutchimonas denitrificans | reverse complement strand
CCTTCTCAGCGTCCTGTTCCGGAGGGCTTGGCAGGTTCTCAAGAATTTCATGCACCTCCGGAACAATCCGCGCCAGCTCCGCGAGCCATAGAGGGTTCACATCGGAGAGGTCGAGTTTGTCGAGGCTCTGGCGGAGTGCTTCGGCGATGGGGCCGTAGGGCAAGGATTGCTCGGCTTCGTAGCAGCGGCCGCGGAGAACGGTGACGTCCTCTAGCTCGAGGCTCTTTATGAACTCGGTGGCAAGGCGCGTCTTGCCGATCCCGGCGCTGCCCACCAGCGCGACGGTCCGCGACTCGCCGGTGGCGACGATACGCCATTGTTGGGCCAGGACGGACAGCTCGTGCTTGCGTCCGACGAACGGCGGATCGACGAACAGTGCGGAATCGGGCTCGCGCAGCAGGCTGCGGCTGTTCCAGCCACCGCGTACGGGCCGCTGGCGGATGCGTTGCGCCAGAGCTTCGGTCTCCTTCGACGGGCTGGCCTGCAGCTCGTCGGCCAGGATTCGCTTGAGTCCCTCGTAGCGATCCAGGGCGGCGGCCCGATCGCCCAGCATCCAGAGCGCCCGCATCAACTCGGCGTAGGCCTGCTCGTCGAACGGCTCCAGGCCGACCAGGCGCTCGGCCCGGGATCTGACGTCGGTCCAATCGCAGCGGTCGTGCGCGGTCTTGATCGCCTGGCGCAGGGCGTCGCGGGCGAGAGCCGATAGCCGGGCGCGCTCGTGGAAGACCCACTGTTCGTAGCCACGTGCGCCGCGGACCCAAAATCCCTCGAGGAAGTCGCCTCGGAAAAGGTCGGCGGCGTCCGCCGGCTGACCCCGGTCGAGATGTCGCTCCAGCTCCAGGACGTCGACGTACAGCCCGTTCGTGTCGATCTCCAGGTCGTCACCCTCGATTCGCACCGAGCCCTCGAGCAGGCGTCGAACGGCGTAGAGCGCTTGTGACAGCGAATGGCGGGCACGGGGCTCGTCGCTGTCGCTCCACAGCATCGAGGCCAGCCGCTCGCGTCGGTGAGCGCGATCGGCGTTCAGCGCCAGATAGATGAGCAGCGCGAGGTGCTTTCGGGATCGGAAGTGGACCAGCTCTCCGCCCGAGGTGCGAAGTGTGGCCTCCCCCAAGCAGCGTAGCTCGTACATAGCGGGACCTCTCCAGCGAGGACAAAGGACGAGCTGTAACAGCCTTCGATACGAATGGACAACCGACGCATCATCAGAACGTCATCATGCGCCCGGTCGATTCGTATGGTCGGCCGATCGAGAGCGTAACGAGGGCGGGGGAGCGCCGTCGTGCTGATTGGGAAAGGGCAAGTTGCGGAAGAGCGATCCCGGACGCAAGCGAGATCCCTCGAAGGAAACCCGAAGATACGAGCTTGTCTGGCCTGGCCTCCTGCGGTTATAATTGGCGGGACCTCTCTCTAGGACCGGCTCGCCGCCGCGGCGGGCATTTTCGTCCTGCGGAGAGGTTTCATGCTTTTCGGGTCCCACGTAAATGCGCCACCCGCACGGCCTTGCACGGCCGGACGGGCGTTTGTGCATCCGCGCCGACCCAGCCGCGCCTGCGCCGCCGCGGGCTCTCAGGAGGGGTGAGAGTGGAGCCCGACCTGCCCACCGGTCTGGACTTCGGCCTCGAAGCCGCGGGCATCCCGCTCCGGGTGCTGGTGCTGGAGCCGATGGGCCACAACGCCGGCCTGCTGGAGGAAATCGGCGCGCTGACCGGCATGTCGGTCGACCTCGTCCGAGACACCCGGGGGGCGCTGCGGCGCCTGGAGAGGGATCGGTTCGACGCGGTAGTGATCGAACTGCCGGCGCCGGGGATGGCGCCGATCGATCTCTTCCGCGCCATCGTGGCGATCGACATCGATCAGGCCTGCCGGGTGGTCTTCCTGGTGAACGACCTGAGCGATCCGACGACGCGGAAGTTCCTGACCGACGCGGGCCGACCGTTCCTCACCATGCCGGTCGATCCGGCGGAGCTGTACGACCTGGTGGTGCGTGTCGCGCTGGAGGAGCGCGAAGACTAGCCGCCTTAACCGACGGATTTCGAGCCGCAGGCTCCTCCGCCCCTCCCCCCTCCCGCCACCACCGCCACACCGCCTCTCATCCTGTGCAGACCGAAAGCGTCCAGGACCTGACCTTTGTCTTTCCCGGCCGCATCGAACATAAAGAGAACGGCGCCGACGTTGAACGGGTTGGTGTTGAAGCCATCGTCGTCACAACCGATCGCGGTAGGCGATCGTGGCCAGCACGAGGGCGTCGAATCGGGCACCGCTGTCGGGCTTATGTATAGAAGCTTCACCTGCCTTAGGGGGCCTTATCATGCCTCGATACGAAAAGGGGGCTGGGGTGTCAGCGGCCGCGGGGGTCCGGCGCGGTTCGCGGAGCTTCCGCCCTCCCCATATGTTAGACGACCTCAGGGGCGCGAGACTTCGCTCGAAGGAAAGAGGAATGAGAAAATACCCGCTTTGCATCGTCATCGTCGCTTGCCTCGTATCGCACGTCTCGACGGCTGCATCCCAGGAGCCATCGGCGGAAGCCGTATCGACCCTGAACGCGGTCCGCGCCCAGGTGGACCGTCTCGACCGTCAACATCCCGGTGCGGTCTGGCCCGGGTTCGCGCCCTCGTCCGTGCCGGTTCTCTACGTCCTGCCCGACCAGGGAACACTTCTGGGCGGTTGGGACGGCGAGCTGCCGGACGGGTTCCGCCGGGTGCGCGGCCACCCGGGGCTGGGCTGGCAGCCGGAGGCGGCGCGTGGCGCGGCGAGCACGGGGACGACGCTGGAGGGCCGGGGCACGGCGCAGGTCGTGGTGCACGGGGTCGAGTTGGGGCCGCTGGTGGGGCTGACCGTCCACGAGGCGTTCCACGTCCACCAGGCCGAGGTACGGCGCGAGGGCCGCCGGTTCGGGCGCGGCGAGAACTCGTTCCTGGTGACGCAATACCCGATCTTCGATACGGAGAACGAGGCCCGGTTCGCCTTGGAAGGCCGTATCCTGGCGGCGGCTTTGGCCGCGGAGTCGGATTCTATGGCCAGGGCGCTGGCGCAGCGGTTCGTGGCGGTGCGGGAGGCGCGGCAGCGGAAGCTGGACCCCGAACTGGCCGAGTTCGAGATGCTGGTCGAGCTGAACGAGGGGCTGGCCCAGTACGCTGGGATCCGGGCGATTCGCCTGCTGGCCGAGGGTGCCGGACCGCCGCTTCGTGCCGAGCTGATGACCGAAGCCGACGCGATGCTGGGGGACCTCGAGCGGCTGATCGAGAGCGGCGCCCGTTCGTTCCGGCTCCGGTTCTACCACAGCGGGCCGGGCCAGGCGCTGCTCCTCGACCGGCTGGCGGCCCCGGAGTGGAAATCGGAGCTCCTCGAGGACGACCTGACCCTGCAGGAGAGCCTGGCCCGGGCCAGCGGCTACCGGGCGTACGAGACCGCCCTCCGTCGGGAGGCGCGGCGTCGTTTCGATGCGGAGGCGGTGGGCGCGGCGGCGGAAGAGTCGATCGAAGCGCTCCGGAGCCGGTTGGCGACCCGGGTCGACAGCGTGCTGTCGCGGCCGGGCGTCCGCTTGCTGATCGAGGCGAAGGCGCTGGGCTTCGTGGGGCTGTGCGGGATCGACCCACAGAACCTGCTGCAGGTCGACGCCGGCGTCCTCTTGCACACGCGCTGGTTCCAGCCGTGTGTCGGGTCGGCGCTGCAGGGCCAGTTCACGACGCCGGTGGTCCACGACCAGAACGCCCTCACGCTGGAGGCGGTGATCGGCGCGCCAGCCGAGGTGGAGCTGACCGTGGATGGCGAGCCGGTGGCGCTGACCGACGGGCTGAGCCTGTCGGGGGCGGAAGCCGTGGCGCTCGATGCGCCCGGCGCCACGTTCCGGTTCTCGCTGGCCGACATCGAGATGGAGGACGGCATACTGACGATCCGACCGCGGCGCGGGTAGAGCGATGGGATCCGACAAGCGACGTGTGAAGGGCGCGCTCCTCGATCTCGACGGCACGGTATGGGACGACGAGATCGCACCCTACGACGGCGCCGCCGAAACGGTGGCACGCCTTCGTGAGGCCGGCCTCCCCGTCCGCTTCGTCACCAACACGACCCGGCTGAGCCGAAAAGCGCTGGCCGAGATGCTGAGCGAGCGCGGGCTCGCCGCCGAGGCCGACGACGTGTTCACCGCCACGCTGGCCGGTGTCATCCGGCTGCGGGAATGGGGCGTCACGCGGATCGCCGTGCTGCTGCCGGACGCCGCCCTCTCGGAATTCGCCGACTTTGACGTGGTGGAAGACGATCCCGAGGCGCTGATCGTCGGCGACCTGGGGGCAGGTTGGACGTTCGAGGTGCTGAATCGAGCGTTCCGCTGGCTGCGGGCCGGCGCCGAGTTCCTGGCGCTGCATCGCAACCCGTACTGGAAGACCGAGGGCGAGCTGGTGCTGGACGCGGGCGCGTTCGTGGCGGCGCTGGAGTACGCGACGGACAGCGAAGCCACCCTGGTCGGGAAGCCCAGCCCGGTCCTGTTTCAGGCGGCGGCGCGCTCGCTGGAGCTCGAGCCCGGCGATCTGGCGATGGTGGGCGACTCGTTGCGCACCGACATCCCTGGCGCCCAGGCCGCCGGCTGTCTTGGCGTGCTGGTCCGCACGGGCAAGTTCGACGAGGTGGAGCTGGCGAACTCGGACGTCGAACCGGACACCGTGATCGATTCGATCGCCAAGCTGCCGCAGGCTCTGGATCTCTAGACAGCCCAGCCCACAGCCAACGGATGCGCGAGGGGCCGGCCGAAGCCGGCCCCTCTTGTCGGACCCGTGCTCAGAGCGAGTTCAGAAATTCCATCAGCGCGCGACGGTCTGTAGGCGAGAGACCCTGGAACGCGTTACGCGACCGTTCGGCCTCGCCGCCGTGCAGGTTGATGGCCTCCTCGATGCTGGACGCGCGGCCGTCGTGCAGGAAGCGGTTCATGAAGCGGAGCCCCATGAGCGGCTCGGTGCGGAACTCGGACGCGGTGGCGGCGCCCAGACAGATGTCGGCGAGCTCGGGCCCCATGTCGTGGAGCAGCAGGTCGGTGTAGGCGCGGACCTCCTTGTCCGCCAGCGCGTCCACCGGGTTGTCCCCGGTGCGCAGGGTGGGCACGTGGCAGGCGGCGCACCCGATCTGCCCGAACAGCCGCTCGCCGCGTTCGGCGGGTCCGCTGACGCGTTCCCGCGCGGGCGGGGCGAGGAAACGGACGAACGCGTCGACGGCGGCGACCTCCTCCGCGGTGACCTCGGGCTCGGGCAGGGGATCGACACCGTCGGGGATCGGGTCGCCACCGACGGTTCCCTCGTCAGGCACGTTGGGCGTGGTCACCCCCTGCTCGATCTGGAAGGCGCCCTCGTTGAACTCGGCGAGGGTGGGGATCAGCGCCTTGCGGCCGAAGCGGGCGATGCGGCCGTCGAAGAAGCGGCCGACGCGGCCGGAGATCCCGTCACCGTCCTCGTCGTCGGGGTCCGCCATCTCGAGGAGCGTCTCGTTCGGAACGGCGTCGAGCAGTCCGAAGCCGAAGACATCGGGCGTCGTGCGAGTGCCCTGGCTGGCGCCGTCCGGGATCGGTTCGCTGTCGATGCCCAGCGCGTCGCGGAGCGCCTGGGTGACCTGCTGCTGGTAGACCGGGCCGCCCTTGTCGGCCAGCGGGTCGCAGAACCCGTTGGGAAGCTCCTCGGAGGCGTGGATCTCGCTGATCGCGCCGGCGCCGCCCGACGCCTCTTCGGCGTGGCAGCTGGCGCAGGAAGCCGCGTTGAACAGGGGGCCGAGCCCGGTCTCGGGGTTGAAGGTGCGCTCGAAGATGGGCCGGCCGTCCTCGAACATCTGCCGCTGTTCGTCGGTCAACCCGTCGATGGGATCGCCGGGCTCGGGGGGCTTTGGGCAGCCAGCGACGACGAACGCCGCGGCGAGCAGGAACAGCGAGGTGGCGAAAGTGCTCGTGCGACTCATCGTGCACCTCCTTCCGCCATCGATTCGATCACCTCGATGCTGTCGGCGATCTTCCGGTCGTCCGCCTCGTGGTACTCGACGGCCACGATGTCCCCGGCCTCGAGGTCGGAGAACGGATACGATTCGCCCTCCATCGTGATCGCCGTGCTCTCCTCCACGTGGACGTAGACGATCTTCAGCGCCAGGTGGAACCCGGTGATCACCTCCAGGCCACCCGAGTTCGTGTCGATGTAGCGGATCGTTCCCTTGAGGTGGTCGGGTGCGGACGACGGGTCGGCGATGAGCCCGGTGGCGGTGCTCGCGCCCGCGATGGCCGCTACGATGAACAGAGCGGCCAGCGCCGGGGCCAGGGCGGGTTTGGTCGCGCCAGGCATAAGGTGCCTCCTAGAAGAGGGTGTGAGCCTTAGTTATTGGGCGGTTCGAAGGTATCTAGCACCTATGCAAGGGGGCAAGCTTTTTCGGGAATCGGGAAATTCGGAGATGTCAGAATCCGGGCGTCGGGTTCGAGGGCCCCTCATTCCCTCTCCGCGACCAGCGCCTTGACCACGCCCGTCTCCTCGTCCTGTTCCAGGCTGACGTCGAAGCCGTAGGCGACCGCGGTGGCCTTGATCATCGTGGCCTCGTTGTCGTGGAGGACGCCGTCGGCGCCGGCGATGGAGACCAGGTCGCGGATCACGTACTTGAGCTGGTCGGGACTATCGCCCAGCAGCTGGGCGACGTTGAGGATCGACTGGAGATAGACGGCGTAGCGGTTGTCCTTGGAGCCCAGGGAATCGTAGAGCGCCCGCACGTCCTTCCAGATACCCTCGAACTCCTCCTCGCGCATGTGAGGCATCCATTCCCGGAACTTCTCGGTGAAGGTGCGCTCCTCCTCCTCGGCCAGGTCGTTGTCGGCCAGCTGGGCGATGCCGAGGTACATGTTCACCAGGTCGTGGGCGTAGGACCAATCGCTCGACATGGGGAGTCCCTCCTTTGGTGGTCGTGGTGAGAATATGTGGGGAGAAAGGGGGATTTTGCCAGTTAGGGATGTGGGGTAGGAATGGTCAATGGGCAAATCGTCAATTTGCCAAGCCGATTGCTCAATGGTCACATCCAATTTCCAATCTGCCAATTAGCTGCGGGGTGGACGTCGGGTGAGCGCTCGCGGTTCGATTGTGGGCTGGATAGCGAAATCCGGCCGGGGCGGGTGCCCGATACTTTTTTCCGGGCCATGCAACTAGTTGCCCGCGGGCGTGTGGTGCGGTGCGTGGCAACGACTTGCGGGTCGGCAAAGCTTGCGTAGCGGGGTCCGGGTAGCGTATTATGTCGTTGACCTCCCACGAAACGGGCGTTGCCCGGTTGTGGGTTTTTCTTTGTGAATCGCGGATCCCCCGTCCGCTGACATCTCTCCATGTCCTGCCGCATGGCGCATCCGCGGCGCCGTCGGGGATCATCATCGTGATACAAGGCACCGACTCTTTCGGAATCCGGGTCCTGGACGAGCGTCTGGCCGGTCCCGTCAGGAGCGGTACGCACTTGCTGGTGGGTGGTGCGGGGACGGGTAAGACGGTGGCGGCGCTGCAGTTCTTGCGCGAGGGGATTCGCCAGGGTGGCCGGGTCGCGATGCTGACGCAGGCGCGGCCCGAGGACGTGATCGCGCTGGCGGGCTCGATCGGGATCGACATCGAGACGCACCTGCGGTCCGGGCGCTGGGTGGTGGCCGGGTATCAGCACGGCTTCCGCGAGCGCTATCGCCGCACGATCGAGCCCCGGGAGGTGTTCGAGGAGCTCGACTCCTTCATCAGCGCCGAAGGCGAGCCGGACCGACTGGCGATCGACACGTGCGGTCCGCTGGTCGAGAGCCGGGGCACGGGCAGCGGCGCCGAGCTTCTGGTGGAGCTGCTGGCGGGACTGCGGACCATGACGTTGCTTACGTTCGCGGCGGAATCACCGACGGCGCTGGACAGCGCGTTCGACTTCATCTCGCAGCGCGCCGCGCTGGTGCTGCACGTGACGATGAGCAGCGCGGGGCGCCGGCAGTTCCTGGTGCGAAAGACGCTGGGCCCCCAGGAGGTGACCGGCCCGATCAGCTTCGAGATCCAGGACGGTGTGGGCATCGTGCCGGCGGAGTCGACGCGTCGTGAACGGTCGAGCGACGTGAAGCCGGAAGTGCGCCGCCGGGCCCTGCTGCTCGATGTGACGGGGGAGCTGTCGGACGAGCTGCGAGGCTGGTTCGAGGCGGCTTACGAGGTCTTCCACACCGCCGATCCGGTGGACGCGTTCCCGGAGCTGGCCCGCCAGGACTTCGGGCTGGTGGTCGTGCACGTCGATCGGCGCTCGGTGGATCGCGGCCTGCACGTCATGTCGCAGGTGCGACGGGCGGCGGCCCGGCCACCGATACTGGTCGTCTGCCCGTACGACCTGCGAGCCAGCGACCGGGCGCGGGCGCTGCGGGGCGGCGCGGACGACGTGCTGTCCGGCGGTGTCCACCCGGAGGAGCTGGGCTCGCGGATCGATGCGCTGCTGCGCCGGGGCCGCCTGGTGAACGGGCCCGATGGTAGCGTGACACCCGAACCGGGGCGGCGGCCCGCGGACAAGAAGGTGATGGACCTGGTGCGGGAGGGGCTGGATGCGCCGGGCGCTCCCGTCTTCTCCCTTGTTCTGCTGCGGCCTGGCAATGGGAGCTCGGTAGAAGAACTGGCCAGCCACGTGGCGGACCGGATGCGCCAGGCGACGGGCGACCAGCTGACGGTGGCCGCCGGTCGGGTGGAGATCTTCCTCGACGGCGCTATGGCGTCGCACGCCGAGCGGTTCCTGAAGCGGATCCGCGTCGATCGCTGGGACAAGATCGGCGCCGTGGTCTACACGGCGCCGTCCGACCGGGACGACCTGCTGAGAATCGTGGAGAACGCCGGATAGATCTATGTCGGCAGTGAAGAGGACCAACTGGCCTTACTGGGCGCGCTTTTCGGCGCTCGCCACGGCGTCGTTGGGCCTCCTCTTCTTCTTCATCATCGGGTTTCTGCCGCAGCGGTTCCTGCTCGAGCTCGATTTCGCCGAGAGCGGGATCGGCTACCCGGCGATCACACCACCGGTACCGGCACCGCCGCCTCCGCCGCGGACCTCTCCCGCAACGCGTCCGATTACCCGTGGCCCCGCCGAGCGTCTATGGGCGGAGTACGTGCCACTGGTGGAGAGCGGCTGCGAGGCGGCGGCGCTGGATCTCCTCTCGAGCTATGTGGCCGGCCATCCGGACGACGGTGACGCGCGGCTGGAATACGGCCGGGCGCTGTGGCGCGCCGGCCGCCCGAGGGCGGCGATGGACGTCTACGAAGCCTCCGTGGACGCATCGGACCCGGCGGCGCGGCGCGAGCTGGCACGCCTGTACATCGCGGCGCGCCGCTGGGGCCGGGCGCTGTCGCTGTACGCCGCGCTGGTCGAGGGGTGGCCCGACGATCCCGAGCTGATTCGGGAATACGCCGAGGCGGCGACGTGGGCCGAACGCTACCGGCTGGCCGACCGGCTGTATGCCGAGCTGGTCGAGGGGGGCCCGAACCTGCCGGAAGATCGGGTCCGCTGGGCCCGGGTCCTCTATTGGGCGGGCTACCCGGAGCGGGCGGATCGGATACTCGACGGTCTGCCCGACAATTACACGAGCGCCGGCGTCGACTCGCTGCGCCTGGCCATCGCCACCGCGTTGCCTCCCCCCGAGGTCCATGCCGTCGGCCCGCTGGAGCGGGCCCGCGCGCTGGCGATGACGGGCGCAGTCGACTCGGCGCTGACGCTCTATCGCATCGAGATGATGGAACGCCCGAGCGCGGATACGCTGCTGCTGGAGCTGGCCGACGTTTTCGAGTATCGGGCGGGCATGCCGGACAGCGCGATGGCGTACCTGCGTGCCTACCTGGCGCGGCATCCGGACGCGCGGCCAGTGCGGCTGCGTCTCGCACGACTGTTGGCATGGTCGGGCCGGTTGCAGGAAGCGGAGTCGGTGGCCTCGACCATCCTGGGGGCGCAGCCGCACCACGTGGAGGCGTTGACGCTGCTGGGCGATGTGCGCCGGTGGCGCGGCGACAGCGGCGGCGCGCGGGCGGCATATCGCCGGGCCCTCGAGCTCGACCCCGACGCCGCGGCGGCGGCGGAGGGGCTGGCGGCGCTGGACGCCCGGCTGGCGGCGGAGCTGGGCCGCCGCGGGCGCATCGGCCCCGGCGGTGACGTCGAGCACTTCGCCGACAACGACGGGTTCCGGACCATGCGCTGGCAGGGGGACTGGTGGTTCGGCACGCCGGCGAGCCGGCTCGGGCTGGAGCTGGGCGTCGAGCGGGTCGCCGGTCACGACCTGGCCGGTGTCGCCGTCGACGAGATAGCGCTCGACCTCCGGGCGGTGACGGAACGCTGGTGGGAACTGGGCCGTTGGCACACGGCCGCGTCCATCGGGCTATGGGTCCCGTCGGCGGAAGCGATCGAGCCGGTCCTCGCCGTCGCTCTATCGACACCCGATTGGGGCGGCTCGGCCTTCCGGCTGCATTACGAGCACGGACCGGCCCACCGGGAGACCCGAACGTTCGAGGCGTTCGCGGGCCGACTGCGGGCCGACGTGGCCGGTCTGGAGTTCTTCCGTCCGCTGGCCGCCGGATGGGAGATATCGGCGACGGGCCGGGTGGCGGTCCTGTCGGGCCTGGACGACACGAACCTGCGGGGCGATGCGTCGCTGGCCGTCCGCCATCGGACCGATTCCGGCTGGTCGCTGGGCTACGAGACCCGAGGGTTGGGCTTCAGCAATCCGGCGCCGATCGGTTGGCGTCGAGTCTACTGGGATCCGGAGTGGTACTGGTCGCACGCGGCGGCGGTGGGCTGGCAGGGCCAGCCGATGCCGGGCCTCACGGTGGCGGCCGAAGGTCTGGCGGGTCACGCCTGGGTGAAAGAGCGCGGCCGCGCCGTCGAGACGGCGGCCCAGGTCGCGTTGACGGGCGATCTCAGCTACTCGGTGGGGCCGTGGACGATCGGTGGCCGGACGGTTCTGAGCCAGAGCCGGGCCGATGGATATCGGGCGTTCCGGTTCGAGCTGTCGGCGACGCGTACGTTGGCGAGATAGAGCGATGGCACTGGCGAGGGAAACGGCATGAAGAGGCGCGCGATCACGCTGGCGGTTGCGGCGGCGCTCGTCGTCGGGGCGGCCGCGGCCCTGCTCGTCTGGTCGAGCCGGGCGCCGCTGGAGGTGCAGGCGTTCATCGTGCGCCTCTCGATCGTCACGCTGCTGCTCTTCCTGATCATCCTGATCGGGCGCTACTTCACGCTTCTCTGGTTCGGTTACCTGCACCATCTCGAAGCGGGTGGTGCCGACGCGGCGCTCCGGGCGGCGCGCGAGTATCCGCCGGTCTCGCTCATCGTCCCGGCCTACAACGAAGAGAAGGTGATCGGCACTGCGATCGAGAGCCTCCTGCGGCTGGACTATCCGCGTTACGAGGTGATCGTCGTGGACGACGGATCGGCCGACGATACGCTGGCGGAGGCGACGCGCTATTCCGGCGAGTACGGGGGCTGCCGGGTCCGGGTGACGACAAAGAAGAACGGCGGCAAGGCCAGCGCGCTGAACGCCGGCCTGGCGATGGCTCAGTACCCGATCGTGCTGTGCATGGATGCCGATTCCCGGCTGGAGCGTGATACCCTGGAAGCGGCGGTGGCGCATTTCATCGACGATCCGTCGGTGGGCGCGGTGGCCGGGAACGTCAAGGTCGCGAACCGTGGCTCGCTGTGGACCCGACTGCAGGCGCTCGAGTACATCGAGGGGCTCAACATGGCGCGTCGGGCCCAGGGGTTCATGGGCGCGGTGAACATCGTGCCGGGCCCGGTGGGGCTGTTCCGGCGCGACGTGGTGGTCGCCCTCGGCGGCTACGATCGCGACACGTTCGCCGAGGACGCTGATCTCACAGTGAAAATCCTGACGGCGGGCTGGAAGATCAGTTACGAGCCGCGGGCGGTGGCGTGGACCGAAGCGCCGGAGCGGCTGATCGATCTGATCCAGCAGCGCTATCGCTGGACGCGCGGCATCCTGCAGGCGCTGGGCAAGCACAAGCGGACGCTGCTCCTCCCGCTGCCCGACGTGCCGCTCTGGACCTCGTTGGTCCAGATGGGGTTCGAGGCGACGGCCTGGCCGGCGATGAACGTGTACGGCCATCTCTTCTTCGCCTACGTGGCGATCGCGTTCGGCATGGGAGAGATGCTGCTGGCGTGGTGGGCCCTGCTGACCCTGCTGGACCTGGTGGCGGCGCTGGCCGCGGTGGGGATGGAGGAGGAGCAGCTGTCGCTGGTCCCCTTCGCCCTGATCTATCGCTTCTTCTTCATCTTGCTGATCGATGTGGTCAAGCTGTGCGCGACCGTTGAAGAGGCGCTCAACGTGCGGATGAGTTGGGGCAAGCTGGAAAGGGTGGGTGGAACATGAGCGTCATACAGATCATGGTGACGATCATCATCGTCACGATACTGGTGACCGTGATCCTGGGCGTGGCGTCGTACGCGGCTTACTGGCTGCGGCGCGGCAGACGGCCGGCGCCGCCGGTCGAGGACGACGACAGGCCCCGGTTCTTCTATCGGTACATCCCGGAGCTCGAGGGTTCAGCCGGCGCGCCGGATCCCTCGGACGCCGAAGCCGGGTTTACCGGTGCGGACTCCGAGGAGCCCGCCTTGACCGGCGGCGAACGCACGAATGGTCGCTCCGGTGCCTGAGCCCGGGCGCGGACGTCAGCCGTGGGCGTGGGCCGGCGCGCTGCTGCTGCTCGGCACCCTGGCCGCCGGGCTGATCGGAGCCGCCGCGACCCTGTGGCGGTACGTGGACGTCGATCGCCTGCTCGAGGCCGCGGAGGATTCGCCGCCGAGCTTCGAGCGGCCGGTGGCGCCGGTCGCGCTCCCCGAGCCGCCAGCCACCCGGGAGTGGACAGCGCATCTCTATCGGTCGGCGCCCTCGGCGGCGTTTTTTCCCGACACGGGCTACCACGACGAGCTGGTTGCCCGCTGGACCGACCTGGTGCGCGAAGCCGGCGCCCGGGTTCGCTCGATCGCCCATGCCGCCGCCGTCGACTCGCTGCCGCCGGGCGCCACGCTGGTCATGCCGGCGGCGCTCTGCCTGGATTCGGCCGAGCGGGCGGCGGTCGTCGGCCACATCGAGCGGGGCGGTCACCTGCTGGCCAGTTGGGCGCTGGGCGCCCGGGACGGAGGCTGCGAGTGGGTCGGTTACGAGTATCTGCGTCGGCTGACCGAGGCCGAAGCCGCGGCGACGCTGGAGCCGGAGCCGCCGACCTATCTGACGGCGGTGCACGGTCACGCGCTGACCGCGGGTCTGCCGCCGGGGCTCAGGATCGAGCTGCGCGCGGAGCCGTGGATCAGCCTCCGCTCGGTGGGAACCGCGGCCTTCTGGTCGGACCGCTCGCTCAACCCGCGGCCGGCGCCGGGGGGGCCGGGGGGTGGCGCGGCAACGTCGGCGCTGGCGACGCGAACGAAGGCTGGCGGCCGGATCGCCTGGCTCGGCTTCCGGCTCGACGTCGGTGCCGAGTCCCGTGACCAGCGGATGGTCGACCATCTGGCGCGAAACGCGGCGCTGTGGGCCGGTGGCCACGTGGTGGCCGAGATCGAGCCGTGGCCAGGCGGGGCTCGTTCGGCGCTGGCGGTGACCCAGGATGTGGAGCACAGCTTCAAGAACAGCCGGCGGCTGGCGGAGCGGATGGCGGCGATCGATGCGCCGGTCACCTTCTTCGTGGTGTCCGGCCTGGCGTCCGAGCACCCCGATCTGGCAGACGCGTTGGCCGGCGCCGGCGAGCTGGCCAGCCACAGCGTGGATCATCGGCAGATGGCCGGGCGCGGTTGGGCGAGCCAGCTGGCCGGCGCCATGCAGACGCGAGCCGACATCGAGGCCTGGTCGGAAGGGGCGCCACTCGGGTTACGGCCGCCGCGTGAAGCATACGACTCGCTGACGCTGGCGGCGTGGCGCCGGGCTGGAGGCCGCTACATCGCGGCGTCGAACGGGGCAGGCTCAGTCGTGCCGGGCGTGTTCGAGCTGGAGTCGGGACCGCTGGTCGTTCTGCCCCGCGTCGTCGACGATGACTACACGGTCATCGTGGCCCGGGGCCGCACATCACCCGACTCGCTCGCGGCGACGTTCCTGAACGGCCTGCAGAAGATGCGGTCGCTGGGCGGCCTGGACTTGCTGACCGTACACACGCAGCTGATGAACTCGGGTCGGCGGCTGGCCGCGGTGGAGTCGGCGGTGGCCGCGGCCCGGGAGATGGGTGACGTGTGGGTCGCCCCAGCGGCGGAGATCGCCGACTGGTGGCTGGCGCGAAGCGAACTGGAGCTGCGGATGGAAGGACGGCAGGACGGCGGCACGGTCCTCAGGCTTCGCAACGGGGGAACCTCGCGGGTGACGTCAGCGTGGATGCACGTCTACCTGCCGGAAGATCGAGGGACGTACGCGGCGCCCGAGATCGGCCGCCTGATCCCCGAGTCCCACTTCGAACAAGATGGTCTGCGCGTCCGGCTGCCGGCGCTGGAGCCGCGCGCGTCGCTGGAAATCCTGTTGCCGCGACGTTCCATGTAACGGTTTTCCCGCAATCGGTAACAGGACAGAAGGGGTGGCCATCGTGCCACCCCTTCGCTTTGGTGCGCCGGAACCGGTCTACTCGCCCGGGTTCGTCACCACGAACTCGACGCGCCGATTTTGGGCGCGGCCGTCAGCGGTCTCGTTCGTGGCGATGGGCCGCGTCTCCCCGTAGCCGCGGACCACGAACCGGTCACGGTCGAGGCCCGGATACACGCTGACCAGGTAGGTGAAGACCGAGCGGGCCCGCTGCTCGCTCAGCCGCTGGTTGGCGGCGGCGGAGCCGACCGAGTCGGTGTGCCCCTGGATCTCGATCTCGATCTCGGGCCGGTCGAGCAGCGCCTGGCCCACCTCGTCGAGGACACGCCGCGATTGGGGCAGCAGTTCGGCGCTGCCCGTCTGGAAATAGATGGAGGAGAGCACCAGGCGGCCCCGCTCGAGCCCGGCTTGGACCCGGCTGCAGCCGGCCTCGTCGACCTCGCGTTCCGCCGGGGTGTTGGGGCAGCGGTCGATGCCGTCGTACACGCCGTCGCTGTCGGAGTCGAATGGGCAGCCGGCCTCATCGACGGTCGCGCCGTCCGGTGTGTTGGGACAGCGGTCGATCCCGTCGAAGACCTCATCGCCGTCGGCATCACGGGGACAGCCGGTGGCGTCGACGATCGCGCCGACCGCGGTGGCGGGGCAGCGGTCCAGATCGTCGGTCACGCCGTCGGCGTCGGAGTCCACCGGGCAGCCCGCGTCGGTGACCGCGGTGCCCACCGGCGTGGCCGGACAGCGGTCCAGATGATCGGGCACGCCGTCCTGATCGCCGTCGAGCGGGCACCCGAACGCGTCGGCGCCAACCCCGGCGGCCGTGCCGGGACAGGCGTCGAAGCGGTCGAACACTCGGTCGCGGTCCGAGTCGCGGTTCGTCTGGAAGAAGAGCGTGATCCCGGCCGAGACCTCGATGTTGTGGCTCAGCTCGTCCTCGATCGTGAGGGCCGGGTTCAGCGTGGCCCGTGTATCGCTGAGCGTCTTCGGGATCAGGTGGTCGCGGACGTCGGCGCGGATCGCCAGCCCGCGGGTGACGAAGATGCGCAGGCCACCGCCGAACACGCCCTCGGGCTGCGTTTCGGTCGGCAACCCCTTCGGCACCCACTGCGTCACGCCGCCTCCCGCCAGGATGTAGAGCTGAGCGGTTGGCATGATCTGCAGGTTGTAGCCGAGCACGCCGCTCCCGATGAACGTGTTGAGATTCGTCCTCCCGGACGCCCGCTCGAGCCGGAGCGGGGTGTAAGCGAAGGTCGCCTCGAGAAAGAGCCCGAAATCGAACACATAACCGAGGCGCGCCCCAACCAGCAGCCGAGTGTCGTCCAGCTGGAACGAGTCCTCGCCGGCCAGGAAGTCTATCGTCCCCGGCAGGTACACACCGCCGAGCCCGTGGAACTCGACTCCGTCGCGTCCGTGGTCCGAGCTCTGAGCCTGCAGCGCGGGCGCGAACGGGAGCGAGAGCGCGAGCGAGAGCCCCAGGATGAGCGCTGGGGATATGACAGGACCGCCCACGGGTTGCCCATGGTAAGAACGCGACATGCTGATAACCCTATGCGGCTATGGGCAGGGGATGCTCTGGGCGCCGGAGCATTCATGTGGCAAGCGTTGCTGCATAATGGGCCGTCCGGCCAGTTGTGACAAGCTCGGCGTTGAACGATCGTCGATCGTTCGTATAACCCGTCGACTTTCCGGCGGCAGGTGCCGCCTTTAGCTTGCCCGACATCCTAGCCACCGAGGGCTAGACCCGAACAGACAACAGGAGGGGGACCGTGCAGGAATCGGCTTTGGATCTGCAGGGGGCGCTCCAGCAGGCCTCGCAGCTGCTGGTCGACTTGGTGAGCGCCTGGGGGCTGAAATTGGTCGCTGCGATCGTACTGCTGGTGCTGGGCCGGCTGTTCGCCGGCTGGGCACGCCGCGCCGCCAGGCGGGCGCTGGGGCGGGCCAACTTCGAGCCGACGCTGGTACCGTTCATCGCCGGGCTGATCTACTGGACGCTGCTGGCCGTGGTGGTCGTGGCGGTACTGGGTGTGGTCGGTGTACAGACGGCGTCATTCCTGGCCGTGTTCGGCGCCGCGGGGCTGGCGGTGGGGCTGGCGGTCCAGGGCACGCTGTCGAACTTCGCGTCGGGCGTGATGCTGCTCATGTTTCGTCCCTTCGGTGTCGGTGACTACATCGACGCCGGCGGCACCGCCGGCTCGGTGGAATCGATCGGCATGTTCGCCACGACGCTCAACACGCCGGACAACGTGAAGATCACGGTGCCCAACTCGAACGTGTACGGGCAGACGATCAAGAACTACGCGGCCAATCCGACGCGCCGCAACGACATGAGCGTGGGAATCGGGTACGATGACGACATCGGTCTGGCGATCGAGACGATCCAGCGGGTGCTCAAAGGTGACGCCCGCGTCCTCGCCGAACCGGAGCCGGTGATCGCTGTCTCGGAGCTGGGCGACTCGTCGGTGAACATCGTGGTGCGGCCGTGGTGCACGAAGGAAGACTACTGGTCGATGCGCTTCGACATGATGCGCAAGCTGAAAGAGGAGTTGGAAGCGGCGGGCTGCTCGATCCCGTTCCCGCAGCGGGACGTCCATCTTTTCCAGGCTGGCTGACGCCAGCCCGAGTACGAGTCCGAGGCGCTCCCACTCCTACTCGTACTGGTGATCCTGCTCGTTATCCTACTCGTACTCGACCGTTGACCGGACGACAGGGGTTCCCTAGGATCTGAGAACCCAACCACGGGATGGAGGGCGAGACGGCCCCGCGTGGCCGAAGGAGCGAACCGATGTCAGTCAGAAAGCTGATCGGGACCGCGCTCGTTGGGGTATTGGGCCTGGCGCTCGTACCGCCGACGGTGCTGGGCCAGATCGATTACCCCGAGACCCGCAAGGTCGACCACGTCGACATCTATCACGGGACCGTGGTCCCGGATCCCTACCGCTGGCTGGAGGACACGAACTCCGAGGAGACGGCGGCGTGGGTCGAGGCGCAGAACGAGGTCACCTTCGCCTACCTGGAGGCGATCCCGGAGCGCGACTGGATCCGCGAGCGGCTCACCGAGCTGTGGGACTACGAGCGCTACCGCACGCCGTGGAAGGACGGTGGCCGCTACTTCTACTCGAAGAACGACGGGCTGCAGAACCAGTCGGTCTACTACACGCTCACCTCGCTCGATGCGGAGCCGGAGGTCGTGCTCGACCCGAACAAGCTGTCCGAGGACGGGACGGTCTCGGCCTATCCGCTCGATGTCAGCGAGGACGGTAAGTACATGGTGTACGGTGTGGCGACGAGCGGCTCCGATTGGCGCGAGTTCTACATCCGGGAGGTGGAGACCCGGAAGGACCTGGACGACCATCTCGAGTGGATCAAGTTCTCCGGCGCGTCGTGGACCCACGACGGCGCCGGCTTTTTCTATAGCCGCTACCCGGAGCCGACCGAGGGCGACACCTACGAAGAGGCGAATCGCAACCAGAAGCTCTACTACCACCGCGCCGGCACGCCGCAGTCCGACGACCAGCTGATCTACGAGCGGCCCGACCAGCCCGAGTGGGGATTCGGGATGTCGATCACCGACGATGGTCGCTACGGCATCATGGGCGTCTGGCACGGGACCGATGAGCGGAACCGGGTCTACTATGTCGACTTCGGCGACCCGATGGACCCGAAGCTGGACGGGGAAGTCGTCGAGCTCTTGGACGACTTCGACGCCAGCTACAACTTCATCGGCAACGACGGGCCGGTCTTCTATTTCGTCACCAACCTGGACGCTCCGAAGTATCGGCTCATCGCCATCGACACGCGCAGCCCGGCACGTGACAACTGGCGCGAGATCATCCCGGAGAAGGAAGACGTGCTGCAGAGCGTCGGCATCGTGAACGAGCAGTTCGTTGCCCGCTACATGCACGATGCTCACACGCAGGTTGTGATCCTGAACAAAGACGGCTCGCTCGACACCGAGGTCGAGCTGCCGACGATCGGGTCGGCCGGCGGGTTCAGCGGCGAGCGGGAGGACAGCGAGGCGTTCTACTCGTTCACGTCGTTCCTCTATCCGACGACGATCTTCCGCTACGACTTCGAGACGGGCGAAAGCACCGTGTTCCGGGCGCCGGACGTCGACTTCGATCCCAGCGGCTACGAGACCAAGCAGGTCTTCTACCCGTCGAAGGACGGGACGATGATCCCCATGTTCCTGACCCACAAGAAGGGGATCGCGCTGGACGGGTCGAACCCGACCTACCTGTACGGCTACGGCGGCTTCAACATCAGCCGCACACCGGGCTTCTCCACCAGCATGCTGGTCTGGCTGGAGATGGGCGGCATCTACGCGTCCGCCAACCTGCGGGGCGGCGGCGAGTACGGCGAG
>JAACAK010000009.1:65488-65652 GCA_011774835.1 Candidatus Kutchimonas denitrificans | reverse complement strand
GCCCGTTCATCAGGCTCGAACTCGGAAGTCCGCTCGAGCCAGCGCAACGTCTCGCCGTCGTAGATGTGGGTCTCCGGGAGATAGCCGGGCCCGAACCAGCGGGCGTAGATCTTCGCCGGGCGCGAAGATACCAGAAGCTCGACCCGGTACGGCGGCGGCGCGCC
>JAACAK010000009.1:5788-65467 GCA_011774835.1 Candidatus Kutchimonas denitrificans | reverse complement strand
CGCACCGAGCCGGCGGCGTCGTAAACGGTGAAGTAGATCCGGCCGCGCTCCGGCAGCTCGCTGATCTGGCCGGTGAGCGCCGCGACCGGGACGGCCACCGGGATCACGTCGAGCGGCGCCGGCATGGCCAGCGAGCCCGGCGCCAGCCGCTCGACCCGTACGCCGAACGAGCTTCGCTGCGCGAAGCGCGGTAATTCGATGCTGTAGAACTTGCCGATTGCGCGCTCGGCCTCGAACTGGGCCGGCGCCGCCGTAGCGCTCAAACAGATCAGGGTGAGCGCCGGGAAGATCGGCGCGAGGCTTCGCCGGATCGTCATCGGTCGCGCCACTCCTGTACCGCTATTCGCCGGGAAACTCCCGAGGGAGGAACGTCATCCTCACGAAATCGTACGGTGGCCAGGGACCGGTCAGGTCGAACTTGAACTCGGGATTCTCGGCGTCCAGCTCGTCGACGTATTCGACGAAGCTGACCCAGTCACCACGGTTCACCAGGAAGGCGGCCGAGAGGACGCGCGTCTCGGACGGCGGCAACGTGAAAGCGGCCCGGGAGCGGCGGCGCAGCGCGGTGTAGAAAGTCGCGGCGCGGTCCGATTGCTCGCCCTCGCTGGCTTCTGGCCGGCGGGCCGAGGGCTGGATGTGGAGCCGCATCTCGAAAGCGCCATCGAGGTAAGCCAGAGCCTCCTCGAGCGCCACGTGCTGGTCCTCCAGAAACTCGATCACCTGCTCCCTCTCCCGGAAGACGATGCCGTAGGGCGCGGGCACGACCGTGCAACGCCGCATCGCTCGCTCGATCGTTCCGCTGTGCTCGCGGATCGAATCGGGGTTCCACTCCGGCAGGCGATAGGGCACCACATGGATCAGCGCGGCCAGCCCCCGGTGCTCGATCAGCTCGTCCTCCGAGGAGACGGCCAGCTTGGCCAGCGCCCGTTCGTGGCCGCGTACCCCTACCACGCCACGGAGCATGTAGCCCTCCGCTTCCGCCCCGGGCGTCGGGTCGGCGCCGCTGGACCCCTCGGCCGTTACAGGTTGCTCGAGCTCTGCCATTCGTCGGTCAACAACAGGTAGATCTCGTCTTGCGGGTTCGGCGTCGTGACTTCCGGTCCCTCCGGCAAGATATGGACGTTGATCTCGGAGCGGATGCCGAACTCGCCCTCGAAATAGACGCCGGGCTCGATGGAGAAGCCGATGCCCGGCAACAGGATCCGTTCGTCTCGCGTCTCTACGCCGTCGATGTTCGGGCCCAGCCCGTGGACCTCGCTGTCGATCGAATGGCCCGTGCGATGGTTGAACCGCTCCAGGTAGCCGGCCTGCTCGATCACGGCCCGGGCCGCCGCATCGACGTCGCAACCGCGCAGATCCTTCCCGTCAGCAGCGAAGGTCTCGCGGGCGTAAGCCACCGCCGCCTCGCGGGCGCCGTGCACCGCACGCCAGGCATCCCGAACCTCCTCCGGCAGCTCGGTGCCCATGAACCCCATCCAGGTCTGGTCGGCGTAAACCGAGCCGGGCTCCCGGGCCCAGAGGTCGATGAGCAGCACCTGGTCGCGCGCCATGGTCGAAGCCGTCGCCGGGGTCGGCTCGTAATGGCCGTCCGCCGCGTTCGGACCCACGGCGACGATGGCATCGGTCTCGACCAGTCCGGCGTCCGAGCACATGTCGATGATCGCGCGCTTCAGCTCCCACTCGCTGAGCGCTTCGCCTGCGGTGACCGACTCCGCCGCGCGCTTGAACGCACGGGTCGCCACGTTGGCCAGGATCCCCGAGGACTTCCGATGGCTCTCCAGCTCCGCGCTCGTCCAGCTGGCGGCGAACCGGGTGGCCAGCTCACCCGACTCCACCAGGTTGACGCCGGCACGATCCAACAGGTCGTGGATGCCTGCCGGCAGCCGGTCGAGCTGCGGGATGCGATCCATCTCGGAGTACTCGACGGCGATCTGGAGACCGGGGTTCAGGATCTCTGCCAGCGTCTTTTCCAGCTCCTGCCAGGTGAAGTAGACCCGAATCGAGCCCTGCCACTCGGACCACGGCGGCCGTTCCAGCGAGTGCGCCACGGCCACCGGCTTGCCCTCCACGGGGATCAGCACGAAGTAGCGTCGGCTCAGCGGTTGGGACAGGCCGAGAACGCGGCTGGCGATGGGGTTGATGGCGTGATAGTCGTAGAGCAACCAGCCGTCCAGGCCCGCCTGCCGTAGCGCCGTCTGGATGGCTTTCAGCCGCTCCGGTTCGATGTATGCCCGCTGTGCCGTGTGCGCCATGTTCTCTAGCTGCTGTTTCGGTTCGGTAGGGTCGTGGGTCGCTGCTCCTTCACTGCGTCACTAACGCGCCGACACGCTTGCCCGTGATCAGCGTCACCCCGATCGTGCGCTCCTGACCGAGCAGGCTGCGGATCTCGTACTCCCGTTTGATCGCGCCCTTGAGTCCCCGCCAGCCCCAACGCCCCCAGGCACGCTGGAGGATCGAGACCTTGTCGATCAGGGTCGACAGTTCGGCCAGGCGTGTGAATGTGCGACCGCGGATCAAGAAGGGAAAGGCCTGGTCGGACCAGTCCTCCAACTGCAGGTCATCGACGTTCGCCTCGCGGAGCGCCTGTTTCCACTCGACCAGCACGAGCGGTGCGGCGCCCAGGTGCTGGACGAGGATCCGTCGCCGCTCCTCGTCCACGTGACCGGTCCAGTGGAGCGCGATGAGAACGACGTGTCCACCCGGTCGGGTGACGCGACCCAGCTCTCTTACCGCTTTGAGCGGTTCGGTGCTGGAAGCCAGGCCCAACTCGCCCACGCTGAGGTCGAAGACCTCGTCCTTGTACGGCAAGTCCTCCACCGGCGCGCCCTGGTAATGGACCTTCGCCGAGAGGCCGGCGTTCCGGGCCCGGGACTCGGCGACCTCCACCGCCGCCGGGTCAGGATCGACGCCAGCCACGTCGACCGGATAGTTCTCGGCGAAGAAGTTCGCCACAGCGCCGCGCCCGCAGGGCACGTCGATCATCGACAGGGGGTCCTCGGCCTCGGACAGACCGGTGAGCGTGGCGATTCGACGATAAAGGACCTGATCGCCAGGCGAGAAGCCCCGGGATCGGCTCATCCGCAGGAGGTCGATCATGGAAGGTCCACGCTCGGGGGCCTGCGGTGAGACGAGGGGTGGGGCGGCGTCACGATCGTCGCCAGGTGGCATGGGCGACAGTATAGGTGGGCCGTGATGAGGGGTCAACGTCGAGGCCTCGGGGTCCCGGCAAGTCCTCCCGGCTGCCGTTTAGCCGGGCCCCGACGACCCGAACCGGCTCAGCCCCGGGTCGGTTCGAGATCCGGCAAGCCGGCGAGCCCTCTCAGGTGGGCCAGACCGCAGTCGCGCAGCCCCTCGAGGTTGTAGCCACCTTCGAGGGTGGACACGAGATGGCCGTCGCAGCCGCCCTCCGCGACACCCTTCAGGTATTCGGTCAGCCGGTAGAAGTCGTCCGGGGTCAGGGTGAAGCCCGAGAGCGGGTCCCCGTAAGCGGCGTCGAAGCCGGCGGAGATGAAGATGATGTCGGGTCGGAAGGCGGAGAGCGCCGCGTCGATCCCGGTCAGCAGCTCGCCGACGTAGCGCCCTGCGGGGAGACCGGGAGGGAGGGGGAGGTTCAGGTTCGTCCCCGTCCCGGCCCCGTGACCGCGATGCTGGCGGCTACCGGTACCCGGGTAGTGCGGCGCTTGGTGGAGCGACAGGTAGAAGACGCTCGGGTCCTCGTAAAATATGGCCTCGGTTCCGTTGCCGTGATGGACGTCCCAATCGACGATCAAGGCGCGGTCCAGCCCCTTGCGCTGCGCGTGCCGAACCGCGAGGGCCACATTGTTGAACAGACAGAATCCCATCGCCCGATCCGCGGTGGCGTGGTGGCCCGGCGGTCGCACGACGCAGAACGCGTTCGCCACCGAATCGGACGCCACGGCGTCCACGGCGGCCAGCACCGTGCCGGCGGCGGCGCGCGCCGCGTCCCAGGAACCCGGTGCGACGGCCGTGTCCGGGTCGATGAAGACGATGGAGTTAGATTCGGCGGCCCGGACGGCTTTGCTCCTGATTCGCTCGATGTGCGCTTCCGGGTGAACCAGCGCCAGCTCCTCCTCGGTGGCGTGGCGGCCCTCGAACTCCTTGACCCGACCGCACATAGCGGGGAGCGCCGACTCGATGGCGCTCAGCAGCGCGCTCGTACGCTCCGGCCGTTCGGGGTGACCGGGGCCGGTCAGGTGACCGGCACAGTCGGGGTGGCTGAAGACGGCTGTGGGCAGCCCGGAGACAGACCGCACGATTCTCCGATCCTCTTTGGAGGTTCCGCGCTCAGCTTCTGAGCAGCCTCTGGAGCAGGTTCGGATGTCTGCGCCAGAAATAGGCCAGCATCGAAACGACGGCAACCAGGTTGCCGATCAGAATCTCCCACCAGTTCACCGACGCCAGAACCGGTCTCACGAAAGTGAGGACGTAGATGTAATAGACCAGCTCCAGGAACACCACCAGCAGGAACGCGCCGGGGATCAACAGGGGCGGCGTCCGCTCGAAAACGCCCAGGGCGGCGGCGATCAGCAGGCCGGCGATCACGAAGGCCAGCCCGTGCACGACGGTGTAGCCCAGCACGAGGACGACCGTTGGCTGCGGCATACCGCTCGAGTCGGCTACGGCGCCGGCTTCGAAGAACTGGGCGCCGAGGACAGCCGGTGTATAGAAGGGTCGCCCCGCCAGCGAGTCGACGGCCAGGAACCAGATCGCGACGGCGGCGGCGCCGATCACGCCGCCGATGGCGCCCTCCCATGCCACCCTGGTGAGCGAGTATTCGACATTATTGATTCGATCATTTGGCTCGTGCATAGCGGGCACCTCGGGTTGGGGGGCGATGTGGCCGCCGGCCGATCAAAGAGATGATGGCGCGACTCCCGCCCGGCTCCGGTCTGTCGTGTCAGGTCAAGTCCAGAGTCGGCATGCGGGCGCGTAGGAACTGTTCGCAGTCGCGAATGGGATACAACAGAACATGCCAGCGGGCGTCGGGCAAGGCGAGGGGCGCGGTCTCGGCCAGCAGCCAGCGGCTGATCTCGTCTGCGGCCGCCACCGTCTCCGGGTGAGCCCGGCCCTCGATTCGCGCCAGCGCCCAGTAGATATCGTGCCCGGCGGCGGCTCGCAGCCGGAGGTACCAGCTGTAGACTTCCCCGATTTCGGGGCGCAGCGGCCGGAACACCGACGAGCGCTGTCCGCCGCCCATGCCGAGCACGGCGGCCATCGCCTCACCGCCGAGGAACTGAGTCCGGTGGCTCTTCACCAACCCGATCGCCCGTCCCGACTCGAGGAGCTGCGGCTCGATGGCCAGGCGCCCGTCGACCAGAAGCCAGCCGTCGTGAGGGCCGGCGTCGGACCAGCGTCGCGCGAGCTTCCGTTCGATCCGCGATCGATGACGTTTCACCGCGGTCCGCCCCGCCTCGGCGAGACGGATCGGATGGGCGTCCGAGCTCTCGACTTCGCTGTCGACGAGCCCGCGTTCCGGCAGTCCGATCTCCAGCAGCCGATCGGGCGGCAGCAGGTTGTGGGGGAAAGCGAGCACCTCTTCCTCGATAGCGGACCAGGTGCTGAACGAGCGATCGGTCCGGCGACGGACGACCGCCGCCACATAGCCATGAACCAGGGGAACGGTGCCCACGTAGCCGACGAGACGGGTGTACTCGATCCCATCGAGGAAGAACTCGAGACGCGAATCCGCCGCGCTGCCCACGTTGCGGATCGCAACCGCGCTTTCGTCCTCGATGACTTCCGCCTCGCCCATCGCCGTCGGCTCCGGGGGCGGCTCGTGTTGCGGCCCTCCACCCAGCACCGGGCGCCAGTCGCGGCCCAGCTCGGGCCCGAGCCGCGACAGGCGTCGCCAGAGAGGCGCGGGCGCACGCTGTTGATCCGATGCCATCGGGGCTCTACTTTCGCGAGTCGTCGATAGCCTTCTGCCAGGCACGGGTTTCACGAGATGAATACTGCTTCGCCAGGCTCACAACAACGGCCGGCCGCGGCTCTTCGTCGCTTGGCCGCTCTGGCCATCGCCGTAGCGGTGCTCGCCGGCTGCGACAACGTGGAGTGGGGCGGCGTTCGCGTCGATGTGCGAGAGCCTGTGTACGAGCGGGCCGATACCGCGGACGCCCTGCCCGACAGCCTGGAGCGGCTGGAGCCTCTCGAGATGCCGACGGGCCCGTTGCTGTTCCACGTTCGCCGGCTCGATACGATCGGCCATGCGACGATCGAGCCGGTTCTGGAGCTGGCCGCTGGCGGACCTCGTGAAGTCGGACCCGAGCGCGCCGAACGGGCCGAGGAGTACACCGCCGCCTTCCTCGAGCGCTACTACGGGTCCGATCACCTGTACGCACTGTTCCGCGACGGCGCCCGCGTCGGCACCTTCTTCGTCGGTGAAGCGAACGTCGCCGGGTCCGGCCTCTGTGTCGTCCTTGGGGCCGAGGGCCATGTGGAGCTTCGGCCGCCGCTCGATACGCTGAGCGAGTTCGTCGCCTGGCATCACGGTACCCGGTTCGGCGGCGACAGCCTGACCGTTCCGGCGACGCGCCGTGACATGGCTTCGCTGTCGCAGATACTGGCGCGGCGCGGCGTGCAGGAAGGCGATGTCCCCGGCGCCTGGCGGATCCGGGCGCCGGCGGACCTGCGCGCGCTGAACGTCGGCACCGGCGACTACGGGCTAGCGGCCACCTTCGTGGTCGGCGATTCCCTCGGCTCCGGCTCGCCCCCGGACTCGGCCGGCTCGGTCTTCCTCGTCGCCGATTACGCCCCGGCCAGCGGCTTCTTCACCCTCTTCTTCGACGCCGATTGGTACGGGCCCGGCGGCAAGCGGGCCCTGCGTTGGATCGATGCGCTCGATCTTCTGGGTGATCAGCGACCCGAATGGCTGCTTCGCGGGTATGGCGACGCCAGCAACTGGTACGAGCTGGTGGCGTCGCGCGATACGACGTGGGGGGTGGTGTGGACCAGCCGTCGCCCCGTCTGCGAGGCGCAGGCGCCCGAGGTCGAAACAGCTGCGGACGCGGGCCGCTGAGATCGAATGCCGGACATCGCGCCTCGATGAAGAAAAGGGCCGCCACCTCGGGTGACGGCCCTCTTCACATCGTCGCCTTCCGCTATCGGCTACTGGCGCACCAGCGTCATGTCCAGCGTGGCCGGGTCCGGTATCCCGTCCGGTGGATCGCTGAGGTCCACCAGTTCGGCGTCAGGCACCGTCACGTCCAGCGTGTTGTTGTTGTTCGTGAGCGCGAACGTGACGTCCAGCGTGTCGGCAGGGTCGTCGTCGTTCGTCAGCTCGCCGGTGTTGTTGCCGGTGATGGTGAAATCGCCGGTGATCGTGTCCGAGATCTGCAGCACCGCGTTGTTGATGGTGAACTCGTAGCTGGCGTCCGACTGCACGCTGAGCGTGATCACGGTGCCCAATCCGATCAGGTCGAGCGGGCTGCCGCCTTGAGGCGTCAGGGTCGCCGCCGTCGCGGCCCAATTCCCCACCAGGTCGGCGATGGTCGGTCCGGTGACGCCGTTGTCATCGTCGTCGCAGGCTCCGAGGGCGACGGCTCCGGCGAGCGACAATACAACGGCCATTCGAGTCAGTTTCATGGTCTTACCTCCTCGGTTGGGCGTCCGGTTCGGCCGAACGCCGGTTGCCGCGATCGTTCGCAACCGCGAATCAGTCATGTGATGCGCACGTCAGAACGGTTGCCTGACGCGCAGCGATATCATCGACCCGATGAACGGGGCGCCGACGATCTCCTGGTGCAGCTTGCCGAAGCCGCACCCGTCGTCGATCGACGGAGTGGTCGTGCTCTGTCCTACGCACGCGAAAAAGTTCCTGAAGTCGAGGGCGATCTCGGTCCGTGTAAAGGTCGGCAGATGATACGTGATGTTTCCGTTCAGCAGGAAGAAGCCCGGGATCGAGCCCTCGAACACGCCGGACTGGACGGGATAGCCCTGCACGTAGCGGCCCTTGAGCCCGACGCCGAGTCCGATGCGCGAGTTCTCGTAGCGGACACCCAGCGAGCCCTTGTTCTTCGGCGCGTTGAGCGCGATGTCGCCGATGCTGTCCACCTGCTCGTTGCCCAGCCCCTCGAAGAGGTCGTCGCTCACCCACGAGTAGCTCCCCTGAAGGCTCCAACGGTCCGACAGTAGCAGCGTCAAGCCCAGGTCGGCGCCCCAGATCTCGACGTCGCCGAAGTTGCGATAGGTCAGGAACAGGTCCGTGGGGTTCCCGGTCGGCGCCTGCTCCCACGTGGCCGTGGCCAGCGGAATCTGGCCCATCGCGAACACGACTCCGGCGGCCTGCTGCGGGCTCAGTCCGGCCCCCTGAAGGATTGGTGCCAGGAACGCGTTGAGGTCGGCCGGGTCGAACATCGCGTTCGGTGTCTCGAAGCGGAGCGGTCCGATGAAGTCCTCGATCTTCTGGAAGTAGATGTCGCCGCCGATCAGCAGTCGCTCACCCAGCAGGCCCTTGTAGCCGAATTCCACCGTGTTGGTGATGCTGGGGACCAGCGGCGGCACGTCGACCGCGGCGACGCTCAGGTCGGAGATCGGGTCCCCGAAGGAGAGCGTCTCCTGGCTGAACCTGCGGACCACCGTGCCGACCTGGGTGGAGGACGGATCGACCGTCGTGAGCAAGCCGATCAGCGCGGAGGGCAGCGTGTCCTCGCCGACAGCGCGCAGCAAGGGGTTCAGGCTCGCGACCGCGGCGTCCCAGTAGGGCGTCACGTCGAGGTCGCGGAACGCGGTAGGATCCGGATCGAAAGGCGAACGAATGCAGAGGCCGCCGCCGCAGTCGCGGCGGAAGGTCAACCCGGTCTCGCTGGGCACCCCCAAGGCTCGCACACCGTACGCGGTGAACGGTCCCAGGGTGGGCGACGACTGCAGGTCGAGGGAGAGGTTGATGCTGGTTGGCTGGCTGAACGCGCGGTTGTAGGTGAGCCGGAAGTTGTGCTCGGGCGTCGGCTTGAAGACGACGCCGGCACGCGGCGAGAAGACCAGATCGTCCACGACGCTGTGCCAGTCGAGCCGCGCCGCCGCCACCAGGTCCCACTTCGGCGCCAGGTCGCCTTCCCACTGCACGTAGCCGCCGACCTCGGTGATGTCGTCGTCATCCTCGTTGCGGCCGTGGATGCTCTGATTGGTGCGCGGGACCGTCCGGATCAGGTCCACGCCGTAGATGAAACGGTTCGCCGCCCCGAGCTCCGAGGAGTGCTGCACCTGGCCGGCGAAGAGGAACGAGTTGTCGTCGAGCGGGGTGCCCTCCCGCAGAAGAAAGCTCTCGCCGGCGTCGCTCATGTTGATGTACGCCTGGGCGAAGAGCTGGCCCAGCTGGGCACGGCCCTGCGCGTACCAGTACGTCCAGTCGACCGCCTGGGCGGTGCCGATTCCGGTCATCTCCAGGCTTCGCCCCATACGTGTCGCGCCACCAGCGAGGACGAAGGTCGAGTTGTCACCGACCCGGAAATCGGTTCGGGCGTCGACGGCCCATCGCTCGGCAGTGAAGTCTCGGTTCCCTATCTTCAGCGTGTCGGGATTGGCGCCTGCTGCGATCGCCTCCTGTCTGGCTTGCTGCTCCGCCGGATCGATGTAGTGCCAGTCTTCGCCCTCTAGGTACATGCCCGACAGCTTGTAGCCGACGTTCTCGCTGATCAGGTTGGAGGTGCGGAATACGCCCTGGAAGATCCCCTCGTTGCTCGAGTCCTCGTTGTTGCCGTCCCGGGCGGCACCCAGCACGCTGATCGAGCTTCCCTGATAGTCCAGGGGCGAGCGCGTGATGATGTGCATCACGCCCTTGTCGACGTTCGGCCCGTAGAGCGCCGAGCCGGGCCCCAGCACGACCTCGATCCGCTCGATGTCCTCGTCGGTCGACGGGATCAGGTTGTAGGCGTTGAAGCGGAGCGAAGGGACCGAGGCCCAGCGGTTGTCCTGCAGAACGAACAGCGAACCGGAGAAGACGTTGTTGAAGCCCCGGGCCACCACGTTGTGCTGCTGCACCCCGTAGGTGACGTTGTCGACTCCCGGCAACCCCACCACGTGCTCGGCCGGTACCGTCGCCGGCTCTTCCTGGACCTCTTCCGCCGTCACCGTATGAACCGCGGCCGGCGCCTCCAGCGCCTTCTCCCGGTCCCGCGATGCGGTCACTACGATCGGGTTCAGCTTGAACGCCCGCGAGATGAGCTCGATCGTTCCGAGCGTCACGTTCTCGTCTCCCACGCCGACCCGGTCGACTCGATGCGGCTCGAAGCCGAGCGCCGTCACCAGCAACGTGTACGTCCCCGATCTGACTCCGGTAATCCGGAAGGTACCCTGCTCGCCGGTCACCGCCGAGTAAGCGGCGGTCCCCGTTCCGGTCAGGAGCTCCACCGACACGCTCGGTAGCGGCTCACCCAGTTCGGCGTCGACGACGCGGCCGCTGACGCTGACCTGAGCGGGCAGCGGTCGGGCGGCGCCGAGGCTCACGAGCGTAAGCAAAGCCACAGGACCACAGGCGAGCCAGCGGCCGGTGGGGCGCCGGAGCCAGCTGAGAAAGGACGGACGCTGAGACATCGCTCCCCTCCGTACAAGGATGGTGATGAGGCTGATAATGGCTCTCAAAGAAAGCCGTTGTTCTCCCGGTATTGATGCCCGCTCGTGCGTATGTCGTTGAGTGAGGGGATAAACTACACGATTTCGTTACGCAAGCTAGCCACCCAGGCCCGGGACCCGGCGTGCCAGGGCCCGAGCGACGAACCGAAGCCGTTCGGGCCATGGCAAGCGCCCCAGGTTGGTGCGGACCACGCCGCGGGTGAAATAGGTGGGGGTCGAATAATCGACAGCGGCCTCGACGACGACACGGCGACCGGCGTCGTGGCCCGCCAGCGCCTGGCGCAGCACCTCCTCCACCTCTCTGTTCCGCGGCAGCGGAAGGTAGTCGGCGCCCGTCGCCCGGGACAGCGCTTCCAGGTCGTAATCGGGGAGGCGGCTGGCGGTCTTGCGGGCCAGGGCGGTCTGTTGGAACTGGGCGATCTGGGCGAGCTCCTGGTCGCGGAGTACGATGACCGTGAGGGGCACGTCGAGCTGGGCGGCGGTGAGGAGTTCGAGTCCGGTCATCAGAAAGGCGCCGTCGCCGGCGAGTGCGACGGCCCGGCGGCCCGGGCAGGCGAGTGCGGCGCCGACGGCGGCGGGCACGGAGTAGCCCATACAGGAATAGTCGACCGGTGCCAGGAAAGAGCGCGGTTGGTCGAGGCGTAGACATTCCATGGCGAGGAAGGTGCCGTTGCCGCTGTCGGCGGTGAAGACGGCCTCGGGTCCATACAGCGCCTGGACGGTCTGCAACAGGAGCGGGGGCGCGACCCGGCCGGTCTCGGGTGGGTTCGACCAGCGGGCCTGAACGTCGTCGTGACCCTCGGCGATCGAGCGGCGGAGCGCCGGGTCGGGATCGCGGTCTGGGAGCCCGTCGAGCAGCGCCGCGACGAAGGCGGCGGCGTCGGCGACGATCTCGACGTCGGTCGGATAGTTACGGTCCAGGACCTCGGGGTCGATATCGACGTGGACCAGCGGGCCGGGCGGCTCGAGTCCGTAGCTGCCGGTTCCCACCTCGGAGAAGCGGCAGCCGATAGCGAGGGTGAGGTCGCACGATGATGCGGTCTCGCGGACGAACGGAGGCGCGGCCGTGCCGAAGCCCGGCCAGAGCCAGAGCGGGTGTCGCTCCGGGAAGACGCCCTTCCCCTGGAACGTCGTGGCAACCGGCGCCTCGAGACGCTCGGCCAGCTCGACCAGCCGTTCAGCGGCGCCGGCGGCCCCCAGCCCCAGATAGATGAGCGGACGACGGGCGTTTTCCAGCAGGGAGCGGACCTTTGCCAGCTCCCGGGCCGGTGGCTCCACCGGGCGGTCAGGCTCCGGTTGCCAGCCCTCGAAGTTCGGGTCGTGCCGGAACAGGTAGAGGTTGACGGGGACCTCGACGAACACGGGTCCGGCGGGCGGTCGGCGGGCGATCCGGCAGGCGCGTCGCACCGTGGCGTACAGATCGCGGCCGTCTGCGGGGTGCAACCGCGCCTTGGTGACGGGCGCCACCATAGCCGTCTGGTCGACGTCGTGGAGCTGGTAGGCCTTGTCGCTGTCGGTCCGCACGCCACACGCCAGGACGAGGAGCGGGATCCCGTCCAGGAAGGCCTCCGCGATGCCCGACATGGCGTGGGTGACGCCGGCGCCCGGCACCAGGTTCAGGCAGCCGAGGGCTCCCGATGCCCGGGAGACGCCGTCGGCCATGAACGAGGCCCCCTGTTCGTCGGTCACCAGGACGGCGCGGACCGCGTCCGAGCGAGAGAGCGCGTCGTAGAGCTCGATGTTGTGGGTGCCCGGGATCCCGAAGGTAAACGGGATCGCTTCGTCCTCCAGGGCACGGACGACGATCTCAGCCCCGGTCAGCGTTCTGGCCATCCGCGGCCTCCGGGGAAGAGCGGAACATCGAGCACGGAACATGGAGCACGGAACATCGAGCACGGAACATTGAAGTCACTGCCGATCGTTTGGACCTCGAACAACGGAGGTTGAATGATGTTNNAAATGATGTTCGATGTCGGATGTTTGGTTTTCCGCGTTCAACGATCGCCGGTCCTTTCGACGTTCCGTGCTCCATGTTCCGTGCTCGAATGTTCACCCGCCCGACGTCGATCATAGCCAAATGCCTCCCGGCCCGCACTCATGCACCCGCCAACAGATCGCGCCCATTCTGCCGTATCCACTGGGCGACCCGGTCGGCCAGCGCCATGATCGTCAGGTACGGGTTGATCTCCACCGAGTCGGGGAAGAGGCTGGCGTCGGCGACGAAGAGCCACGGCACGCCGTGCACGCGGCCGAACGAGTCGGTCACCGAGTCCCGTGCCGTGAGACCCATCCCGCAGCCGCCCTGAAGGTGAGCCGCCGATACGGTCACGTCGCCAGGCCGGAACCGGTCTTCATCGATGAGATCGTCGAGCCGTTCCGCCCGCTCCGCCTCCACCGTAGGCGGCCTGGCCGCCGGTACGTGGACGCGCCGGGCACCGGCGGCAAAGAAGATCCGCGCCGCCGCGGCGGTCCCGCTGGCCAGCGCCCGCTTCACGGCCGGAGTGAAGCGATAATGGACGACCGGGTGGCCGGCGCGATCGACGGTGACGCGGTTCTCGGGCGCCGGGTGGTCACAAGCGAGGACCAGGATCATCTGCAGGCGCGGGAACGCCTCCATGAACTCGGCGTGCGGCGCCCCGAACCCGGACAGGCTCTTCGCCGTGGTGAACGGGAAGTACATGCACGTCTCGAGGACGTAGCCGTCGCTCTCGACGAACTGGTCCAGGTAGTAGCTCTTCGGGTGACCGACGAAGTTGGTGATCGGGCGATTGTGCTCGGCCACCAGGATGAGCGCCGGGTGGCAGGTGAACCCGTGACCCAACCGCGGCAGCGCGGCGCCCAGCCGCGAGCGGAGGAGCAGTGCCGGACTCCCCACCGCGCCGGCGCAGACGACGACGATCTTGCCGTGGACCCGGTACGTGCCGGGCTCCCAGCTCGACGGCCCACCCTTTTCGTCGACTCCCCGCGGCCGCACCGTGGCCACGACCGACCGCTCGTCCAGACGTTCGACCTCGCAGCGCGTGACGACCTCGACGCCGCCCCGCTCCGCTTCCGGCAGCTGTACCCGGTGCGTGCCCTGCTTGGCCAGATTAGGACAGCCCAGGTTGCAGAGGCTCGAGCCCCGGCACCCCAGCAGGTTCACCGGGAACTGCTGAACGTTGTAGCCCAGCCGGCGGCAGCCCTTGACGAACAGCTGGTTGTTCTCGTTGATCAGGTCGTCCGTCAGAAAGTGGACGTTGTTCTGCTCCATGAACTTCCGGGAACGCCGCTCGATCTCTGAATGGCTGAGACCGGGAACGTTCCAGCCGGCGATGACGCGAGATGGCGCGATGAGCGATGTGCCGGTGTAGACGACGGTCGAGCCGCCGTAGGCGACACCCATCGCCAGGGTGAGACCGCCGTCGCTGGTGAGGAAGCCGCCGCCGTCTTCATAGAGGGCCTGCGCCATCTCGATCTCGCGGCCGCTGAACTCGTTCTCGGCCAGCTTGGGCCCCTTCTCGAGCACCACGATCCGGATCCCGTCGCGGCAGAGCGGCGCGAGCTCCTGGGCCACGGTGCCGCCGCCGGCGCCGGAGCCGATGATCACGATGTCGTAGCCCCGCTCGTTCATGGCCGGAACGCGTCCCACCCATCGTGTCGGGGCCGGTAACCGATCGCCCGGGCGGCGGCGTCCCGGCCGTAGTAGCCGAGCAGTGCCAGCGTTCGTACGCCCCAGAAGCCGACGCGGATCAGATCGATGGAGTGATCCCGCAGGCGGGCCAGGACGCGGGCACGGCGCTCATCGTCGAGAGAGGTGAACGGCCTGCCGTAGCGAAGCGCGGGGAGCCATTGAACCAATGTCAGGAACAATCGCAGGCGGCGCTGCAGGGCACGAGGCCTCTGTTGCAAGGAGTCGATGACCAGACGCTCCACTTCAAGCCATGCTTCGCCGTCGAGCTCGGTGGCGGCCGGAACCACGGTCGACACGATGGCCCGGAAGACGGGAGGCAGCAGGGACGGTGCCGCGCCGGCGGATGCCGCCGCAGCTTCGGACCTGGTCTCCATCTCATCCGCAACGGATGGCTTGTCGGATAGCGCCATCCCGTGAAGATAGGCGTGGTCCTCCCGGCATCAAAGGTGCCGGAGAGCGGCCGTGTCGCCTCAACGTAACGAGAATCGTCTTTCGGAGTGGACCCGGGGGCCGGCGTGGCGCTACTATTAATCCTGTCGAGTCTCAAAAACGGGAGGTTGCCATGTCCGTGCTGTCGCCTTGGATCGGTGGAACGCGACGGCTGGTGGGGCACGTGGGGCAGTCGGGGCTTCTGTTCGGCCCGATTCGTCGGGCCATAGTGGAGCCCGCGGCCCCCGCCCACGACGAAGCCGTGCGCCTGCTGCTGTGCTATTATGGCAAGCGGGCGTATCAAGCGGGGCTGATCGCCGGAAGCTGCGGCAACCTCTCGGCCCGCCTCCGTAACCGCCGGTACATCTATATCACGCCCCGTGGCGCCAATAAGGCGCGCCTCCGCGCTTCCGAGATCCGGATCGCCGATCTCGAGGCGCCGGAGCACCGGCTAACCGACGTCAGCATCGAGTTTCCCCTCCATCGCGCGTGCTACCTGGCCGGCTCGGGCATCGGGGCCGTGATCCACACGCACGCGCCGGCGCTTACCGCGCTAGGCATCCGGGAGATCGACCTGGAGGAGGTGCTGCCGGTGGCCGCCGCTTCGCTGGGCGGTGTCGTCCGAATCCCGTATCACCCCGAGGGGTCCCTCGAGCTGTCGGAAGCGGCGGGGGCGGCGGTGGCGCGGGGGGCCAAGCTTCTGCTCCTCGCCCATCACGGGGTCGTGGCGATCGGACGCAACCTGACCGAAGCGTTCGAGCTCACGGAGTTCGGGGAACTGACCGCAAAGACAGCGCTGCTTGCCGTTGGTTAGATCGTGGGGTGGGAATCTGAATCGTGAATCTGATATCGGGATTCTGATTGGGGGAAGCTCGAGTTCTCTCCGAATTGTCGAAGCGGGTTCGGGGATTCGGGGAAAGACGAAGTGGTCGCGGGTGGACCCGATCGGGCCGCCCATTCCAACCTCCCCGAATCACCGAATCACCGAATCCCGGAATCCGCTTCGACAATTCGGAGAGAACTGGACCTTCCCAAAATCAGAATCCCGATCTCCCGCTTCTTAACCTCCTAACCTCCCAAACCCCAAATCTCCAAATCCCCAAATCCCCAATTCCCAATCACGAACTTCCCGCTGCCGCAGCTGCACCCCGCCTGCATTCCCACCAGTGGATCAGGGCGGGCGCGACGGTCCACTGGATCCAGAACGCCCAGATGATGCCGGCGACGGAATCGATGGCGTAGTGGTTCTGTGTGTAGACGGTGGAGACGATAACTCCCACCGCTCCCACGGTCAGAGCGTAAGCCGCCGGCTTCGAGAGCCAGCGGAACCCGAGTATGGCCATCGTGGTGGAGGCGGCGACGTGCGAGCTGGGGAACGAACAGCCAAGCGCGGCGCCGCCGCTCTGGAGGAGCTGCTCGATCCGGTAGAAGAGCCCGGCCTGGTGCGGTCCCTGGAAATGCTCGGTGAGCCAGTGGGGCCCGTCCACGGGGAACGCGATGTAGACGACGAAGCAGGCCACGTAGATGAGCACCACCCGGAACGTCATGTCACGCTTCATCGCGGCCGTGCCCCATAGGAGTGCGTAGAGAAGCGGAACGATGACGGTCAGGTAATAGACGAAGTAGGCGAGATACATCAGCTCGCTGAACCATAGATCGTTCAGCGAGGGAAGGAAGATCTGGTCGAGGTGGGTCCCAAAGATCGCCCGGTCGAGCTCGCCGATGACGCGGTCGAAGTTCGCATCGTGGAGCAGGCGGCGAATCGAGTCCAGCTCGATCCACCAGGCCGTGATCCAGAGCAGCGGATAGATGTCGCGCAGGATCCGGACCGGCCGGGTGAGCCGCTGCGGAGTGCGCCGCAGCAAGACCGGCATGGCGGCGGCGGCGGCATGCACCAGAAACAGCAGCGCGGCGAGGGACCACTGGGGGATCAGGATCGCCCAGACCACGGCCAGGACCGCATTGTAGACTGCTGCGAGTCGGTCGACCAGTCGGACCCCGTCTATCTCGAGGGTCGCCGTCGCGCCAGCGGCGCGGACCTCCCGATCGGGCGTTGTCAGCGCCACGTCACCCAGTTCGCTCACGTTTCACGTGCGTAAGGTCAGTGCGTCGTCGGCGGCTTCTTCGGCACGGTTTGCACGAAGGCCCCGTAGCGTTGCGGCTCCTCCAGCCGGCACGACCAGGCTAGTCGGCCGTTCCAGACGGTCATGTCGGGACAGCCGTCGCACATGTTCTGGCGACCGTCCGGGAGCACGTCGATCGGCTGGATGATCATCACCGACTGGAAGTGAATACGCTTCAAGGCGTTCAACGGGTTGCGGGCAGCCGCTCGCAGGTACGAGGCGGCGGCGCTCCGTAGCCCGTGGTCGACGGGCGACAGCAGCAGGAGCGAGCGGCCGCGGCGCAGAACCCGCGGACCGCTGTATGCCAGGTATCGGCCATGACGGAAGTGGTGTGTCGTTTGCGCCAGTTCCATGAAGCGGGGACCGACGTAGCCATCGATGCGCCCCGGACGCCCCGGCGCTCCCAAGCGGCCGGCGAGCAGCCATTTGAAGGAATCAGGCCGTTCGGTGCCGTTCAGGTACGCACAGGGGGCGAAATCGGGAAAGCGCTCCTGGATCGTCGCCAGTATGTCGGTCGACTGGATATCGGTCCGGGCCGACGCCGGGGTCGCATACGGGACCTCGCCCAGCTCGACCCGCTCGCCGCCCACATAGTAGTCGAACGGGCCGCCCAGCATGGCGGAGCGGAACGCGATGAAGACGACGACGTGCACGATGTCGATGTGCTCCTGGGCCCAGGCGACGATGTCCGGCACGGACTCGAGCGTGTCGTCGTAGACGGTCGAGTTGAAGGCGCAGGAGAGGTCGCCGACCTCGGCGATCATCTCGGCGAACTGAAGCCTCAGCGCGTTGAGCTCCACCTCGCTCTTCCCATTCCACCCCCGGCGCCGCTGCTTGCTGTCGATATGAAGCGTCAGCCCCTTCAGGCCCGCCCGCTTGAGCTCGACCAGGAGCTCGCGCGACAGGGCCAGTCCGTTGGTGTTCAAGATCGGCTTCAGACCGCGCTGGGCGATCATGGCGACGATCTGCGCAACGTCGGGATGGGTCAGCGGGTCGCCACCGGCCACCGATATCCCGTCGCACGTGCGAAGCGAGGTGAAGACGTCGAGGTCGGCCTCGATCTCGGAGAGCGTCTTGTGGCTCCGGGGGTCGTTGGTGCGATAGCACCCTTCGCAATAAAGGTTACAGGCGGCCGTCGGCTCCAGCCAGGAGATCGCGTTGTCTGGCAGGCTCCAGGGCAGGCGGTAGAGGGTGCGGTGATCGAGTCGAGCGGTCATAATGGGCGCTCCGGGTGTTCAGCGCGGGTCGCTGGCGCGACGGATATCGGGGACGATCGGATTATCGTTATCTGTCGGTTGCCAGGCGATTGGGTGGATGGGGGTGCGGCGCGCCTGGACCATGGCGGCGGTATCAGGAAGTGTGAGCCGGCAGTTGGCACGTCGCGAAGCTAGTCGACGGCGCCGGCGGTAGCAACTGCCGGCGCGCTCGGGGGCCGATGCCCGCTTACGATGGGCGTCGATCGGGATGCCAACGCTGGGGCCGGTTCGGGCGTCTAACGTATGCGAAGACGAGAAGGATGGCCCCAATTCGTCGAGAAACCGGGAGTGGTAAAGGACATACAGCATGGCACCTCGAATCGCGCGAGTCGCCCTGACCGCGCTACTCGTGACGTGTGGCGGCGTCGCCCCGCTGCTGGCTGAAGAAGAAGACCCCGAGAACAAGAAGAAGCCCGACCCGGAACCGTACCTGGCGGTAGCCACCCGGGCTACGCCGGGCACGCCGGAGATCGACGGTCGGCTGGACGAAGCCGCCTGGGCACTGGCGGAACCGATCAGCGATTTCGTCCAGCGTGACCCCAACGAGGGCGAACCGGCCAGCGAGCGAACCGAGACCCGCGTGCTGTACGACGACGGAGCGATCTACGTCGGGGTCCGGGCGTACGACAGCGACCCCGGTGAGATCATCGGCCAGCTGACGCGCCGCGACCAGTATTCGCCGTCGGACTGGATCGTCGTGAGCATCGACTCCTACTACGATCGCCGCACCGCGTTCGAGTTCCGGGTGAACCCGGCCGGCGTCGAGCGGGACATGTTCCGCTACAACGACACCTGGCAAGACGTCTCGTGGAACGCGGTTTGGGATGTCGCGACGACGATCGACGACGAGGGTTGGATCGCCGAATTCCGCATCCCGCTGTCCCAGCTCCGTTTCTCCGAAGCGGAGGAGCAGGTGTGGGGCTTCAACATCGAGCGGGTCATCCAGCGGAAGAACGAGACCGTCCAGTGGAAGCCGATCCCGAAGGACGCGTCGGGCTGGGTGAGCGAGTACGGCGTGCTGAGGGGGCTGACGGGGATCGAGCCGCCGCGACGACTGGAGCTGCAGCCGTATGTCGTGGCGCAGCAGGCGTTCGCGCCAGCCCAGCGTGGCAACCCGTTCGAGGACGGCACCGAAACCTGGGGAACGGTCGGCGGGGACCTCCGATACGGTGTGACCAACAGCCTCACGCTCAACATGACGATCAACCCGGACTTCGGTCAGGTCGAGGCCGATCCGTCCGTGGTCAACCTGTCGGCCTTCGAGACGTTCTTCTCGGAGCGGCGACCGTTCTTCCTGGAGGGAGCGAACATCTTCAGGCTGCCGCTGAACGGAGGCGGTGGAATCGAACAGCTCTTCTATTCGCGGCGGATCGGCCGCCGACCCCAGGGTGGCGCCGACAGACGCGGCGGCTACGCCGATAGTCCGTCGAACACGACGATCATCGGAGCCGCCAAGTTGTCGGGTAAGTCGGCGAACGGCTGGTCGGTTGGTGTGCTGAACGCGGTCACGTCGGACGAGGAGGCGACGGTGATCGACAGCGCCGGCGCGGTCCACCACGACGTCGTGGAGCCGCTGACCAACTACGGCGTGGCACGGATCCAGAAGGACTTCCGGGAGGGACAGAGCGCGGTCGGCGGCATGTTCACCGCAGTGAACCGCAAGCTCACCGATAACCTCTCGTTCCTGCGCTCCGCCGCCTACACCGGCGGCATCGATGCCCGGCACCGCTTCGGCGACGGCAATTGGGAGCTCAGCGGGCAGGTGCTCGGCTCCTACATCCTGGGTTCGCGGGAGGCGATCGAAATCGCGCAGAACAGCTCGGCCCGCTACTTCCAGCGGCCCGACGCTGACCATCTCAACTTCGATGCCGAACGCACGTCGCTCTACGGGACGAGTGGTGCCTTCAGCTTCGGAAAGATCGGCGGCGGTCACTGGCGCGGCTCGCTCAACACGCAGTGGGTTTCGCCGGGCTTCGAGACGAACGATATCGGGTTCCAGAGGTCGGCCGATGTCATCCGCAACAACGCCTGGATCGGCTACCGCGAGTTCCAGCCGGGCAAGGTCTTCCGCCGCTATAACCTGAATTGGAACGCCTGGAGAAGTCAGACGTTCGGTGGCGAGCGGACGTCCACTGGCACCAACATCAACGGCAGCTTCACGCTGCTCAACTACTGGGGCGGCTGGGCCGGTATCAACCGCGAGTTCGACTATCTGAACATCCGCGTGCTCCGCGGCGGCCCCGCGGTCAAGGGGCCCGGCGCCTGGAACTGGTGGGCCGGCTTCTTCAGCGACAGCCGCAAGCCGGTCAGCGTGGAGGCCTCGATCTGGAGATGGTTCGACGACGAGCGCTCGCATGCCGGTGGCATCTGGACCGGTCTCACCTGGCGTCCAGTCGCGAACGTGAGACTCACGGCGGGCCCGCGCTACAACTGGAACCACGACGACTGGCAGTACGTGGCCACCGCCAACGCGCTGGGGGCCGACAACTACGTCCTCGGCGTGCTGGACCAGAAGACCATCGCGATGACGACCCGGCTCGACTGGACGTTCACGCCGAACCTGAGCCTGCAGCTCTACGCGCAGCCGTTCATCTCGTCAGGCAACTATACGGCCTTCCGCGAGGTCGTGGCGCCGAAGGCGGACGTCTACGAGGATCGGTTCGCGCGGCTGGACGAAGACCGGCTGACCTACGAGCCGAGCGATGATCCGGATGAACCGGGCACCTATCACGTCGACCTGAACGCCGACGGCACGAACGAGTTCTCGTTCGCTGACCCTAACTTCAACTTTAAACAGCTGCGCTCGACCGTGGTCCTGCGTTGGGAGTACCTGTCCGGCTCCACGCTGTTTTTCGTCTGGTCCCAGAGCAAGACAGCGTCGGCCTTCACCGGTGATTTCAGACCCGGGCGCAACCTGCGTGAGCTGTTCGACGCCTCGGGTGACAACATCTTCAGCATAAAACTGAACTACTACATCAATCCCTGACCCGTATTTCGCTCCTCCGGTGCAGGGATTGGGCCGAGCGCCGTGACCCCGGTCACGGCGCTCGTTGCGTCGGTTGAGTCCCGCCGTGGCATGATCGTATTCTTCGATCGGCAGACAACCGAGAGGGGGGATCATGCGCTTCACTGATAAGGTGGTATTCGTGACGGGCGCGTCGAGCGGGATCGGAAAGGCGTGCGGGCTGCGATTCCAGGAGGAGGGTGCGTCGGTCTTCGGGGTTGCCCGTCGCGAGGAGCGGCTCGCCGAGTCGTTCGAGCACTACGCGGTTTGTGACGTTCGGGATGACGATCAGGTGCGCGCGGCGGTGGACGCGTGTGTGGGGGCCTTCGAGGGAATCGACTTTCTCATCAACGCCGCTGGTGTCATCGGGACGGGCGGCGTGCTCGATACGCCACCGGAAGAATGGGAGCGGATCTATTCGTCGAATGTGGACAGCGTCTACTTCGTCACGCGTCACGTCGCGCCGCACCTGATCAGGAATGGTGGCGCGATCGTCAACATCTCGTCGGTCACCAGCTTGCGACCGTACGGCGTCCTCATGCCCTACTGCTCCTCGAAGGCCGCCGTCGACATGATGACGCAGTGCATGGCGCTGGAGCTGGCACCTCATAACGTGCGGGTGAACGCGGTGAACCCCGGGGTGGTGGTGACCGAGCTGCATACCGCCTCTGACGCGGTAGCCGATTACGATGCGTTCCTCGAGCATTCGAAGGAGACGCACCCGCTGGGCCGGGTGGGGCAGCCGGAGGAGATCGCGGCGCTCTGCGCGTTCCTGTGCAGCGATGAGGCGACTTGGATCACGGGTGGGATATACTCGATCGATGGGGGGCGGCAGCTCATGTCGGCGCGGTGAGAAAGATGATAGATCGATGAGGGGCAAAGTGAACATTCAACATCGAACGTCCGACGTCCAACATCGAGAGAGTGGATTCGGGTTGGGAATTGGGTGAAGAGCCTCGCGAGAACGTACGACCTTCGGAACCGGCTAATCGAGCACTCGGTGCTGGTGTGCAGGGTGGCGGAGAGGCTGCCGTCGACCCGAATCGGTAGGCATGTGGCTGCTCAGCTTCTGTGCTGTGGTACCGCACCCGCCGCGCACCACGCCGAGGCTCAGAGTAGTGAGTCACGCCGGGACTTCATACACAAGTTGAAATTGGGTCTCAAGGAGTTGAGAGAGGCCCTCGTATGGCTGGAGCTGACAGATCGGCTCGGTATCAGCGACTCTAACTCAAACAGGGAAGCCATCGCGGAGACTGATGAACTGATCCGAATCCTCCACGCCAGCGTAGCGACCGCGAGGCGAAACGCACCCTGATCCTGCCACCATCCGTTGGATGTTCAACGTCGAACGTTGGACGTTCGATGTTCACGCGCCCTGCCCGTTTGACTGCCTGTCTAGAACGTTGCCCGCGCCGCCTCCTCCGCCGCCCCGCGGTACACCGCGTTAAACAGCATCTTGAACGTTTCGTGCGTTTGCCCGCGATGCTGCGGCCGGAAACCGAACAGGATCACCCGTCCGGCGCCCGAGCGCGCCTCGATCAGCGCCGCCTTGCCGTCTAGGAACTCGGGGTGGATGGCGTAGCCGCTCAGCAGCTGGCCGGCATCGGGGTAGCGGGCGATGGTCGTTACCTCGTCGGCGTCGTCGTCCACCAAGAAGATCGGCCCGTTGGCGTAGTAGATAGCTGTCGAGCCGGGCATGCCATAGCCCAGCGGGTGGGTCGAATCGATGGTGGCGGCGAGCAGCGAGCCGGGCGCGTAGAACGCGTCACCGGACCGAATCTCCTGGAACGACGGCTGCACGTTGCTCACCGGGAGGTCGAGCTGCTCGATGGCGAAGTCCGATGAGGAATCGAGACAGATGAGCGTGCCGCCCCCGCGGACGAAGGCACGGATCGCTGCGACGCCTTGCTCGCCCAGCCCCCCGGCATACTCGGACGGCACGGTCCCCGCTTCGCGTCCCTCGATGATCGAATTGGCCCAAATATCGGGCAGCACGATGACGTCGTATCGTTCCAGCAGGTCGCCGACGCGGATCTCGGCATCGTGGACCGTGGTGTAGGGGAGCGACCAGGAGTCGAACAGCCAGCGCGTCCAGCCCTCGTCCATCGACGAGGTCCACGGCTGGTAGAGGCCGATGCGGGGGGTTTGAACTTGAGCGGCGGGGGCCGACCCGTCGAACCCGCGCGCCGACAGCCCTTCGGTACGGGCCAGCTCCTCCAGGATCTCCCGGGCTCCCTCGCCGGTGACCAGAGCGCTGCCGGCCGGCCAGAGCTGCCCGTCGTGCCGGACGGGCTCGGTCAACAGGGCGGCCGTGCCGCCCTCGGTCAACACGCGGTTGATCGCCAGGTTGGCGGCGTTGACGGCGTAATCGAGGATGAAAGTCGGGCCCGATCCGGTCACCGAACCGGCCGGAGCACGGAGCGGGCCGTCCACGAGCTCCAGCCGGGCCTCGAAGGGCGATCTCGCCTCGAAGGTCTCGACTCCCATCTGGAGCGGTAGCGTCCAGCCGGCGGCGTCGTAGGGCGCGTCCGGGGGTCCGCCCGGATAGACGCGGCGGTCGGGATAGACCTGCCGTTCCAGGAGGTCCTTGGCGTGGGCTCGGTACGGCTGCGCCATCAACACGACATGGCTTCCGGCGGCGTATTCTATCCCATCGGCCTCGAACGCCGCGGCCGCCCGGTGCACCTCCACACCGCCGCGCTGCAGCACGGCCAGCATGGCCGCGGCGGTCCCCGCATCGCGCTGGTCGGCAGGAACGACGAAGGCGAAGGGTGGCTCGTCCGCACCGGCCTCGAGAGCGCGCTCGCCGAGTCTCACGTAGTTGCGCAGCAGCTTCTCCCGCTGCACCGCCGCCAGCTCGATCACCGCCCGCGCCGCGATCAGCTGGTAGTCGATGATGTCGCGGATCCGCCACCAGCCGCCGGGCCACGGGTTCGGGTAATTCACCCCGTGCTCCGGCTGACGCAGGTCGTCGGGCTCGAGGAACACGGGAGAGGCGAGGCGCGCGCTGGCCGCTTCCGATAGGATCCCCACCATGTTGTGCCGCGCCGGCGATGTCCGCAGGCCGCCGTGCCACCAGAGGTCGAAGCGCTGACGGTTCACCACGCCGGCTTTCTTTTCCGCCTCCAGATCGGTGGAGATCTGCAGCCCGAAGAGCGAGATCTCCCGGACCAGCAGCGGATCGATGTTCGGGTTCGCCGGATCGTCGAACGGTGGGACGAAGAACCGAGCTCCCCTGCCGCCCATCTGATGCACGTCGTAGACGAGTTCCGGCCGCCACGCATCGTACAGCAGGTCGTTCAGCATCTGGGTCTCGACCTGCGTCAGCATGTACCAGTCCCGGTTGTTGTCGTGACCCACGTAATGGTGATACAGCCACGGCATCCGGCTTCCCTCGTACGGCGTACCCAGCGTTCGCAGATACCAGTCGGTCACCATCCGCTGGCCGTCCGGATTGACCGACGGGATGAGGAGCACGACGACGTTCTGTAGCAAGCTGGCGAGCTCCGGATCGGTGGCGAGGGCGTAGGTCAGCTCCATGCCGCCCTGGCTGGAGGCGATCTCGGTCGAATGGATGTTATGGGCGATGAGCACGACCGCCGGCTGGCTCTCGAGCAGCGCGTCCAGCTCGCCGTCGGCGAGGCGCCGTGGATCGGCCAGCTTTGCCTGAGCCGTCCGGATCTCGTCCAGCCGGGACATGTTCTCGGGTGACGTCGCGGTGACGAGGACGAACGGCCGGCCCTGGGTCGTCCGACCGAGCGTGTCGAGCCGCACGCCTGGCGCCGCTTCCGCAACGTGGGCGAGGTAAGAAGTAATCGTCTCCCAGCCGGCCAACCTGAAGTCAGCGCCTACCGGGTGTCCGAGATAGTCGTCGGGCGGTGTGGGCGCGTCGGTGCGAACAGCCTGAGCGCGGAGGGTGGTGGCGCTCGCGGCGAGCATCACGACGAGCGCTGGGAACAGCCTGAACGTCTTCAACATCTGAACCGATCCGTTCGTTGTTGGGGAGACCGCGATACGAGAGGGAAAGTTTACGGTCGAAAGCGTCTGGGGGAAAGGCGGGACTCCCCGAATTCCCGCTACCGACCGAGCTGGCGCCACACTTCCCTCACCGCCAGCTGGTCTTCCGTCGGATCCGCGACCTCGATCAGCCGATAGACCGGGGTGGGCACGATGCCGAGCGTCACGTGAACGATGGACCGGGCGCCGAAGCGTGAGATCGTGAACTCGATCCGGTCGTCGGGGCGGTAACGGGCGAGAAGATCGTAGAGTGCCGCCAGCCCGGTGACCTGTACGCCGTTCACGGCGAGGATCTCGTCCCCGTAACTCAGCCCGTCGCGCCAGGCGGGCGCCTCCCGCATCAGACCCGCGAGGACCGGCCGGCCGTTCGCTTCGCGGAACCAGGCACCGAGGTAGCCGGTGCGGCGCCGCGCGAGGGTGGCGCCCTCGTCGACGACGAGCTCGTAACCGGCCAGAGCGAAGAACTCCCCGAACGGGATCTCGGCGACGCCGAACACGTATCGATCGAAGAACTCCTGGAACGATCCCCCGGCCACCGCTTCGCAGGCGACGCGGATATCGTCGGAGTCGAAGGTGGCGCCCTCTCGAGTCCGGCGCCAGATCAGCCGCATCACGTCGTCGAGGCCGCGGGAGCCGCCGGTGCGGCCCGCGATCTCGAGCTCCAGCAGGTGACCGATGACCCGGCCGTTCGAGTAGTAGTTGGTGCGATAGTTGTGCGAGGCCTCGTCGCGCCGGTAGTGGTGGATCCAGGCGTTGAAGCTGGCGTCGGCGGCGCTCTGGATCCCGTGGCCCGGAATCGCCCGGTAGTCCGACACCATGTCGACCGGGTCGCTCAGCGATTCGATCAGACCGGCACGGTGCAGGATCCGCTCGCCGTAGTACGAGGTGATCCCCTCGTAGAACCAGAGCGCGTCCGTATAGTTCTCACGCTCGTAGTCGTACGGTCGAAAGGCTGGTGGCTGGATCCGCTTGACGGTCCAGGCGTGGAAGAACTCGTGGGCCGATACGCCCAGCACCCGGCGGTAATCGCCCTCGGCCTCGAAGTCGATGTCGCCCAGCCCGATCGTCGTTCCGTTGGCATGCTCGAGACCGCCGCCGCCGGTGATCGTCAGGAAGACGAAAGCGTAACGATCGTACGGCAGACCGCCGAACAGCTCGGCGCAGACCTCCACCATGCGTTTCAGGTCCCGGGCCAGCCGGACGAAGTCGGCGTTGTGCGGTCCGAGGATGAGGATCCGGTGGGGTACGCCGTTCACATCGAAGCTGGCGTCACTGAAGCGGCCGATCAGCAGGGGCGTGTCGATCAGCTCGTGGTACGAGTCGGCCTCGACCGCGAATCCATCGTCGGTTGACAGGGCGATGCCGCCGTCCAGTCGCCAGCCCGCCGGTAGCTCGAAGCGCGCCGAGGTCGGAAGGTCCGTCGCTCCCGCGACATACATAAACAGGTTGGGCCCCAGGACGTGACCGCCGTCGGCGTAAAGGAACGACCAGCGGATCCCCGGATCGCGGGCGTACACATCGTAGGTCACGACGACCCGGTCGGCCCCTCCCGCATCCACGCGCCAGGTGTTCTTGTCCAGCTTCCGCCAGCGCAGCGGATCCCCTGTCCCGACACGCGCCGCGAACCCGATCACGTGTCGCTCGTACTCGCGGATCAGGTACGATCCCGGTGTCCAGACGGGCATCGAAACGTCCAGCTCCGAGGCGGCGTTCGAGATCTCCATCTCGACGCTGAAGATGTGGGTGGAGGGTCGGTCGACGGTGACCGTGTAGGCGACGGTCGGCGTGACCTCCTGCGCCGCGGCGGCGGCGGCGGCGTCCAGGGGTAGGACCGCGAGCGCACCCAGAACGGCGAACGATATCGATCTCGACTTGGCTGGCTTCGTAGACATCCACGGCCTCCGGCGACGGCCTCGTCGGTTCTCGCACGAGCCAGGCGGTGGCTCGAAAAACATGCACGATCGGTCTCGGAAGATCGAACGATCGGACCCGATAAAAAAGGGCGCCTTTCGGCGCCCTCATCGTTGGGACTTTACTTGCTCCGAGTCGGTCAGGCCGCGGCGAAGCTCGCCAGCGCGGAGCCCTTGTCGCCCTCGCGCAGCTCCTTCAGCGCCCGATCGCGAAGCTGGCGCACCCGCTCCCGGGTGATGCCGAGCTTCTGGCCGATCTCTTCCAGCGTGTGCTCGCGACCGTCGCCCAATCCGTAATAGAGGCGGAGAACCAGAGCATCGCGCTCGCGCAGCGTTGACAGCGCGTCGTCGATCTGCTCTTGCAACAGCCGCTCCTCGACTTCGGTATAAGCGGACGTCGCTTCCTCGCTGACGAACCGCTCCACCAGGCTCGAATCCTCGCTGTCGCCGATCGGCGCGTCCAGTCGCACCTCGCCCGCGTTCAGCGCCTCCAGCATCTCCACCGTCGCCGGGTTCATCTCCAACCGCCGCGCGATCTCCTCGCTGGTCGGCTCGCGGTCGAGATCGACCTTCAGCGACTGCCGCATCTTCAGGATCTTCGACAGCTCCGCCGCTCGGTTCAGCGGGACCCGCACCGATCGCCCATGATGCGCCAGCGCCGACAGGATCGCCTGCCGAATCCACCAGACCGCGTAGCTGATGAACTTCACGCCCTGGTCGGGATCGAACTTGATCGCCGCCGTCACCAGGCCGAGGTTCCCCTGCTGGATCAGGTCGCTGAGCGGCAGCCCGCGGCCCTGATACTTCTTGGCCACCGAGATCACGAACCGCAGATTCGCCCGGCAGAGGGCCTGGATCGCGTCCACGTCCCCCCTCTGCGCCTTCTTCGCCAGACGGATCTCCTCATCGGGCGTGATCAGATCATGCAAGCTCACGTCCTGGAGATACTGATCGAGGGCAGAGTCGTCCGCCGCCAGCCGGCTCTTGAGCGCCTGGCTCGCCACCTTCTTACCCTTTCCTGCCTTTCGACCCATTATCGTATCTTGATTTACAGTTATTTGTCGTCGTTTCGAGATATCGCGCTTTGCCCGCGCATTCCCGTTACCCCGCTAACCCAACTCGGTTCCCGACTTCCGGGTGCAACGACCGAAGTCGCCGCAGCCCATGGTGGGTGACGCTTGGTGCCACCGCTTCAGCCTGTGGGAAGGGCGGGAGTACCGGCAGGCGGGCAACCCTTTAACGTACAGACGTAAACGGACCTGTCAAGGTTTCGTGCGAGCCGGGTTCAGGACCAGCGGAAGAGGTTGAGGGCCGTTCCAAAGCTTACAATCCCCCAGGCCGCCACGATGGCGAGCTCGGGGATGCTCCCCAGGATCGAGGTCCCGTCGGTCATGACGGCGCGTATGGCGTCGTTGAGGGCGGTGAGAGGGAGGGCTTTGATGTAGGGGTGCATGACCTCGGGAAACTGCTGGTAGGCGAAGAAGACGCCGCTGAAGATCCACATGGGGAGCTGAACGAGGTTCATGATCCCGGAGACGCCCTCGATGGTACGGGCGCGGCTGGCCGAGAGCAGTCCCAGGCCGGCGAAGGAGAGGGAGCCGATGACGGCGACGACGAGGAGGCTGAGGATGGAGCCATGGACCCGGACGTCGAAGACGACCCATCCGAAGCCGACCAGAGCGGCCAACTCGGCGATCATGAAGATGAGGCGCGAGAAGGCGAACGAGAGTAGGAAGTGGCTCCTGCGCATGGGTGTGGCGAGGAGGCGCTTGAGGAGGCGCTTGCGCCGGAACTGCACGATGGTGAAGCCGACACCCCACATCCCCGCGCCCATCATGTTGAGACCGATGAGGCCGGGAATGAGGAAGTCGATGTAGCGGGAGCCGGGCTCTTCGAGGCGGCGCTCCAGGACCGGGACGGGATCGTCGCGACCGGCGGCGCGTTGCAGGGCGTTATCGGCCAGCAGGCGTGCCAGACGTCCGTCGCTCCGGGTCGGGTCGAACAGATAGGTGGTCGGCTCGCCGGGCACGACGACGAGGGCCAGCTTTCCGGTGCGCAGGCGGTTGCGAGCCTCGTCTGACGGCAGGGTCGAGGCCCGGAGCTCGGGCGCGGCATCGAGGGTCCGGGCCAGCGCTGCGGAACCGGGACCGTTCTGGACGGCGACAGGCAGGGCCTCGGCGGGCCGGTTGCGGAAGGCGATACCGAGGCCGAGGGCGAGGAGGACGGGGAAGACGAACACCCAGAAGATCGCCTCGGGCTCGCGAGCGAACTCGAGGAGCCGGGAGCGGGTGAGCTGATAGAGGGGATGGCGCGGGCTAATCATCGCGCAGGTGCCTGCCGGTCAGGGCGACGAACACGTCTTCCAGGGTGGCATGGTGGGTGGTGAGTTGGGCCAGCTCGAGGTCGCGCGCCTTCAACTCGGTCAGGAGGGCCGGTACGCTGCGGTGCACCTCGCTGACCGTGAGGAAGATACCGGCGCGCTCGCGCCGCACATCCTCGACGCCGGGCACCCGGCGTAGCCAGTCGTCGTCGGCGGTCCCGCCGGGAGCGAGGGCGAACTCGACGATGTGCTCGGCGCCCAGCGTGGCGATGAGCTCCGACGGCGTGCCCAGGGCGATCACTTTGCCGTGGTCCACCACGGCCACCCGGTCGCAGAGCCGGTGCGCCTCTTCCATGTAGTGGGTGGTGAGGAGCACGGTGCGGCCGGAGGCCTTGAACTCGAGGACCAGGTCCCACAGCTGTCGGCGCGACTGGGGGTCGAGGCCGGTGGTGGGCTCGTCGAGGAAGAGGAGCTCGGGCTCGCTGACGAGGGCGCAGGCCACCGCCAGCCGCTGCTGCTGGCCACCGGACAGCCGTGAGACCCAGGCCGACCGCTTCTCGACCAGCTCGACGATACCCATCACCCGCTCGACGCTGCGGCCGCGGTCGTAGAAGCTGCGGAAGAGGTCCAACGTCTCCTCCACCGTGAGCTTCTCCGCGAGCTGAGTCTCCTGCAGCTGGACGCCCAGCCTCTGCCTGAGGGCGTGGTCGTCTTCCCCCCAGCGCATCCCCAGCACCTCGAGCTCGCCGGCGTCGGGCTCGAGAAGCCCTTCCAGCATCTCGACGGCCGTGGTCTTCCCGGCACCGTTGGGACCGAGGAGCCCGAAGCACTCGCCCGTGTGCACATCGAGGTCGAGCCCGTCCACCGCCACCACGTCGCCGTACGACTTGCGCAGGCCGACGCAGCGGGCGGCGATCTCGGGTGGCGACACGATCGCCTCTTGCCTCTGCGGCCGTTCTAGAGGATGCCGATCAGCTCCACGTCGAAGATCAGGTCGGCGTTCGGCGGGATGACGCCGCCCGCCCCGCGCTGGCCGTAACCCAGCTCGGACGGGATGATGAGCCGCCTCATCTCACCGACCTGCGTGCCGGCCACGCCCTCGTCCCAGCCCTGGATGACGCGGCCGGCGCCCAGCGCGAAATCGAACGGCTCGCCCCCGTCCACCGAGCTGTCGAACTTAGTGCCGTCCTCGAGCCAGCCCGTGTAGTGCACCTGGACCTGCTGACCGGGCGTGGCCGTATCACCGCTGCCCTCCCTGACCACGATGTACTGTAGCCCGCTCTCGGTGGTCACCGTGTCGCCGCTCACCGGCGGCGGTCCGCCCACATCGCTCATGCTCTCCTCCACGTCGGCTTCGTCGTCCGGTTGCGATTCCCCGACGCAGCCAGCGGCCACGAAGAGAACCAGGAAAAGAATCGCAGTCCTGTTGAACATCTCCGCTCCCTGCTTTCAGTATGGGTTGTTAATGCGCAGGAGAGTATCGATCGCTCAGGAACGCCGCAAGGGAATCGGTATTCATGGGAAACTCACGTCCGATGTCGGGATTCTGACTTGGGGAGTGTCCAGTTCTCCCCGAATCGTTGAACTCGAACTTGCCGAAATCAGAATCCCGATACCCGACCTCAGATTCCCATCAATGTCGAATCCCGGAATTCCGGAATCACGAATTCCCACTAAAACATCCCGCGCCGTCGTTCCTTCATCGGGAGAATCTCGGTGCACGTCGTCCACCAGCCGCTGAGGATCGTGTCGATGAACTCCCGGGGCAGCGACTCCTCGGCCATCTCGGTGGCCAGCGCCTCGTGGTCGTAAGCGACGGGGACGAACTCGACCCGGGGGAGGGGGTCGTCGGCTTGCAGCAGCGCGTACCAGACATCGGTACGGCCGTCGTTGGCGGGCCGGCCGATGGCGCCGACGTTGACACAGAGGCGGCCTCCCCGCAGGGGGCGACTCCAGTGGATCCCGGTGTGGGTGCAGAGGATGACGTCGGCGTCGAACTCGCGACAAAGCTTCTCGATGAAGGCGTCGGGCGTCGTCGACTCCCAGAGGAACTCGTTCATCCGGCGCGGGCTGCCGTGACACAGCAGAGCGCGCCGGTCGCCGAGCCGGATGCGGCGCCGCTCGGGGAGCGCGCCCATCCAATCGCGCCAGCGCGGGCTGGTCTTCTCGTAGGTGTAACGATACGAAAGGCCGGCGAAGTGATTGTCTCTGGGGTCGGTGTACCCGCACTGGCAGTCGTCGAGCCCCCGGGCGATGGAATCGTCGTAGTTGCCCCGCAGGGTGCTCACATCGTTTTCGATCAGAAGCGGAAAGACCTTGTCCGGGTGAGGCCCGAACGCGCCCATGTCGCCCAGGCAGAAGATCGCATCGACGTCGCGGGCCCGGGCGTCGGCGATGGCCGCGGCGAGGGCCAGGTGATTCGAGTAGACACCGCCGAAGACGGCGATCCGCTCGTGGGTCGGTTCGCCGCCGCTCATGCCTCTCCCCCCAGGTGCCCCGTGTTGGTGCAGATGGCCCCGTGTAGCCAGCAGGTGTAGCAGGCGCTTCGGTCGATCTCGAACGGCCGGTCCGCCGCCTCCAGGCTATCGCCCAGGTTCGCACCCTCATCGTCGATCAGGATCGGGCAGACGTAGACCCCGCGGTTCGTGACCACCCGGCCCGACGAGCAGAGCAAGGTGGTGAGGTCGTGACCCTCCATCATCTCGGCGGTGACGATCTCGGAGTCGTCGTAACCGCGGGAGCGCAGCACCTCGCGCCCGAGGTGGATCGAAGGCAGGATCTTGATTCGCGGCCGCTCGTAACGGACCTTACGGCACGAGGCGTAGAATCGATCCAGCACCGCCTCGTCCTCGTGCGGGCACCACACCTGAGCCGCCGTGATGATGGGGAGGAAGCCGTGCTCGACCAGCCGGCCCACGCCCTCCATGGCGCGCTCGAAGGTCCCTTCGCCCCGGATCGGGTCGTTCGTCTCGGGAGACGGCCCGTCGAGACTGACCCTGAGTTCGAGTGAGTAGCGCGACCCGGCTTCGATCTCCGCCAGACGGCGTACCGTTCGCTCGGGCAGTAGCGTCGCATTGGTGAGAACGCTGGCTGGACCGACGGCCAGCGTGGCCTCCAGCATCGGCAACAGCTCCTTGTTCATGAAGGGCTCGCCGCCGGTGAAGTAGTACTCCTTGACGCCCCAGGCTCGCGATCGCTCCAGGTAGTCGAGGACGGTGGGTAGATCGAGGAACCAGAAGCTATGGTTGTCTGGAGCGCAGGAGATGAAGCAGTGCGTGCAGCGTAGATTGCACACGGTACCGGCCACCTGGAACCACAGGTAGTCCAGGCTGACCAGGGGCACCTGGGGGGCGCGGGGAGTACGGGCTGCGGCGCTTGCGATCGACATGCTGTTCAAGCAACGTGCGCCTCGTGTTCCCGGTTCCGCAAGTGGCGCGGGGTGAGGAGGGCGGGCTCATCGTAGTGTCGATTACATGGCGGCGATTGATCCGCCACGTAGGCGGGGATATCATGGACAGTTACGAGCCGCGTGGCTAGTTTGTGAGCCCCCGGATCGTCGAGCGGGCGGAGGTTTCATGAAGTGGACATATGCAGGCAGGACCGACGTCGGTCAGGTCCGTCAGGGCAACGAGGACTCCCTGTTCGCCGCCGAGGAGCAGGGCGTGTTCATCGTGGCCGACGGCATGGGCGGCCACGTCGCCGGTGAGGTCGCCAGCCAGATCGTGGCGGAGACGGTCGGTCCCGGGGTGGCGGAAGCGGTGAAGGAGGGGGTCCGGGGCGGCGAACTGGAAGCACGCATGGTGGACCTGATCGAGGAAGCCAACCAGGCCATCCTCGAGCGCGCGGACAACGAGCCGGAGAAGCGGGGGATGGGAACGACGCTGACCCTCCTGACACTGGTTCCCGAGGGCGAGTATGTGATCTACCAGGTCGGCGACAGCCGGGGCTACGTGCTGCGGGGTGGGACCCTGAGCCAGCTCACACGGGACCACACCGTGGTGCAGCAGCAGGTGGACCGTGGGGCCCTCACGCCGGAGCAGGCCCGTGATCACCCGCTCTCTCACATCCTGACGCGGGCGCTGGGAACCGAGCCCAACGTCGAGGCGGACACATACGGCGACAGGTACGAGCCGGGCGATCTGTTTTTGCTCTGCTCGGACGGGCTGAGCGGGATGGTTCCGGACGAACAGTTGGAGCGGATCCTGTCGGACAAGGGCGGCGAGTTGCAGAGCGCGGTCGACGAGCTGATCGCCGCCGCCAACGACGCGGGAGGTCTGGACAACATCACCGCGGTCCTGGTGAAGATCGAGGAGTAGGCACCGCCCGAAAGGAACCTCCGATGCGAGCCCCGGCGACGACCGGGGCTTTTTCTTGTCAGCTGGGAGAGGCGACTCAGGCTCCGAGGGCGGGGGCGACATCGTCGGCCGGCGACGTCACGAGCTCGAGTATCCGGCTCTGGTCCCGGTCGGTGAGCTCGATGCGCGGCCAGCTGAAGACGCGCAGGACGCGGGCCGCGTGGTAGAGATCGCGGCCGAGTCGCGGCAGGTCGATCAGGCCGGCCCGGCCGGTCGAGGTGAGGCGAACCACCGACCCGTCACGCGCCTGCATCAGGATGTCCAGCTCCAGCATGCCGGCTTTCGCCGGGTAATCGATGAAGAGACAGCCGGGATCGAGGCCGAGCTCGAGTGCGACGTGATCCTCGAGAGCGGCGCGCAGCCCCGGCTGCTCGTGGATCCAGGGCGCCACCTCGCGGCCCAAACGACTGAGCGCGTCGGTCAGGGCGTCCCCGGACCACTCGGCCGCTCGCTTCGGCAGTCGCCGATGACGGATCGCGGGCATCAACCGCTCCAGGGCGCGCCGGGCGCTGTCCGAGTCGCTGGCCGCGGCCAGGATCTCCAACTCCGCCAGCAGCTCCTCGTCTCCCTTCCCCACCAGGTGCGCGCGCGACGCCCACCCGTCGGTCAGCGCCTCACGGACGACCCGTTGGAAGACCACCGACGCGGCCCGGACGGCGTGATGCCAGTAGACGTTGCGGAACATCTGGTACTTGGCGAAGAGCAGGGACTCGAGGGCGGCCACGCCCCGCACTGCCACCCCCACCTCGCGGCGTCCGGTGGCGGGATCGTCCAGCAGACGGAGCGAATCGAGCAGTCGGTCCACGTCAACCTCGCCGTACGGGACACCGCAAAAGTGCGCGTCGCGGGTCAGGTACTCGATCTTGTCGAGGTCCAACGAGCCGGAGACCAGGCCCTGGAGGGGACTCGTCGACCTGCCCTGGATGAGGGCGTGGACGTCCGCCGCCGTGTCAGGACCCAGCGGAGCCAATGCCTCGGCGACCTCTGGTTCCGCCAGGAAGGAGCCGGCCAGCTCCTCGTGGTCCGCCGGCACCAGACCGGTCTCCAGCTCCTCCACGGTATGGCTGAACGGATAGTGGCCGATGTCGTGGAGCAGCCCGGCCACCCTCAGGATCGACCGTTCGCCCTCGCTCACCCGATCCAGCTCGCCCTGCTCGCCCAGCAGGCGGAGCGCCCGCCCGGTCAGATGATAGACGCCCAGCGCGTGGTCGAACCGGGTGTGTACCGCTCCGGGGTAGACCAGGTAGGCCAGGCCGAGCTGCTTCACCCGGCGCAGCCGCTGGAAGGCGGGGGCATCAATCAGCTCGAGCGCCGGCGGCTCGATCCAGATGTTCGCCCAGATGGGATCGCGGATTACGGTCATGTCATCTCAACTATAAGCTGGCGGTCGGCGCGGGGAAGGCAAGGGAACAAAGAGCGAAGGAACAAAGAACCAGGGAACAAGGAGCCAGGGAACAAAGAGCACGGCACGCGGAACGGCGATGAACTTTCCGCGCCTCGCCGTTCCGCGTTCCGTGCTCCGTGTTCTCTGTTCCCTGGTTCTCTGTTCCCTGGGCTCTCTCGCCCGTCAGTGAAGCGCCTGGTACTTCGCCAGAAGCTCCTCCTGGCTCTCCCGGCGCTCCGGGTTCGGCACGATGCACTCCACCGGGCAGACCTCGATGCACTGGGGCTCGTCGTGGGCGCCCACACACTCGGTGCAGCGATCCGCGTCGATCCAGTAGACGGGCACGTCGGTGGCCACGCCCTCGTTCACCGCCTCGTTCGGGCAGACGGAGACGCAGGCGCCGCAGTCGATGCACTCCTCGGTGATCATCATCGCCATGGTACACGTCCTCCGTGGGGTCGGTTGCAGACTCCGGCCTCGTCTGTCAGTGCGAAAATAGGGCCAGAAAAAGATTCCGCCGTTAAATCGGGCGGGCGCGTCGGCACGCGGTCGGTCGAATGCGGGGCGGTGGAGTTGTGGCATTACACCCCAAGATGGGAGGGGAACGGGGGAGATTGAACAAGGAACAGGGAACAGGGAGCACGGAACGTCTTGTCCCTTCCGTGCTCCGTGTTCACTGCTCCCTGCTCCTGCTACGCTTTCGCCAGCAAGGGGCTCTCCTCGGCCTGGCGCTCGAGGGCGTCGACCACGGCGATGGCCGTCAGGTTGATGATGTCCAGTACGTCGCTGCCGCGCTGGAGGATGTGCACGGGCTTCGGCATCCCGAGCAGGATCGGGCCGATGGCGGATGCGCCGCCGATCCGGGCCATCAGCTTGTAGGCGGCGTTGGCCGCGTTGAGGTCCGGGAAGACCAGGATGTTGGCGGCGGACTGCAGCGTGCTGAACGGGTAGCGCTTCTTGAGGATGTCGGGAACGACGGCGGTGTCGGCCTGCATTTCGCCGTCGATGACCAGGTCGGAGCATCGTTCCTTAACGATCTCGACGGCGCGCGCCACCTTGTTCGACTCGGGGTGACGGGCCGAGCCGAAGTTGGAGAACGAGATCATGGCGACCCGCGGATCGATGCTGAGTCGTTGGGCGAATCTGGCCGCGAGGATCGCCGTCTCGGCCAGTGTCTCGGCGTCGGGCGTGATATTGACGGTCGTGTCGGCGAAGAACATCACGTCCTTTTCGAAGACCATCATGTAGAGGCCGGCGATGTGCTCGGAGCCGGGAAGGACCCCGACGGTCTCGAGACAGGGGCGGAGCGCTTCGGGGTAGTGCATCTCCTCGCCGGCGATGAGGCCGTCGGCGTCCCCCATGTGGAGCATCATGGCGGCGTAGTAGATCGGCTTCTCCAGCCGCTCGGCGGCTTCGCCTCGAGTGATCCCCTTGCGCTGGCGCTTCTGGAAGAAGCGATCGATGTAGACGTCGCGTCTTGGGTGATCGAGGGGGTCCACGATCTCGACCTGGTCGAGATCGAGGTCGATCTGCCCCTCCTCGACGGCGCGAGCGATACGTTTCGGATCACCGACCAGGATCGGCATCGCGATCCGTTCCTCCAGGCAGGAGCGCGCCGCGTGCAGGATGCGGTCGTCGGTCGCTTCGGGGAAGAGGATCCGCTGCAACCGGGGCGCGTTCTGAGCCTTGACCACGATGTTGCGGGTGACCTCGCGGGCGCGGCCGAGGCGGCCTTCCAGCTGGTTGCGATACTCCTCGAGGTCGATCTCGACCCGGGCGACACCGGACTCCATCGCGGCTCTGGCGACGGCCGGCGCCTCGTAGAGGAGCACGCGATAATCGATGGGCTTCGGGATGAGATAGTCGCGGCCGAAGCCGAGCTTGTCCACGCCATAGGCCCGGGCCACCGCCTCGGGTACGGGCTCCTTGGCCAACGCGGCCAGGGCGTGGGTGGCCGCCATCTTCATCTCCTGGTTGGTGGACTTGGCGCGGACGTCCAGGGCACCGCGGAAGATGAACGGGAAGCCGAGGACGTTGTTGACCTGGTTCGGGTAGTCGGAGCGGCCCGTCGCCATGATCACGTCCTTGCGCGCGGCGTGGGCCTCCTCCGGCAGGATCTCCGGGTCCGGATTCGCCATCGCGAAGACGATCGGGTCCTCCGCCATGGTTTTGATGTCGTCGCCCGTGATCACCCCCGGCTGCGAGAGGCCGATGAACACGTCGGCGTCCTTCAGCGCGTCGGCCAGCTTGCGAAACTTCGTCTTGTGGGCGAAGCGCGCCTTGTATGGGTTCAGGTTGTCGCGCTCCGAGTGGATCACGCCCTTCGAATCGATCATGAAGATGTTCTCGCGCTGGGCGCCCAGCGCGATGTAGTGCTCGGCACAGGCGATACCCGAGGCACCCGCACCGCTCACCACGATTCGCACCTCCGAGATGTCCTTCTCGGCCACCTCCAGCGCATTGACCAGACCGGCCCCGGAGATGATCGCCGTGCCGTGCTGGTCGTCGTGAAAGACCGGGATGTTGAGCCGCTCGAGCAGCGTCTCCTCGATGTAGAAGCAGTCGGGGGCGGCGATGTCCTCCAGGTTGATGCCGCCCACCGTCGGCTCGAGCAGCTCGCAGAAACGGATTGTGTCGTCCGGATCCTCGCTGCCGACCTCGAGGTCGAATACGTCGATGTCGGCGAAGCGCTTGAACAGCACGCCCTTCCCTTCCATTACGGGCTTCGAGGCCAGCGCCCCGATGCGCCCGAGGCCCAGAACCGCGGTCCCATTCGAGACTACAGCGACCAGATTGCCCCGTGCTGTGTACTTGAAGGCCTCATCCTCGTTCTTGTGGATTTCCCGGCAGGGCTCGGCCACGCCGGGCGTGTAGGCCAGCGAGAGATCGCGCTGCGTGCTGCACGGCTTGGTTACCTGCAGGGCGATCTTGCCCGGGCGCCCCTCGGAATGATAGGAGAGAGCCTCGTCACGTCTAATCAGCATTGTTTTCAACTCCGCTCAGGTGGGGTGCCGAGCCGGAAGTGTTGCAAAACCGAGGCCACCGGGGCAAGCGGTCGGGGCGGGGGAAGTGGGAGTTCGGGGATGAGTAGTTTTAAAGAGGGGAGGGGAACATTGAGCACGGAACACGGAGCACGGAACAGTTGAACACCGCTGAGCCAACGTCCGTCTGCGGTTCAGGGCCTTGGTTTTCGTTCAATTGTTCCGTGCTCCGTGCTCCGTGTTCAGTGTTCCCTACGGATTCCCCGGCTGCGGGCTGCCCACCTCGGCCTTCGCCTCACGGTGGATCCCCGTCCAGCGCAGGATGTCCTCCATCAGGCACCACTTGGTGATCGAGGACTGGATCAGGTTCACCCCGACGAAGGCGGTGAACAGGAACCACCAGGGGCTCACCCACCAGCCCAGCGCCAGGCTGGCCAGGATGAACGTGCCGGCGATCAATCGGATCTTGTGCTCGAGGCTCATGATTCCTCTCCCTCGTTTCTGATGTTCCTCTCGCAACATACGAATTGTTCCACGTCCACCACCGCGACCCGGATGGGGTGCTGCGGGTCCTGGACGCCGGTGCAGCCGGCGACGGCGTCGACCAGGCGGCTCGCGTGGTCGTCGGGGAGCACGCTGATCAGCATGCCCGACTGGTACGGCGCCGAATCGCCGTACCAGCCACCGGCCGGCCCGGGTCTGTGACCCTCGACCGACAGACGGCTGAACGACTCGACCTTTACTTCTTTGAGCAGACGATCGACACAATCCTGATCGTCGTCAAGGTACATCAGTATTGCCAGCTTCATGATCCTGTATCGCTCGTGCTGGGGTCGTTCGATGGTATCGTCGAGACGGCCTGAGGCGCTTCGGCCCGTCGGCCACCGCGCGTGTGGACCAGGTAGTAGATCGAAGGGACCACGACCAGGGTGAGCAGCGTGGAGGCCATGGCGCCGGTGATCAGCGCGACGGCCAGCCCCTCGAAGATCGGGTCGAACAGGATGACGATGGCGCCGATCACCACGGTCCCCGCGGTGAGCGCGATAGGCCGGGTCCGTACGGCGCCGGCCTCGATGACCGCCTGCTCCAGCGCGACGCCCGCGCCGCGGCGGGCCTCCAGGTAATCGATCAGCAGGATGCCGTTGCGTACCATGATGCCGGCGAGGGCGATCATGCCGATCATCGACGTGGCGGTGAAGAAGGCGCCGAACAGCCAGTGGCCGGGCGCGATCCCGATCAGGGTGAGGGGGATCGCGGTCATCATCACCAGGGGCGCGACGAACGAGCCGAACCAGGCGACGATGAGGGCGTAGATGAGGAGCAGGGCCCCGGCGAAGGCGATCCCCAGGTCGCGGAACACCTCGTACGTCACCTGCCATTCGCCGTCCCACTTCATCACCGGCCGCTCCACCAGGCGCGGCTGCCGGGCGTACAGCTGGCCCACCGTTCCCGTCGGACGCTCGAGCTCGGCGATCTGTTCGTTCAGGTCGAGGATGGCGTAGACCGGGCTCTCCACCGCGCCGGCGACCTCGGCCGTGACGTAGATGACCCGATGCCCGTTCTTCCGATCGATGACCTGCGGTACGGTCGCGCGTTCGGCTCGCACCAGCTCGCCCAGGGGGACCAGCTCCCCGCTCAGCGACGCGACGTGCACTCCGGCCAGTCGGTCGACGCCCGACCGGTCGGCCTCGGTTACCCGCAACCGAACGGGGACGCCGGTACGGGAGCGCGGCTCGGACAGGTGGGTCACCACCTGGCCGGCGAGGGCGATGCGGGCCGAATGGACGACGGCGGCCTTGGGCACGCCGGACAGCGCGGCCTTCTCCTCGTCGATGGCGAGCCGCACCTCGGGCTGCGGGGCCCTGAGTGACCAGTCGACATCGACGACGCTGGGGTGGGCCTCGAACAGGTCCCGGATCTCCCTGGCCACCTCGGTCTGGGACTCGATGTCGGGCCCGTAGACCTCGGCCACCAGCGTGGAGAGGACCGGTGGCCCGGGCGGCACCTCCACCACTTTGGCCCGGGCGCCGGTGCCCGAGGCCCGCACGGCCGAGTCGACCAGCGGCCGGACCCGGAGCGCCACGTCGTGGCTCTGGTCGCCGCGCTCCGACTTGTCGATCAGGTTGACCTGTATGTCGGCCACGTTGGGGCCGCGACGCAGGTAGTAGTGCCGGATCATCCCATTGAAATTGAACGGCGCCGCCGTCCCCGCGTAGAGCTGGATGTCCGAGACCTCCGGCACCGCCGCCAGCGAGCGGCCGATGTCCTCGGCCAGCGCGGTCGTCGTTTCCAGCGGCGTACCTTCGGGCATGTCGACGATGATCTGCATCTCGTTCTTGTCGTCGAACGGGAGCATCTTCATCTCGACGCCCTGCAGCAGGAAGATGGCGGTCGCGGCCAGCAGCAGGACGAACACGGCGCCCAGCATCCCCCACATCCGCAGCGGCCGAGCCATGAGCGGGGCCATGATCTTGCGGTAGACGCGGTAGAGCCGCGTTCGCTCGACGGCGTAGCCCGATTCCTCCTCGCCGTCCTCGGCGTGGTGGCGGAGCAGTCGGAACGCCAGCCAGGGCGTGCCGATGAGCGCCACCGCCAGCGAGAAGAGCATCGCCACCGTGGCGCCGATGGGCATGGGGCTCATGTAGGGCCCCATCAGGCCGGAGACGAACAGCATTGGCAGGACCGCGGCGATGACGGTGAGAGTCGCCAGTATCGTCGGGTTGCCGACCTCGTCCACGGCGGCTCGGGCCGCGGCGCCGGCCGGCCGGTCCCGCATGGCGAAGTGACGCTCCATGTTCTCGGCGACGATGATCGAGTCGTCGATCACGATACCGGTGACGAAGATGAGCGCGAACAGCGTCACCCGGTTCAGCGTGTAGCCGAAGAACTGGTAGACGAACAGCGTCAGGGCGAACGTGATCGGGACCGATATCATCACGATCACCGCGCTCCGCCAGCCCATCGTCAGGGCGACCACGACGCCCACGGCGATGATCGCCAGCAGGAGGTGCTCCTTCAGGGTGTTGGTCTTGTCCCGGGCCGTCTCGCCGTAGTTGCGGGTGACCAGCGCGTCGACGTCGTCGGGCAGAAGCCGGCCGTGCAGCGCCTCGACCTTCGATTCCAGAGTTCGGCCCAGCTGGGTGGCGTCGGCGCCCGGCCGTTTCGATACGGCCAGGGTGACCATCGGCTGCAGCGAGGCGCCGGATCGGGCGTGGAAGGTATAGGTGGTCACCTCCTCCGGTCCGTCGATCACCCGGGCGACGTCGGAGACCTGGACCAGGCGGCCGTTTCGAACGTCGACGACCACCGCACCCACGTCGCGCACCGACCGAAGGAACGGCCCGGCGGTGACCCGGACCACCTCGTCGCCCCGGGTGAAGTGGCCGGCCTCCATGTTCACGTTGGAGGCGCGGAGCCGCTCGGCGATCATCGCCGGATCGACCCCGTAGGCGGCCATGCGGTCGGGAGCCAGCTCGACGCGGATCTCCCGGGGGTAACCCCCGATCACCTCGATGTCACGGACCTCCGGCACGGCTTCGAGGGCGATGCGGAGCTCGTCGGCCATGGCCCTCAGGTCCGCGTGGGTGTGATCCTCGCCCGTCAGGGTCAGGGTGAAGAACGGCACGTCGTCGATCGTGACCGTTTTGATCAGGGGCATGGTCACGCCCGGCGGCATGCGGTCGGCGTGCTTGAACAGGGTGGTGTAGAGCCTGACCAGGCTCTCTTCCATGTCGCGGCCTACCTCGTAGCGAACCGTGACCAGGCCGAAGCCGGGCTCGGCGTGGCTGTAGACGTACTCGACGCCCTCGATGCCGGAGATGATGTTCTCCATCGGGATCAGGACCCGGTTCTCCACCTCCTCCGGGGCCGCGCCGGGAAGCGGCACGTAGATGTCGGCCAGCGGGACGATGATCTGGGGCTCCTCCTCGCTGGGCATGGTGAAGACGGTGTAGAGACCCAGGGCCAGCGCCCCGGCCATGAGCAGCGGGGTCAGCTTCGAGTCGATGAAGGCGTCGGCGAGGCGACCCGCGATCTGGCTCCTCATCGGTCACCCTCCGTGCTGGCGGTTCGCGTCCCGACGAAGGGCGGCTGCCAGGCCACCTGCTGCACTTCGCCCACCGGCTGACCGTCGACCAGAGCGGCGGCCGGCCTCCGGACGATGAGCGCGTCGGGGCCCGGGCCCGCGAGCATCTCTACGGTGTCGCCGTAGCGTTGTCCGAGGCGTATCCAGCGGAGTCGCAGCTCGTCGCCCTCGACCACGTAGACGCCGGTGAGCTGTCCGCGTGTGACGACGGCATCGGCGGGGATCCAGCGGGTCGTGGCACCGGGCTCATCGAGCTCGATTCGGGCGAAGGCACCGGGCGCCAGTCGACTCAGCGCTTCCGACTCGGTCGCGAAACGGGCCTCGATACGGAATCGCCGGCTCGACCGTTCCACCGCCGGGACGACCCGGGTGACCCGGGCCGTGTAGCGCGAGCCGGTTTCCGGCAAGTAGACGTCGAGGGCGTCGCCGACGGCGATGCGGCCCGCCAGCTCGCCCGGCAGATCGGCCTCGATCTTCAGGGCACCGGTTCCGATCATCTCGAGCACGGGCCGACCCGGAACCGCCAGGTCGCCGGGATCGGCCATGCGGGCGGTGATGACACCGTCGAACGGGGCCCGCAGCAACACGTAGTTCAGCTGGGCCCGGGCCTCGCGCAGCCCCGCCCGGGCCATCTCCAGCCGCGCCCTGGCGTCGTCCAGCTCCTGGGCCGTGGCCGCCCCGTCTTGCGCCAGGGCGGCGATCCGCTCGTACGACTGTCGCGCCAGCTGCGCCGCGGCCTCCGCGCTGGACACCCGGGCCTCGATGTCACGGGTGTCCAGCCGGACCAGCGCCTCACCCTCCTGCACCTCGGCGCCGATGTCGACAGCGACGCTGCGGATCGTCCCGCTGATCCGGGTCGCCAGGGCCGCCTGTCGCGTCGCCACCACCGTGGCCGGCGCCGCGGTGAGGCTCGTCGCGGCCGCCGATGTCGATGCGACGACGTCCACCGGCTCCGAGCTCGCCGGAAGCGCGCCCGGCTCACCGCCGCAGCCGAGAAAAGCGACGGCGGTCAGGGTTCCTATGATTGAAGCTATCCGATTCATGATGGTTAGCTCAGCTCTCCTGGTTGACCTGCGATCTCACGAATTCCAGGTTCGCGACCGCCACGTGGTAGTTGGCCAGCGCGCTGATCGCGCGCTCGCGCATCTCGGTGGCGCGAGCCTCCGCCTGAAGCAGATCGGCGGCCGTGGCCAGCCCCTCCTCGAACCGCCGCCGCATCAGATCCCGGCCGGTGGCCGCCGCATCCGCCGCGGCGCGGGTCGCCTCCACTCCGTCCAGTGCGGCCCGGACCGCCCGCTCCGCCTGCTGCAGCTCGGCCCGCGCGTCCCTCAGCGCTCGCTCGTATTCGATCTCCGCGATGTGCCGCTCCAGCGATGCCCGCTGAATCCCTGCGGTCCGGGCGAAGCCCGAGAAGACCGTCCAGCGGAGCGCCAGACCTACCGTCCAGTGGTCCTCGTCGAAAGCGAAGGCGTCCGTGCTGTGCGTGGTGTATTCGGCGAACGCGTCCAGCGCGGGGACCCAGCCTAACAGTGCACGCGTGCGCGCCCGCCCGGCTGCCGCCGCGGCTGCCCGCCGCGCCTTCACGTCCGCCCGCTGCCGGGGATCGAATTCGCGTCCTTCGATAGGCGCCGGAGACGTCAGCGTGTCGGTGGGTTGGGGAAGCGTGTCCGGGGACCAGCCCAGGTGACGACCGAGATCCTGCAACGCGTCGGTCCGCATTCGCTCCGCCTGAGTCAAGGCCGCCTCCGCCGCCGCCAGCTCGGCTTCCGCCTGCAGCAGGTCGGCCTCGGTGAGCAGGCCCCGATCGCGCCGCTGACGGAACGCATCCAGCGTCGCCTGCGCCGCCGCCCTGGCGGCCGCGGCCGAGGCTTGGTCCGCCGCTGTCATCAGCGCACGGTAATAGAGGATCCGGGTCATCAAGATTGTCGCCTCCCGCGCGCGCAATGCCGACAGCTCAGCGGCCTCCGCCCCTTTCTTCGCCGACGCCCGGGCGGCCCAGACCGTCGGGTCGAGGAGGCTCCAGCGGACGCCGATCCGCGTCGACCAGTCGCCCACGGCGTCGGGGTCGTTCAGGGCGTCGATGGCCAGATCCGCGGAGCCGAACCGGCCCTGGCGGAGCTTCGTGCCGAAGGCGAATACCGGGTCCGTCGAGCGGGTGTACCCGGCCCCCAGGTCGACCTGCGGCCAGAGCGGCGCGCCCGCCGCGGTGCTGTGCTTCTCGGAGATCTGCCGCCGTGCCTCGGCTATGGCCAGGTCGCTGTTCCCGGCCAGCGCCTCGCTGATCGCTTCCTCGAGGGACAGGTCCCGGAACGCCGCTTCGCCGGTCGGGTCCGGGCCCTGGGCGTGAGCGGCGGCAGGCGCGGCGAGGAGCGCGAGTGCGGAGGCGGCCGAGAAGAGAGTAACGAGAACGGTTCTCATTACCCTATACATATTTCTATATGTATTCGCCATAAGAGATCAGACGTCGCAGTGGTGGTGAATGCAGTCGATCACGTGGGTGATCCTCGGGTCGACGATCCGATAGAAGACGTTCACTCCGTCCCGGCGACTGGCGAGTATCCCTTTGTCGCGCATGAGGTTGAGGTGCTGAGAGGCCACGGCTTGCTCGATCCCCAGCGTTTCGTAGATGGTGGTAACGTTGAGTTCCCCGACCCGGTCCAGCAAGTCGATGATCTGGAGCCGGATCGGGTGCCCGATGCACTTGAGCATCGAGGCGGCGGCCTGGACGGCCGCGAGGTTGATCCCGCGAGCTGAGGACTTCTCTGCCATGGACGTCTCCGTGTTGNNATCTATATGTCAAGGGTCTCTCGGCACTCCTTATGCTACTCCTGATCGTACTCGTATTCGGGGGGCCGCTTGCCGCATTGACCCGTCCCCGTTCGCAGCCGAAGATTAGGAAAACCACCTCGGCTCACGGAGGCGACCTGTGGACATCAAGCCGAACCGGCTGGTGCATCTGGGGTATGGGAAATACTGGCGCTCGGACCAGATCTCCGGGCTGGTCCCGATCGAGGACGAGCGAGGTCCGGGGCGTCGAACTCACGTGCACGTGATGACGCTATCGGAGCCGATCGTCGCGTCGCGCTCGGAGGAGGCGATACGTCGCGACATGGCGGTCAGCGAGGAGGAGTTCCGGGCCGGCGAGCTGCGAAACGCCGCGGCGGACCTGGTGGAGGAGCTGGAGGGGCTGTCGCCGGTCCTGGCGCGCATGCTCCACCACGAGGGCGGACTGGATCTGCGCCGCTGGGAAGGGCGGTTGCGGGCCCTGTTGGGCCAGCTTGAGAGCGACCCGGAACAGGAAGACCTGTTCGGCAAGCGTTGAGGGTGTCCGGCACAGGCCGTAGCCGGCCGGTGAAGTGGCCGGCGGCCGAGGGCGAGACCCGGCCGCGTTCACCGACTTACCGATCTCCCCCAGGCACACCGAAGACTGCACACCGCATAACTGACTGAAGACGTGACAACTCGACCGATGCACGAATGGCCCCGGTATCGTCCGGCGATCCTCCTGATGGCCGGGTTGCTACCGTTCTGCGCTATGGCGCGGGGGCTGTCCGCGCAGTCGGAGGTGTGTCCGACGGGCCGCATCGCGTCGATCCGGATCGACCGTGGCCCGGTGTTCGACGAGGACGTCGAGAACGGCATGCTGTCGAAGGTTTACTCTGCGGCGAATTGGCTTCACGTGGAGACGCGGCGGTCGGTGGTGGAGCGGGAGTTGCTGTTCGAGAAAGGGGATTGCCTGGAGCGGCTTCGCCTCAGCGAGAGCGAGCGTTTCCTTCGGGACCTGCCGTTTATCGAGTCGGCGAGAATCGAAGCGCACCGGCGTCGCAACGGCGACTACGACGTCGAGGTGAAGACTCGAGACGACTGGTCGCTCCGGTTGGAGCCGCGCTTCGAGGTGGGCGGCGGCTTCGCCCTCACCGGGATCACCCTGGCCGAGCGCAACCTGTGGGGGCGCGGCCGCAACCTCGAGCTGCTGTACCTGGACCGCAAGGGCCGCGATGACGTAGGAGTCACGTATTTCGACCCGCAGTTCCTGTCCAGCCGCTGGAACCTCTCGGTACAGGGGATCCGGACAGCCCCGGGTTGGACCACCAGCTTTTCGTTGGCCTACCCGTTCCTGGGGCTCGTAGGCCGCTGGGCCGGGTTCACCGATTTGTTGTATGGGGACCGCTGGTTCCGCTTTTCGGTGGGTGATCCGAACGATCCCGCGGAGCTGGTGCTGCCGCTGCGGGAGAAAGAGGCGCAGGTGGGAACGGCGGTTCGGTTGCTGGGTCCGCCGCGCGGCCGATCGACCAAGGCGGGGACGTACGGGGCCAGCCTCTCGTACGTCTTCCGGGACTACGGCCTCGGCTTCTACTCCGATACGGCCGCCGCCGCGGCGCTGGGCCTGTCGGACAGCCTGGCCGCGGAGCTGGGAACGCTGGTGGATCGCCGGGAGACGTTGCGTCTCAACCTGATCGTCGGCGTGCGCGGGCTGGAGTATCACGAGCGTGTGGGTCTGACGAGCCTGCGCAGCGTGGAGGACATCGCTATCGGGGCGACGGCGAATCTGCTGTTCGGGGTGGCCCTCGACAGTTTCGGCTTCGAGGACGGTCACCTGCTGATGGCGCTCGACCTTTTCGGCGGCGCCCGGGTGATTGGCGGCTGGTTCTCGCAGATCCGGGCGGTGGGGGAAGCGCGGCGCGATTACTCGGCGCGAAGCTGGCGCGACATGCTGCTCGCGGTGGAGTGGACGAACTTCTGGCAGAACAATCGACGCAACGTCGTCGAGCTTTCGACAAGCTACAGCGCCGGGTGGGAGATGACCGTCCCGTTCCAGCTGACCTTGGGCGGCCCGTGGGGCCTGTCCGCCTTTTCGCCCAACCGCTTCCCGGGGGGCGCCCGCTTCCGCGCCCGGATCGAGGATCGCTATTGGGCGGCGTCGGTGGGGCGGCTGGCGGACCTGGGCACGGTGGCGTTCGCCGAGTTGGGTCGGATCTGGGCCAACGACGCGCTCTCGGGCATCGACTCCGGGCTCCGGGCGTCGGCGGGCCTGGGGATCCGCTTCGCCACGCCGGCGGGCAGTCGGGCGTCCTATCGCCTTCAGGCGGCGATGCCGATCGAGGCCGGCGTGAGGTGGGATGACATGATCGTCTCGTTCCGGATCGACACCGCCGTGCGGCTGGAGGAGCGCCCCGTCGATGTTCAGCTGGGACGCAGCCGAGATCTGGCCTTCCGGGCGGCCGCGCCGCATGTCAGGTAGGGAGTCGGGAGTGGGGGGTGGGGAGTAGGGAGTAACTTGCACCCGCGACACTCTCTGTTTCCCACCCCCACGCCACTCCCGACTCCACCCCCACTCCCACCACCGACTCCCCACCACTTACCGTATTGCGGAACCCACCCCACGCCTCAAGGTTTGTATGACGAGGCTCAGAATACACTCGTTGCCGCGAACCGAGGTGGTTTGAAGATGAAGTATCGCGCGCTTTCGCTCGCGTTGGCCCTGGCGTTCGGCGTCGCCCCGCAGGCCATCGCCCAAGCTTTCGATCACTCGCTGCTGGACAGCGTGCTGGTGAACTACGTCCAGGCCGGTCGCGTCGATTACGCGACGCTCAAGGTCGACCGTGAGCCGCTCGACCGCTACCTGGCTCAGGTGGCGGCGGTGACGCCGGAACGGTTCGACGACTGGTCTCGATCGGAGCAGATCGCTTTCCTGATCAACGCGTACAACGCGTACACGCTGGAGACCGTCGTCGATCACTATCCCATAGAGGGAAGCGGATTTTTCAAAAAGCTCACCGACCCGAAACGCTTCGGTTTTCCCGAGAACTCGATTCGGCACATCGATGGGGTGTTCGATGGGATCGAGCACACGGTGGCCGGGCGGCGGATGACGCTCGACGATATCGAGCACGGCACGTTGCGGGCGGAGTACAACGAGCCGCGGATCCATTTCGCCCTGGTCTGCGCCGCCGTCAGTTGTCCGCCGCTGCGGGAGGAGGCGTACCGCGGCGATCGGCTCGATGCGCAGCTGGACGAGCAGGGCCAGCGGTTTCTGGGCGACCCGCGGCTCAACCGATTCGAGATCGAGCGCGGCCGGATTGAGCTGTCGAAGATTTTCGATTGGTTCGGCGAGGACTTCGCCCAGTTCGCCGACGACTCGATCGCGTACGGCGGCGACGAGGAGGTCATGGGCGTGCTGGCATTCGTCTCCCGATACCTGCGCCCGCGGACCGTGGAGTTCATCGAGGGCGGCGATTACGAGGTCGGTTTCTTGAGCTACGACTGGACGCTTAACGACCAGGCGATCGCCGCTGCCCGGTGAGCCGCCCGGTCGTTTTCGCCGCCTTCGCCCTCGTCCTGGCGTCGCCGGCGTGGGGCGATGCGGTCGCCTCCACGGGGCCGGGCGATCTGGCCCAGGGCATGGCGGGCAGGTGGAACGGGCCCCGAGCGTTGGAGCTGATAGATCGCACCGTGGAACGGCGGGCGGGCTGGACGGCCCGGGGCGGTCTCGAGGATTACACGGCGCGGGCCCGTGGGCACATCTACTTCCTCTACGATCTGGGCCGGAACACCGAGCGGCACCTGATCAAAGCGGATCTGCTGGCGCTCGAGGTGTATTGGCAGGCGCCGGGGCGGAACCGTCAGCTGATCGTCGGCCGGCAGGAGCGAAAGGTCCTACCCACCAACATCCGCTATCATCTGGACCACCTGACGGTGGTGATGGACAACTACGGCGACCGAATCTTCATGGGCGAGGGCGCCGAGGTGCGGGACGTTCTTCATCCTGCGGCCGCGGGTGCCGTGGACGTCTACGAGTACCGGCTGGCCGATTCGCTGACCCTGATGCTGCCGGACCGGGAGGTTCGAGTCTATCGGCTCATGGTCCGGCCACGTGATCCGGGTCTGCCGGGCGTGGTCGGCTCGCTGTACGTGGACCGGGGGACCGCGGACATCGTGAAGATGGACTTCACCTTTACCGCCGCGGCGTACATCGACGAGACCATCGATTACATCAACGTACAGCTCGAGAACGCGCTGTGGCACGGCCGTCACTGGCTACCGTATCGGCAGAGCGTGGAGCTGCGCCGCGAGTTTCCAGTGCTGAACTTCCCCGCCGGTAGCGTGATTCGCGCCGAGCTCGGCATCCGGGACTACGAGTTCAACAGCGGCCTGCCGTCCGGCTTCTTCAATGGCCCCTCGGTCGCCAGCCTTCCCCGATCACGGCTGGACGAGTTCGAGTTCGATGCCGGGCTGTACGACGCGCTCGACCCGCAGGTGGCGGTGACGCCGCCCTCGCTGGAGGAGATCCGGCAGGAAGCCACCCGCATGGTCAGCGAGAGCTACCTCCAGAATGTTCGACCTTTCCGCCTGGCGGTCTCCGGCGCCTCCTCGGTTCTTCGCTTCCGCCGAGCCGAGGGGCTGTACGTCGGGCCCGGCTTCAGCTTCGGTTTCCCCCGCGGCGGCGAGCTGCTGCTGCTGGGCGGTTACGCGGTGGGCGCCGAGCGATTCGAGTTCGATGGGCGGCTGACCGGACCGGTGATGGGCAGCGTCAGACTGGACATGTCGGTCTATATCGACCGGGTGGAGGACGCGGCGCCGTGGCCGGCGAGCTCGGGTGCGGTGGCGACGCTGGCGGCGGCGTTGGACGGCGAGGATTACCGCGAACCGTACTGGTCCAGCGGTGCGGGGCTGAAGCTGGGTTGGCCCTGGCTGGGTGGCCGGGCCAGCGCGGGGTTCTCCTACGAGGAGTGGGAGGCCGCCGACCTCGCCGCCGATCGGGTCGTCGGCGATCACCGGCGGGTCCGGGTGCTGGACGAGGGTGAAGTGGTGTCCTTCGAGCTGAGGCTCGAGCGACCATCGGTGGCCGGCGTGGAGGCGGTGGGCGGTGCCAGCTGGGCGCTGGGCCTCGAGGCGGCGAGCCCTTCAGTGGGTGGAGAGTTCGAATACGTCTTCGCCACGGCCAGGGCGGAGTACGTGTGGACCGATGTCGCCGGACTGGACGTTCGTCTGGCCGGCGCCGCCGGGGCCGCCGGCGGCGGCCGGCTTCCGGCCCAACGGCTGTTCCCTGCCGGCGGTCGTGGGACCGTGCGCGGCTATGACTTCCATCGCTTCATCGGCAATCTTTACGGCGCCGGTAGCCTGGAGCTGGCTCGGAGCATCGCCTATCCGATCGTGTCGGCCGTCGCCTTCGCCGATGTCGGCTGGACCGGGATCGAGGGGAACAGCGGCCGCCGGGCGGTGGAGGTCTGGAACGAGGCCGGCACGGCGGCGGAGGCCAGCGACGGCGTGCTGGTGAGCGCCGGTGCCGGCCTCGGTCTCTTCTTCGACATCATCCGGGTCGAGCTCGCCCGAGGTTTGAGGCAGGATGGGGCCTGGGAGCTCATATTCCGGGCGCGCCGGGAGTTCTGGGACTGGCTCTGACCCGGCGGATCTCGGATCTCGTCAGGAACCGCCCCGATCCAGCGGGTAGACGACCGCGTACGACACCCCCAGGTCATCCTCGCGACGGCCGGCGATGAAGTCCTCGCCGATCTGGTAGATGCGGATCCTCGGTGTGGCGACCGTGCCGAGGAACACGCCCTCGGGATTGAAGATCCCGTGCTCGGTGGCCAGCGTGGTGCGCTGGCCGCCGTGGGCGGCCCACCAGTGGCCGGTCGCATCGACGATCAGGTCGCTGTAAGCCGGCTGATGGTCCGGTAGCGAGTACTCCGACACTTCGCCGCCCCCCGCCTGCTCGCGACGCGTCTGGATCCAGATCCCCAGCGAATCGTCGACCCAGGGTGGCAGTGGGTCAGGCTCGATATCAGCGGTCACCAGCCCCGTCGTATCGCCCCCCGCATCGAGGATCGCGATCCGGTAGGCGCCGCCCAGGCCGGCGAGGATGCGGCCGCGGCGATCCACGGCGACCGATGGATAAGGTGTGAAGGGGACCGGGAAGCTCAGGCGCGGAACGTCATTCTGGGAGATCATGATCCTCGACAGCTCGACCGCGGCCGCGACGGCGGTGTCACGCACCGCGCCGGCGTCGCTGTACGAGATGATCCCGATCCGCTCGATCGACGGGTCCACCCCCAGGTGCACCCGATCGTAGATCCGTCCCTGGTCGTCCACCCAAAAGCTGGTGCGGTTGTCGAACTGCAGGTAGGGTCGCTCCAACCGGAACGAGCGGAGGAAATTCCCGGCCGGGTCGAAGACGCTAAGGCGCAGCTGCTGCGGATCCCGGACCAGCAGCTCTTCTGCGGGGCTCAACTGCATGGCGTCGATATGAAGAAACTCGCCGGGCCCTTCGCCCCGGCCCCCGATCCTGAATTGGAAACGGCCGTCCCGATCGAAGACGCGCACCTCGGGGACCTGCGAGTCAGCGACGTAGATCCGTCCATCGGGCACCACCAACACGCTGGCCACCGATCCGAACAGGTATTCTTCCGATCCGGCGACGGTGCCGATCTCGAGCCGCGGCTCGCTTCCGACGGTCCAGCGAGCCGCGCCTCCCCAGACGCCCGGGCCGCTGTTACGGATCTGGACGACACCGTTGACGGTGTCCACCTCCACCCGGTGGGACGCGCCGGGTTCCTCGCCGGCGCAGGCGGCGAAGAGCGAGATCAACAGGACGTTGCCGGCGCATCGGGGTAGTCGGGTCATGAGCTCCTCCCGGCCGTGAATGAGATCCTCGTATTTCCCGAGCGAGTGTGGCTCGGAGACCACCGATGAGATGCGCCCCTTCGCTCCTTCGTTGCGTCGTCAGCGTTCGCCCTTGCGCGCCGTGAGCCAGATGATCGTCGCTGCGATCGTCGCGCCGGTCATGTTCGCGACCAGGTCCCACCCGGTGTTCCGGTAACCGCCCACGTTGGTCTCCGGCACCAGCAGGGTGGCGACGAACTCGACGACCTCGTTCAGCGCGCTGAAGCCGATCGCCGCCGTCGCCGCCAGGACCATCAGACCGAACGTGGGACGGGCCGATCCGCCGCGGCGCCGGATGGCCGAACGGAGCCCCTGCCAGCACACCCAGGTCGTGATCCCGAACCCGTAGGCGTGGATGACCTGGTCGTACTTGAGCCGCTCGGGTATCAGCCAGAGCGTGTACAGCACGCGGCTGGGCGAGCTGACCGGCCAGCTTTCGGGCACGGTGAGCAGGCCGCCTGCCATATGGGCCAGCCCCCAGAGGCTGAGCCCCCACAGGGTGACCACCTTCAGGCTCACCGACCGGTCGACCAGCCACACGCATCCGATGAGGATCAGCATCACGGCGATGTAGAAGAGGAACTCCAGATTCCCGCGGGCGATCCCGAGGACCAGCGCGGCGGCCAGGTAGGTGAAGGTGAAGGCTGCCACCGGCAGCAGGCGGGACCCCCCAAAGCGGCCCGCTGGCGCGCCGGTCTCCGTAAATGCTGCGCTCCTGTCGTTATCGACCATGCGGCCCTCCCGGCCTCCCCGGCCCCCGGCCCCCGACGCCCCGGGACCATCGACCGGGACGGCCCCGTTTGACGTGATCGTCCGCCGGTTGGCATCCACCATGCCGCAGCCAGGCGGCGGCCACCGTCGCGGCGACTCGAGATAGCGGAGCCCGTCGGTCGGTCGTGTCGACTCCAGGATCTCCCGTTAGAAGCCCGTCAGGTCGACTCCGTTCCGGCGCCGACACGCAGACCCTCGCGGGCCATGATCTTCCATGCCGTGATGATCCCCAGCGCGAACCAGAGGAGATCCCAGACGGTCATCTGGCCGAAGAACAGCGCGAGGGGATCGGCGTCGGAGAGCAGCAGATCGGCGTAAGCCGCAGCGATCCTCCGCTGTCCCGCCGGCCCGACGCTGTCGGCGTGCGCGGCGCCGGCGGCCATGATGTCCTGCCAGAGCGCGTCGGAGATCGTGTCCTCGTAGGCCAGCGCGTCGAGTCGCTCCTGGACGTCGGGGGGCAACTCGCGTGACGCCTGGAGTTCGTACGCGGCGGCCTCCGCCATCCAGGTCTCGTCGGCCTGAATCTCCCGGGCCAGGGCGGGCTCGGTCACGAAGATGACGATCAGGGCCTTGCCGATGACCAGTCCGGCCGCGGCGAGGAGGGCGGCGAGGGCGCCCAGCGCGGGTCCGCGGGCGGTCGTCATCCGCGCCATCGCCAGCCCGACGAGAAAACCGATTCCCCAGGCCAGCCAGCCGAACTCGTACTCGGTCAGGGCGACGATCGCCGCCCACGCCGCGCCGCCGATCACCGCCGAGATCGCTCCCGCGATGAAGGCCGGGTAGACCCGCTCCTCCATCCCGCTCCCCGGTTCCGCGTCCGGGGTTACGCTCGCGCCGCGCCGCTGGTCCATGTTGATCCCCCCAGGCTACCGGCCGCACCCCACATCGGCGGTGACGCGCACCGCATCGAGCACGTCACCGGCCAAATCGTTCAGCGAGGTGATCGAATCTCCCGGGTTCGGCCCTAGCCGCACGATCACCATGTCGCGCGAAGGGATCACCAGCGTGCGCTGGCCCATGTAGCCGGCGGCGAAGTACGCGTCCCGGGGTACCCGGTCCAGAGCGCCGCCGCGGTTCAGCCACCAGAGGCCGCCGTAAGCAAGCCCCTCGTTCGCCGGTGCCGGCGTCGTGATGAACTCGACCCACCCATCGGGCAGGACCCGCTCACCTTCCCAGACGCCGTCCCACAGGTGGAGTAGGCCGAAGCGCGCCCAGTCCCGGGCGCTGGCGAAGTCGTAGCCCGTCAGGATGAAGTTCCCCCACGCGTCGGTCTCCAGCACGACGTTTCGCATCCCTATCCGGTCGAACAGCGCTCGCTGCGGGAAGGTGTGATAGTTGCCCCCGCGACCCTCGACCGTCTCCCGCACGACACGGCCGATCGTCAGCGGATCGCTGTTGCGATAGCGCCATTCGGTGTTCGGTGGGAACCGCAGCGGCTGGTCGATCGCGTGCTCGAACACATCGACCGCGTCGAAGTAGATGAGAAAGTGCTCGTTGGCCCGGGACCAGGAGCGCTCGTCGGAGACGCCGAAGTTGTCGAAATCGAGCCCGCTCGACATCCGCAGCAGGTCCTTGATGCGAATCTCGGCACGCGGATCGCCGGATCCGTGCCAGGCGGCGATCGGCGCCGGATCGTCCACGTCGTACAGCCCCTCGCCGACCAAAATGGCGAACAGCGCCGCGGTGAGGCTCTTGCCCATCGACCAGCTGATCTGCGGCGTGTCCTTCGTCCAACCCGGTGCGTACCGCTCGCCGATGATCTTCCCCTTGTAAACCACGACGATGGCCCGGGTGTTCTGCCCCTCGGCGGCCAGACCGGCGTCGAGCGCTCGCTCCAGCGCCGCCCGATCGATCTCCGGCGGCGGCGGCCCGGTGGCATCCAGGTCGCCGGTGGGCCACGGCTGCGTCGCCGGGTCGGGGAGCGTCGACGTGACGTCCACCGGGACGAAGTAGACGGAATCCGCGCCCTCTGGAAGGATCACGCACCCCTGGTCACCGAAGTATTCCGCCGTCTGGGGCGCGATGTCATCGCCCGACACGGTGACGCTTCGATCTTCCCAGTCGACCTGATAGCGGAAGTCGTCGCGCCAGCCGAAGTCGGGGAACCGAACGACGTCCTCCTGGAACACCGTCTCGGCATCCCGTTCGTAGACGCGGCCGACGACGAAAATCCCCGCGCAGATGTGGTGGGCGTTGAAGCCAGCGGCGAAGGTGCGAGCCTCGCGGTTCGCTGGGGCTTCCTGTGCGATGACCGGTTCGCCGACGCTCGCCAGCAGGGGCAGCACGACGAACCACTGCGGTACGTTCCATCGTGTGTGCATTGGGGGCGCCTCCTGTCGGGGTGAATATGACCCGCTGCGACCGATCGGGCCAGTTCGTGCTGCTCCCGGACGTGGCGCTCCCGGCTGGTGGTCTGTCGCGGCTACCCTTTCATGAGGCTGTAGAGCTGTACGTGCTCGATGTCGAGGTCGTCCAGGCGGCGACCCAGAACGTAGTTCGGGCCGATGTCCAGTATCTCGAATCCGGCCGGTACGTTCACGTGTCCGAGCATCACACCGTCTTCGGCGAACACCGTCCAGGTGTGCTGGTCATCATCCGGCTTGCGATAACGCTCCACCCACAGGTTGCCGTCGCTGTCGGTCAGCATGCGGTCGTAAGGCGGCAGCACGGAGGGGGGCTCGACACCCTCGAAGAATGGACGCATGTGCTCGGCCATCGCGGCGTCGACCGTCGCCACCGCCTGCTCGGCCCAGCGTTGCAGGTCCGCCTCGCTGACCGTACGCGACTCGTGGCCGGCGAACTCCACCTTGAGCGCCAGGCTACCGTCCCGCTCGTAGCCGTCGATCGTAAACGACTCCCCGGTTCCCACCCAGAACAGCGAGTCGGACACGGCGTAGACCGTTCGGTATCCGAACGCTTCGCGATCGACGTCTTCGATGCCAGGTCGACCTGGAACGAACCGTGGGTGGCCGCGACGTCAACGACCTCGTGTTCTTCCGACAGGAGATTCGCCACCTCGGTCCCGATCGTGCCGGTCGCTCCGATTACCATGATTCTCATCCGCCTATCCCTCTCCGTCGTTCGGTTCTTCCGCGTCCGCCGGGCCGGGTGGTTCGCCGGATTCGTCCTCTTCTTGCTCGTCGCCGTACTTGATCTCGATCACCTCTTTGATCCCCGGATCGTAGATCGAGTGGATTTGCATCATGTGGTAGGTCGCCGCGCCGCCCCGGGGCTTGTTGCACCGATAGTAGAGCCAGCCTCTCGACTCCATCCACAACAGCAGACGATCGAGGGCGAGTAGCGAGGCGGCGATAGCCGCTATCCAGAGAATGATCTTCGGCAACGGCCTACCTGTTCGCTTCGGGACACGGCGTCCGGATCAAATCGCTCGTCGCGCCAGCTCGCTGGCGTAGCGTGTTCCCAACTTCGGTGCATTCCGGGCCGCCCAATCTGTCAGCCGCGTCGTGCCGGCGGCCGACGACTCGACGTGGAGCAGGCCTCGCATCAACCCTTCGATCTCGTCGCGCGTGACGATCACGTCTCCGATCAGCTTGCTGAGGGCGACGGCAAGATAATAGCCCATCATTGGTGGAACAGAAACGATGGGGCGTCGCACCCCGAGGATGTCGGCCAGGGTGGCCGCGAGCTGGCGATAGGTGAAGGTCTCGGGCCCGATCGCGTCGATGGTGACGTTGTCATCACGCCTCGAGTGCTCGACCGCCAGCCGAGCCAGGTCGTCGACGAAGATCGGCTGCAGCCGGTAGGTGCCATCGCCGAACACGGCGAAGATGGGGAAACGGCGTAGGAACCAGGCGATGTTGTTGATCAGTATGTCGCCGCCGCCGAAGAGCACGGCCGGCCGCAGGATCGAATGGGCCAGACCCGAGTCGCGCAGCGCCGCCTCGACCTCCGCCTTGCCGCGAAAGTACTCCAGGTCCGAGTCGAGCGAGGGGTTGGTGATGCTGATGTGCACGACGCGCCGAACACCGGCCTCCGCGGCGGCGTCGAACAGGATCCGCGAGTTCTTCACCGCCTCGGCGAAGCTGAACTCCGGATGGTTGAATCGGACCCAGTAGGTGTTGTGGAGGACGTCGACGCCCTCCAACGATGCCGCCAACCGGGCCGGGTCATCGAAGTTGAACGGATGGGCCCTGACCCTGTCGCCGAACGGGTTACGGTGGTGCAGCGAGTTCGTCAGGGTGATCACCTGGTGACCGGCGTCCACGAGACGTCCGGCGATGTAGCGTCCGGAGTAGCCAAAGGCGCCAGTGACCGCTTGGGTCGAAGAGTTCATGCCTCCGCCGTCTTGCCGAGCAAGAGATCGTTCATGCGGCCGGGCCGACATGGAATCGGAAGCGCAGCCGTCGGCCGTCGGAGGCTTCGAACTCTTCGATCGAAGACGAATCGTCCGCGGTCCGCTTGATGCAACGCGTCCAGAAGTCGATGGCCGCCTCGTTCCGAATCTGGGTCTCCAGCTCCCACGGGCCGGGAAACCGCTCGAAGAAGGCCGCCGCGGCCGCCTGACCGATCCCCTCCCGGCGATGGCAGGGCGCGATATAGAACTCGGCCATCTGCATTCGGGGCGGATCTTCCGAGGCGAACCGCCGGAGCAGGGCGAACCCGACGATCAGGTCGCCCTGCCAGATCAGGAACGGGAATCGGTTCGGGTCCGTCCAGTAATCCTCCAGGTAAGCGTAAGCCGCCGCATCCACCGGACCGACGCGAACCTCGCGATACGTGCTCAGCTCGCGCAGGTACGGGTCGAGCATCCCCTCGATCGTGGAGCGCTCCGAGCGGGAAGCCGGACTCACCCGGATCTTCATCGAGTGGGGGCCGGCTTCTCACCCGGGTTCTTCGCGGCACCGATCGCCGCGAGCCTGACACCGATAGCGTCGAGAGCAGCGCGCATGCTGGGGCCAGCGCCGTCCATGCTCCGTCTCCTTCCGTGAACCTGGTATTATTCATGGTTAGCCGCTTCGTGAGATATCGCGCAAGGCTGAGAACGAGGCGGACGCCCTTCGGCGGGCGCCTCAGACAGGCGGCCCTTCTGAGCCGGGAACACGCGTCCGGGCGCACCCGTTCCAATACAGCGAGTCCGCCGACACCTTCGGTGGGAATTGCCCTGTTCCGCGAGGGTGGTTTGTGATGAGTCATAGCTCCGGGATTGCGCTTCGCCGTCGCGGTCGTGGCGCTGATGGTCGTTGCCGGGCCCGCCGAGCTCGAAGCGCTCCCAGGGCGAAGACCGGTTCATGTCGGTGACTTGCATCGGCAGAACGGGGGTGGGCAGGAGGTCAACCGCGACCACTGAGAGAGGGCGACGGGGTCGAAACCGGCAGGGTAGAAACCCGCGACCATGCGTCGCAGCGCTACCACGGATCGATGGAGTGCCGCTCCGGGTCGGTGAGCGCGAACACGATCTCGTTGCCGTCGGCGTCACGAACGATGAACATGTCCATCCACTCGGTCTCGATGACCTCGCCCGGGTTTCCGCTCCGGGCCGCCACCCGAGTTCGATGCGAGGCGAGGTCCTCCACCCGGAAGTAGATCCGCGTCTGTCCGACCCGGGCGACCTGCGTAGGCGACATCGGCTCGTGCAGGCCGAACTTGAGCGTGCCCGCGCGCATCTCGGCGTAATAGGGCTCGCCCTCATGGTTGGCGTAGCCCAGGAAATCGAAACCAAGGACGTCGCGGAAGAACGGGGTGCTTACCTCGACATCGCTGACATAAAGCACCGGTTTGACCTCTCCGGTGAACACACCATGAGCATCTTGAGGGTTCTGCTGACCTGCCGATACTACCAGGAATGGCGCGACGAGGACGATTGCGGCCATTAGTCGAACGGGCATCTCTCACCTCCACGATCAATTTTGACGGCGCGTCAAAGTCCAACAGTCGACCGGTAGGACCGGCGACCAGCGGTTGTCTCTCGGTTCCATCGGGGCCACCACCTACGCGTTTGTCGGACCGTGTGTCAGAAGGGCGGATCGAGTCATGCGGATCCAGATCTCAGCGGCACCCACCGTGATGATCCACCCGTGCCAGCTCGATATCGCGAACGCCGTTTGCGAACCCATCGCCAACGCGCCGATCAAGAAGAGGTCGACCGCCCGAATCGTCACTATGCCGAGTGCCACCGCGAGCATTCGGATCATCCATCCCGATGTCGGGCGATGTCGCGGCGACGAATCGCCAGGGCGATCGTGCCGGCGACTGTCCTGTTCATTCAAATGACGCCTTTCTCAGGCCGACATCCAATCAGGGCGTCTGATACGACACGGGAACGCTATCCGACCGCGTATAGGTATCCAGGAGCATCGTAACCAGACGGACGTAAGAGGGTCGCAGTTCCAGGAATCGGCTCAGGAACTCGGGATCTCGCATCCGCACGACGACCCGGCCGGTGGCGATATAATGCTCACCCTCCAGGCGCGTCACGCAGCTGATGTAGTGAGCGTGCTGGCGATCGCAGGAACGGAGCTTGGCATCGCGCAGAACCTCTTCGAGAGATTCATAGCCCCGGATCGCGAAGGCGCTCCCTGTGATGACGCCCAGGCTGGCGATCAGTTCGCCTTTCGAACCGGCAATGATGCGCCAGTCGTACGGACTCCAGGAGATGATGCGCTCTCGCTCCGGCCAGGGATCATCGGCGCCCGGGATGACCCGGAACACGAATACCCCCTCCTCCGGCCGGATCGCCGCGTAGCCGGTTGTATCCGGAAGCGAGTGAGTCTCGGGAGGCAGCGGCTCGTGCGAGACCGCGCAGCCACCCAGGGCGGCAGAGCATATCAGGAAGCATTGGAACAGACAGCGCATTGGCCAACCCGTGTCAGACGCGAAGGGTTATCATGTGGTGCGGAAGAACTCCGTGACAAGTTCGGCCAACTCGGCCCCCCTGTCCTCTTGGATGAAATGGCCGGCCCCCCTGACCGTCGGGTGCTCCAAACCTTTGCAGCCCGGAATCCGCTCTCGAAAGACTCTGGCGAACGGCCGGGTGAACGGATCCCCGTCGCTGAAGGCCGTCAGGAAAGGCTTTCGCCACCCACGAAAGACCTCCCAGGCTTTACGGTTCTCTGGAACCGCGGGGGCGTTCTCATGGAGAGGTACGATTCGGGGGAGTGCCCGCGG
>JAACAK010000009.1:0-5737 GCA_011774835.1 Candidatus Kutchimonas denitrificans | reverse complement strand
GTTCCGTCTGGCAGCGCGCCGTTCGAGACGACGATCCGAGCGAACCGATCGGGATCCTCGGCGGCGACGCGCAATCCGATCAGCGAGCCCCAATTCTGACAAAACAGAGTGATCCCCTCGAGCTCCAGAGATTCGACGGCCGCCGCCATCCAGCGGACGTGGGCGTTGTAGGAGTGCGCCTCCTGGCTGGCCGGTTTGTCCGACCGTCCGAACCCGATCAGGTCGGGCGCCACCACGCGGAATCCAGCCCGCACCAGCGGCGGAATCATGTGGCGGTAGAGGAATGACCAGGACGGCTCTCCGTGGAGCAGGAGGACCACGGGCCCCTCAGGCTCGCCTTCGTCCACGTAGCCCATCCGCAGACCGTCCACCTCGACGTACCGAGGTTCGAACGGAAAATCCGGAAGGCCGCGGAAACGATCGTCGGGCGTGCGAAGAACGTCCATCGTTCCTGACTCTCCAAACTCTCCAATGCAATGGATCTTCTAACGGTCGAGACTCCGCTGGATGCCGGTCACCAGCGAACGAGCTTGGCCCGAATCGCCGCCTTCAGAGACGCGTTGGTCGCGCGCATGGAGCGAGCGTTGCTTTCCTGGAATGAATACCAGCTGCCCAGCAACACGGAGGCATTCCGGAGCGTTGGATCCGCGAACAGGCCGTTCGGGTCGGTGACGTGAACTTCCGGATACCGGTAGAGCGAAGTGGCCGGCTGCGGCTCGACGTACGGGGCCAGCTCCTCGCGCCACCGTATTTCGGCGTTGACGGCGCCCCAGTTGTTGTCCTCCAGCACCGGCTGCCGGTCTTCGTAGTAGTAAACGATCGTGTCTCGAAGTTGCCTGTCCCGGATGAGACCTAGATCACCGGACGCCTTGAGGGCGGAGTACGTGTGTGCGGAGGGCTCATAGGTGAAGAACATCCCGCTGCGCATCCCGTTCAGGACAGCGCTCCACGAGTCCACCGATGGATTCGGCTGCGAGGCGCTGTTGTTCAGCCAGAGCATCGCGCGTGCACGATTAGCGCTGAGCGGGATCAACGGGGCGATATCGGCGGAGTCGAGGGCGAGGTCCTCCAGCAGCTGTTGGAGGATCTCGCGTTCCCGGCGCCGGTCGTTGAGGTAGTCGCGGTAGTCATCGGCCAGGAAGCCGGCCGTGACCCCGAGAAAGATCGCCAGGACCTCTAAGGCGAGGCGCTTGATCGGAACTCCGTTCTTGGGCATGACGAGTCACTGAACATCCTGATTACCATCCGCGGTATCGGGCTGACTCTGGTCCCTCAACCCGTCCCGGAGCGAGCGATATCGATAATCACTTCCGGGGAACACCTAGCGATGGGAAAGCGTCATTCGCCGCCAGCGTGTCGGGGGGCGCTGGACGGGGGTCCTCGGCCAGCGTCGAGTCCCCCTCCGCTTCCCCCTCCGGTATCCGTTCGACCCTATGATTGGTGCCGGAGCAGGCCCCGGCCCCCAATACGATCATCACCAAAAGTACGCGTGCTAGCATGACAAGCGCCTGTCTGACCGCGTCATGAAAGTCCCCGGACGTCGAGATCAACCCGATTTCGTTTCGTACCAGTTGTGGCCGACACCCATGTCGACCGCGATCGGCACCGAGAGCTCCAGGGCGCCTTCCATCTCTTTCTTTACCAGCGCCGTCACCTCTTCGAGCTCGTCCTCGGCGAGCTCGAAGAGCAGCTCGTCGTGGACCTGGAGGATCATGCGGGCGCCGCTCTCCCGCTCTCGTAGCTGTTGATGGATCCGGATCATGGCCAGCTTGATCAGGTCGGCGGCGGTGCCCTGGATGGGCGAGTTGGTGGCGACGCGCTCGCCGAAGCCGCGGATGTTTGGGTTCTTCGAGTTGAGCTCGGGGATGTAGCGGCGGCGGCCGAAGAGCGTCTCCACGTAGCCCTGGTCGCGAGCGGTCTCGACCTGGCGCTGCAGGTACTCGCGGATGGCGGGGAAGCGCTGGAAGTAGCTCTCGATGAACTCCCGGGCCTCCTTGACCGTGATGCCCAGCTGGCGGGCCAGCGCCATGGGGCCCTGGCCGTAGATGGTGGCGAAGTTGACCGTCTTCGCCTGACCGCGCATCGCGGGGGTGACCGCATCGGACTTCACGCCGAAGATGAGCGCGGCGGTGTCGCGGTGCACGTCGCGCCCGGCGTTGAACGCCTCGGTGAACGCCGGGTCGCCGGAGAGATGGGCGAGGATGCGCAGCTCGATCTGGGAGTAGTCGGCGCCGAGGAGCAGTTTGCCCGCGCCGGCGACGAAGCCCTTGCGGATCTCGGCGCCCAGCACCGTGCGGATGGGGATATTCTGCAGGTTGGGCTCGGAGCTGGAGAGTCGGCCGGTGGACGTGACCGTCTGGTTGAACGAGCTGTGGATGCGGTTCGTCTTCGGATCGGCGATGAGGGGCAGCGCGTCGACGTATGTCGACTTGAGCTTGGCCAGCTCGCGGAACTCGAGGAGCAGGCGCGGGATGTCGTGGCCCTCGGCGGCCAGCGCCTCCAGCACTTCGGCGTCGGTGGAGGGACCGGTCTTGGTCCGCTTCTTCACCGGCAGCTCGAGCTGGTCGAAGAGGATCTCGCGGAGCTGAAGCGGCGAGTTGATGTTGAACTCGCGGCCGGCCAGCTTGTAGATCTCTTCCTCCACCAGCTTCAGTTCCCGATCGATCCGCACGGCCATCCCGGCGAAGAAGTCGCGGTCGATGGCGATGCCGGCCCGCTCCATGTCGGCCAGCACGGGCATTAGCGGCATCTCGATCTCGTCGAACAGCTTTCGGAGACCGAAGTCGTCCAGCTGCCGGGTCAGCCGCTCGTCGATGCGGAGCGTCGAGTCGGCGCGCTCGGCGGCGAACGCGGCGGCCCGGTCGATAGGCACCGCGGAGAACGAGATCTCGGATTTGCCCTTGCCGCAGACCTCTTCGTAGCCGGTGAGCTTGCGGCCGAACTCCTCGAGGACCAGCGTCTCCAGGTCGTGCTGGCGACGGCCGGGATCGAGGCAGTACGACTCGATCATCACGTCGCGGCGCGGGCCTTCCAGCTCGATGCCGTCGGCCTCCAGCGCGAGGAGCGCGCGCTTCAGGTCGTGCCCGATCAGCGTCACGCCATCGTCGGCGAGCAGCTGGGCCAGCGGACGCATGTCGGGATCGGCCAGCGGCGGCAGGTTGCCGGCGTCCGCCTCTCGGCTATCGTCCAGCGCCAGCTCGCCGTCGCGGGCGGCGGCGTGGGCCAGGGGCAGGTACTGGGCGCGTCCGGGCTCGATGGCGATGGCCAGCCCGACGGGCGGGCCGCCGTAGCGGGTCGCGGTGCGAACGTCGAGGGCCAGCCGGCCGGCGCCTCGCGCCTCCTCAGCCAGGTCGGCGACCCGGGCGGCATCGGTGATCGTTTCGTATCCGGTCGCCTCCTCGGCCTCGGCGGCCTCCGGCGGCGGCTCTTCCTCGGCATACTCGCGGACCAGCGAGTGGAACTCGAGCTCGAGGAACAGGTCGCGGAGCCGCTCGCGGTCGGGCCAGCCGACCTGGAGGTCGTCGAGCCGCAGCTGGACGGGCACGTCCTTGCGGATCGTCACCAGCTCCTTCGACAGGCGGGCCTCCTCGGCGTGCTCCTGAAGGGCCTCACGCGGCCGTTTCCCCTTGACCTCGTCGGCGTGGGCGAGGATCTCCTCCAGCGAGCCGTACTGCTGGATCAGCTTGGCCGCCGTCTTGGGGCCGATTCCACGGACACCCGGGATGTTGTCGGACGAATCGCCGACCAGGGCCAGGTAATCGGTGACGCGGTCGGGCGGCACCCCGAGCCGCTCGGCGGCGTTCGATTCGTCGACCAGCTCTTCCTCCACGGCGGCGGGGCCGCCGCGGCCCGGGTTGAGCAGGGCGACACCGCCATCGATCAGCTGGTAAAAATCCTTATCGCCGGAGACGATCACCGCCTGCAGTCCCTGCTCGGTGGCCTGTCGGGCCAGGGTGCCGATCACGTCGTCGGCCTCGTACCCCTCGAGCTCGATGATCGGGATGTCGAACCCTTCGAGGATCTGGCGGATCCGTCGCATCGCCGTGTCGAAATCTTCCTGCAGCGTCTCGTCCAGCTTCTCGCGGGTGGCCTTGTAGTCCTCGTACAGGTCGTGGCGGAACGTCTCCTCGCCGCCGGCGTCGAATATGAAGCCCAGGTAATCGGGGTTGCGCTCTGCCAGCACCTTGCGGATGAACTGGACGATCCCCCAGGGCGCCGACGTGTTCTCGCCGCGGGAGGTGCGGAGCGGCCGGCTGATCATGGCATAAAACGCCCGATAGACCAGGGCGTGGCCGTCGATCAGGAATACGGTCCCTTTGTCGGCTTTCGGCATCGGTTGGAATATGCGGGTTGTGGAAGGGGCAAGAAAGCTACGGTCCCCGGCCCCGGGCTCCCTCAGCGAGCCCAGCGCGGTACCGCGTAGACCTCGATGATCTCGATTTCCAGATCGTCGACCGTGAGCGCGACGATCCTGTCTTCCCCGAACGCCAGCACTTGCCGGCCGGCCGGGAAGCGCAGGCTGCCCTGCTCTTCGCCGTCGCGGCTCAGCAGCACCCACAGCTCCCCGCTCCCCTGCGTGCTCTTGCGGATCCACACTCCGCCCCGCGTATCGCCTGCCAGCTCGAGCACGGGCGGGAAGTGCTCCGGGAACTCGACCGCCTCCCGCGCGACGGGCCGCAGCGGATCGAAGACCGGTCGCCCCATGAACTCGCTGGGGATCGCATGCCGGAACCAGTGCTCCCGGTCCTCGGGTCGCACCTCCAGCGCGTCCCCTACCCCCTCGATCGTCGTCAGAGTCCGACCATCCCGGTCCAGCAGATCCAAGCCGTCACGGCCCGGCGACCAGAGCGCGATCAGACCGTCCGAGGTGACGGTCCAGTGCGGCTGCGGCGTGAACGGCAGCGGCACGGTGAGCGAGGGGGCTCCGAACGCCTCCAGTCTGACCGTTCGGTCCGACGTCTCGTAACTGACGACCGTGGTTCGCTCGCCGTGGCGGATGCGTTGGATCGCCCGCTCGCGCGTCATCGGCACGAAGGTCCCCAGCAGTGTATCTCCGCCGACGACGTAGAATCGTTTCGCCCAGGCGTCGCCCAGCGACCGGGACCCCTTGAACGCGCCATCCGAGCCGTAGGTGACAAGCTTGTGCTGGTTGATGTCCAGAACCATGACATCCGCACCGACCCAGTCCAGATCAACGGGGCTGCTCAGCTCCGCTGGCCCGCGCCCTTCGTCGCCCCACGCCTCGTATTGCCCCGCCGGAAAGAGATGAACGGCGGGCGCGGGCTCGGTGAGGACGGCCACGGCGTCCAGGCGAACGGCTGCGTCCTTGACGCCGAAGAGAAGCTCGGTAGCGGCATCGCCCCGGCGTTCCAGAAGCGCAGGGGCGTCCTGTCCCGAGGCGAAGGCCGGTAGCATCACGAGAAGAACCGCGGCGCAGGGGACCGCCAGCCGGAATCGGCGTTGACTGGACATGATTCCTCTATGGGCTTTCGGCATCGGCTGGAATATGCAAGCAACAGAGAAGCCAAGAAAGCGGGCGGGCGTGAACCGGAAAGGCCAATTCTCAATGCTCGATTACCAAGGCGAACTTGCAGTGCTCAACGTCCAATTTCCGATTTCCAAGTGGAGTGCGGGTTTGCTGTGGCGCGCCTCTCAACACGCCCACCTCCCCACCTCCCCGAACCCCAGAATCCCCGAATCCGCTTCGGCAATTCGGAGAGAACTCGAACTTCCCCGA
>JAACAK010000026.1:63504-63683 GCA_011774835.1 Candidatus Kutchimonas denitrificans | reverse complement strand
AGCGAGCTGCCGGAGCGCGGCCGGATCTACTTCACCGTTTACGACGCCGCCGGCTCGGTGCGCCTGCTCGAGATCGATCTCATCCGTCGCGAGTCTCGGGTCGTCGCGGTGCCGGCGGGCGCGCCGCCGCCGTACCGGGTCGAGCTTCTGGTATCTTCGCGCCCGGCGAAGATCTACGC
>JAACAK010000026.1:62925-63412 GCA_011774835.1 Candidatus Kutchimonas denitrificans | reverse complement strand
GTGCTGATCGACGCGCAACGCGATCGGGTCGAGGCCGTTTTCGATCACCAGCGCTGGCTGGGTCAGGTTCGGGCGGTCGTCGTCGACGCCTGGCGCGACGTGCTGCTCTACCGGATCGATGTGGGGCACGACCGCTACCAGCTGATCGACGTCCGCTCCGGCGAGATCGGGCCGCCCCTCGACCTGGAAGGTTACGGCCGGGTCCAGCCGCGCCTGGCCCACGCCGGCCGGGTTCTGGTTACCCTCGACATCGAGCGGCTGCCCCTGCGCACCGGCGGCCGGCTGGCCGAGACGGCGGTGGCCCAGGGCACGGGAGAGCTGTACGACCTGCGGGATGGGACGGACCGGGGCGAGTTCCGCATCGTGGTGCCCCCGGACCTGCCGGCCGCAGCGGTGGGGACCACCGAGGATCCCGCCATCCCCGGCCGCCTGTGGATCCACGGGCCGATCGACGACGAGCGCATAGATCTCGACCTGGCGAGCTGCC
>JAACAK010000026.1:49870-62908 GCA_011774835.1 Candidatus Kutchimonas denitrificans | reverse complement strand
ACCAGCGAGAACGCCGCCGGCGCGCTGGCCATCGCGGGGGGCCGCTCGGCGGACCGGGTCGGGGCACCGGACGGGTGGGGCAGCGACCTGATCGATCGTGAGCGATGGGTCCGCTGGACGAACGGCCTGGGACCACCGGATCAGGACGTGGCGCCGGGTGACGAGCGGCAGGGCTTCGTCATCGCCGCGGAGCCGGATACCCGCCCCGGCATAGCGGAATACCGCCTCCAGGCGGCCCACGGGCTACCCCGCGGCTGCGAGTCGGACGACCGATTCTTGAAGAACAGCAAGCCCGGATTCACCGTCGCCCCCGAACGGCTGGACACGTCCAACAGCCGGGAGCGGGCGGGACGACTCAAGCGCCTGGTCGATCGCGCCTGCGTGATCGCCTGGGTCGATGCCGCCGACTGTCCCGGGCTGCAGCGTGCTGCCGCGGCGCTGTTCGACGCCCGGGCCCCGGGCTCGACCGAACTGGCCCGATTCAGGGAGACGCTGGCCACGGCCCGGATGAGCCGGGAAGCGGAGATCGTCCTCGGCGACGCGGAGCGATCCGTCCGCGAAGTCGTCGACCCAACGCCGTGAGCTACGCCCGCGTCGCGGTCCCCCGACCGCTGTACCGGACGTTCCTCTACAGGATACCCCCCGACCTGGCGAACGACGGCATCGGGCCCGGTCGCCGGGTTCTCGTGCCCTTCGGCCGCCACCGGCTCATCGGCTGGGTGGACGAAATCGCGGAGGAGCCGGCGGACATCCCGGCGCGAATCCGCGACATCCTCGATGTGCCGGATCCGGAGCCGGTCCTGGACGAGAGCCTGCTGGCCGTCTGCCGCTGGGTCGCCCGCTACTACGCGGCGCCGCTCGGACTCACCTTCAGGGCCGCGCTCCCCGCCGCCCTCAGTGCCGAGTCCGCCGACCGCCTCGCACTCCGGAGCGAGCCCGCCACGCCACCCGACAACGCCAACGAGCGGGCGCTGCTGAACTACCTCCGGGAGCGTCGCGGGCCGATCAAGCTGACCGCGGCCCGCAAGGCGCTCGGCGCCGGACCCTGGGCCCGGGCGGCCCGATCGCTGGCCGAGCGCGGCGTCATCGAAATCGAGCACGAGGCGCCGGACGTCGAGCCGCCCCAGCGCACGCGCCAGGTCGTTGTCCTCACCCGCGAGCTGCCCAGCCTGCAGGAGCGGCGCCGGATCTTCGGTCGTGCCCGGCGCCAGCAGGAACTGTTCGAGTACCTCGAGACGGTGGACGGTCGCGCCGAGGTCGCCCACCTGATCGACCAGCTCGGCATGAGCCGGTCCGTCGTTCGCGGCCTGGCCGACCGGGGGGTGGCCGAGATCCGGGAGGAAGAGACGCGGCAGGATCCGCTGGCCGGACTGCCCGTCGGTGAAGCGCCACCGCCGGTGCCGACCCCGGCACAGAAGGTGGTGATCCGACGCCTGATCGACAGCCTGGTCGAGGGGGCGCCGACCGTCCACGTGCTGAAGGGCGTCACCGGCTCGGGCAAGACGCTGGTCTACATCGAGCTGCTGCGCGAGCTGGTCGGTCGACGCGGCCGGGCCGCCATCCTGCTCGTTCCCGAGATCTCGCTCACACCACAGACGCTCGCCCGCTTCCGCGGCGCCTTCGGTGATGACGTCGCGCTGCTTCACTCGGCCCTGAGCGAGGGCGAGCGGTTCACCGCCTGGGAGTCGCTGCGCAGCGGCGCGAAACGGATCGTCATCGGGGCTCGCTCCGCGGTCTTCGCACCCGTCCGCGACCTGGGGGCGATCATCATCGACGAAGAGCACGAGAGCTCGTACAAGCAGCACGACCCTGCTCCCCGCTACCACGCCCGCGAGGTCGCGGCGGTTCGCGCCCATCGGGACGGCGCACTCTGTCTGCTGGGCTCCGCCACGCCGTCGCTGGAGAGCTGGGCCAACGTCCAGACGGGCAGCTGGCGTCTACTCCAGCTGCCCGAGCGGATCGGCGCTCGACCCCTGCCTGGCGTGAGCGTCGTCGACTTGCGGGAGGAGAGAAAGGAGCGGGCAGGGGAAGAGGATCGGCCTCCCGGCCCCCTCGTACTCTCTCGGGCCCTCCACCACGCCCTGCAGCGCCGCTTAGAGTCCGGTGAGCAATCGATTCTTCTGTTGAATCGGCGCGGCTACTCCACCTTTGTCCAGTGTCGGGACTGCGGCGCCGTCCAGGCCTGCCCCCACTGCAACGTCTCTCTGACCGTGCACCGGCGTCCCGCACGACTCGTCTGTCATCATTGCTATCATCAGCAGCCGGTCCCCGACGCCTGCCCCGACTGCGGATCGGTCAACCTGAGCCACCGTGGCGTCGGCACCGAGCAGGTGGAGCGGGTGCTGGGTGAAACGTTCCCCCGCGCCCGACTGGCCCGGATGGATGTGGACACGACCAGCGGGAAGTGGTCGCACCACCGAATCCTCGATCGGGTGGGGCGCGGCGCGGTCGACGTACTGCTGGGCACGCAGATGATCGCAAAGGGGCTCGACTTTCCCAACGTCACCCTGGTCGGCGTGATCAACGCGGACGTTGGTCTGAGCCTTCCCGATTTCCGCGCCAGCGAGAACACCTTCCAGCTCCTGACCCAGGTGGCCGGTCGGGCCGGGCGCGGACCCGCCGGTGGCGAGGTGATCATCCAGACCGCGCTACCCGGCCACTACGCGGTCCGCTTCGCTCTTGCCCACGATTACGACGGCTTCGCCGCTCGGGAGCTCGACGAGCGCGCCGCCCCCGCTTATCCTCCCCACATCCGCCTCGCCAACCTCGTCCTTTCGGGCACGGCCGAGGCTCGGGTGCAGGAGGGCGCCGAGGCGGCCCTCCGATGGCTGATCGGCCTCTTCGAAGCCCACTCGATCTCCGATATCGACGCGATCGGGCCCGCGCCCTGCCCCATCGACCGTATCCGCGGACGCTGGCGCTGGCATCTGCTCCTCAAAGCTCATGACGGTGAGGTTCTCGGTCGCGTCTTGCGCTACATGGCGGCACGATTCGAACCTCCCCATTCCGGGCTGAGGATCGAGATCGACCGCGACCCGGTGAGCTTGCTTTAGCCCCCTCAACGGGGGTAGATTCCAGTCGGAGTCCCGACGCGATGGCGGCTTCCCCAGCCGCCTTCCCGCCCGCGTTGAATCGGCTAAACATCGATGGGATGGGCAGTTGCCTACCCTAGCGGCGCTGCCAAACAAGCTCCCAGGGTCCCACACGCCCGAGGGCCCCCGGTGCTTCTCTCGGCATCGCGGGATGTGGGACGAGCGGGAAGAAGGGCCATGTTCCGAGGACGACGCGGCTTCACGCTGATCGAGCTTCTCACGGTCATCGTGATCATCGGCATCTTGGCGATCATAGCGTTGCCGAAATTTTCACAGACCCGCCAGAAGGCCTACGACGCCGCGGCCCTGTCCGACCTGCGCAACCTCCTGACCGACAGCGAGTCCTACTTCGCCACCCATCAGGAGTATCCCGAGAGCTTCGACGATCTGCCCAACGCTCGCTTGTCCCAGGGGATCGAGATCACGCGGTTCAATCGAGAGACGACCGATGGTGTGATCGTCGTGCACATCCACCTGCACCACAAAAACTCGCCCCACTACTTCCACGTGGAGTACCCGGTGGAAGACATCGAGATGCGGGACCGCTAGCCACGCTCCAGCCGCTGGCACATTTTCATGGAACAGGTGTTTAAGAGCGAGGGGTGGCCCCACCGCCCTCGCGTGACCCGACCCCGGTACCGGGGCGGCAAATATCCGCTAGTTGCTTGACTTTTTCGGCCCGGTGCCAGAAAATCAACCCGATTCTCGTGCACCCGGTCAAAGGAGGAAAAAGCGGCAATGGGGTGTCTGACGCTCAACGCGTCCTACGAGCCGCTCACGATCGTACCCGTAAGGCGAGCGCTTCGTCTCGTCATCGACCGCAAGGCCGAACCGCTGGAGGTCGATGAGTCGACGCCGTTTCGCTCCGAGAGCCTCGTATACCCGGCCCCGGTCGTCATCCGCCTGGTCAGCTTCGTCCACGTGCCCCGGCGCTTCCGCCGGCACGTGACCAACACCTTCCTCTTCGCCCGGGACAGTTACACCTGCCAGTATTGTGGTCGACACCGCCGCCAGCTGGGTCACCGCGAGTTCCTCACCCGGGACCACCTGATGCCCCTCTGCCGGGGGGGCAAGAACAGCTGGGACAACGTGATCACGGCCTGCACCCGCTGTAACCATCGAAAGGGGAATCGGACCCCGGAAGAGGCGGGGATGAGGCCGCTCGGCGCCGCGTGCGAGCCCAACCACGTCGAGCTCGTCTGGGCGGTTCGGCGCGTCACGCCGATTCAGGCAAAGTACATCGGGATGTTCTACGGTACCGAGGTGCTGAATGCGCTGAGGAACACGGGAGCAGTAAGCGGCAAACAGTAAACCGTCGGGGGTGGACGATCCCACCCCCGCTTACTGCTTACCGTTCGCTCCTCACCGCCCTTTTCTCACCGCTCTCCGCTTCACCGCGCCCTGATACCTCCGCAGCTGCACCTCGTCCTCCAGCACGAGTCCGGGAACCGGCTTGGGCCGCCCCTCCTCATCGACCGCGACCATCGTCACGTAGCACGAGTTCGTGTGCCGCGCTTCGCCGCCGGTGACCGGCTCCGCCACGACCCGGATCCCAACCTCCATCGACGTCCGGCCCACATAGTTCACCGACGCGTGCAGCGTCACCACCTCGCCGATCTCTATCGGCGCCCGGAAATCGACCTGGTCGAACGACGCGGTCACCGTTGGACAGTCGGCGTGCCGCGTCGCGCACACGTAGGCCAGCTTGTCCACCAGTGCCAGGATGACGCCGCCGAACAGGTTACCCCTCAGGTTCACATCGTTGGGCGCGGCCAGGTAGGTCATGGTCTGCTGCGAAGCCGCCACGGTCCGAGGCTTCTGCTCGCGGGTCCCGCCCACCGTCATGGGAAGGCTGGTTTTGTCCATAGCGAAAAACACCCGTTTGCGTATATCTTCCAGTCTCTTACGATCGCGACGGCCGCGCTCAGCCACGATCCGGCAGGCCGGACCGTCCGTAGTTCCAACTCGCGTCACGGCTACAATGGGCTTACAAGCTGAACTCGTCCAGAAGACTCCTTATCCGGGCTACGTATTCCAGCACGCTCCCCGCAACGTCTACTGGGAGATGACGATCGCCTGCGACCTCGACTGCGTGCACTGCCGCGCCTCCGCGATCCCCCACCGGGATCCGCTCGAGCTGTCATTCGAGGAGGGCCAGGCGTTGATGCGGGACGTGAAGGAGATGGGGAGCATGATCATCCTCACCGGCGGCGACCCGATGAAGCGGCCGGACCTCTTCGACCTGATCGCCTACGGCCGGGAGATCGGCCTGCCGGTGAGCATCACACCCAGCACGACGCCGACCCTGACCCGCGACGTGGTGGAGCGCTTGAGCGAGCTGGGCATCTCGGCCATGGGGACCAGCCTGGATGGGCCGAACGCCGCCGTGCACGACGGGTTCCGGCGCGTGCCCGGCACGTTCGAGAACTCGACGAACGCGTTGAGCTGGGCCCGCGAGTTCGGCATCCCGGTCCAGATCAACACGACCGTGACGAGCGAGACGCTGCCGCACCTCGACGAGATGTTCGAGCTCCTCGCCCGGGAGTTCGCGCCGCCGGTCCGGCGCTGGAGCCTGTTCCTGCTGGTGCCGGTGGGCCGGGGCCAGGAGCTGGGCATCCCGTCGGCGGAGGAAGTCGAGGAGCTGTGCGGCTGGGTCTACGAGGTGTCGCAGGACGCGCCGTTCCACGTGGGCACGGTGGAGGCGCCTCACTACCGGCGCTACTGGCTGCAGCGCAAGCTGGCCGAGGGGGTCTCGGAGGCCGCGATCGAGAAGCTGGCCATGCGAATGGGGTTCGGCATCCGTGACGGCAACGGCGTCATCTTCGTCTCCCACAAAGGCGAGGTCTACCCCGCCGGTTTCCTGCCGCACCCGCTCCTCGGCAGCGTGCGCGACGAGCCGCTATCATCCATCTACCGCAACTCGCCGTCCCTCGCCGAACTCCGGGACATGGACCGGCTGAAGGGGAAGTGCGGCCGCTGTGAATACCGGTGGATGTGCGGTGGCTCACGGGCCCGTGCTTACGGCATGACCGGTGACCACATGGAATCGGACCCGTTCTGCGCGTACGAACCTCAACCGGACGAGTGAATTCACTGGAAATTGGTAATTGGATGTGGACGTTGGACAATCGCCTTGGGAGTTGAACGTCGAATATTGGAACATTCAACGATGGAATGGCCAGGGCGAATTTCCCGTGCTCAATTCCAATGTCCGACTCCCACCTGAGTTGTCTTCCCACGGCAACCCCATTATGCCGCAACGCCCGCCCCTATATATTTCATAGTGTCACCCTGGAGAAAGATAACCCCGAGCGCGGCGCAACATGGGCATCGGCAACATCGGCTGGTCAGAGTTCCTCGTCATACTGGCGATCGCCCTCATATTCTTCGGGCCGCGCCGTCTGCCCGCCATCGCTCAGACGATCGGCAAGACGCTGCGCGAGTTCCAGAAGGCGCTGAACGAGGTCAAGTCGGAGATCGCCCAGGCGGATCGAGAGTCTAAAGAGACCCGGTCGTACGTCCGTAGCATGCTGCCGAACCCGCCGGCCGCCGGGGGAAGCCCGGGGACCGAGACCGAGATCCCCGAAGATTCCGAGCCCGAGGTCACCGGAGAAGGGCAGGCGGCACGGCCGGCCGCCAGCTCCGCGCCGACCCCGCGGGAGACCGGGGGCCCGACCGACCGGGCGGCCGAAGAGCCCGGGCCGGAGCGAGCCGAAGAAGAGCCCGGGTCGGAAGAGAGGTCATCCGAAGATGAAGACGCTACAGATAAAGACCTCGCGTAGGTCCGAGCTCGTCGACATCACCGCTCGGGTCCGGGAGGCCGTTCGCGAGACCGGCATCGCCGACGGCGTGGCTCACCTGTGGTCCTTTCACACCACCTGCGGCCTGACGGTGAACGAGGGCGCCGATCCCGACGTCGCCCGCGACGTCGATTGGAAACTGTCGCAACTGGTGCCCCGCGACGACGATTACCATCACGCCGAGGGCAACTCCGATTCGCACGTCAAGACCAGTCTGTTGAATCCCGGCGCCGCCCTGCTCGTGTCTGACGGCGACCTCGTACTGGGAACGTGGCAGGCGGTCTTTCTCTGCGAGTTCGATGGCCCCAGAACACGCAAGGTAGGAGTACAGGTCCTGCGCGCCGGCTGAGGATGTCCGGCTACTCTCCCCGCGGCGACTCCGCTTTCGCCGGCTCTCGGCTTCCGGCATGCCCGTTCGCATCGGCCGCCAGGCGACAGAGCTTCGCGTAGCCCTCCTCTCCCATCGCCAGCTGCAGCTCGTACGCGAACGCATCGATCGACGCGCTCTTGCCATCCGCCTTCAGGGTACAGCACGGGCGAACGCCATGACACATGTCGTCGAACTCCAGCCGACCGTACCAGGTGGTGAGCGGGAAGAGGCAGCAGTAGAACGGCTTCAAGCGCTCTCCCTCGGCCAGATCGAGCTCCGGCTCCAGCAGCTGCAGCACGCAGAGCCCGTCTGCGTTGAGAAACGCGCACTTGTCGTTGTAGACCGCCGTTCCGATGCAGAGGCCGCCGGGGTAGTCCGAGTCCTCGTGGATATCATCCTCGAACCAGTCGCCCGTGTCCCGCGACTGGGTCTCGTCCATGATGTCGGCGATCCGGTCGGCATGGGCCAGAATCTTGTCACGCTCGGGCAGCGAAGCGTAGACCCCGTGCAGACAGCATTGCCCCCCGCACTCGTCGGCGATCAATGGTCCCCGACCCTCGATCCGAGACTCGAAGAGCCGGCGCTCGACCTGCCAGCCGTCGACCTCCACGGTCTCGGGCTTGCGATTACGCACGATATCCCAAACTCCCATGCTCCCCTCTCTCGACCGGATCCGGCCGCCTCTGGCCGTTCGTCCGGGGTCCGGCTCCGTCACTCGTTTTCGTTGACGTCGACGCGCTCAATGATATCCCTGCTACCCTGCGGATGAAAAGGGCCGAATCCCGATCATCGCATGCGCCGTCCTCGCGTGCTATACTTCGCCTCTACCTCTATCTTCACTCCTCCAGACCGGGGGGGATCGACCGGAACGCGGCGATCGCCGCATCCGTTCATGGAATACGACCGATCCGAAAACATGGGCACCACAATCCGGGGGATAGAATGCGCGAGATCCGACGAGCCCTGGCACTGGGGTTTCTGGCCAGCCTCGCCTGTGCGGCCTGCCAGAGCGAGCCGCCGGGACCCGCCGACCGGCTGGTCGACAATTGGATCGAGGCGGCCGGCGGCCTCGACGCCTGGCGCGATGTCGAAAGCGTGCGCTATACGGTGACCACGGTCTGGTTCGATTCCACCGGTACCCCGGTTCGGCGGCGGCCCCGCTTCGTCTGGGGAAAAAAGCACCCGTTACGCGCGCGGATCGAGCGCGACGAGCCCGAAGGTCACTACGTCCAGGCCACCGACGGAGAGGGCGACGTTTGGGCAACCCTCGATGGCGAGCTTCTCTCCGACACGACGAAGGCCGTTCGCGAGGTGCTCTACGTGACCGGCGACGTCATGTACTGGATCGGACTCCCGTACAAGTTGCGGGATCCCGGGGTCAATCTCCGTCACATACCGAAGGACTCCATCGGCTACGAGGGAGTCGCGGTGACTTTCGGCGAAGATGTCGGCCTCCACCCGGACGACCGCTGGTTCTATTACTTCGAGGAAGGCTCTCCATTCCCCGTAGAAGTGCACTACATCGAGGAAGGTTACACCGAGCCCACACGTACCCGCTGGAGCGACTACCGCGAGGCCGGACCCATCACCTATGTCGGTACCCGCACCTTCTACGACGAGCGCGGCGTGACCCGCAAGCAGCTGCTGATCTCCGACGTGCAGATCAACCCCGAGCTGCCGGACTCCCTGTTCACGCCGCCCGGCACCTGAGCGCCCGGGCGCTGGCCAGCATCAGTTAGGGGTGGCCAGCGCGCGACACCCGGCGCTCGATCTCCAGACCTCTTATACCGGCTCCCAGTCGAGAGCCATCGCCTCAGGCTGTCGCTCCGGCCGGTTCACGCCTCGGCCGCTGCCCGGTCCCACGTCGCCCGGCTTCGGCCGGTCGACCTTCGTCCGGGACCGGTTCGGCCTGCTTCCCAGGCCCCCGGCGGCCGAGCAGGCGATCCACCGAGAGGGCGCCCGAACCGCCGATCATCACCGCGAGCGAGAGGCCCAGCGCCAGGATATGGTATTCGAACCCCTCGCCGCCCTGCCCTCCGCTCCAGTTCATGAAGAACCCGTTGGGCAGGTGAACCATCAGCGCCGCGCCGACCATCACCGCGCCCGTACCCAGCGCGGCGACCCGGCCAAGCAGGCCCCCGATCAGCGCCAGGGCGCCGAAGAACTCCACGAAGATCACCAGCAACGTCAACGGCGCCGGGATACCGAGCGCCTGGCTGAAGTACTCGACCGTCCCGGCGACACCGTAGCCGCCGAACCAACCGAGGAGTTTCTGGGCACCGTGGGGAAGGATGGCGATGCCAAGGGCGACCCGTGCAACGGTGAGGGCCGGGTCACGTCGTGTACCGATCAGTCGTTTCCACATGACGAAAAAGCCTCCAATCCGAGCTCTAATTACGTGACTAAAGAACTGTTGATTAGTCATGTAAGTTCCCAAAATGAACTTTTCTTCTCACCCCAACCCCGCCCGTACCCGATCCAGCAGCTCGATCAGCTGCCCCTGCTCGCTCCGGGAGAGACCCTGCAGCGCCGCTTCGTCCGCCTCGTCCATCGGTCCGTCCAGGCGGCCCAGGAGCTCCGCGCCGGCTGTGGTGATGTAACACAGCACCTGCCGCCGATCCTCCGGACAGCGCTCGCGCCGTACCCAGCCCCGGGCGTCGAGTCGATCCATCAACCGGGTGATTCCGGGAGTCTGCTCGATCAGCCGCTCGGCAACCTCCAGGGTCGGAAGACCCTCGGGCGCGGCGCCCCGCAACACTCGCAGCACGTTGTACTGGGTCAGCGTGATCCCGTAGGGCGCCAGCACCTCGCCGAAATGGCGTCGGACCTGGTCGGCGGTTCGCATCAGCCCCACAGCCCCCTCCTGAGAGGGGGAGCGGAACGGCCGGGTCTGCCGGATCTCGTGCTGGAGCGGGCTCACGTCGGTCATGGCACTAATTTACATAGCAATAATTGATCTGTCAATTGTTATTGCCCGCATCATTTCCCAGGTGCCTGCGTCAGAGCCGGAGAACTTCCACGGTCGCTGGTGGACATGGCCGGCCCGATGGAGACATCGGCGCTTTGGACTCAGCGACCGCTGTCGACGGCCACACTGCTCTTCCAGAGACCCAGCAGGTAGGGATCGTACTGCTCGGGGTTTTGCTTGTAGTCCTCGGCCCAGCTGTCGAAGTCGGGCAACGACATGTCACCGAGCAACTGCTCGACGAGAAGCGAGGCCAGGTCGCGGAAGTTCAGCGCGCCGGGCGATACCCCGGCTCGCTCCTCCGCCGCCCGGGCAAGCTCGAAGACCCGAGCCTCGTCGAGCTCCATGAAGACGTCGCAGACGCGGGCCGAGCAGTAGTCGTAATATTTAGCCCGGAGGATCTCTTCGCTGTCTGAGACAGCCTTCCGAGACTCCTGCTGATCGCCCTCTCCCGAACGCCGCGCCATTCTCCCCTCCTCCGACAAGGGCGGCCCTCAGAAATCCTCATGGCCACCTTGCGCCCATGCTAAGCGACGGACGTCGGCGGGTCAAGAATCGCTGCTTGTGGCGGGGAACAAGCGTTGCGAAACGGCCTCGGCGGGGGGGAGGGCGGCCGTCTACGTCAGCTCGAGAGACGACTCGTACGACGACGACTCCCAGGATGACGCAGACGGCCGGTGCAGGGCCGTCACGCCCTGCAGGCGAGCGAACACGGCTCGCCGGACTAGCCCATACGCCAGCACTTTCTCGAAAAACTCCGGATCGTGTTGCTGGACACGTTCGACCTCATCGGCCAGATCGATTGGCAGGTTGACGATGAGGTTGACTGGACGCGTTTCGGACATTCCCTCGGGTCCTTGATGTTTTTGGGCACACTTCGGCCACGCCGTTGACGGCCATGAAAGTTCCAAATTTATCGGAAAGGGCTGCCCGTCAGAAAACCCCGGTAATGAAATCCGTCGAGCAGCGGCGCACATTCGAAGCGCGAGCATTATACAAGTGGCAAGCGGGTGGCGCAAGGGAGCGGGGATCGAACGAGCGTTCGGGGCGCCGGAGCTAAGTCGCTGTGTGATAATGGCTTACAGAGATAGGGCGAAGAGGAAGCCACGGCGAATTTTGCGTAAACGTCTGAACACATCAAAGAAGCAACCGGTCACGCAAATGCAATCGACACGTAACATAGACACGAAGCACGTGTTGTTACTTTAAGAGTGGACCGGCCAATTTCGAAAAAATTTCGGGGGAAGTGTGCAATCCCTTCACAAGAACTCCAGTGCCCCTCGCGCACCGTTCCAGTCGGTTCTGACGGTCTGAATAATTGACGCATCGATCACGAAAAAGGTGGGGCAAACCGGATCCGAGCGGGCGGTCGAGCTTCCGACCTCTGACCTGGGGGTCACGTCTTACGGCGCGTGGGAGTGGTCGCGATTCGTGACACGGTAGGGCCGGCGGCCAATGACTGGACCCGAGCGGGCCGCCGGGCGCGGTAGCGGATCCGAAGCACAGGCGGACGGCTGCGTTCCCGGCCGCCTGCCTGCCCTCGTGTTCGAGCCCGATGGCGGCGGTCACAGCAGCTCCAGCACCTCCCGCACGTCGTTCGCGTCATCGCGGCAGGCGGCCCACAGATCACCGACCTCGGCCAGTCGATCGGACATCGTTCGGATGCTGAAGTCGTCCGGCTGTAGCTTTCCATGCAGCTCGTTCCAGGCCAGGGGGGCCGAAACGGTCGCGCCGGGCTGCGGGCGAACCGAGTAGGCGGAGGCGACGGTGGCGCCGCGCCGGTTCTGCAGGTAGTCGAGGTAGACGCGGGGGCCGCGCTTCGAGACCACCCGCTGGACCGTCGTCAGCCGGGGGTGTGAGCGGGCGACCAGGTTGGCGACCAGCTCGGCCAGGAGTCGGCCCGTATCGTAGCTGGTGCCGGGGGCCAGGGGGATGACCACGTGGATCCCGCTGGCGCCCGACGTCTTGGGATACCCCCGCAGTCCCAGCCGCTGGAGCCGGGCCTGAACGGCCAGCGCCGCCTCGCAGACCGCCGAGAAGCGGACGCCCTCACCGGGATCGAGGTCGAGGACCGAATAATCCATGTCCTCCAGCGTGCCGACCCGCGACGGCCAGACGTGCTGGGAGATGGCGGCCAGCTGGGCGGTGTAGAGCAGGGTGTAGAGGTCACCGCCGACGACGCGCTCGGCGGGCTCGCCGTCGACGTCCAGGGTGACCGTACGGACGGCGTCGGGAACCGGGCCGGGCATGCGCTGCTGGTAGAACATCTCGGCGGTGATCCCGTTCGGGTATCGCTCCAGGGTGAGGGGCCGCTCGGCGACGAGCGGCAGGATGGCGGGCGCCACCGACACGTAGTAGCGGATCAGGTCGCCCTTGGTCGCGCCGATGTCGGGCCAGAACACCTTGTTCAGGTTCGTGACCTTGAGCCGGTCACCCTCCACCGTGATGTCGCCGTCTTCGTCGGCCTCCTCCAGCGCCCGAAGCGTCTGTAGCAGCGTCTCGAGCTCTGGTGTGACCTGGACCGGCGGGCCCGGCGCTACCGGGCCACCGCCAGCCGCCTCTCCGCCGTCTGCGCCCGGCTCTTCGCGGACCACGAGGGCCGGATCCCGGTCCGTCGTCAGGCCGAGGAACACCGGCTGACGCAGCTGCCCCTCCCGCGTCCACTCCAGGAACTTCACCTCCGCCACCAGCTCGGGCCGCACCCAGTGGGCGTCCCGCACGACCTCCGGCACTTCGACGAATGGCGCTTCCTCCTGCGCCAGCTCGCCGAGTCGCCCCGAGATGTCGGCCAGCTGGCTCGCGCTGAAGCCG
>JAACAK010000026.1:44605-49849 GCA_011774835.1 Candidatus Kutchimonas denitrificans | reverse complement strand
AGTAGCCGACCACCAGGGCGCCGAAGCCTTTGCGGCCGCCCTGGGGCTCGGTCCAGCCGCCGACCACGAACTCCTGGCGGCGCAGCTCCTTCACCTTGAGCCAGTCCTGGACCCGCTCGCCGGAGCGGTAGCGGCTCTTCAGCCGCTTGGCGATCACGCCCTCCCACCCTTCGCGGCGCGCCCGCTCCAGCATGGCGGCGCCGGTGGCGACGTCGTGGCCCACGTAATGGAGCCGATGGCCCGCGTCCTTCATCAGGGCGCGGAGCTTCTCCTTGCGCTCCGAGAGGGGGCGGTCGCGGAGATCTTCGCCGTCGAGCCACAGGCAGTCGAAGGCGTACATCTCGGCGGGCCGAGCCCGGCTCTCCCGACCGATGTCGACCGGCGATTGGAGGTTGAATCGCGGCTGCAGCTCCTCGAAGCTCGGCGCGTCATCCGTGGCGGCCGCTACGATCTCGCCGTCGATGACGAACCGAGTGTCGGCGCGGCGGGCCAACAGCTCCAGTGCCTCGGCGATCTCCGGGAACCGCGTCTCGAGCCGACCGCCGCGCCGCGAGTAGACGTGGACCTCACCCGACGGCTGGGCCCAGCCGATCGCGCGGATCCCGTCCAGCTTGAGCTCGAAGCACCAGGCCTCGCCCCGGGGTAGCGCATCCCCCGGCTGGGCGAGCATCGGCCGGGTGTCCACCGGGGCGGCGGCCGCCTCCTCCTCTTCCACCGAAGCCGGGGCGAGGTTTGGGTCGTCCAGGCCGCGGCCGGAGACGACCGAGTCCCGGTAACGCTCCACCAGCCCGTCGGGCTCGCCCGGTTCGGCGTGGATGTCCTTCTTCTTCAGCAGCAGCCAGTTGTCCTCGCCCTCCGTCCCCTTCATGCGCACCAGCGACCAGCGGNNGAGCTTCCCCTCCTCGACACCCTGGACCAGCGCTTCGTCGGAGTCCTCGGTCTCGCCGGTGGGCTGGAAGTGGCCGCGATCCCAGATGATCACCGCGCCGGCACCGTACTCGCCCTCGGGTATGATGCCCTCGAACTCGCCGTATTCGATGGGGTGGTCTTCGACGTGGACGGCCAGACGCTTGGTGGCCGGATCGGCGCTGGGACCCTTCGGGACCGCCCAGCTGGCCAGAGCGCCCCCGATCTCGAGACGCAGGTCGAAGTGCGTGCGGCGCGCCGCGTGCTTCTGGACGACGAAGCGGCGCCCCGGGCCCGCGGGCCCCGGTCCGCCGCCGGGCTCGGGCGTGCGCTCGAAGTCCCTCTTCTCTCTGTACCTGTCGAGGTCGCCTGCCAAACGCCTCTCCTGCTTCACCTCGTTGGCTGCCCTGCTGGCTCAACCGCACCGCCCGGGACGGCGGTGATCAGCTTCCCGCCGCCTTTTTTTCCTCGCGTTCCGATTCCGCCTTCTCCAGGCTCTCCTTGAGGCGGGCCACCAGGTCGACGACTTCGGTCTCCGCCGCCTCCTCCACCTCGATTTCGGCGACCTCCTCGCCCTCGATCTTCGCCTGGATGCGCTCCTTCAGCTTCTCGTTGTACTCGTCCTTGTACGCCTCGGGCTGGAACTCCGCCGTCAGCTGCCCCACCAGCTGCAGCGCCATGTCGATCTCCTTCTTGCTCAGATCGACCTCATCCGGCACCTGCACCGCCTCCAGCGGGATCAGCTCCTCGTGGAAGCGCATCGTATCGAGAACGAGCACATCACCGACGACCTTCACCGCCGCCAGGTGTTCCCGGTTGCGGAAGACGACTTTGGCCACCGCCACCTTGCCGGTCTCGCTCAGCGCCTGGCGCAGCAGCGCGTACGGCTTCTCGCCGCCCGGCTGCACCGCCAGGTAGTACGGCTTCTCGAAGTAGCGCGAGTCGATCTCGGACTCTTCCACGAAATCCATGATGTCGATGGTCCGCGTGACCTGCAGCGCGACCTGCTTGAAGTCCTCGTCGTCGAGAATCACGTAGTGGCCGGGCTCGTACTCGTAACCTTTGACCAGGTCCTTGTACTCGACCGGCTCCTCGTCGCTCTGGCGTACACGACGGATCTTGATCGGCGAGTTGTCCCGGCCGTCGAGCATGCGGAAGCTGGGCGAGCTGTCCTGGGTGGCGCTTTCCACACGCACGGGGATATTGACCAGCCCGAAGCTGATGGCGCCCTTCCAAATGGTGCCCATAGGCTGCTGACTCCTGCGGAGAAAGTCCTTGCTTTACGGAGGGATACAAGATGCCGCGGTCGCCGGCTCCTTGCCAGTCCGTTATCCACGGCCGTGGAAAACCCGGTTCCGCCGATTTTCCACACACCTCCATGAATGTGGAAAACTACTATATGAGTCGATCGGACAGGTAGGGGGGCCCGGGGGGCGGGGGGCCCCGGGGGCGTACCGGGGCGGTACCGGGCCGATGGGCTCGTAACTTGTAGAGAAACGGGGCGGCCTCGAGCGAGACCGCCCCGTGACTGGGGCCTGGCGGGTTCAGAAGCTACTGGACGATGATCCGGGCGCCGGCCATCCGGGTCGGGTGAACCTCGCAGAAGTAGATCCACTCTCCCCGAGTGTCCGGCACGAATGTGAATTCCCCTCCCGTCGATAGCAGGTCGCTGTCGAACGACGCGCCGCCCGCCGGTGTGCTGTTGGAGGTGGCCGTATGCTCGACACCGTCCTGATTCACCCAACGAACCCCGTCGCCGAGCTGGATCGTGACCACATCGTCGCCGTCCGAAGACACGAACGCGATCCCCTCCATGTCGACGGTTACGGTCACCGGGTCAGTGGCGTCGGCGGTGAACTCGGTGGTCAACGAGGCGCCGACCGAGGCTTCCACCGTGTGGGTGCCGACGGCGGAACCGAGGGTCAGGTCGTTGGAAGCCATGCCGTTGATGCCAGTCGTGGTGCTCGCCTGCTCCAGCGATCCGCCTCCGGTCGTGACCATCCAGTCGACCGTGGCGCCGGGAACCGGGCCGGCATCGCTGGCGGTGACCGTGACGGACAGCGGATCGGCCAGCGGCACCCCGGTGCGGGCGGTCTGGTTGTTCCCCGAGTTGATGGAGATCATCGCCGGCGCTACCGCCGTCGCGGTGAAGGCGACCGAGGTCGACACTTCGGCCACGCTGGCGGTCACGGTGCTGGTGCCCTCGCTGCTCCCCGCGGTCAGCGTCACGCTGGCCCGACCGTCGCTGCCGGTCGTGGAGCTCGAGGCGGAGAGGGTGCCGCCCCCGGCGGTCACCGCCCACTCGACGGTGACGCCGGCGAGCCCATCCCCGTTCTGGTCCCGCACCTCGACGACGAACGGCTGCATCAAGGTGCCATCGACGATGATGCGCTGGTTGCCGCCCGATACAGCGACCATGCTGGTCGGCTCCAGGTTGCCGTTCCCGTCAGTGGGGCCGCTGTCACCGTCGCAGCCGGCCAGAGCGAGAAAGGCGAGTGTAACTACGTACGTGAGACTGCGCTGCATGAAAACCTCCCGTTTGGTTGGGGCTATTCCTCGACGATCACCACGCCCCGCATGAACGGGTGCGGCGTGCAGTGGTAGGTATAGGTGCCGGCCTCATCGAACCGCTGGGTGAACGACTCACCCGGCCCGAGCAGCGGAGACGCCCACTCTCCCTCATCCGCCGTGCTCGTATGTCCGACCTCGTCCCGGTTGACCCAGCGGACCGACGTGCCCGGCTGGATGCGGATCGTATCGGCAGAAAACGCGAAGTTCCGCATTTCGACTTCCACGGTCTTGACCGGCTCCTCGGCCGCGGCGGTAGTGCTCTGCGCGCGGCACAGCTCAGCGGTGCCGAATGCGATCGCCGCCGCCAGTGGCACGAAATTGAGAATTCTTATGAAAGTGGCAGACATGTGTTTCACGCTCCTGTCTTGCGAGCTGCTTTGTTATTCCGGGTCAGGGAGCGGGGCGCCGGGGGGGCCGGACGACACGCCCGCTCTGTTGTGGGGAACGAGGGTCCGGGAGCGTTTGTTCCCGGGGTCCGGGACGGGGGCCTGAAAGCTAAACCGCGGTGTCGAGGTCGGTGGTGGCGAGGATCAGGGCGGCGAGGATGCCCAGAAACATGAAGAACGCGGTAACGGCGACGAGGGGAACGACGAAGGCAAGGACGGTGCGTCCGTTGGTCGTCCGCTGGACTTCACGCACCGCGATGTACAGCAGCACCGTTCCCCAGATCATGCCGATCAGGGGCCCGAAGAAAGGGAAGATCGCGAAGGCGGCGGGCCCCGCCGCGTAGGCGGTGGCCCGGAACGTCGCCTCGTAGCCCCGCCGCCCGGCGCCGGCGACCATGCATCCCAGGTGCAGGAGGCCGACCATGACGAACAGCAGGCCCAGGTAGATGGCGAGGATGAAGGCGCCGCCGAAAACCAGGAGTAGCAGGCCGCTGAACAGCGTCACCAGGACACCTCCCTCGGCGCCGCCGGCGATGACCGTGCGGACCGTGTCCCAGTAGATGTTGAACGCCAACGCCACGCCGCTGAGCAGCATGATGTACCCGATGGCCGGACCGAGACCGGTTCGCGGCGGCAGTTTGCGGAAGAAGTCGACCGGCCTGAACACGCTGTCGCGCCAGGTCAGCCAGAGCGCCAGCCAGAAACCGAACCGGGCCCGGTCCTCCCAGGGCGGTCGGACGGTCCCGGCGGAATCGATGTCGCCGCGGCGCTCCTCCGCCGCCGGACCGGGGGTGGCGGCCGGCGCGGCCGGAAGCGTGAAGTCCTCCTCGGACGCTCGCGCCGCCGGTTCGGTCCGCGGCTGATCGCTCAGGACCTGGCCGCATGAGAAGCAGAGCCGATCGCCGGGTACCGTGGGCGCGCCGCAGCGAGGACAGTTCGTCGGGGGCGCACTCATCGGTCGTCCGCCCCTTCGGACAGCAGCACCCGGGCGTCCAGCGCCATCGATTCCCGGCCGGGCTCGAAGGCGACGAACGGGTTGATGTCGAGCTCGGCGACTTCCGGGAAGTCGCCGACCAGTTGGCTGACCCGCATGATCGTTTCCTGGATGACCTCCAGATCCACGCCCGTGTCGCCCCGGACGCCTTCCAACAACCTGAACCCTTTCACGCCGCGGACCATCTCCTCGGCATCGATGTCGCTGACGGGATGGATCCGAAAGACGACGTCCCCCAGCGCCTCTACATAAATGCCGCCGAGCCCGAACATGATGAGCGGACCGAAGCTGGGGTCGAACGCGGTGCCGATGATCGTCTCGCGTCCGCCGCTCACCATCTTCTGCACCAGCACCCCGTTTACCGCGCCGCGGTCCACGCCCTTCCCC
>JAACAK010000026.1:9676-44589 GCA_011774835.1 Candidatus Kutchimonas denitrificans | reverse complement strand
ACGTCCGCTGCCATGACCTTCAGCACGACGGGGAAGCCGACGGCTTTCGCCGCCTCCACCGCCTCGTCCGCCGTCGTCGCCGAACGCGACGGGACGACGGGTACACCGTAGGCCCGGAGCAGCGAGAGTGCTTCGAACTCGTCCAGGCGGCGCCGACCGGCCTTCCGCGCCGCAGCCAGGATCTCTTCCAACCGAGCCCGGTCGACATCCTCGTAGCGATGGACCATCCCGGCGGGCCGCTCGAGCCAGCGGCGATGCCGGTCCATCCCCATCAGCGCCCGGACCGCCGACTCCGGAAAGATGTAGGCCGGTACGCTGGCAGCGTGCAGCAGGGCACGGCTCTCCCGCAGCCCCCTACGGCCCATCAGCACGGCCAGCGTCGGTTGGCTGCGGCCCGCCGCGGTGTCGGTGATCGCGGTGGCGACATCCTCGGCCTGCACGCCGAGGGGCGGCACGAACGAGGCGATCACCGCGTCGACGCTGGGGTCCTCGAGCACCGCCTCCAGCACGCGCCGGTAGCTGTCGGCGTCGGCGCTGGCGATCATGTCCACCGGGTTGTTGACCGACGCCTCCTGCGGCAACGAGTCCCGGAGCTTGGTCTTGGTCTCGTCGGCGAACTCCACGACCTCCAGGTTCTGGGACTCGAGGGCGTCGGCGATGATGATCCCCGGGCCGCCGGCGTTGGTCACCACGGCCACGCGATTGCCCTTGGGCAGCGGCGCGTTGCCGAACCCCATCCCCATGTCGAACAGCCCCTCCACCGTCTCGACCCGGATCACCCCGCACTGGGAGAACAGCGCATCGGTGGCCACGTCGAGACCCGCCATAGCGCCGGTGTGACTGCTCGCCGCGCGGATGCCCGCCCGGGTGCGCGCCGCCTTCACCGCGACCACCGGCTTCACCTGCGTCACCTCCCGGGCGATGCGCGTGAAGTGGCGCGGATTACCGAAGCTCTCCAGATACATCAGGATGACCGAGGTGTCGGGATCGTCCTTCAGGTACTCGAGGACGTCGTTGCCCGATATGTCCGCCTTGTTGCCGAGACTGATGAACTTGCTCACGCCGATCCCGTACTCCCGGGCATAGTCGAGAATCGTCACCCCCATGGCGCCCGACTGGCTCAGGAAGGCGACGTTGCCCGTGGGTGGTGTGGTGGGGGCGAAGGTGGCGTTCATCGCGATTCGCGGGTCGGTGTTGAGCACGCCCATGCAGTTCGGTCCCACCATGCGCATGTCGTACTTGCGGACCAGCTCGAGGAGCTTTTGCTCCCGCTCCGCCCCCTCGCCGCCCACCTCCCGGAAGCCGGCGGAGATCACGATCACGGCTTTCACCCCCGCGGCGCCGCATTCCTCGGCGACCCCGAGGACGTGCTCCTTCGGCACCACGATCACCGCCAGATCGACGGTCTCCGGGACATCGCCGATGCTCGGGTAGGCCCGGATCGAGTGAACCACATCGGCCTTCGGGTTCACCGGGTACACCGCACCCACGTAGTCGTACGCGAGCAGGCTGTCCAGGATGACGTAGCCGATCGTGTTGGACCGCCGACTGGCACCGATGACCGCGATCGAGCGCGGCTCGAATATCGACTTGAGAGTCTCGGGTTTCGTAGCTGTCATGGTCCGAAAGATACGCGCCCGGCACCCGATTTGGGACCACGCGGCCCCGGACGCCCGTCAGCCTGTGACCCCGACACCGCCCCGTGCCCGGCGCGCCGCCGCACGGCGTAGCCGCAGGATCAGGACCGCAGCGTAAAGCGTGCCGCCCAGCGCCACGGCCAGCACGAACGCCTCCAGGAGCAGGGGCAGGTTCCACAGCCCGGCGACCGTGAAGATGTCGAGCAGCAGGATCTGCACTCCCGGACCCAGCGCGGAGACCGCCGTCAGGTGACGCGGATCATCGCGGAGCGCGTCCGCATCGGTCTCGCGATCCCGCGAAACCAGCGGCCGAACCGCCCAGGCGTCGATCCGTCGCACCAGGACGTCCTGCCAGCCGTAGATCCAGTTGTAGGCGCCGATCAGGAAGCGCAGGGTCGCCAGGGCCCGCGGCCGGTCCTCGTAATGCCGCCGATCGTCGACCGTCAGCTCCTCCTTGATCCGGCTGGTCGTGTCGCCGCCGCGCCGCGCCCGGTAGCGAACGTAGTAGTAGTTGAAGAGGGAGCCCTGTAGCAGGCCGAGGACGAACGCGGCGGCGGCGAGCCCGGCGGCGTACGCCGCGGGCCGGACGGCCGCGATGGTCACCGCGAGACCGGCGAACAGGGCGGCGCCCACGGCGGCGTCACCGATCGAGTCGAGGAAGCGGCCCACCCGCGACGGCCGGCCCTGGAGCCGCGCCAACGAGCCGTCCACCGCGTCCAGGATGTTCTTCGCCTGCATCAGACCGGCGCCCAGGAGCGCGTAACGAAAATCGCTCAGCGCGTAGCAGAACGCCGCGGCCAGCCCCATCGCACCCCAGACCGCGGTGACGTCCGGCGCGACCACGCTCGTGTCCTTCAACCGCCGTGCGATCCAGACGGCTATCGGCCGGGCGTAGTCGCTGAGATCGGTGAACTGGGCGGACTTCGGAAGCTTCCCGGGCGTGGCTCCCTCGCGCATCGCCGTCTAACTTAGGTGCGGAACGACACGTCCACCAACCCCGGTAAGACCATGAAGATCGGCTACCTGACGCGCGCGGTCCATTTCTCGGCCTCTCACCGCTACTACCGATCCGACTGGAGCGAGGAGCAGAACCGCCAGCGATTCGGACTCATGGCCGACCCCCAGGGGCACGGGCACAACTACCGGTGCGAGGTGACCGTGTCCGGTCCGATCGACAGCGGGACGGGAATGGTCATCGACCTGGGCGAACTGGATCGCATACTGGAGGAAGAGGTCGTCGACCGGTTCCATCTTCGGCACATCAACAGCGCCGTACCCGAGTTCGGCGCCGGCGGTCTCCTCCCCACCACCGAGAATCTGGCCGCCTTCATCCTCGACCGGATCGGCGACCGCCTGCCGTCCGGCGTCGGGGTCCACCGGGTGCGGGTGCGGGAAGACCGGGACCTCTGGTCCGACGTCTATGGGCCGGAGGCGGGCTAGCGGGTCGTGGGAATCGTGATTGGGGGAGTTCGGGAATGCGAGTTGGGAGTTGAGAGATCGGGATTGCGAATCGGGGAAGTTCGAGTTCTCTCCGAATTGTCGAAGCGGATTCGGGGGTTCGGAGATTCGGGGAGGTGGGAGTGATGTTGGGTAGGAGCGCTCAGAGGGCGGTGAGACGCTCCAGCGCGTGGCGGAAACCAGGGAAAGAGAGGCGGTGGACCGGCACCTCGGCCGCCAGGCGGGCCACGCATTCGAAGTCGCGCCGAGGCGCGTCGCTCAGCCGAGCGATCAGCAGCTCTCGCAGCGCCTCCGACTCCCCCAGGCGTTCGAGCCGATCGTCGCCGCAGGGATCCAGGACCAGGATGGCGTCCGGCCGGCGTGGCTCTGACTCGCGTGACTCGGGCCCGGGCTCGAGCCACAGGTAGGGCCCGACCTGACGCCCTCCCGGCACCGCGGCCGGATCGAGGTCGAGGGCCTCGAGGCCGCTCGTGTGCACCCGGATCGACCGGTCGAAGGGTGCGGCCGCGCCGCGGGTGGGGTCCACCAGGAGCGCGTCGTCGGCCAGCGGCCGCCACCCCCGGGTGTAGAGCCCCAGGGTGAGGGTCGATTTCCCGGCGCCCGAGGGACCGACCAGCCACAGGCAACGGTTGTCGCCGCAGATCGCGGCGCCGTGAAGCTGAACGTAGCGGCGCGCGTCGACCAGGAGCGCGTCGGTGAGCTCGTACTCGTAGTAGAGCACCGCCTCTTCCGCGGTCTCCGCCTCCCAATCGCCCGCTGGCACACGAACCCGATAGCCTCCGCCCGCACGATCGACGCACAGCGCGGCCTCGGCCCGATCGCCGGACGCCGGCGCGGCGCATCTGTAGGTGCGATAGAAGCCGTCGATCAGCGGAATCAGCTCGGGAGGGGCGATACGGGCGCTCACGACCCGCCCGGCGCCCGGCAAGCGATAATGGAGCGTTGAGGTCGACACCGGCCGGGCGGGCTAGCCGCCCTTCTTGCTGGGCGGCGGATGCTTGTCCGTCGGCCGGGGGCCGGGCGCCTCGGAGGGCGCCGGCGACGACGGAGCTGGAGCTGTCATGTGGTGACCGCCTGGCAGCGAGGGAGCCTGAGCGAGCAGGTCTGGAGCCACCGCGAACGTGGCGACGAGCGGCGCGCTGTAGGCGGCCCCCCGGGCGACCTTGAGCAGAAACTCTCTCCGGCTCGGATCTTCTCGCTTCATCTCGTCCTGCCTCTCGCTTCGGCCAACCGCTCTTCGGCTCCCATCGGGTTCCCGGTCTCCGCGTCGTCGCCCTCCAGCTCCCGGGCCACCGCCCGCAGGGCCTGCCTATCGCTACTCACCTCCCGAGGAAAACGTTCCCTCAGCTCACGGACGATCTCCGCCGTCGTCCGCTCGCCGTCGATCAGTTCCAGCACCGCCCGCCGGACCCGACCGGCGCCACCCAACCTCGGCCGCCGATCCAGGCGGGCACGCCCCAACGTGTCCAACGACAGCGGAACCCCTCGGAACGTATCGAGCTCCTGCGGGTCGTCCGCGCCGGCTCGGACCCGCCAGCTCCACCAGTCGGGCTCACCCGAGCCCGGGCCCAGCGTCCGCACCCGGGCCTCGATGATGTCCCCCGCTTCCACCGTCACCGGCTCCAGCAGTGGCAGCAGCCGCTGGTCCCACCCCGTCGAACGGCCCGACGGCCCGTTGGAAAACTCTATGCCGTCGGCCAGGTCCAGATCGATCCACAGCCCCAGCCCGTGCAGGATACCGGGCCGGGCCGCCGTCCAGCTCACCGACGCCTCCAGCTTCAGGCGCTCCGGCCTCAGCGGATCGAACCGATCGACCTCGGTCGCCTCCGCCAGCAGGACGTCCGGGTCCCAGGAGACGGCGTGGAGCCCGTTGAGCAGCTGCCGCCGGAAGCGTCCGATGTCGAGCCCGAACAAGTCTTCGTTCACGAAGGGCCAGATGGCCCGATAGCTCTCGGCGCAGCTCACCGGGGCCAGCAGGGCACGAACCCGATACGGCACCCCCCGGGGCGCCGGCTGCAGCCAGCGGTCTCGAACGGCGCTCAGGATACGCGATGTCTCCCCGTGATACAGGTACGGCGCGTAGTCTTCGAAGATCAGCACGTCCGCCAGCTCGGGCGGCTCCAGCTCTTCGACCCGGCCTCGCAAGAACGTCATCCGGTCCGATAGTCCGTTGTCCCGGGCCAGCGATCGAGCGACCTCGACGATCGGCGCCGGCTCGACCGCCACCACCCGGGCGCCGGCCCGGGCCGCGAACATGCCGTAAGTGCCCAGGCCCGTTCCGAGATCGAGAACCACGTCACCAGCTTCCACCGTCGACTCGATCGCCCGCCGGAACGCCTCGACACGGGGTGCGTCGGCCAGGAAATCGCGATAGTCCAGAGTGCTCATCGTCGCGTCATCCCGGCCGATCAGGCGTCCTCGGTCAGCAGGCCGGCGGCCCGGAACCGCTCCAGCGCTGCCTCGACGTCGGCGGCGGCCCGGTCGGCGTCGATCCCGAACGCGTCCAGCACCGTCTGCGAGATCTCACGCGGAGAATGCTCGCCGTCCAGGTGGCTCCAGATGAGGGCGGCTGTCAGATTGAGCACATGCAGGTTGTTCGCGGCGGGATCGAACACCACCCAATCCTCGTCCACCTGCCGAAACATCACATCGTCACGGGCCCGGGGGTGGCCTGTAGGCTGGGTCGCCATAAGGTTCAAGCTACGGGTTTCACCAGGCCGGGCAACCATCGGGGCGGCTTGGAGCATCCCAACGCTCCGGGGTTGTCAGGTGTTTTCCATGGCGAGGGCGATGGCGGGCGCTAACGACCAGCGAGACCAGACGATCGACCTCGACGAGCCGCTCCTCGTCGAGCGCGTGCGGCGCGGCGATCGAGAGGCCTTCGGGAAGCTCGTCGATCGGTACTCCGAGCAGGCCTTCGCCGTCGCCTACGGATTCCTCCAGCACGCCGAGGACGCGGAGGACCTGGCGCAGGACGCGTTCCTGCGGGCACTGGAACGGATCGACCGATTGGACCGGGGCAGCCCGTTCGGGCCCTGGTTCTACCGGCTGCTGGTCAACGCGGCGCTCAACCGCCGCAAGTACCTGGCGCGGCGCCGGATGGAGAAGATTCCCGAAGGGACCACCGGGCCGGGCGATCCCGCCGCCGATGCCGAGCGGGCCGTGCTGCGGAATTGCCTGGCCAGCGCGGTCGATGCGCTGCCCGACGATCTGGCGACCGTGGTGATCCTCCACGACCTGGAGGGGTTCACACACCCGGAGATCGCCCGCGTGCTCGAGATCCCGGAAGGCACCTGCCGCTCGCACCTGTCGCGGGCCCGGCGGATGCTGAGAGAGGGCTTGAAGGAGCTCCGCCACCCCTAAACGGTGGAGGTGAGAAGATGGTCAACCAACGTGAAGAGCGCCCGCTCGACGAGCTCGGCGTTCTGAAGGCGCCGCCTCGTTCGGAAGAGCGTCGACGTGCCGCCCGGGGACGGATCCTGGCCGCCGCCGCTCCGCTCCTCCAGCGACGCCGCCGCCCGGCCTCCTACTGGGAGGTACTGGCGGGGTGGGCACGGCCGGGCCTGGCGGCCGCGAGCATCGCCCTGCTCCTCCTGGCGGCCGCCCTACAGTTCACCGGGAACGGCGAGGAGACCGTGGCGCCCGTCCCCCTCGACGAGGTGCTCGCCACCAGCGATGCGGGCCGGGTTCCGGCGCTCCTGGTCGCCATCAACGAGCCCGACGCCGATGCGGTGGTCGCCGCCGCCCTCACGGGTAACGGACGGTAAGTGTCTAATGAACCGAGCGAAGAGAGCACATGAACGGAAAGTCGAAAATCTGGGCCGCCGCGCTGCTCGGCGTGGCGCTGGTCCTCGGCGGCGTCTCCGGCGCTGCCCTGGACCGCGCACTCCTACGCGATAGCGCATCGGCTGAGAGCCGTGACCGCGACCGCGACCGCGACCGCGATCGCCGCGGCAGATACCTCGACTGGCTCGCCGCCGAGCTCGATCTGACCGAGGATCAGCGATCCCAGGTCGAGTCGATCATCGAACGGCACCGCGAGCAGGTCTCGGCCCTGTGGCGCGAGACGCGCCCGCGTTTCGAGGAGTTGAAGCAGCAGCTTCGCTCCGAGATCCGCGATCTGTTGACCGAAGAGCAGCTGGAAGCCTACGAGGCGCTACTGCGGAAGAGCGACGAGCGCCGCCACGACAAAAAGGAAAACGATAAATCATGAACGCGAGGAAGTTCGTCACTCTGGGCACGGCCCTCACGCTGTTCGGGCTACTGGCGTGCAACGGCGACGACGAGCAGGGCCGCCCATTCCAGGTCGTGACCGCTGAACGAAAGACCCTATCGATCTCCGCCGAGGCCGCCGGTGTGATCGAGCCCGTCACTATGGTGGAGGTCAAATCGAAGGCCTCGGGCGAGGTCCTCTCGTTGCCGGTGGAGACCGGCGATCACGTCGAGCAGGGCCAGCTTCTGGTCCAGGTCGAGCAGACCGACGCTCGCCAGGCGCTCGCCCAGGCCGAGGCCGACCTCGAGGTCGCCGAGGCGCGGCTCAAGGTCGCCCGCTCGCAGCTGGACCGTGCCGAGAAGATGCTCGAGCAGCAGATCATCAGCGACCAGGACTACGAGCAGTCTCAGCTCGAGTACGCCAACGCCCGGGCACAGCTGGTGCGCGCCCAGGCGAGCCTCGAGATCGCCCGCGAGCGTATGGCCGAGACCACGATCCGGGCGCCGATCACCGGTACGATCATCGACCGCACGGTCGAGGCCGGCCAGGTGATCTCGTCGGCCACACAGGTGGTGGGTGGCGGCACCCTACTCATGACCATGGCCGACCTGGGCGAGGTCCAGGTGCGGACCCTGGTCGACGAGACCGACATCGGCCGTGTCGAGCCCAGGCTGCCCGCCGACATTCAGGTCGAGGCCTATCGGGACCGCACGTTTCAGGGCCGGGTGCTGAAGATCGAGCCGCAGGCGACGGTCACCCAGAACGTGACCATGTTCCCCGTCCTGATCCGGATCGACAACGAGGAGCGCCTGCTCAAGCCCGGGATGAGCGCCGAGGTGACGATCCAGATCGCCCGAACCGAGGACGCCGTCACCGTCCCCGCCCAGGCGGTGCACCCGCAATCCGACGCGGAGGAGGTCGCCAAGCTCGCCCTGGGGGTCGACAACGAGCGCTTCGCCCAGTTGCTCGAGAGCAACAGGCCGCAGATGGCGGCCGCTGAAGGCGGCCCGGGCGGCCCGGCGGGCACGAACGGCGAGAGTCCCGGTCAACTGACCCAGGCGCAGCGCGATTCGATGCGCGAGCGGTTCCGCAGCGGCGAGATGACGCCTCAGGAGATGCGCCAGATGCGCGAGCGCTTCCAGCAGATGCGGGAGGCGCGGGAGCAGCAGCGCCGGTCCGGCGGCCCGACCCCGGGAGTGGTGTTCGCCTGGAGAGAGGGCACCATCCAGCCGGTACCCGTTCAGGTCGGCGTGACCGATTGGGAGAGCATCGAGGTCGTGTCGGGCCTCCAGGTCGGTGATTCGGTGGCGCTGCTGCCCACCGCCTCGCTGCTCAGAGACCAGGCGCAGCTGCTCGAGCGCTTCCAGCGCTTCCGCGGGAGCGGCGTACCCGGTATGCAGAGGCAAAACTAGATGATTTGGGAAACCATAAAGGTAGCCATCACGGCGCTCCGCGCCAACAAGCTCCGCTCCTTCCTGACGATGCTCGGCATCATTATCGGCGTTGGGGCGGTGATCACGGTCGTCGCCATGGGCGAGGGCGCGCAGCGTGCCGTGCAGGAACAGATCGAGGCGCTGGGCACCAACCAGCTGAGCATCTCGTCAGGCTACCGTTGGTGGCGCGGTGTCGGCGGTGGCGGCACTTTCCTGAGCGTCGACGACTACAAGGCTCTGGAGCGGGAGGCGCAGCATGTCTCGGCGGTGGTGCCGGAGATGGACGCTCAGCTCCAGATCGAGCGTCTGAGCAATAACGTGAACGCCCGTGTCATAGGCACCGTACCCGCATTCCAGCGAGTCCGGAACCTCACCGTGGAGTACGGAAACTTCTTCACGCAGGCCGATCTCGTGGCACGGCGCACCGTGGCCGTGATAGGGAGCCAGCTGGCCACCCGCTTGGCGGATGACCCCACGCAACTGGTCGGTCAGACGATCCGTATCCGAGCCATCCCGTTCGAGGTGATCGCCATCCTGGCCCCGTCCGGCGAGCGCGGGTTCGGCAGCGTCGACGACCGGGCGATTATCCCGTTGACCACGGCCCAGTACCGGATCAGCGGTAGCGACCGGGTAGAGGACATCACCGTGGAGGTGGTCGGCGCGGAAAACGTCAACCGGGCGATGGTCGAAATCGAGCGGATCCTACGGCGCGAACACCGGCTCCGTCCGGGACAGGAAGACGATTTTTTCATCCGCAACCGCGCCGATCTCATGTCCACCTTCCAGGAAACCACCCGCACCTTCTCCATCCTGCTGGCCGGGATCGCCCTGGTCAGCCTCCTGGTCGGGGGGATCGGCATCATGAACATCATGCTGGTCTCGGTGACGGAACGGACCCGAGAGATCGGGGTGCGCAAAGCGATGGGCGCCACGCGCCGGAATATTCTCTTCCAGTTCCTCATCGAGGCGCTGACGCTGTGCCTGCTCGGGGGGCTCGCCGGTCTGTTGGCTGGCGCCGCCGCCGCCGTGGCCCTGTCCCACTTCGCCAACTGGAACACGGCCGTGGCGCCCGCAGCGATTATCCTGGCGGTCGGGTTCTCGGGCGCGGTGGGAATCTTTTTCGGGATCTACCCGGCCCGCCGCGCGGCGGCGTTGGATCCGATCGTGGCACTACGCTACGAGTAAACCGGTGGTCAGCGAACCTGCTCCAAAAAAGCGGGGCCCTGCCTGGGGCCCCTTTCTCTTGTCCCGAACTCGACCGCTCAGGCTCTCAGTCGCGTACCTATTCCATGAGCCGGAGGGGCATCACGAGGCAGACGTAGTCCTCATCGCCGGCAGCTGGCTCGAAGGTGGCCGGCCGCTCCGGGGCGGCCAGTGTGATCTTCACTTCCTCTGTGCCGATATAGCGGAGCACCTCGAGCAGGTAGTTGGCATTAAACCCGATCTCCAATGGTGACCCGACGTACTCCACCGGCAACTCGTCCTCCGCCTCACCCAGATCCGGTGTCTGCACCCCCAGCGACAGCCTCTCCGGCGCGAACGCGAGCCGGACTCGATGCGTCTGATCCGACGCGACTATGGCCACTCGACGGAGCGCCGCCGCCAGCTGCTCCCGGTCTGCCTTGCACTCTTTGTCGTTGTCCTTTGGTAACACCTGCTCGTAGTTCGGATACGGGCCCTCGATCAAGCGCGTGTAGACCTCGACCTTTTCCGTGCGGAAACCGAGATGGCTCTCCGACCGGGCGATCTCGAGCTCGGCATCAGAGGCGAACAGCTTCTCCACCTGTTGCAGCGCTTTCGGGGGCACGATCAAGTCCTCATCACCGGCAGCAGCAGTCTCCAGCTTCACCGCCATCTTCGCCAGGCGGTGACCGTTCGTGGCGACCATCCTCATCTCAGCGTCCCGCAGCTGCCACAAGACCCCGTTCAGAACCGGTCGCGTCTCCTCGCTAGAGACGGCGAAGCTGGTCCGGGCACTCATCTTCTGGAGCTCCCCACCCTTCAGGCGCCACCCCTCGGAGAATGGGACCTCGGGGAAAGACGGGTACTCGTCGCTCGGGAGACTGTGCAACTTGAACTTCGCTTTCCCGCACACCAGCGACACACGGCCACCCTCCGACCGGAACTCCACCGGTGCGTCCGGCAGCTCACGGGCGATATCGGCGACCTTCTTGGCCGGTACGGTGATCGCCCCCTGGCTTTCGACCTCGGCCGGCGTCTCGACGCTGACCGATATGTCCAGATCGGTACCACGGACTCGCACACCGCCTTCCACCGTCTCCACCAGTATGTTGGACAAGACGGGCAGCGTGGTCCGCGTCGGGATGGTTGCGGCGACTGCCGATAGCCCCTTCTGGAAGTTCTCACGCGTAATGGTGACCTTCATGATGGACTCCGCCTCTTTGCGCTGGAAGATCTCCGTAATCCCCGGAACAGGTAATACTAATGCTATACAGGTAACTTAAGACAGTAGTAGTAGTAGAGGTGTGGATACGTGGGCAAGTGCGGTGGGTCGGGACCACAAAGCCGCGCAATGTATACACTTATGGAAAGCGGGAGCTGTGGAACGTTAGGCTCGGGGGGCTGGACGGCGGTGGTTCCGGGATGCCGATCGGGCAAACAGAGGTTTTCGACATCGCGAGCCACGCGGTTTCCACATGCCGTTCCACACCATCCCACATGGCGCCGTCGTGGTCACGTGAGATTGCCGCGGATGGTGTTCACGCGGTCTCGGAAAGAGGAGTCTTTGTCCAGCTGGGCCTCGACCTTCTGTATCGAGTGGATAACGGTGGAGTGGTCGCGGCCGCCGAAGCGGGCACCGATACGGGTGTAGGGAAGGTCGAGCATGACCTTCTCGAGATACATGGCAACTTGGCGTGGGTCGGTCACTCGGCGTTGGCGCTTCTTGGAATACAGCTCGGCGACCGATACATCCCAAGCCTCGGCGACCGCCTCCTCGATCGTCTGTGGGCTCAGGTCGCGCGGTGGTCCCATGGCACCGCCCAGCACCTCGGCGGCGAGTTCGGGGCTGATCTCGCGCCGGGTCACCGAGCTATAGGCCAGGAGCTTGATGATGGCGCCCTCCAGCTCACGGACGGACGACCGGAACTGCTTCGCGATGAAGGTGAGCACCTCATGCTCCATGGAGAGGCCGTCTTGGGCTGCCTTGAGTTTCAGGATCGCCACGCGGGTTTCGAAGTCGGGGGGCTTGATGTCCGTGACGAGGCCCCACTGGAACCGGGACATCAGACGCTCCTGAAGGCCCGGTATCTCGCTGGGTGAGCGATCGCTCGTCAGCACGATCTGCTTCTGCGCGTCGTGCAGCGCGTTGAAGGTGTGGAAGAATTCCTCCTGGGTCCCCTCCTTGCCGGCCAAGAAATGCACATCGTCGACGAGCAGCACATCGATACGACGGTAGCGCGTGTGGAACTGGGAGGTCTGTCGCGCTTGGATCGCGGCGATGAGCTCGTTGGTGAACTGTTCCGTGGGAACGTACGCCACACGGATGCCGGGAAATCGCTTCAGGACGGCGTTACCGATCGCCTGCATGAGGTGCGTCTTACCCAGCCCCACACCACCGAAGATGAAAAGCGGGTTGTACGCCCGGCCGGGTGCCTCGGCCACCGCCTGACACGCCGCGGCCGCGAGCTCGTTGTGGCTGCCGACCACGCAATTCTCCAGCGTGTATCGAGGGTTGAGGGTCCCAACCACAGGCTTGGGCGGTGCGGTCTCGGCCGACCCGCTCGGTTCGCCGTCCTGGTCGAGTTCCTCGAAGCCGACCACCGGCATGGTCGGGATCTCGGGCGGCGACACGCCACCGCTGCTGCGGACCTCGAAGCTGATCCGAAAGTCGTGGCCGAAGAGCTGTTGCGCCTCGGCTTCCAGCAGCCTGGCATACCTGTGCTTGATCCAATCGCTGGCGAACTGGCTGGGCACGCCGACGACGAGATGGTTCGTGGAAAGCGCCACCGCGCTGGTCGCCGCCAGCCAGGCCCGGAAACCATGCTCGGGGAGCTTGGCCTTCGCGCTATCCAGGATCCGGGACCAGGCTTCGTTTGCTGTCAGCTCCATCGACTCTGGGCACGACGGTGTGGTCGAGGCGTGGATTGCAGAAAACTAACGGCGGCTGGTAGGTTGGCCGCGCGCCATCTTAGACGCGCCGTGAGTTGAAGTCAAGCGTTATGCATCACAGAATCGCTCGCGGGTCGCCGCCGCACCCCGCCGAGCGGAGAGGAGGCCGGGAGCGATGCGTCTGCGTGATCTGAAGATCGGGCCGGGAGCGATGGTCGCTGCGGCGTTCATCGGTCCCGGCACCGTCACCACCGCCACCGTTGCCGGGGCGGAGCACGGCTACGTGCTGGTCTGGGCCCTCGTCTTCGCGGTGCTGGCCGCCTTGGTGTTACAGGAGATGTCGGCACGGCTTGGGGTCGTGGGGGGGATGGGGCTGGGTGAGGCGATGCGTCGGCGGTTCGACCAGCCGCTGGCCCGGGCCGTCACGACCGCCCTGGTGCTCGGCGCGATCTTGATCGGCAACGCGGCGTACGAGACGGGCAACCTGTTGGGCGGGGCGCTGGGTCTCGAGAGCCTGCTGGGAGGCAGCGGTCGCTTTTGGGGGCCGGCGCTGGGCGCCCTCGCCTTCGCCCTGTTGTGGACCGGCCGCTACCGCTGGGTGGAACGCGCGCTGGTCCTGATGGTGGCGGTGATGGGGATCGTCTTTCTGACGACGGCCGTGGCGCTGGGCCCCGATCTCGGCGACCTGCTCGGCGGCCTGGTGCCCAGCGGGCTGGGCGACCGGACCGTGCTGCTCACCGCCCTGGGGCTGGTCGGCACGACGGTGGTACCGTACAACCTGTTCCTTCACGCGTCGGCGGCGCACGAGCGCTGGCCTGGCCCCGGGAATCTGCCGGCCGCTCGTGGCGACACCGCGGTCTCGGTGACCTTCGGGGGCCTCATCTCCATCGGCGTGCTGGTGAGTGCCGCCGCGTTGCCGGCCGCGACCGGGGTGGTCAGCGCGGGTGACATGGCGCAGGCGCTGGAGCCGCTGCTGGGCCGTTGGGCGGGAGCGTTCTTCGCCTGCGGACTGCTGGCCGCCGGGCTTTCGTCGGCTATCACCGCGCCGCTGGCCGCCGCCTACGCGACGTGCGGGGTGATGGGTTGGGACGCCGGGCTCCGGTCGTCGGGCGCTCGGGCCGTCTGGATTCCGGTACTGCTCGCGGGCGTCTTCTTCTCGCTGCTGGCGGTGCGGCCGGTGCCCGCCATTATTTTTGCCCAGGCGGCGAATGGTCTGCTGCTGCCGGTGGTGGCCGGGTTCCTCCTCTACGTGGCCAACGACCACAGCCTGTTGGGTGACCGCTCGAACGGCATCGGGAGCAACGTGCTGGCGGGCGCGATGGTCCTGCTGGCGGCGGCGCTGGGCGTTCGCTCGCTGGTCGGCGCCTTGGCAGGGTTGTGACCGGGTCGGCGGCGAACGTGACGGGCGAGGATAGATGAGATCGGAGGGAAGGGGTGCGCTCTACGCGGCGGCGGTGGGGGTCGTCGCCGTGGTGGTGTACGCGAACTCGTTGGCGAACGGCTTCGCCTACGACGACGAGTGGATCATCCAGGGGCGCGAGCTGGTGCACGGGCTCGACCGAGTCTGGCAGGTCCTCGTCGCGCCCTACTGGCCGGAAGGGTTCGGTTCGCCCATCTACCGGCCGCTGACGCTCCTCAGCTTCGCCCTCGACTGGCAGATCTGGGGCGGCGCCCCGTTCGGCTTCCACCTCACCAACGTGTTGCTACACGCGCTGGCGTCGATCCTGGTCACGCTGTTCCTGTTCCGGTTCTTCTCCGTCGGCGCCGCCGTGATGGGCGGTCTGGTCTTCGCCGTCCACTCGGTCCACACCGAGGCGGTGGCCAACGTGGTGGGCCGGGCGGAGCTCCTTGCCACGGGGTTCGTCCTGCTCGGGTGCCTGGTCTACATGCGGGCCGTCCGTGGAGAGCGCTTCGGCACCGCCACCGTCTTTCTGCTGGCCGCGCTCTATGCTTTGGCGGCATCCGCGAAGGAGGTGGCCTTCGTGATGCCGGCCCTGCTGCTGGTCACCGATGCCCCGATCATCGCGGACCTGCCGCGGGAAGACCGCGCCCGCTTCGTCCGGCAGAGGCTTCCGACGTTCGTCGTCCTGGCTGCGGTCCTGGTCGCCCTGCTGCTAGCCCGATGGGCGGTGCTGGGCACACCGGTGGGCAGCGGGCCGGCTCGCGTCTTCGCCGCCGATGACAGTTTCTCGACCCGGCTCTTCACCATGGCACGGGTCTGGCCGCTCTACTTCGAGCTGCTCGTCTTCCCGCTGGATCTCTCCGCCGACTATTCGCCCGCGGTCATCCTGCCGGCGACGGGTCTGACCCCGATGGGTGTCGTCGGGTTCGTCCTGGTGCTCGGAATCCTGGCGCTGGCGGTGGCGGCCGTTCGACGCGCGCCGGAGTTCGCCATGGCCGTGGCGTGGGCGGCCGTGACGCTGGCCCCCGTGTCGAACCTGCTCTTCACGGCGGAGACCGTGTTGGGCGAACGGCGGGTTTATCTCACGTCGGTGGCCGTGTCGATCCCGGTTGGGCTGATGATCGCGCGGTCGGCCGCCGTCCGGCGTCGTTGGCTGACCGTGGCCGTCGGGGTCTGGGCCGTTCTGTTCGCCGTTGTGACGGTGCGGCGGAACCCGGTCTGGGAGAGCACCGACTCGGTGTTCGCGAGCCTTCTGACGACGCACCCGGAATCGTCGCGGGCCCTGTTCGCTTTGGGGCTGCGGCATCACGAGCTGGGAAACGAGGAAGAGGCGCGTGAATGGCTCAGCCGATCCCTTGAGATCTGGCCCTGGTACGCACCCTACCAGGTCCGCTACGCGCTGGTCCTGATCGAGCAGGGCGAGCTGGCCCGGGCCGAGAAGCGAGCGTGGTCGGCCATCGAGCTGGATCCCTACCGGCTCGATCACCACAAGCTCTTGGTCTCGATCCTTCTGATGGACGGCCGGCCCGAGGAAGCCATCGCGAAGATTCGTCATGCCCTTCTGTACGCCTCGCCCGACGCGTCGCTCTACACGCAACTGGCGGACGCCCGCGCCGCCGTCGGCGATGCCGCCGGGGCGGCCCGAGCGCAGCGCTCGGCCATCGAGGCCGGGAGAGACGACGCGGGCGCCTGGCTGCGGCTGGCCGGCTTTCGGGCGGCGGCGGGAGACACGGCGGCGGCCCTCTCCGCCCTCGACTCGGTGGGCGGGGATCGAACGGTGGCGGACTCCCTGGCGGCGGTTTGGGAAGGTGGGAATTGAGGGAAGTCGGGATTCTGATTTGGGAGTTCGGGATTCCGACTTCGGGGAATTCGAGTTCTCTCCGAATTGCCGAGGGCGATTCGGGGAGGTGGAAAGGCGCGGCCCTCACTGTCGGTGACCGATCACCTCATCTTTCCCCGAATCCCCGAACCCCTGAATCCCCGAATCACGTTCGACAATTCGGAGAGAACTGGACCTTCCCGAAGTGGCGCTCCCGATTTCCACAATCCCGAATTGGGGATTCCCAAGCAGCGGTGGGTTGATTAGGCTCCCTAGCCCGAATATATTCGGGGCCTTCTAGCATTCGAGCGTGAGAAGTCTTTGGTTGGTAACGATATCTAGGGGTCGACCCCATGAAACCGACGTATCGCCCTCGGAACCGGAGGCGCCTGCGGAAGCACGGCTTTCGGGCCCGAATGAAGACCCGGGCCGGCCGAGCGGTGGTGAACCGCCGTCGCCGGAAGGGCCGCAAGCGTCTGGCCGCAACGAGGCCGAAGAAGTAGAGGACGCCGCGAGCGGCCGGTATCGGTTTCCGCGGGGTGCACGCATCCGACGCAGGTCGGAGATCCAAGCTCTAATTCGCCGGGGGAAGCGGAGACGGACCGAGCACCTGGATGTGTTCGTCACCGAATCCCCCGCTTTGCGTTCGCGTCTGGCGCTAGTCGTTCCCAAGCACGGGCGCGCGATCGTGCAGCGCAACCGCCTCACGCGGAGGCTCAGAGAGGTGGCGCGACGGCACTTGTTGCCACCCTGCCGCGAGGGTCGACAGGCGGTTGACATCTTGATCCGGGCACGGCCCGAAGCGTACCGGGCCGAGTTCGATCAGCTTCGCGAGGAGATCAGCCAACTGGCGGAACAGCTATGCTCACCCGGTTCCTCGTGACCCTGGTTCGAGGTTACCAGGTCGCGATTTCACCGATCCTGCCCCCGGCGTGTCGCTACACGCCGAGCTGCTCGCAGTACGCCATCGAGGCGCTGAGGCGGTATGGAGCGGCGAAGGGAAGCTGGCTGGCCGTTCGCCGCATCTGTCGCTGCCACCCGTTTCGGGCGGGCGGCTACGACCCGGTGCCGTAAGGGACCCGCATGGAGAAGCGTCTGGTCCTGGCCGTGGTCTTGATGATCGCGACCGTATTCATCGTCAACATCCTGTTCCCGCCACCGCCGCCACCGCAGGCTCCAGCGGTCACGGACACGACCGCTCTCACGCCCGCCGCCACCACCGACACCGCCGAGCCGGCGCCGACTCAAGTCCGTGAACGGCCGCCGCCGCAGGAGCCCGCCGCGCCCACCGGTACCGACCTCCCTGGCGTGGTCCAGCCGGACGAGCCCATCGACGAGGATACGGTCTGGGTCGAGGGCCCGCTCTATCGGATCGGCTTCGCCCGACGTGGCGGTCGGGTCGTTTCCGCCCGCATGCTCGAGTTCGAGTCGCTGGCCCCGGCCACGAAGGGCGAGCCGGTGGAGATGGTCCCGGCCGGCGCCGAGACGTTCTTGACCCACCGCTGGCTGGTCGGCGGTGACACGCTGGACTTCAGCCAGCAGCCGTTCGAGATATCGCCCGCCGACGGCCTGACGCTGTCGGAGGGCGGCGGCCCGGGAAGCTTGACGCTCTCTTATCAGCCCGAAGGCGTCCCCTTCCGCTTCGAGGTCCGCTACACCTTCCGGCCCGACGATTACGTGATCGACCTGGAAGGTCGGATCGATGGGGTCCGGGCCGCCGGCTGGTGGGCGGTGGGTCTGGGGCCGGGGCTGAAGAGCAACGCCTGGGATCCCGAGGAGGACTACGAATCGAACCTGGCGTTCAGCGGCCGGGGACCCGAAGGGGTGAAGACCCAGAAGGTCGGCGACGTCGAGGCCGGTCAGCGGGTCATGCTGGATGGGCCGTTCGATTGGGCCGCCGTCCGCACCAAGTACTTCGTGACCGCGCTGGTCCAGACGCCGGAAGCCGAAGAGCGCAGCCGCTTTGGCGGTCTCGCGATCACCGGCCTGCCGGATCCGTATCGCGCCTCCGCCTTCGCCAGCTTCTCCGTCCCGCGCGATGGCCGCTTCACCTACACGCTGTACATGGGGCCGGCGGACTACGGCCGGCTGTCGGAGGTCGGCTACCACCTGGAGGACGTGACGCCCTTCGGGTACAAGTGGCTCCAGCCCGTGCTGAGGCCACTGGCCGGCGCGATCACCGCGCTGCTCGTCTGGATGCACGGGGTGATCGGCCTGAGCTACGGCTGGATACTCATCGTGTTCGGGATCGGCATCCGGGTCGTGCTCTTCCCGCTCTACCAGAAGAGCATGCGCTCGCAGATGGCGACGATGCGGGTGCAGCCGCTGATGAAGGAGATCCAGGAGAAGCACAAGAACGACCCGCAGAAGCTTCAGCAGGAGATGATGAAGCTGTACAGGGAGCACGGGGTGAACCCGCTCGGCGGCTGCCTGCCGATGCTGCTGCCCTTCCCGATCCTGATCGCGCTCTTCTTCGTCTTCCGCGACACGATCGAGTTCCGCGGCGTGCCGTTCCTCTGGCTGCCCGACCTGTCGCGGGCCGACCCCTACTACATCATCCCGGTGCTCATGGGCCTGTCGATCTTCCTGCTCCAGTGGATCAGCGCCCGCTCGATGCCTCAGAGCAATCCGCAGATGAAGATCATGATGTGGGTCATGCCCATCATGCTGACGGTCCTCTTCCTCAACTTCGCGTCGGGCCTGAACCTCTACTACGCGACGATGAACCTGGCGTCGCTGCCGCAGCAGCTCTACCTGGCGAAGGAGCGGCGCGCCGCGGCGGCCCAGCCCTTGCCGGCCAAGACCGCGAAGGCCAAGACTTAAGAGCGCGACAAACGACAACGAGAACGAGCAGGAGCAGAAGCACGAGCAGAAGTCCCCTGTCCAGATGATCAGGCTGTCCTGCTCGCGCGCGTGATCGTTGAGGTGCTCGTTGTCGCAATCGTGATCGACCGGCCTGAATGGATACTATCGCTGCCATCTCCACTGCACCGGGACGAGCCGCCGTCGCCGTCGTCCGCGTCTCCGGGCCCGAGGTGCCGGTCATCATCGAGCGGCTCTTCGGCTCGTCGCTGCCGCCGCGCGAGCCCGTGCTCCGTTGGCTCCGGGATCCCGAAAGCGACGACAAAGTCGACCAGGTGCTGGTCACCCACTTCCCTGCCCCGCGCAGCTACACCGGCGAGGAGATGCTGGAGATCAGTTGCCACGGTGGGAGCCTCGCGCCCCAGCTGGCCCTGAGCGCCGTCCACGCCGCCGGCGCCCGGCAGGCGGAGCGCGGCGAGTTCACGCGGCGGGCGTACCTGAACGGCAAGCTCGACCTGCTGCAGGCCGAGGCCATCCTCGATATCGTTGACGGCCGCTCGGCTGCTGGGCACCGGGCCGCGCTCCATCAGCTCGACCGTGGCCTGTCGCGGCGGATCGAGGAGCTGCGCGAGGCGCTGGTCCGTTGTGAAGCGCTGCTGGTCTACGAGATCGACTTCCCCGAAGAGGATGAAGGGCCGGTATCGCCGGAGGCGGTGGCGGATGCGGCTCGGGACGTGCTGGGCCGCATCGACCGGCTGCTGGAGACCGCGGCTCAGGGTGAGCTGGTCCGCGAAGGCGCGCTGGTCGTGATCGCCGGGCGCCCCAACGCCGGGAAGTCGAGCCTGTTCAACGCCCTGTGTGGCGTGGAGCGGGCCATCGTCACCGAGGAGCCGGGCACCACCCGGGACGCCGTCGAGGCCGTCGTCTCGCTGGACGGGTTCCCCTTCCGACTGGTCGATACGGCCGGCCTGCGGGAGGCGCGTGGAACCGTGGAGCGGATCGGGATCGAGGTCGCCCGCCGCTACCTGGCCAACGCCGACGTGGTCCTCTTCTGCGCCGAGGCCGGCCGGCCGCTCACCGAAGAGGAGCGAGGGTTCATCGAGGGGGTCGACGCGGACTCGATCGTCCTCGTGCGAACCAAGAGCGACCTGGTTGATCGCGATGCCCCGGCCGGGCCGGCGCCGGGCGCGAGGGACGGTGAGGTGATCGTGTCGACCCCCAAAGGCGTGGGTCTGGGACAGCTGCGGGACCGGCTGGTCGCCGCGGTCTTCGCCGGTCTGGCCTCGAGCCGGGTAGAGACCCCGCTGGTCACCCGGGAACGGCACGGCCGGGAGCTGCGGCGCGCCCGATCGGAGGTGACCGATTTCCTCGCGGCCCGCGAGCGGCGTGTCGCCCCCGAGGTCGCCGCGACCCACCTGCGTGCGGCCGGAGTCGCGCTGGAGGAGATGCTGGGCGTCATCGCGCCCGACGATCTGCTGGCCCGGGTCTTCTCCGAGTTCTGCATCGGGAAGTGAACGGCAGTAATCTGTAAACAGTAAGGAGTGAGGGATAACGTGCGAACCGCAGGGGCGATGGTTCTGGCTCTCTTTGTCTGGGCGTGCGGCGGGTCGGCGGAGTACGATGTTCTGATCCGAGGCGGAACGCTCTACGACGGTGCGGGCGGACCCGGCTACGTCGCCGACCTGGCGATCGCCGGGGACACGATCGCGGCGATCGGGTCGCTGGAGGACGCGGCGGCTCCGGTCGAGATCGACGCGGGCGGCCTGGCCGTGACGCCGGGTTTCATCAACATGCTCAGCTGGGCCACCGAGTCGCTGATCGAGGACGGCCGGTCGCAGAGCGACATCCGGCAGGGCGTGACGCTCGAGGTGTTCGGCGAAGGCTGGTCGATGGGGCCGCTGAACGAGGAGATGAAGCGCGAGGAGCGGGAGCAGCAGGGCGACATCGAGTACGCGATCGAGTGGACGACGCTGGGCGAGTACCTCGATTACCTGGAGGCGAAGGGCGTATCGACCAACGTGGCGTCGTTTGTCGGCGCGACGACCGTCCGCGTCCACGTGCTGGGCTACGAGGATCGGCCGCCGACGGCGGAGGAGCTGGACCGGATGCGGGACCTGGTGCGACAGGCGATGGAGGACGGGGCACTGGGCCTGGGCTCGTCGTTGATCTACGCGCCAGCCTTCTACGCCTCCACCGATGAGCTCATCGCCCTCGCCGAAGTCGCCGGCGAGTACGGCGGCATGTACATCTCCCACATCCGCAGCGAAGGCAACCGGCTGCTGGAGGCGATGGATGAGCTCGTGACCATCGCCCGGGCGGCCGACGTAGCGGCGGAGATCTATCATCTGAAAGCTGCCGGCCAGGCCAACTGGGACAAGCTGGATGAGGTCTTCCGTCGCGTCGAGGCGGCCCGGGCCGAGGGGCTGCGGATCACCGCCGACATGTACACCTACACGGCGGGCGCCACCGGTCTCGATGCGGCGATGCCCCCGTGGGTTCAGGAGGGCGGCCACGACGAGTGGGTCCGCCGGTTGCAGGATCCCGAGATCCGGGAGCGGGTCAGACGCGAGATGACCCGGCCGAGCGACGATTGGGAGAACCTCTACCTGGCGGCGGGCACACCGTCGAACGTCGTGCTGGTGGGGTTCAAGAGCGAGTCGCTGAAGCGCTACACCGGGATGACGCTGGCGGAAGTGGCGGCGGAGCGCCGCTCGTCGCCGGAGGAGACGGCGATGGACCTGGTCATCGAGGACGACAGCCGGGTCGAGGCCGTCTACTTCCTGATGTCCGAGGAGAACGTGGCGAAGAAGATCGCCAGGCCGTGGATGAGCTTCGGGTCGGATGCCGCGTCGCTGGGGCCGGTGGGCGTCTTCCTCGAGTCGAACCCGCACCCCCGGGCCTACGGAAACTTCGCCCGGCTGCTCGGCAAGTACGTCCGCGAGGAGGGTGTGATCCCGCTGGAGGAAGCGATCCGGAGGCTGACCTCGATGCCGGCGGCCAACCTGGGGATCGAGCGACGGGGTCTATTGGCGCCCGGGCATTTCGCCGACGTCGTGGTCTTCGATCCCGGCACGATCATCGACCACGCCACGTTCGCGGACCCCCATCGCTACGCGACCGGGGTGCGGCACGTGTTCGTGAACGGCGTTCAGGTTCTCGACAACGGTGAGCACACCGGGGCCCTGCCGGGACGCGCGGTGAGGCGGGGAGAGAAGTAGGGAGTGGGTAGGGGTCAGAAGGGGAACCCGACGTCCAGGACCAGGTTCGGTAGCGACTCGAGATCGCGCGCCGCGACGGATAGCGCGGCCGTACCGAAGCGGGTAACGACCGCGCCCGTCAGGTCGAAGCCGTGGGTCAGCAGATCGCTGTCGACCGTCCAGCTGGCGAGGGTCGTGCCGGCGTTCCAGCGAAAGCGGGTGGCCAGATGGTCTCCTATCGCGTACTGCAGCCCCACACGCAGGGCCTGCACGTGACGGCCATGCCGCTCCATCGTATGGAGCCCGGCGAGCGGGAAATGGCGAGTGGGAAAGAGGTAGTAGCTGTTGCTCCCGCCGAGAAAGAAGAGGTAGTGGTCGGGCAGGTCGGCGCCGGTGCTCGTTCCCAGCGTGATGTGCCCCAGCAGAGACAGTCCGCCGACCGCCGGCAGCGCCCCATGCAGGTCGGCCACGAACTGCTCGAAGTCGTGCGGCCCCCCGAAGGGATCGGCCCGCTCGGCCCGCAGCCGGACACGGACCCCGCGTCGAGGAAAGTCGGGCCGGTCCTGGCTGTCGAGCTCGAACAGGGCGCTCGCGGTGTAGAAAGCCTCGCTGTCGGCCGTGAACGGCGGGCCGGCGGCCCGGAACTCGTCCAGGTCCGCGTACTCGGCCTTGAGCCGCAGCCCCAGGAAGCCGGCATTCCATAAACCGATCCCCACGGCGAGCGCGCCCTGGCTCACGTACGCCCGCGGCGTGCTCACCCGCAGATCGCCCTCGTACACGTCGAACGGCATGCGGCGATAGCCGGCCTCGGCGCCCACCAGAAACTGGAGGCGACCGCCCAGCCGACGGGTCAACCGCCCGCGAACCTCACCCTGCTCACCCAGTCGCAGATCGACGGCGAGCCGCGAGCCGTAGCCCAGCGCGTCGCTCAGGACGCCGGAGAGAAGGACCGAGGCCTTGTAACGGCTGTCGTATCGATAGCCGAAACCCACGTGGGACCCCCGGGTCTCGACGAGCTCGAGAGCCAGCACGCGCCGCGCCGGCCCGTCCCCCGCCCCTGCCGCCGCCGACCCGGACGCCCGGCCGCCCGGGGTGTCGAGACGATAGGCCACGCTTCGAAAGCGTCCGGTGGCGTAGACTCTCCGGATCCCTTCGTCGATCTCGGCCACCGTGTAACGCTCCGGCGCCTCGAGCCCCAGACGGTAGAGAACGAACCGCTCGGTGGCGCGCTCGAGGCCGGAGATCTCGATGGCGACAAGCTGCACCGAGTCCGCCGAAGGACGGCCATCCGCCCGTCGTCGCCGCGAGCCGCCCAACGCCCCGTCGCCCGAGCTCACGCCCATCGTGACTAGGCGAGCCTCCAGCCGAGGCAGGGCCGCAAGGGCGGCTTCCCGACCACGGTGCGCCCACTCCGCCGCACGGTCGAACGCCGTTGCCGGGAGTCCGGCGATGTCCGGCAGGATCAGGACGTCGCAAAGCTCGCGCTGCTCCAGGGTCGAATACCACCCCCGGTACCCGATCGTTTGGTCCAGCACCGCGAGCAGGTCTCTCAGGCTGTCGGCCGGCTGGAGCGGCTTCGACACGTCGCTGCACACGAGCACGTCGGCCCCCAACGCGGCCGCGTCCTCGGCCGGCAGATTGCGCGCCACTCCGCCGTCGGTCAGCAGGCGGCCTCGATATTCGACCGGGGCGAACACGCTCGGTATCGCCGCGCTGGCCTGAATCGCCGCCGGCAGGTAGCCTCGCCCCAACCTCACGGCCGCACCGCTCTCGGCGTCCGTCGCCACCGCGGCGAACGGAATCGGCAGTCGGGTGAAGTCGACGACCGGGTGGTACTCCCAGAGCAGGAGCGAAAGGAACTGACCGAGCCGCTGTCCCGCGATGAACCCGCTGGGCAGCCTCGGCCTGCCATCCCGGACCGGGAACGCATACAGGAGACGGTCGACTTCCGGCTTGCGCTCCGGTGGGAGGTCTCCCCGAAATGGGGCATCGTTGAAGATGCGATCCCAGTCGGCGTCCCCCGCCACACTCAACATGGTCTTCGGCCCGTACCCGACGGCGTACAGACCGCCGACGATCGCACCCATGCTGGTCCCGGCCACCACGTCCACCTCCACGCCCGCCGACTCGAGGGCTTCGATCACTCCGATATGGGCGAACCCTCGCGCGGAACCGCCGCTCAGGACGAGACCGACCCGGGGCGACTGGGGGGCTGTGTCGCTACGAGCCGATTGCGGGAAGACGCCGGGAGGGGTGGCGCAGAGGACGGCCAGCTGCAGCGCGAGGAGAAGGCAGATCCGAGTGCCGGGCGGTGAAAAGGGTGTCATATTACTAAAACGCGGCCGCCTGCCACCTATCTATGGCTCGGAATACATAGCGTCAGGGGCCGCCGATCCGAAAGCTGTCCGGCAGCGAGTCGGGCTCGGGGAGCGATTCGACCCGATCGACCCGGGCGGTGCGCGGGCCGTCTTGAAGCAAACGAGACATCTCGTCGACGCCAGCGGCGGGTCCGGCGAAGGCGATCTCGACGGTGCCGTCGGGACAGTTGCGAACGAAGCCGCGTAGCTGGAGTCGCTCCCCCTGGCGCTGAGCCCACCAGCGGAAGCCGACGCCCTGCACGCGGCCGTGGAGTCGAAGGGCTTTGCGTTTTTCGCCGTTGTCGTTCATGCGTATCGATGCCGTCCGTCGAGCGGGGAGGGATGGGGCCCGGATGAGCGATCAATATGGTGGAGCGGGTGGGCGTTTTCCAGACGAGTTCCTCGCGGCGAGTTTGGGGAAAGTCCTGGGTCGGATGTTGGGAGGTGGATCGCCGACCCTCGCTCTCGACTTGTCGAACGCTCAGCCACCAGAGGGGTGCCGGCCCCCTGCCGGTCCTTATACTTTGTTGGCTCCTGCGGCGCTTACATGAGGAGACCATCGAATCGGGAGAGGCTCGGTCAGGTCGGACATGACGGGGATGAGCTACGATGTGATCGTGATCGGCGGCGGCCACGCGGGCTGCGAGGCGGCGGTGGCCGCGGCGCGGGTGGGGGTTCGCACCCTCCTGGTGACGTCGTACCTGGCCCGGGTGGCCCAGCTGTCCTGCAACCCGGCGATCGGTGGGGTGGCGAAGGGAACGGTGGTGCGGGAGGTGGACGCGCTGGGCGGAATGATGGGCCGGGTGACGGATCGAACGTCCGTTCAATTCCGGATGCTCAATCGTAGCAAGGGTCCTGCGGTCTGGGCCCCCCGCTCCCAGTGCGACCGGCTCCTCTACTCCCGAACCATGCGGGAGCGGCTGGAAGGGCTCCCCGGGCTCGATCTCTTTCAGTCCACGGTGCTGGCATTGCGGTTCAAAGGCGACGAGGTCGCCGGGGTGGTCTGCAGGGACGGGTCCGAGTTCCGGAGTCGCCGTGTGGTCCTCACCGCCGGGACCTTCCTCCGGGGCGGCATTCACATCGGGGGCGGGGTCCGTGAGGCGGCCGGTCGGGCCGGTGACCCGCCGGCGGTGGAGCTCTCGCAACAGCTCGAAGCGCTGGGCCTCGAGATCACCCGGTTCAAGACGGGCACGCCGCCCCGGGTCGATGGCCGCACCGTCGACTTTCGCCGGGTGGAGCGTCAGGACGGAGACCCGGAGGAGTTCCGGTTCTCGTTCTGGGAGACGGGCGAACGGTTGCCCCAGCGGCCCTGCTGGATCACGTGGGTGGGGGAAGAGTCGAAGGAGATCATCCGGGCCAACCTGGAACGCTCGGCACTCTACGGCGGCGCGATCTCGGCCCGGGGTCCCCGCTACTGTCCCTCCATCGAGGACAAGGTGGTGCGGTTCCCGGAGGCGCGGCGCCATCAGATCTTTTTGGAGCCGGAGGGGCTCGACACCCACGAGCTGTACGTCAATGGACTCTCCACCTCGCTGCCATCGGATGTACAGCGTCGGGTGCTGGCGGCGGTGCCGGGGCTCGAGACGGCCCGGATGACCCAGCCGGGCTACGCCATCGAGTACGACTACTTTCCGCCGCATCAGCTGCGGCCGACGCTGGAGTCGAAGGCGCTGCCCGGTCTCTTCATGGCCGGCCAGGTGAACGGCACCACCGGGTACGAGGAGGCCGCGGCGCAGGGGATCGCCGCCGGCATCAACGCCGCCCGCTCCGCCCAAGGGCGCGAGCCCTGGGTGCCCGGTCGGGACGAGGCGTATATCGGGGTGCTCATCGACGACCTGGTCACCCGGGGGGTCGACGAGCCGTACCGTCTCTTCACCTCTCGAGCGGAGTTCAGGCTGCTCCTGCGGCAAGACAACGCGCTGCGTCGACTGGGTCCCCGTGCCGCCGAGCTGGGTCTGCTCTCCGATGAGGAGCGGCGCCTGCTGGAGAGACGGCTGGAAAGTGAAGCGGCCGCCCTGGCCTGGACCGGGGAAGCGTCGGCCGCGCCGGAGGACGTGAACGACTATCTGGAGTCGCGTGGGACTCGACCCATCGACCAGGCCACCTCCGTAGCGGATCTGGCCCGGCGGCCGGAAGTCAGTCTGGTCGAGCTCGCCCGGCGCATCGGCGTCGGGGGTAACGGCGCCCCCGCCCCCGCCCCCGCCCCCGCCCCCACGCCGGAGGAGTTGGCAGCGGCGGAGATGGAGCTCAAGTACGCCGGGTACATCCGCAAGGAGCGACGTCGTGCCGAACGGCTCCGGAAGCAGGGGGCATTGCGGCTGTCGCCCGAGCTCCCCTATCTGGAGCTCGACAGCCTGTCGACGGAAGCACGCCAGAAGCTGGATCGGATCCGCCCGACGACGCTGGCGCAGGCGGCGCGGATCCCCGGGGTCGGGCCCAGCGACCTGCAGAACCTGATGATGGAGGTCCGAAAGCGGCAGGGCTGATTTCCGCGTTTCACGTGAAACGCACAATCCCTAGCGCCCCTCCCGCGCCAGCCCCCTCCCAACCACTATATATAGGACTGCCCCCCCTCCTCCTCGTGATCGTTGTCGTACTCGTGATCGTTGTCCTGCTCGAGCAAGCGGACTCAGGAGCTGGCGGACAGTCAGGTGGGCACGACAACCACGACGATAAGGATCCCGATCACGAGCCGGAGGAGGGGCAGCAAAAGCAGATTAACAACGATCCGCGCTTGTAATGTGTTTCACGTGCAACCATCCCGGCCTTTTCTCACGCGCTCTGCGCCGGTATAATTCCTTTGAACTTGAGCCCACCCCCGCAGGCTCCGCTCCGTCCGGGCCAGAGTTCTTATGTCAAAGGTCATCGCAATCGCCAATCAGAAGGGCGGCGTCGGCAAGACGACCACGGCCATCAACCTCGGCGCCTGTCTCGCCGTCGCCGAGCGGTCCACCCTGGTCGTCGATGCCGACCCCCAGGGCAACGCCACCAGCGGTCTCGGCGTCGATCGTGACGAGCTGGACCGGTCCATCTACGACGCCCTCCTGGAAGGGGTGCCGGCGGACGAGGTCGTTCTCCGCCACCTCCATTTCCCCTTCCTCGATCTCCTCCCCTCCAGCCGCGATCTCCTCGGCGCCGAAGTGGCGATGACCGAGCGGTCGGGGCGCGAGACGCTGCTCCGGGAAGCGATCCACCCGATCCGCGATCGCTACGAGTACATCATGGTCGACTCGCCGCCGTCACTCGGCCTGCTCACCGTCAACACGCTGGCCGCCGCCGACGCGGTGATGATCCCCATCCAGTGCGAGTACTACGCCCTGGAAGGGCTCACCCAGCTTCTCAACACGGTGCGCCTGGTCCAGCGCAGCCTGAACCCGGGACTGCGGATCGAGGGCGTGCTGCTGACGATGTTCGATGAGCGGCTGAACCTCTCCCGCCAGGTCGCCGGAGAGGCCCGAGAGTACTTCGGGCCGAAAGTCTTCCGTACGTCGATCCCACGGAACATCCGGCTGGCCGAAGCACCCGGCTTCGGAAAGCCGATCGTGGAGTACGACGTCATGTCTTCTGGCGCAGCAAGCTATCTTGCGCTGGCAAAGGAACTCATGAGCAGAAACGGGTACGGCCGTGGTCAAAAAACAGCAGAAGCGACTCGGTAAGGGGTTGAGCGCCCTCCTGGGGGACTACCTCCCCGAGGAGGGCGCCGCCGCGGAGACGGAACGCCTACCCGTCGCCGAACTGCGACCGAATCCCTTCCAGCCCCGCCAGGCGATGGACCGGGAAGGGCTGGAGGAGCTGGTCGCGTCGATCAAGGAGAACGGCCTGCTCCAGCCTCTCGTGGTGCGTCAGGCCGACGGCGGCGGCTGGGAGGTCGTGGCCGGCGAGCGGCGGTTCCGTGCGGTGCAGGAGCTGGGGTGGAGCCATGTCCCGGTCGTGCGGCGCGACGTGGACGACCGGACGATGCTGGTGCTGGCGCTCATCGAGAACCTGCAGCGGGAGGACCTGAGTCCTCTGGACGAGGCCCACGCCTATCGCCGGCTGGTCGACGAGTTCGGTCTGACCCAGACCCAGGTGGCCGAGCGCGTGGGCCGCGACCGCTCGACGGTCGCCAATACGATCCGCCTGCTGGGTCTGCCCGAGCCGGTCCGGGAGCTTCTGGCCGACGGCCGGATCTCGGCGGGCCATGCCCGGGCCCTCCTCGGCTTGGAGGACGAGAAGCGGGTGATGCAGCTGGCGAAATCGGCGGCGGAGAAGGGGCTCAGCGTTCGGCAGGTGGAGGATCGGGTTCGACAGGGTCGGACACCGAAGAAGAGCCAGCCGAAAAAGAAGAAGACCGAGCGGCGCTCGGCCGCCTTCGTCACCCGGGCCGAGCAGGCCCTCTCCCGGTCGCTGGGTACGGGCGTGCGGATTCGCCTCGACTCGGCGGAGCGGGGACGGATCGAGATCCCGTTCCGGGATACCGATGACTTCGAACGGATCGTGGAGGCGATCGTCGGCGTTGGCGGCGTAATCTGAGACGGGTTGTTGGAATATGAAGGAAAACGAAGGAGGCTACACCCTCGTCCTCGTTCCCGAGGACACGCAGCGGACCCGGAGCCTGCGGCTCACCCCCCGGCTGTTGCGCATCTCCGGCGCCCTGGCGGCCGTCGGCGGCATCGGGCTGGCGTTGCTCCTCGGCAGCTGGTGGTTCTTCGCCGCCCAGACCGCCCGCATTCCGGCGATGGAGCGGCAGATCGCCGAGCTGGAAGCCGACAACGCCCGGGTCCAGCAGCTGGCCGAGAACCTCCAGCTCCTCGAGTCCGAGTACCTGAAGATCCGGACCATGCTGGGTGCGGATATCCTGGGCGATGGGGCGACCGCGGAGATGATGGCCGCCGAGGATCGGGGGACCGCCGAGGATGGGGAACCGGCCATCGGCCTGTCCCCCGAGATCCCCACCAGCTGGCCCCTGGCCACCGGCGGCTTCGTCACCCAGGTCCTCGAGCAGGCGCAGGACGGCGCGCACCCCGGCATCGACATCGCCGTCGCCCAGGGCTCCTATGTGCGCGCCAGCGGCGCCGGTGTCATCCGCGAGGCCGGATCCGATTCCATCTACGGCCTCTACGTCCTCATCGAGCACGGGAACACTGGCTACAAATCGATGTATGGACACGCTTCGCGGCTGTTCGTGTCGCCTGGAGATCGGGTGCGTCAGAACGAGGTGATCGCCCTCTCCGGCAACACCGGCCGCTCGACCGCCCCGCACCTGCATTTCGAGATCTTGCAGGACGGCAGCCCCATTGACCCCTTCACCCTCGTGCAGCAGAGGACAGGCTCTTGAGGCAGCCCATGATCGGAAAGAGCAAGAAACCCATTGACGAGAAGCGCACTCCTATGGCCAAGCCCGAATCCTCATCCGGCGACGCCGCCATCTCTCTCATCGCCCCGGGAATGAACATCGTCGGCGACTGCGAGACCGACGGCACCGTCCGCGTCGAGGGCAAGATCGAGGGGACGATTCGCGCCGGTAAGTCCGTCGTCGTCGGACGCAGCGGCGAAGTGGTCGGCGACATCTTCACCCAGGACGCCGTCGTCAGCGGACGGGTGAACGGCAACATCAGCGCCGAGAGCCGCCTCGAGCTCCAGTCGACCTGCGACATTCAGGGCGAGCTCCGAAGCCGGCGCGTTCAGCTCGACGAAGGTGCGCGCTTCAACGGCCAGGTCCACATGGACGAGAAGGGCCACACCGTGAAGTCACCCGAGCGGCCCGCTACGCTCTCGAAACCGGAAACCGAGCGGGCCCCGAGCAGCTGAGCCCGCAGGCCTGGCCGCCGGGGCGCCGCCCCTGTGGACGCTGGGCGGGCGGTCGCCCGGGCGCCTCCCGCGTAAGTTCTTGTTATACAGGTACTTGCGGAGTTTTCCACAAACGTTTTCCACCCACGTTCGGCCGCCTGGGGCGCCGGATGTTCCGGGGATGACGGACCGGAAGTCATATCCCTGGCCCGACCAGATCGGAGCCCGTGGGCGACTCGTGACGCCGGACGCGAAACATTTTTGGCCTGGCTGGACTATCATCTCATCCGCCCCTATCGAGCCGTGCCGAAACGGTTGCTGGGGATGAGGAAGGGAGCAGAGAAGATGCAGAAGCGGAGGAAGGGCGTACGCGGCAAGCGTCGCGCGAAGCCCGCTGCCAAAAGTCACGTCGATCGATATCGCCAGGACGGTCCGTTTACCGAGGACGAGCGGCTCTTCAGCCGGAGCATCCAGGAGCCGGAGATGGAGCGGGTGCAGGCGCCGACGACGGAGCGAGCCGCCCGGATTCAGCCGCCGCAGGACACCACGCTTCGGGACCCGTGGCGCGTCTTCCGCATCATGGGCGAGTTCGTGGACGGCTTCGACGCATTGGCCCGGGTGGGACCGGCGGTTTCGGTTTTCGGGTCGGCACGGACGGCCCGGGGTGATGCGGACTACGAGGCGGCGGTCGAGACCTGCCGGCTGCTGGCGGAAGCGGGCTTCGCGGTGATGACGGGGGCGGGCCCGGGGATCATGGAGGCGGGGAACCGGGGAGCGCGGTTGGGCGGAGGCCTATCGATCGGACTGAACATCGAGCTCCCGTTCGAGCAGGACGTGAACCGCTACGTCGACCTGGCGCTGACGTTCCGCTATTTCTTCGTGCGCAAGACGATGTTCGTGCGTTACTCCGAGGGGTTCGTGATCTTCCCCGGCGGCTACGGCACGATGGACGAGCTGTTCGAGGCGCTGACTCTGATTCAGACCGGGAAGGTCCACAATTTCCCGCTGGTCATCTTCAACACGCGCTACCACCGGTCGCTGATCCGCTGGCTGAAAAGCACCATGCTGGACGGCGGCAAGATCGGCGCCGACGACCTCGAGATCATCCACTTCGCCGACGACCCGGAGCAGGCGGCGCGGATCATCATCGACGCCCACCGGAAACGCAACGGCGGCAACGGCCGGCCGACGTCGTAGGTGCGCGGCGGCCGCCCGGCCGCCGCCTTGCCGGCGCCGCGCATCCCCTTCTAGCTTCCCCTCGGTTCCCGAACCGTCCGGCCCTTCAGCGCGAGCAGAGAACCATGTCCGCAGGATCCGAGTCCGGCCGCAGCAGGTTCCTGAGCGGGGCGCCGATCGATCCCGCGCCCATCCGGGGCGACGAGATCGTGGCCGACCTCATCGACAGTGCGTTCCTGGCCTACAACGCCGGTCGCATTCGGGAGGCGGCGCAGCTGTTCGTCCGTAAAGTGCTGGAGCCGGACGTCACCGTCGGCCTCAGCCTGAGCGGCGCCCTGACACCGGCCGGTCTGGGCATGTCGGCCCTGATCCCGCTGGTCGACGCCAACTTCGTCGACTGGATCGTGTGCACGGGCGCCATCCTGTACCACGACACGCATTTCGGGCTCGGCCTCGAGATGCGGCGCGGCCGGGCCAACGTGAGCGACGTCCAGCTACGCGAGGAGGGCGTCGTGCGGATCTATGACATCTTCTTCGACTACGACGTGCTCCTGTCGACGGACGCCTTCTTTCGGCAGATCATCGACGCCGAAGAGTTTCAGCGCCCGATGAGCAGCGCCGAATTTCATCACCTGTGCGGCCGCTACGTGCGCGAGCGGGAAAAGGCTCTGGGGCTGGAGCGCAAGTCGTTGCTCGCCGCTTGCTACGAGGCGGGCGTTCCCGTGTACACCTCGTCACCCGGTGACTCGAGCATCGGGATGAACGTGGCCGCGAAAGCCCTCACCGGCAGCGAGCTCCGCCTCGAACCGGCGCGGGACGTGAACGAAACGGCCGCCCTCGTCCTCGACGCCAAACGGTCCGGGGGCAAGAGCGCCGCTGTGATCGTTGGCGGTGGCAGTCCGAAGAACTTCCTCCTCCAGACCGAGCCGCAGATCCAGGAGGTGCTCGGGATCGAGGAGGAAGGCCACGACTACTTCATCCAGCTCACCGATGCCCGACCCGACACCGGGGGCCTCTCCGGTGCGACCCCTTCCGAGGCGGTGAGCTGGGGTAAGGTCGACCCCCAGGCGCTGCCGGACACGGTGACCTGTTATGTCGACGCCACCGTCGGCCTGCCCTTGCTGGCCGCCTACGCCCTGGCCCGGCACGAGCCGCGGGCCCGCCGCCGTCTCTACGACCGGCGCGACGCGGCCCTCGATCGGCTCCAGGCTGAACATCGCCGCGCCGCTCCGGACCGGCACTAAAACCTGAATATTTGGAGTTTGAACGTGGAACGCTGGACGGTCGAATTGGAAATTGCGCCGTTGGATGTTTTCGATCTCGAATATCCAGATCTCGAGGTGAGCGTTCAACGTTCACGTTCAACCAGGTGACGCGCCCGGCGAACGCCCTGAATCCCGAACTCCCCAATCCCTCAATCCCCGAATCCCCGAATCCCACGATCAACATGAAACTCCCCGGCCCGCTTCATCCGGCCACATTCCTCTCGCGACCCAACCGTTTCCTCACCGAGGTGGAGCTGGACGGTCGGGTCGTCGAGGCGCACCTGCCGGATCCCGGCCGCCTTCGGGAATTGCTCGTGCCCGGGGCTCGGGTCTGGGTCCGCCCGGAAGCGGGCCCGAATCGCAAGACGGGCTTCACCCTGACATTGGTGGAAAAAGACGGCGAGAAGGTCTCGGTGGTGACCACCCTGCCCAACCAGCTGACCGCCGAAGCGCTCGAGGCCGGGCGCATACAGGAACTCGTCGATTGGGAAGTAGCGGCCCGGGAGCATTCCTGGGGTCGGAGCCGCTTCGATTTTCTGCTGGCTCGCGGCGACGAACGGATGTTGCTCGAAGTGAAATCGGTGACGCTGCTGGACCGCCGACGCGCGCTCTTCCCCGATGCCGTCACCGCGCGTGGTGCGCGGCATGTAACCGAGCTGGCCGCCGCCCGGGCGGCCGGCTACGACGCCGCTGTCCTGTTCGTCGTCCAGCGTCGCGACGCCGAATCTGTGACCGCCGCCCGCGCTATCGACCCCGCCTTCGCCGACGCTCTGATCGCCGCCAGGGGATCCGGCGTGCGGATGCTGGGCTATCGCTGCCGGGTGACGCTGGACGAGGCCGCCATCACCGGCCCGATCCCGGTCGCTATCGACTAGGAGTCAGCCCTCAGCCACTCGGCATCGTTCGCCGCCTTCACGATCTGCATTCCGGCGGAGCCGAACTTCTCGAACGCTTCATCCGCCTGCTCGGTGAAGTCCGGTCCGTCGGGAACGACGACCGGCGAGGTGCAGTCCTCCAGCAGGTAGAACTTCTCGGCCAGCGACTCGTCACGCGCGCGGATCTCGTCCAGCAGATCGTAGAATGTCCAGGCCACGCAGTGGCTCTTCGCCTGGCCGGCCACGATCACGCGATCGAATTCGAATAGCTGTTCGATCAACGCCTCGTTCTTCTCGGCCAGCTGCTCGCCGTCCGGACCGGTGAGCACCTCGGGCCCCAGTGCCGAGTAATGCTCCGTCAGCAGGTTGCGCCCCTTGATCTCGTAGCGCGGCTGGGTGAACCGGGCGACGCCGTGGAAGAAGATCGCCTCCTCCACCGCCGAGACCAGCGCGTGCCCGACACCGCCGACCATCGCGTGGTAGGGCCAGACGAGCAGCGGGTATTTCTCTCGCTCGCTCAACGCGCGGACGTAATGAAGCGCGTGTCGCTGCAGGTACGCCAGGTCCCCGTCGGCCGCCGTCGATGCGACCTCCGGGTTCACTCTCCACTTCCCCTCCTCCACGTCCTCCAGCGAGATCACCGTCTGACCCCCCGCCGGGTGCTCCCCCTCCTCGTTCACCCAGAAGATCGGATGGAAGATCTGGACCGCGGTGTGCGTGTCCATCGTGCAGATCACTTTCGTGATCTCACCCAGGTTGCGGTAGATGAATTCGCAGAGCCGGACGCTGTCCTCCACGGCGCCCCGGCCCGATCGGCCTGCCACGAAGAGCTCGAATTCCGGGATGCAAAACGTGTTCTGGCAGTCGACCAGCAGCAGACCCGTCGATCGCTCGTCTCCGGATGCCGCGTCGATGCCATGCTCCGCGGCCCAGGCCGACGCCTCGCCGGCACGGTCCGCGTACGGTACGCGCCAGACCTTGTCGACCTGGTCGCGGTCGAAATGGGATGGGATCGGAAGCTGCTCGGTTTGCACGATGACTCCTTCTCGGTTCCACCGCCGGGGTCCGGCGGCGGTGACAGCCGTTCCAACGAAACGCAACGTTCTGGATCTCTACGACATCGAAGTTATACGGGGGACGGCAAGCGGGGAAACCGGCAACTCCCCCGTTTCGGGGTGGGGCGATTACGGAAGCGCTTTTCCTCCGTCGTCGCTCGATCCTGACAACTCTTTAGAGCAGCGGTGCAGGTATAGATGCGAAGGGGCACCCCGTTTCCTGGGTGCCCCTTCGTGCTTCAGGTCGGTCTTTTCCGCCTCAGCTCTCGCAGCGATAGGCCCGGCGCACGCCCAGGTCGCCCAGCGGGACCGGCGTCCCGTCGCCCAGCCGGTAACACCCGTCGTCGGGGATCTCCGCATCCGGGGAGGGCGGGGAGGGCGGGG
>JAACAK010000026.1:0-9647 GCA_011774835.1 Candidatus Kutchimonas denitrificans | reverse complement strand
CATCGAGAAACAAGTTGCGGCTCCCGGCCGTTCCACCGCCCCGGGGCCGCCAGACGGGACGTCGCCCGTAGCGGGTCGCCGAGACATCTCTATCTTGGTGGTGGAGCGCGATCGAACGCTGGTCAGCCACCCCGCCGAGCGCCTGACCCGAGGAGCCGTTTACGGATGAGAGAATTGGAACGGATCTCGACCAAGCTGGCGAAGTTCCGTCCTTCGCTGACGCTCGAGCTGAAGTCACTCGCGGCGGAGCGAGAAGAGCGGGGCCTGCCGGTTTACGACTTCGGGTTGGGTGAGACCAAGGGCGAGCTGGCGCCCCATATACGGGAGGCGGGCATCCGGGCCTACCGGGAAGGGCAGACCATGTACGGTGACCCGGCCGGCCTGATCGAGCTACGGCGGAGCGTGTTGGAGTGGCTGGGCTTGCAGGATCGCTACGGCCCCGAGAACGTCGTCATAACCGCTGGCGCCAAGCAGAGCCTGCTGAACATCTTTCTCAGCGTTTGCAACCCGGCGGACACCGTGCTCTTCGACGCGGCGCCCTGGGTCAGCTACCAGCCGCTGGCCATAGCCGCCTACGCCAGCCCGATCATGGTCCTGCCACGGGCCGGGGAGCTGAACCGGCTGAAGGTGTCGCCGGCCGACCTGAAGCGAAACCTGAAGATGCGGCCGCACGCCCGTCTCTTTCTGCTCAACAGCCCGGTCAACCCGACGGGCCAGCTCTACTCGGCGGACGAGGTCGAGGCCCTGCTCCAGGTCTGCGTCGAGCACGGGATCTTCTTCGTCCTCGACCGGCTATACTGGCGAATCGTCTTCGAAGGCCGGACGTACCCGGAGCCCCGGGTCGACGACGAGACCCGTCCCTGGCTCATACAGGTGGACGGGATCTCGAAGAACTTCCGGCGGACCGGCGGTCTGAGGATCGGGTGGTCGGTCGCACCGGTGGACGTGACCCGCGCGATGGTGAATCTGCAGAGCCACTATACCTCGGGTCCGGCGGTTCCGACCCAGTATTCGGCGCTGGCCGCGATCACCGAGCCGTACGACGAGGAACTGTGCCGAGCGTTGCAGGGTAAGCGGGACCTGCTGCGAAAAGAGGCGGAAGCGCTGGCCTACGTCGAGGTATGGCCGACGCCGGCGAGCTTCTACTCGTTCTGGGATGTGCGGGGTGTCTTCGGCAAGCGCGCGCCCGACGGCCGCCTGCTGGAATCCTCCAGCGACGTCGCCGAGTACCTCGTCCAGGCCGCCGGCGTGGTCACCGGTCCCGGCACGGCCTTCATGCAGGACGGCTATCTCCGCGTGTCGTTCGCCACCCCCGACGACCAGATCGTGGCGGGCGTCCGCGCCGCCGCCACGGCCCTCGAACAGCTGAGTTAGCGGGAGGCTCGATGACCAAACCGAACTTGGTCCCATTACTCGCTCTTCTGATGATGACCGCCTGCTCGGTGCTCCGCATCGGCTCGACCCCCGACCCGCTGGCCGGCTGGGGCGGCACCTGGAGCGGCGCCTACCAGGGAACCGCCGGCAACTCCGGCTCGCTGGTGCTGGAGTTCCACGCCGATACGGCCGGCGCGCCCATCGGCGTCGCCCACTTCGACGCCGACGGCGCCATGAACCAGGCTCGACTGCTCGATCTCCGGCTCAGCCCCGATTCTCTACGCGCGCGCCTCGCCTTCGACGGCCTGTCGGTCCGGCTCAGCGGCTCTCGGCAAGACGAGGCCGCGGAGGGCAGCTATCTGCTTCGCTACTCTGGATCGGATGCCGTGATCGACTCGGGAAACTGGCAGGTGGCGCGGAACCCGCTGACGCAGGAATGAAGATGGCCCGCGTTGTCGGACGCTCCCGCGGCGCGCCCAACACTGAATCTGTAATTATGGAACGGGGTCAACCGACGCCCATGGGCGAACGCTTCATAGCTCTACCGGGCCACCCTTGATCGCCTCGTCCAGAAAGCGGCTCAGCTTGGCGATCCCCTTCCGCACCGCGTTTCCGTAGTAGGTCGCCGCTTCCCTGGCGTCTTCGGAGTACGCCCGGGCGTCCTCGCTCCGTCGCTGATACTCGCCCCGCACGATACGGTCGTAATGACCTTCCCGGATCCAGCGGCGCAGCTCGCCCACGCGCAGCACGTGGAACGGGTGCGTGGAGCCCAGCAGGTTCATCACCTTGAACACGGCGTCGCCCAGCGTCACGTCCTCGGCGTATTCGTCCGACTGCCCGATGAACTCGTTCAGGTCGAGAGCCTCGGAATGATGCTCGGTGCCGCCGGCCAGCTTCATGAACGCGCTCATCACGGCATCCGGATTCTGCGTGCCGAGCAACGCTGCCCGGTCACAAGACAGCTCGCTCTTCCGGTTCCACTCGGCCATGGCCAGGATGACCGCCCCGATGGCGATCCCGGCGATCGGCAACTGGCGCTGGGCGAGCATGAGGAGGAGGGTAAAGACTGTGCGATAGAGGACATGATCGCTGGCGATATGGCCGATCTCATGAGCCAGTACCGTTTCCAGCTCCTCGCGGTTCAGTAGGTCCACGGCGCCGCCGTTGATGAGGACGAACGGCTCGTCGACGCCCAGGGCGCCCGCGTTCACCACCGGTGTCTGGGAAATGTAGAGCTCCGGCTCCCACCCCAGGTCCAGGGTGTCGATGGCCTGCAGGTGCAGATCGTGAACCCAGCCGTACTGACGGGGCGTCACTCGCACGGCCTGCGCCTGAAAGAAGAGCCGCAATCCGCGCTCGCCGAATAAACCGACGATCTTACGCACCACGTCGGAAAAGCCCGGGATGGCGTTGAGGCTTCGCAACGCCGCCCGGTCGGCCGGGTGTTCCCAGGCCCGGGACGAAATGTCCGTCAGCTTGACGCGCCGGGGGCTGCCCGAGGTCGATTCGGAACCGTTCATGGACTGAATCTCGCCCGCCGGCGCCGTTCCGTCAAACAGAGACAGGACCCGGACAGTCAATTGAGAGTTGTAGATTGGATGTGGAAATTGACCGATCGACCTGGAGATTTGTTGTTGGGCGTCAGCCATTCCTCCCAGGATCCCCACCGTTGCGAACCCGACCCGGGGTCCACATATTGTTACTCCCCAGGCCCTAGCCCCGCAGAACAGGTAACAGGCGATGGCGCGGTTTCCCTCGATGGTATTATAGGGTGCTGTGCCGGGCGCTCGCTCTGGGGGTAACCAAGAGACGAAATCGTCGGGGGCTTGCTGGAGTCAGCGGCCTTACAGTCCGCCGCCCCGGCGCGGAATAGGGAGCCGACACGGCTCTAAAACACGCAAATACCAGTAAGGAGGACCGATGGGAAAACGACACGTGCGGTTTGCGACCTCCGGGTTGTTGAGCGTGTTCGCACTGGCGCTGGTCGGCTGTCCGGCGGGCGTGACCCAGGATGACCTCGACGCGGAACTCGCCCAGGTTCGCCAGGAGATGAACGCCGGTGACGACCAGCTGTCGAGTCGGATCGACGAGTTGAATCGCCGGGTCAGCACGCTCGAGTCGGAGCTGCAGCAGCTGCGGAACGACTTCGACGTCACCATGGAGAACGCCATGGGGATGCTGAGGTTCAACGTTCCGGTTCACTTCGACTTCGACAGGGCGGACATCCGTGAGCTGGACGAGCCCGTACTCGATCGGTTCGCCGAGGTGGTAAAGGAGTACTACGCCGACGCGCTGATCACTGTCGAAGGGTTCGCGGATCCGGCGGGCAGCGAGGCGTACAACATCCAGCTGGGCAAGCGCCGCGCCGATGCGGTGAAGCGGTACCTGACGACGGCGGGCGGCATGCCGGCGGACCAGGTGAAGACGGTCAGCTACGGCGAGTCGCCGGACCGTCAGGTCGTGCCGGGCGCACGTGGCCCGGGCGTCACGGGAATCGAGAACCGTCGCGTCGCCCTCGTGGTTGATTACGGTGGCTCCGTGCGCGGTACCGGCATGTAACGACGCCGACCCCCCGCGTCAAAAAGCGCCTCCGGGCCCAGATGGCCGGGGGCGCTTTTCTTGTCTCGTCGATCGCATAACTTTTCTCACCTATGACCGATGTACTTCGAGACACCCTGAGCGGACCGTCCGAGCCCGGCGACGTCGAGGCTCAATACCGGGCGCTGATCGACGCCTGCGGCCTGACGCTGCGGCGTGATCGACGGTTCGTGCGGATCCGCGGCGACCGTCGGGCCGAGATGCTGAACGGCCTGGTCACCAACGAAGTGTTGGGTCTGGCAGACGCCGGCCGACACGCCATGCTCCTCACGGCGAAGGGGCGCGTGTTGACCGACATGCGGGTCTTTCCCGAAGCCGACGCGCTGCTCCTCGAGGTGCCGGACGCGGGCCTGACGAACCTTCTCGCAACCTTCAAGAGGTACCTGCCGCCCATCTACGCCACGTTCGAGAACGTGAGCGAGTCGCTGGCGCAGATCGGTCTGTACGGCCCGCAGGCGGCGGCGGCCGCCGTCGAACTCACGGGCGGCGAGCCGCCGGCCGGAACCCATGGCTGCCGTGAAATGGATCTGGACGGCGGCCCGGCGCTCATCGTCCGGGAAAGGCGGCTACCGGTGGACGGGATCGAGCTCACCGTTCTCTCGGCGGGGCTCGGGGTCCTGGCCGAGAGGGCGCTGGCGGCCTGCGAGGCCCTGGGCGGTCGGCCGGCGGGGCTCGAAGCGCTGGACGTGCTCCGGGTGGAGGCGGGTCTGCCGGCCTACGGTCGCGACATGGACGAGAGGGTCCTGGCCCAAGAGACGGGCCTGGAGGATGCCATATCCCACGACAAGGGGTGCTACCTGGGTCAGGAGGTGGTGGCCCGCATTCACTTTCGCGGTCACGTGAACCGAACCCTGCGCGGACTCGAGTTCGACGACGAAACGGCCGACGCGGGTGCAGCGTTGCGCGACGATGACAAGCAGGTCGGTCAGGTGACGTCGAGCGTGGAGTCGCCCGATCTGGGACCCATCGGCTTGGGATACGTCCGCCGCGAGGTCGAGCCCGGGGCCCGCTTGGGCTGGTCCGCCGGGGACCGGGAAGGTGAAGCCACCGTCAGGGCGCTCCCGTTCCGCCTTGGCGACCTTTGAAGTGGCCTCCGGTCCGGGTTATGTTTGCCGGCCACCAGGCCTCGGACCTTTAGCCAGCGTGTTCGGATGACCGAGACCGATGTCGAAGCCGCAGAAGGGAACGCGGTCACCTATCTCCAGGCGATCCGAGACGGGTTGCGCGAGGAGATGGAGGCTGACGAATCGGTCTTCCTGCTGGGCGAAGACATCGGGCGCTACGGGGGCGCCTTCAAGTTGACCGACGGTTTCCAGGAGCGCTTCGGCCCGGACCGGGTGCTGGACACGCCGATCAGCGAGGCGGCGATCGTAGGCGTGGCGATCGGCGCGAGCCAGGAGGGTCTTCGGCCGGTGGTGGAGATGCAGTTCATCGACTTCATCGGCCCCGCTTTCGACGTGCTGGTGAATTTCGCGGCGAAGCTCCATTATCGAACAGGCGAGTCGGCGCCCATCGTGGTGCGCGGGCCGTGCGGGGGCGGCGGTCGGGCCGGGCCCTTTCACTCGCAGAACGTCGAGTCGTACTTCCTCAACGTGGCGGGCCTCAAGATGGTCGCGCCATCCACCGCGTACGACGCGAAGGGCCTGCTGAAATCCGCGATTCGCGATCCCGACCCGGTGCTCTTCTTCGAGCACAAGTTCCTGTACCGCCGGGTCAAGGAAGTGCTGCCGGTCGACGACTACACCGTCCCGATCGGATCCGCCCGAATCGCCCGACCCGGCGATGCTCTCACCATCGTCACCTTCGGTGCGATGGTCCATCGCGCGCTCGAGGCCGCCGGCCAGCTCGCTAGCGCGGACCGGGTCGAGGTCGAGGTGCTCGACCTGCGTACGCTCAACCCGCTCGACGACGCCGCGCTCGTCGAATCGGTCAAGAAGACCGGCCGCTGCCTGGTGGTCCACGAGGCCCCCCGCACCGGCGGAATCGCCGGCGAGCTCGCCGCCCGGGTGAACGAGTACTGCTTCGAGTGGCTCGACGCGCCCGTGCGAAGGGTCACCGGGCCGGACACGCCGGTCCCGTTCAGCCCGCCGCTCGAGGACTACTACCTCGTGCAGGTGGACGACATAACGAAGGCGTCCCGCTGGATGCTGGCGTACTAGACGGACAGAAGAGCGAGGCTGAGCCATGGCGAAAGTCGATGTCATAATGCCGCAGATGGGCGAGTCGATCGCCGAGGGCACGATCACGAGATGGCTGGTGAACGTCGGCGAGGAGGTCAAGCGGGATCAATCGATCCTCGAGATCTCGACGGACAAAGTCGACGCCGACATCCCGTCCCCGACGTCGGGCCGGCTCCTCGAGATCCTGGTCGACGAAGGTCAGACCGTGGAGGTGGGCACGGTGGTGGCTCGCATCGAGACCGATGCCGCCGCCGCGGCGGAGGCGGAGGCCGCGCAGCCGCCAGCCGAGCCCGAGGCCCCGTTGGAGCCGAAGGCGGAACCGGAGACCAGGCCCGAGCCGGAAGCGAGACCCGCCCCCGCCCCCGCGGCGACCCCCGAGCCTGGTGATGGGGACGGCGGTCCCCAGACACGGGAGGAGCGGCTGCGCACCCGCTCCACCCCGCTGGTGCGGCGCATCGCGGCCGAACACGGCATCGATATCTCGAGCCTCAGCGGCAGCGGGGTCGCCGGCCGCGTGACGAAGAAAGACATCCTGTCGTTCATCGAGGAGGGCGGCGCCGCGGCCGCCGCCGAGCCCCGGGGCAAGCCGGGCGTCATCTACGCCCCGATCCACGGCGAGACCCTCGAGATCAAGATCCCCGAGGTCGCCATCAAGGAGACCGACCGGGTCGAAGAGATGGGCGTGATGCGCCAGCGGATCATGGAGCACATGCTCATGAGCCGCCGGATCAGCGCGCACGTCAGCTCGGTCTTCGAGATCGACTTCGAACGGGTCGCCGAGGTCCGGGCCGCGCTCAAGCCGCGCTTCGAGGAGGACGGCGTCAAGCTCACCTACCTGCCGTTCATCGTCAAAGCGGTGCTCGAGGGGCTGAAAGAGTATCCCGTGGTCAACGCGTCCGTGGTCGGCCGCAAGATCGTCTACCACGGCCACTACAACATCGGGATTGCCGTCGCCATGGACGAAGGGGCCGGCCTGATCGTCCCGGTGGTCAGAAACGTCGACGAGCTCAGCCTGCTCGGCATCGCTCGACGAACCCAGGACCTGGCCGCCCGGGCTCGGAACCGCCAGCTCGATCCCGAGGACGTGCAGGGCGGCACGTTCACGATCACGAACCCCGGCGTCTTCGGCTCGCTGTTCGGCACGCCGATCATCAACCAGCCGCAGGTCGCGATCCTCGGCGTCGGCGCGATCGAGAAGCGGCCGGTGGTGATCGACGACATGATCGCGGTCCGCCGGCGCGCCTACTTCGGTCTCACGTTCGACCACCGTGTCGTCGACGGCGCGATCGGCGACTTCTTCATGAGCAAGGTCAAGGACGTGCTCGAGGATTTCCCCGAGGAAGCATGATTCGGTGAGCGGTGTGCGGTAGGCGGTGGCCGGTGGCGCCCCGACGGACCCGGCCGTTCCACGAAACGCGCTCGCCAGCGCGCCGCAATTCCGAATGCCGACACCGGCTCCCACGTCCGTGTCAGAGGAGGCGCGATGAACCACCCGTGGACGAGCGTCGCCTGCGGCGTTTTCCTGTTGCTCTCTCTCGGCGGCGCTCCACGATCGGCGGCCCAGCCGCCCCCGCCGTCCCAGGACGAATTGACCGTTCCATTCATCATGCAGGGCCCGGAACTGGTGGGCACCTCACCTTCGCGGCTGCGCTGGTCGACCGACGGCTCGACCCTCTACTTCGTGTGGAAGGAGCCCGGGGCCGAGGGGGAAGGGCTCTACCGGGTGGATCGAGATGGCGGTCGACCGGAACGGGTCGACGACGAGGAGGCGCGTCGGATCGAGGCGCGGTTGCGCGCCGACGTCTCCGAGGACCGGCGTTGGGCCGTGTTCACCGACGGCGGCGACCTCTATCTCCTCGATGTGCGAGACGGCGAAGAACGTCTGCTCGTCTCGGTGCCGGGCCGGCTCTCCTCAGTGCGCATCGCGCCCGACGGAAGCGCCGCCTACTTCGTGCTCCAGGACAACCTGTTCCGGGTCGACGTGGCCAGCGGTTCCGTGACCCAGTTGACCGACATTCGGCGCGGCCGGCCGCCCCGGGATGAAGAGGATGCCGACCCTCGAGAGGAATTCCTCGAGGACGATCAGCGAGAGCTGCTGAGGGTCTTCCGGGTCGACTCGATCCGGCGCAACGAGCGCTGGCCGCCACCCACCGATCCCGAACGGCCGGACACTCCTCAGGCGTTCTACGTGCGACAGGGTCAGCGGATGGGCGGCTACTGGCCGGCGCCGGACGGCGGTCGGATGGCCTTCACGCTGTTCGATGAAGCCGATGACGTGCGGCTGGCCTGGGTACCGGACTACGTGACCGAGGACGGATATACGAAGCAGGCGCCGCGCAAGCGTCCGCTGGTGGGCGACGAGCGAGGCTCGTCCAGGCTGGGGGTCATGGATCTCGTGACCGGCGCGGTCACCTGGGCCGATCACGGTCAGGGAGACCGAGAGGTCCGCTTGATGTTCCGCGGCTGGTCGAACGACTCCGACTGGCTGCTCGCGGTCGGCATATCCGACGACGTGAAGGACCGCTGGGTTCTCGCCGTCGATCCGACGACGGGCGAGTCCCGCACTCTCGACCGCCTGCACGACGACGCGTGGATCGGCGGTCCGGGGTGGGCCAACGCCGGCTGGATGCCCGACGGCGAACACGTCTACTACATCTCGGAGGCGACCGGGTTCGCTCACCTGCACACCGTCGCCCTCGGCGGCGGCGAGCCGCGCCCGCTCACCACCGGCCCGTGGGAGGTGCTGAGGGCGTGGCTCTCACACGACGACAAGAAGTGGTATCTGGTCACCAGCGAGCGCAGCCCCCACGAGCGCGGCTTCTACCACATGGACCTGGACGGGAGCGATCGCGAGCTGATCACGGCGACCGGGATCCTGCAGGGTAGAGGTGGGTCGGTCGCCGTCGCGCCCGACGGCCGCCGGCTCGCCTGGCTGCGGGGTTGGAGCAACCATCCGCCGGAGCTGTTTCTGCAGGAGAACAAGGCCGGTGCCCGCGTCGAGCGGCTGACCCAGTCGGTCACCCCCGAGTTCGCCGTCCGGACCTGGATCGAGCCGGAGATCGTCTACTTCCCGGCGCGCGACGGTCTCGACGTACCCGCGCGCCTGTATCGACCCGCCAGCCCGAACGGCGCGGCGGTCATCTTCGTGCACGGCGCCGGCTACCTGCAGAACGTCCATCGCTGGTGGAGCAGCTACTACCGCGAGTACATGTTCCACAACCTGCTGGTCCAGCGGGGCTACACGGTGCTCGACATCGACTACCGCGGCTCCGCCGGCTACGGCCGCGATTGGCGAACGGCGATCCACCAGCACATGGGCTCGGTCGACCTGAACGACCAGGTCGACGGCGCCCGCTTCCTGGTCGACTCCCTCGGCATCGCGCCCGACCGGATCGGGATCTACGGCGGCAGCTACGGCGGCTTCATCACGCTGATGGCGCTGTTCAAAGAGCCGGGAACGTTCGTCGCCGGGGCGGCGCTGCGACCGGTGACCGA
>JAACAK010000041.1:46951-57180 GCA_011774835.1 Candidatus Kutchimonas denitrificans | reverse complement strand
GTGGCGGTTGGCTGCGGGTCGAGTGTCGCCTTCGTCTAACGCCGGGCCGCGACCACCGTCAGCCAGTTGCGGGGCCAGGCGTTCATCTCCAGCTCCGCGAACGTCTCCTTCAGCGACTGGACCAGCACCTCGCTCGCCGTCTTCAACGGCACGCCCGGCAGCGTGCCCTCGATGAAGTCGGAGAAACGGCTCAGGTCGATCCATCCCTGCTCGGTCACCTGCCCGGGGTAAATCTCGGCCGTCTCGATCTCGAACCCTTCGCCCGTCAGCAGCTGGCAGTACTCGTCCGCGGTCAGCGTCCGGCGCGATTCCACCTTCGAGTGCTCGGGCCGCAGGTCGTGCTCCCTCTTCAGCGTGCGCAGCGCCTTCAGCATCCAGCGCTTGTAGTACGCCTTCGTCTCGTCCGGCAACGCCCCGTCGAAGAACCCGGTGTTGAAGGCGAAGACGCCGCCCGGCCGCAGCGTCTGCCTCACCTCCGACAGCAGGCGACACTTGTCCTCGATGTAGTGGATGCCGTTGCAGAAGACCACCGCGTCCACCGCCTGCCTGATCCTCTCCGACATCTCCTCGGCTCGCGCCTGCACGAACTCCACCATGGCGTCCGTGTACCCCGCGACCTTCGTCCGCGCGTCGCGTAACGCCGTCGCCGACATGTCGACGCCGATCACCATCGCGTCCCGGGCGCCACGGATCTTCTCGAGGATCAGCTCCGTGATCGCACCGCTGCCGCACGCCACGTCCACCACCGTCCAGCCCCGCTCCAGGTGAGCCCGGTTCACCAGCGCCTGGTTGACTTCTTTGTAGAAGTCGTGCTCGCTGAACGCCTTGAACGTGAACTCCTCTTCCGCTTTCATCTCTTTGATGCTCATCGGATGCTCCCGAACGATCGCTTGTGTGGTGCCACCGGTGGGTAATCTATTGTTTGCTCGTCTTTCTCGCGAGCCTTGCCGCTTCACGACGGCTTCGCTATTCTGTAACGCATACTCCAGCCTCTCTATCCCCCAGATCGACAACAGGTTACAGGCGCGAAAGACCGCCATGCCCGGACGGCACCCACGGCAGAATGTCGGACGTCTCGGCTAGCTTCATACCGGGACGCGGGGCGGGGCGCGGCGCGACCACTTCGGACTCGACTCTGGACCGGGGGGGAAGAAACGACATGACGACCCAACTCGCCCTGCTGGGCATCCTCACGCTGGCGGTGATCGGGCTGGCGTGGTGGGTGGTGCAGCTGGCCAGGCAAGTGCGGCGCGCCGAGGAGCGGCCGGGGACGCTGGAGCTGCTGCAGCGCGAGGTCCAGGCGGTGCGCTCGGGGCTCGACGACCGTCTGCGCGAGCAGGCGCAGCAGGCGCAGGAGCTGAGCCTCCGGATCGGCCAGTTGCAGAAGGCGACGGAGAACGTCGAGCAGCTGGGTGTGGGGCTGGGCGAGCTGCAGAAGATCCTGCGGCCGCCACAGCTTCGTGGCGGTTTCGGCGAGCGACAGTTGGAGGAGTTGCTGGCCGATACGTTGCCGCGCTCGGCCTTCGAGGTTCAGTACACCTACCCGAGCAACGGTGTACGAGTCGACGCGGCCGTGTTCCTCGGCGAGGGTCGATTGTTGCCCATCGATTCCAAGTTCCCGCTCGACAATTTCCGGCGCTGGGTGGAGCTCCGGGGTGCGGGCGATCCCGGGGCCGATTCCGCGCGCCGTGCGTTCGCCCGGGATGTGATGGGGCACGTCGACGATATCGCCGCTCGCTATCTCGCGCCCGAAGATGGCGCCGTCGACGTCGCCTTCATGTACATCCCGTCGGAGTCGGTGTTTCACGAGATCAGCATCGCCGACTTCGTCACGAACGGCTGCACGCTGGCCGAATACGCCCAGCGCGCCCGGGTCGTTCCCGTTTCGCCCAACACGCTCCACGCCTACCTGACCGTCGTGCGCATGGGTCTCAAGGGGTTCCAGCTCCAGCAGAGCGCCCGCGAAGTCCTCGTAGCATTGACACAGCTACAGGACGATGTGGATGTGCTGGGCTCCGAGCTCTCCACCGCGATCAAGCAGGCGCGCCATTCGTTGGGCAACCTGGAGGAGGCGGAAGCGGCGTTGGCCCGCATCGGGCAGCGACTGGACGTCGTGGTGGGAATTCGAAGCTCTGACGTGGAGGGGGAAGAGCTCGACCGGGTCGGGAAAGGGAGGTGACCCCGGCTAGGCGCTGAGCCGCCCCCGTAGATCAGTCAGGAAGCTGTCGAGATGATCGGGGCTCACCAGCAGGCGCTGAGCATCGACGTGCAGGACCTTCGGGATGACCGGCAGCCGCAACGGCCGCCAGAACCGGATATCGGCCACCTGGCCCGTCCGGGTCACCACCGCTACCATGTCCTTGAAGTTGGTCCGCACCCCCAGGCCGCCCAATATGTTCCATCCCGCCGTCTTCACCCGGGCGATGTCCGTCAGGTCGATCGTCTCGTCGAACAGCACGCCCAGCTTGACCCGGACCTTCGTGTCGCCGACGTCGACGAACGCATCGCCCATGTTCCGGCCCAGCCACATCAGGCCGCCGCCCACCGCCAGCGGCACGGCCAGCGGCAGGAAGGCCCGGCGCGACCAGTACGCGGCGAGGCCCGCGGCGCCGGCCAGGACGCCGCCGCCGCCGGTGATCATCTGCAGCGTCTCTCTTCCGGCCAGCGGATAGCGCATTATCTTCCCTCGTCTCACGAGAGGCGCGATCGGCACGCCCCGATCTCTTCAGGTTGTCCTTTATATAAGATACACGCCGACTACGGAAATCTTCTCGGCGCACAACTTCGGCGCACAACTTGGAAGTTGGCCGATGAGCACTGGAAGTTCAACTTGGAAGTTGCACCTTGAACCTTGAACGTTCGCTTGCCGCCCTAAAGCGCCCCCTCACCTCGCGCCCGGCGCGCTGGATCCTCGCCGCGCTGATCGTTCTGCTGGTCGCCTTCCTCTGGTACAACATGGTGCGCAGGGCGCTATCGGGACACAGCTCGCAGTTCGAGGAGTTCGTCAGCTTCAGCCGCGACCTGGTCTACGACGGGGTGAACATCTACCGGGAGTATCCGCCCGAGAAGACCGTCACCAAGTATCCCCCTTTCTTCGGCGTCCTCTTCGCCCCGCTGGTCCCGCTGCCCGGCTGGCTCGCCGCCTCGCTCTGGTTCTGGCTCAGCCTCGGCTTCGCCGTCGCCGCCACCTGGCTCGGCGTCCGCACGGTGAACGAGACGCCGGGGCGCGAGCTGGGCCGGTCGTACTACGTGATCCCGTTCGTGCTCACCGCCGGGATCATCGGCAGCAACCTGGAGACGGCTCAGGTGAACACGCTGGTGCTGCTTCTCACCGCGGCGGCGCTCTACAGCTTCCGCTGGGGCCGCGACCTGCGGGCGGGCCTGCTGCTGGGCGCGGTGACGGCGCTGAAGCTGACCCCGGGGCTGTTCATCGTCTATTTCCTTTATAAGCGGGCCTACCGGGTCGTACTGGGCGCCGGCGCCGGGATCGTCATCTGCTGGCTCCTGGTGCTGCCGCCCCTGTTCGGCTTCGCCGATTTCCCGGCGATCATGGCCGGCTGGTGGGCGGACCTGAGGGGGTTCATCAGCGAAGGGGCCCTGGCCGAGGGCGTGATCGGTTTCCGCCACACCAACCAGTCGCTGAGCGCGGCGTTCCACCGGTTTTTCACCCACGTGCCCGCCGATGGCGGGAGGGGGCCCGACTACTACGTCAACTTCGTGTCGCTGAGCCTCCCGACCGCCGAGTGGATTGTCAAAGTCATGGCGGTGGCGATCGTGGTCTTTCTGGCCTGGATTTGCCGCACGCCGCCGGGCGACCGGAGCCGTCTGGCGCTTTCGTTCGAGTACTCGCTCGTCTGGATCGCCACGCTGTTCATCTCGCCCATCTCCTGGATCAACCACTACGTCCATCTGCTGTTTCCCTACGTCGTGGCCGTCTATTACCTCAAGACCCGGGTGCGCGACGATACCTGGCGGCTCCTCTGGTGGAGCGTGGCCGCTTCGTTCGTGCTGGTCGCGTCGTCGGCCTCGCGTCTGCCGCAAGCCTGGTCGTTGCCCTTCTTCGGCGCCGTCGTCCTGGCCGCCGGGCTCGCGGTTGCTTTGCGGGCCGAACGGGGCCAGAGTGAATTGGCGGCCGGAGCGGCGGCCAGCGGTGGCATCGCCTGACAGGTTTCGAGAGATCCGCGATAGGATGCCGAGATGCTATTCGAGATTTCCGACTCGTTGCGCAACTACCTGATTTCGGTCTTCCCAGAGGTCGAGGGGGACGGGTGGATCGAGGTGATGTCCGGCGCCAGCGCCGCCGGCCTGCCGGCGGAGAAGCTCACCTTGCTGCTCTACGCAGTGCACGAAGCGCCGCTGCAGCGCTCCGAGTTCAAGGCCGTGGTCGAGCGCGAGGCGAAGTTGCCGCCGCTGGCCCTCAAGCTCCACTACATGATCACCTTCAACTCGATGGACGACGAGGAGACCCAACGTCGGCTGGCCCGGGTGCTCGACGCCTTCCACGAGCGGCCGCTACTCGGGCCCGAGTTCTTCGACCCGGCTCTCACCGATCGACTCGCCAATCTGGCGATCCAGCTCCGCTCGCCCACCGCGGAAGAGCTCAATCATCTCTGGACTGCCCTCAAGGTGGGGATGCGCCTGGCCCTCTACTACGAGGTGAACGCGACCCTCGTGAAGGAGGAAGAGGAGGAAGCGTAGATCAGTGCGTCAATACGTCAGTACGTCAGCAGGTTACCAGCGAGGAGATCACTTGAAAATTGAAAATCGAATGTGAACATCGAAAACTTCACATTGAAAATCGAAAATCATTCAATCACCCCCACCTCACATCCACTTCAGGTACGTCACCTTCACCACGAACGCCCGACTCACCGGCTCCCACACCCCGCCCTCCACGTTCCGTCGCTCGTTGAACACGATGAACAGGTCGCTCCCTGGCCGGTGGATCCAGTCGATCCGCAGGTTGGCCGAGAAGGCGCCCGTCTGACTGTTGTACTGGATGAGCGCGTTGCCAAACAGCCGCGTGCTCGCCGCCAGTTGGATTCGGGTCTGGACCAGGTCGGTGGTGAACGCGCCGCCCGGCACGTCGACATCGTTGTGCGAATAGCCGAGCTCCACACCGACGTGGGGGCTGTTGTACTTGACCGCCGCGCCGGCGCTCCAGCGGTCGCCGTCCCAGAAGCCGCCGAAGCCGCCGGACAATTCCGCGGACAGCGCCCGGCTCGCCGCCGTCTGGATGCTCGCGCTGAAGGTCCAGTCCTCGTAGTCGCCTGGCGGTACGGACACGGCCGGCGTGACGGAATCGCCCGGGGTTAGGTCGAAGCTTTCCACCAGGCGCTGGAACTGATAGTTCGTCTGCAGCCGCAGCTCGTCGCCGGCGTCGAGCTGTGGCGTGACGCTCAGCTCCCACGTCCGGTCCAGCACCCCGCGCGTCTCGTGGCTGACTACGTACTGGAAGCTGTTGAAGATGTTGATCCTTCGCAGGCCGGGGATCGGCGGCCGCGGCGTGAGCCGGAAGCCGCCGGTGGTCCGCCCCACGTTCAGCCGACGGACGAAGCCCACTTCAGGGCTCAGCTCGGGCCCGATCTCCTGGTGTTGCACCAGCCAGCCGAACCAGTCGCCGGTGTAGTCGAGCTTCGCCTGCCAGGCGATGTCGTCGCCGCCCGGGCCCGAGTCCTCGGTCCCGGCGAAGAACGCCTGGAAGACCAGCGGCTGCGACAACCAGAGGCTCAGGTCGGCGCCCGCCGCCAGGTTGGTGGCGCCACCCTCCTGGTAGCGGTGCGTGACGATACCGCCGACGTAGCCGGACCGGCCCACGTCCCGCTTCACCCGTGCCACCGCGAAGTTCGTCAGCGGCGCGTTCAGCTCGTCGTCACGGCCCGTCACCACGTTCAGCACGCCTAATGTTTGACGGCCGGCCCGGCCGGTCAGCCGGGCGCCGCCCAGCATCGGGACCGGCTCGGCGCCGGCGAACCCGAGGCGCTGCAGCCCGATCCGGCGCGAGAAGAATAGCAGCAGGTCCGGCGGCCCGAAGAACTGGGGCGCGCCGAACTCGAAGATTCCCGCGTTCTCCAGGAAGAACTCCCGCTTCTCGGGAAAGAAGAGGTTGAAGCGCGTCAGGTTGATCTGCTCCTCGTCCGCCTCCACCTGGGCGAAGTCGGTGTTGACCGTCAGGTCGAGCGTCAGTCCCGACGCCAGAGCGATCTTCGCGTCGCCGCCGATCTTCGGGTCGAACTTCGCGTCGCCGTCCGGGCGCTCCAGGTAGTCCTGGCCCGCCTCGCCCAACCCGTAGGGCTTGATGTACGCGTTCACCCGGCTCGTCAGCCCCTCCAGCCCGGTCAGCTCGCCCGCCCGGCCGATCCGGTGTAGCCCCTCGTTGTCACGCGACCACGCCGTCCAGAGCGTCTGCTCGTTCTTCCGCACCACCGTCCGTTGCACGTTGAAGCCCCACACCTGTTCGCCGGGTGCGGACCGGAAGCGGATCGAGCGGAGCGGGATGGCGAGCTCGGCGCTCCAGCCGAAGCCGGTCTTCCGCGCCCGCACGTCCCACACCGCGTCCCAGTTCAGGTCGGGCGATTCCGACTCGTCGGTGATCAGACCGTCGACCAGCGCGCCGTTCGGGTTGGTGGCGAAGTAGTAGGCGTTGCGCCGGTCGTGGAAGGTGTCGAGGATGAGCTCGATCGCGTCGTCGGCACCCGCCGGCCCGAAGCGCGAAAGGCCCAGCGGCGCGTCCCGCTCCAGCTGCCGGGCCACCACCCGCCCCGGCTCCGAGTCATATGCTCGGACCCCGATGTACAGGTACGCCTCGTCGTACAACACCCGAACGACGGTCCGCTCCGTCGCCGGCGCGCCCTCCAGCGGCTCGCGCTGGCGGAAGCCGGAGATCGAGTCGGCCCGCCCCCAGGCCGGCTCGTCCAGCGACCCGTCCAGTCGGATCGCCTCCTCGGCCGCCAGACGCACCGCCTGCAGGCGCGGCGACTCGCTCCCCGGCTCGTTCGCCTGCGCGCTTGCGGCGGCGACTCGACTAAGCAGCAGAACGAGCGCCGTGGCTAGATTGCGTACCGTTCGTCCGGTCATGGATGGCGGGAAACTACGCTCTCGGTTCTTCGGCGTCACCTGCCGGGATCGCCGATACCTCCTACGCTGGAATCTGAGCGCGTTTCCGGCTGGTTGCCGTGAGCGACGGCCGCCTGGCCGGCGTCACCCAGACCCAGTTGGAGGTGGGCATCGTCCAGTTCTATGGCCGGATCACAAAGAAGTGATCCCTGGCCGGGGATTTCGGTAACGTCACGGCTGCTCGCGAGACCCTTAGAGCCCGAACGCCGCTGACTCAGCGCAGGTACGTTTCGAAGAAGCCCCGACCGCGGGCCGCGACCCGGCGGCCGCCGATCACCCCGCCCAACTCCAGCGTCCCCTGCATCTGGGCGAAGTAGACGTCGGCGTCGCCGCCCAGCGAGAGCCGTGACAGCGAGACGTGCTCGAGCTCGATCCTCGCGTGGATCGAGTCGGGCGCCTGAACGGCGGTCCACTCCAGCCGTTCCGGGACCTCGACGGCCGCGCCGTCGTACTCGATGACTCGTTGGCCCGAGTAACGGAGCGCGTCCGGCTCCAGGGCCGCCGCCACGCCCAGCGAGTCGACGACGTAGGCCAGGAAGCGGGCGCCGTAGCGCCGCGCCTCGTCCGCCGCCGCGCCATGCACGCCGCCGTACAGCAGGTCGAACGGGCCGGCGCGGGCCACACCCCAGTCCCAGGCGACGCCGCCCCAGGTCCCCCAGTTGTGGTCGTGGTATGCGATCGTTTCGTCCACCGGAACGCATCGGTCGCCGCGGCAGACCCGGCCCGCGGCGGACGCCCGGAGCGCCGGAACCACGTAGCCGCTAACGAACGAGTCGGAGGCGGCCAGCTCGGCCGGCGGGAAGTAGCGGTCGGCGCCGGGGCGCAGCTCGAGCGCGAGGCCCAGCGGAGGACCGCCGTCCAGCGACGGCAGCCGCGCCTGAACCTGGTAGCGGGCCGGGCCGTCCAGTAGCCGGACCGTGTGCGGCCCGAACGTAAGGTCAGGGGACGACGTCGAAAACTGGATCTCGTCGGCGCTCAACGTGTCGCCGAATGAAACGTTGCGGCCGTCGGGCAGCCGGTAGCTGGCCAGCACCATACCGCCCCAGCGGTCGCCGCTCGGGTCGCCGGTCACAAGGTACGCCAGGTAGAGCCAGCGCTCCTCTTCCGGCCACAGCAGGTTGAAGTAGTGCCACTCGGCCCAGGTGGTGTCGCCGCGGACCCGGGCCGGCGGCAGATGAAAAGCGTCGATCTCCGAGTACAGCTCGTACGCGGTCGGGACGAGCCAGCGGCGGTCGGCGTCGCTGTCGGCCCAGCGGCCCTCGACGAGCGTCGGTGCGGCGCCCAACGCCCGGGCCGCCGATGGGACCTGGCCCGACGCCCGGACCGCGACGGGCGCCTCGCCTTCCCGGACTCTCACATAGACGGCCCGGTCCTCGATCCACGGTCCCACCGTCTCGACCTCCTCCTCCAGCCGCGGGCCGCCCAGGATCCCCCGGGCGATGAACCGGCTCTCCTGGATGCCGAAGTAGACGGCGCCGCCGGTTCGTAGCGTCTCCAGGTCGACACCGGCGGGCACCACCGTGATGTCGCCACCGCCCACCAGCTCCTCGTCCCGGGACTGCTCCAGCATCACCTCGCCGATGGACAACAGCGACAGCATGACCGAGACGCCGGCGGCGTAAGCGCCGACGAAGACCAGCGAGCGGATCGGATGCAGCGCCAGGTGCCGGAGGACCAGCCGGCCGATCACGCCGCCTCCTCCGGCAGCAGCGCGCCGTCCCGCATCTGGCGCACCCGGGTCGCCGCCTCCGCCAGCCCCAGATCGTGGGTCACCACCACCAGCGTCGTGCCGTCGGCGTTCAATCTGCGGAACAGCTCGGCGATCTCGGCGCCGGTCTTTCGGTCCAGCTCGCCGGTGGGCTCGTCCGCCAGGATGAGCGCCGGCCGGTTCGCCAGCGCCCGGGCGATCGCCACCCGCTGCATCTCGCCGCCCGACAGCTCGCCCGGCCGATGGTCGAGCCGATGGCTGAGGCCCACGTAGTCCAACAGCTCCGCCACCCGTCTCCTACGCTCCGCCTTCGCCATGGCCGCCTCGGCCATCGGCAGCTCCACGTTCTCCGCCGCGGTCAGGGCGGGGAGCAGGTGGAAGCGCTGGAAGACGAAGCCGACCTTCTCCAGGCGGAGCCGCGTCAGGCGACGGTCGCTGAGTGCCGTCGTGTCATGTCCCAGCAGTTCGACCCGACCCGCCGTCGGCCGGTCGATGCCGCCCAACAGGTTGAGCAGCGTCGACTTCCCCGACCCGGACGGGCCCAGCACCGCCAGGTAGTCGCGGGCGTCGATCTCCAGCGAGACGCCGCGCACCGCTTCGACCTCTGTACTTCCGCGAAGGTAAGTACGATACAGATCGCGGGCTTCCGCCACGCGCCCCCGCCCCCTCATTCGATCTCCTCTCTCAGTACCTGGGCGATGTTCACGCTCGCCGCCCGCCAGGCGGGGTAGAGACCCGCCAGCAGCCCGGTGATTAGGAGCAGCGCGCCGGACTCGACGGCGTCCGCGCCGTCCAGGACGAAGAACGAGACGCCGGCCGGCAGGCCGGGGAAGTCGGTGAGGATCCGGTCCAGGTAGCGGGCCACCAGCAGCCCGACGGCGAAGCCCACCGCGGTGCCGGCGGCGGTGATGACCAGCCCCTGCCAGGCCACCTGGGCCAGCGTGCGGCCCCGGGTCACGCCGATGGCACGGAGCGCGGCGATCTCGCTCCAACGCTCGTTCACCGACAGGGTGAGCAGCGTGGCCACCAGCAGGAAGGCGACGATCAGGCTCACCGTGCCCAGGACCAGCGAGAGCTGTTGAAAATACGAAAGCCGGTCGCCCGCCTTCTCGATGATCTCGGGTATCGCGTACACGTCGACACCTGTGAACCGCGCCCGGTAATCACGGGCGACGGCGTACGGGTCGGCGCCGTCGGCGATCTTGATGAGCACCAACGCCGCCGGTCGGGCGTCGGTCCCGGCCATCTGCCACATGTCGGCGATGGGCAGGGCCAGCGTGTACGATCCCTCGGCGGCGAACATGAAGTCGGCCACCCCGGTCACCGTCGCCAGCACCCGGCGCCGCAGGGCGCCCACCGCCGGGTTCGGCTCCAGCCCGGCCAGCAGGCTGTCGCCCGGCACCAC
>JAACAK010000041.1:37066-46940 GCA_011774835.1 Candidatus Kutchimonas denitrificans | reverse complement strand
GCCGGCCCTCGGTGATCCGCATCGCCGGTGATGCCCCAACCGGCGCCCCGTACCCGAACGTCGCCAGCGGCTCCTCACGTCCGTCGGGCCGGGCGACGTACACGGTCTGCCCCCAGAGCGGGATCGCCTCCGCCACCCGCGCGTCGGACGACAGCCGGGCGATGAACGAGTCCGAGCGCAGCACGGCAGCGCCGCTTTCGAACGGGAGCAGACCCTTCGGCACCACGCGGACCTGGTAGCCGGTCGCCTCGAGCATGTCCGACAGGCTCGTCTGCAATCCCTCGGCCAGCATCACCATGTCGAGCAACACGGCCGCCGCCACCGTGACACCGGCGACGAACAGTGCCAGCCGCCGGGGTCGGCGGACCAGAGTTCGCCACGCCAGGGCGAAGGGGAGGGTCACGAGGGGGCTCATGGTTGGCGGAGTCGCATCGAGCTGGACCTGACCATCTGCAAGCCAGCGACCACGCCGACGGCGAGCCCCGTGACGAGGCCGATGCCGCCGACCAGTATCGCGAGCCGCGGTGTCACCTTCGCGAACGCCAGGCTCGTGCCGTACACGCCGCGGAAGTACGCATTGATGACCCAGGACCCGCCCCAACCTACGAGCAGCCCGGCGACCGTGCCCAGCGCAGCCATCGCCGCCGTCTCGCTGAACGTCCAGAGAAATAGCGTGCGGCGCGAGATGCCCACGTCCCGCATCGACGCGCCTTCCAACCGGCGCTCCTCCAGCTTCAACACCACCAGGCACAACAGAAAGACCGCGGCGCCGCTGATCGTGATCCCCGCCAGCGCCCGGTGGAATCGGGCCACCACCCGGAAAGTCTCCGAGGTCGCGTTCGCCACCGTCTCCGTGGGCAAAGCGTCGGCCCCGAACGCCAGCCGGTCGATCTCGGCGTTCACCGCCTCCCGGTTCGCCCCCGGCCGCAGCTTTACCGTGAACCGGTCGACCCGATCGACGCCGCCCAGCAGCTCCTGCAGGTCCGGCAGGTGGAAGATCGCCCGGTAGTCCCGAAGCGTGACGGTCGAGGGGTCGGCCGGTCGACGGTACAGACCCGCGACCACGAACGCTCGCTCGCCCTGCTCGAGCCCCGATACCCAGACGGTGTCGCCGACCGCGAGTTCCAGGGCCGATGCGGTCCGGTTTTCGAGGAGCAGTTCGGGAAGCTCAGCCTGCGCGAACACTGGGCTCGCCACGGCGAGGGACATCAGCAGGTTCAGTGTGATTGGCACGCCGTAGGCTACTCGCCGCCGGCCGGGGTGTAAAGACAGGAAGCGGAGGCCGGGCCCGGTCCAGGCCCGGCCTCCCGGCGCAGCTAGATTCGACTCAGCCAGTCCGAGAGGGCGTCGCCGATCTCGTGCGGGTGATCCTCCTGCAGGAAGTGGATTCCTTCGCCCAGCTCCACGGTCTCCAGGTTCTTCAGGTTCGCTCGACACCATTCGACAAGCGGCGCCGGCACGATGGCGCCTGGCGTCGCGTGGAAGAGCAGCTTCGGAATCTCCGTCTCCTGAAGCCAGCCGTTGTAGGTCGCCACCGCGTCCACCACGTCCGCCGGCTCGCCTGCGATGGGAAGTTCGTTCGGCCAGCGCCACACCGGCTTGCGACTCTCCGTCTCGATGTAAGGCTCCCGGTAGCGGGCCATCTCTTCGTCCGACAGGTCGCGAACGACCGCGGCGGGAAGGACCTTCTCGACGAACATGTTCTGGTTCACCACCATGTCCCAGCCCACCTCGGGAGTGCGGAACGCCCGGATCGTCTCCTCGAAGTCCGACGGGAATTCGTCCCAGCTGGGGACCGGCGCCAGGATCGCTTCCATCATGGCGATACCCCTCGCGTTCCCCTCGTGCTGGCGCGCGTAATGAAGGCCGAGGGCCGAACCCCAATCGTGAACGACGAACGTGATGTTCTCGAGACCCAGCCTCTCGATGAAACCCTCGACGTACTCGTAATGGTCGAAGAACCGGTACTCGATATCCGGTTTGTCCGACTTGCCCATACCGATCAGGTCCAGCGCGACCGCCCGATGGCTCGGGCTCACATGGGGGATGATGTTCCGCCATAGGTACGACGACGTCGGGTTGCCGTGCAGGAACAGCACCGGGTCGCCCGACCCTTCCTCGATGTAGTGCAGCTTCGAGCCGTTCACCTCCACGAAGCGTGACTCGTACGGGAAAGCAGCGGAGATCTCCTTTCGATCAGACATGCTCGACCTCCTTCGGTTGGATGAGTTCGGGGCTTGCCATGTCGCGGCTCTCGGTAAGCGTTAGAGTCTTCTGCAATATCAAACCGATCATTCAGAAATAGGGTTTTAAAAAAACAGCGGCTGTCGTCGGCGGACCGAAGGTCAGGCGTCGCCCGCCTCGTCCAGGATCGAGAGCGCCGTATCCACATAGCTCTGCAGGGCTCGTCGTCCCGGCGAACCTTTGGCAAGCACTCCCAGGCCCTGCGTGACCCCGGTCAGGAAGCGAGCCAGCTCTCTCGGCTTTCGCTCCGTCTCGAGCTCGCCGTTCCGGCGCGCGGCGCGTAGCTGCCGATAGAACGCACCTTCCAGACGCTCGAGGTGAGCCTGGACCTTGGGGCCGGCCTGGAGATCATGGGGAAGCTCGACCGCCGAATTCGTCATCAGGCAGCCCTGCCAGCCCTGCTTCGAGCTCACGAACTTCAGGGTCGCGTCGAAGTAGCGGCGGATGAGGGAAAGGCCGCCGTCGGTCTCCTCCATCGCCTTCAGCGCCGCGCTCACCACCCGGTCCCCGTAGCGATCCAGGGCTTTCAGGAACAGGTCGTGCTTGCTTCCGAACGTGTCGTAGAGGCTGAACCGATTGATCCCCATCCGCTCCACCAGGTCCTGCACCGATGTCGCCTCGTAGCCCTTCTCCCAGAAGAGCTGCATGGCGCGGTCGAGCGCACGGTCTGGATCGAATTCCCTGGTTCTCGGCAACCTGTCGTCTCCCGGTTTCGGAACGATCGTTCAGAATGGGCGGTTCCCGCCTTCCTGTCAACCGTTCCTGTCTATTGTAGAGGGCGCGGGATGGGGACGGGGGACGAGCGGCGATCGACGGCCGGATTGGGCAAAAAGAAAGCGAACCCGAGTTGGCCTTGCAAACCCGGGTCCGCGCCCTGGCTGTCGGGCTCCGCATAAGCCTCTGCGTCCCGAACAGCCGCTTGATTCACGATACCATGATCGGTGGTTGGTTGTCGGTCGCCGCTGAAGGCTCTCCAGCAGTTCCCAACCGCCAACCACCAACCACGGGGCAACTTTGTCGGCTGGATGCGGAGCGCTTCCCGCATCCAGCTGTAGTCTCGGTTCGGCTCACTCCTCCATGTCGACGCTGGCCTGCGCCTTCAGCGCGCGCTCGATCCGCGCCTGCGTCTCATCCAGGTGAGCCAGGGTGAAATCGTCCAGGCCGCCCGTGCCGGCGCTCTCGATGTTGCTGGCGATCCGCTTCAGGTGCAGCCGCGCCAGCGAGCGTGCGTCCTCCGGCACCGTCGGCTCGTCGGACAGCATGATCTCGATCAGGTGGTCGGTGTACATCCGCTGCAGGTTGCGGCGGAACGAGTTCACCGGCCGCGCCCGCGTGCCCGAAACCTCCGACCAGGTCGCCGAGGTCATCGAGTTGAACAGCTCGGCGGCGGTGTAGGCGTCGCCCGGGGTGCGGAGCTCGTTGTCGATCATCCGCCCGATGCGGATCGGGCTCATCAGCTGATTCATCAGATAGCGCTGAACCGTTCCGACCAGGCTGTGAACCGGGAAGTCGACCGGCGTGCCGCCCCAGCCCACGCCCCAGTGCGAGAACCGGTTCGGCGCCAGCTTGTTCAGCCGCTCCGCGTCGAAGGTGAAGGCGTCCTCGTCGAACGCCTGGTCGACGATCAGCTGAACCGCGGCGCGCTGCTCCGCCGCCGGCACCGGGTCGAACGGCATCCGCGCGTTCGGCTGGCCCTTGTGGTCGCGGTGGAAGTAGAGGCCACCCACCGTCTTCGTGATTGGGTACAGCGAGATGTAGCGCTCGAATATCAGGCTGTTGGTGGCGCCGCGCAGCCGCTGGTAGCCCTCACCGGGCTCGATCAGGCGGCTCTCCAGCCGGGGCTGCACCCGGGCGATGATCGCGGCCCGGTCGCGGGCGTGACGCATCGGGTTCCCGAGGTCCCAGCCGTTGGTCAGCGGGTCGACCGCCCAAACGCCCAGCCAGTTGTCCTCGTCGGTCCCGTAGGTGTGGTACGGGTCGGCGCTCTCCGCAGCGATCGCCTGAAGCGCGGCCCGTTCGGACTCGGGCGTCCAGCCGTCTCCGTTCGTGCCGTTGGTGCCGTTCGTCGATGTGGCGGCGTACCCGGAACCGGAGATCTGCGTGTAGGCGTACTCGATCGCCCACTCGTCGTAGGTCCCGACTTGCTTGTTCCAGTAATGGCCCTGCTGGTCCGGGTCGACCGCGACGTTCACCGGGCCGTAATCCATCACCGACAGGGTGAGGCCGTGCTCGCCGGTGAAGCTCTCGTCGTTCAGTCGATCGTGGGGGATGCCCGACGAGCCCTTGAAGTTGTGCCGCAGGCCCAGCGTGTGGCCGACCTCGTGAAGCACCAGGTCGCGGATCGCGTCGCCCAGGTACTCCTCGGGCATCGGCTCGCCCGCATCGATCACGCCGGTGCCCAGCAGGAGCGCGTACTGCACGCCGATCTGGTGGGCTTTGCCCATCGCCGCGGTGCAGATCCGCGCGGCACGCTCGGGCCCCAGCAACTGACGCATCCCTTCCGCCCGGTTGAAAGCTTCGACCATGCCTTCGACACCGGCCATCTCCTGCCAGTCGTACAGCCAGCTGCGGACGAAAGTGGACGAGATCAGCACGTCGGCGTTCAGCAGCTCGCCGGTGCGCGGGTCGGTCTGCGACGGTCCGATGGCGTAGCCCATCGAGTGGGCCGCGGTCCAGCGGACCGTGGAGTAGCGGATGTCCTCGGCGCTCCACTCGGGATCGTCCGGGGCTTCCTTCGCCACCACGGCGTTGCGGAAGCCGGCGGCCTCGAACGCCTTGTTCCAGCCTTCGATCCCTTCCTTCACGTGGGGCCGGTACTCCAGCGGTACGCTGCGGTCTATGTAATAGACGATCGGCTCGACCGGCTCGGAGATCTCGGCGTTGGGGTCCTTCTTCTCCAGGCGCCAGCGCTCCACGTAGCGCACGTACGACGTTTCTTGCTGGTCCTTGGAGAAGTCCTTGAAGGCGGTGAGGAAGTGGCCGACCCGGTCATCCGCCAGCCGTGGTCGCATCGGTTCGTCGGGCAGCGCGAACAGCGAGTAACGCATCCCGATGGGGATCGACCGGTAGTCCGACACGCCGGCACCGCCGTACTGCGGGTATTCACTGGCCTGATAGGTCAGGAACGCGTCGATCTCCACGTTCTGCGGGAACGCCATCACGTTCTCCACGTAGCTGCGGCTCTTGTCGAACCTGACCGGCCGGTTCCCGTACCAGAACTTGAGCCAGCGGCCGTCGTCACCGTAGTCGGAGACGAAGAACTCGGTGGCATCGATGACCAGGTTGTCCGTCTCCGAGTGCTTGGCCTTGATGTCGAAGGCGGCGACCACCGAGTGGCCGACGTTGTCGGCCAGCGATGTCGCCATCGGCGTGCCCTCGTCTGCGGTGAAGCGCGGGTTGCGGTGCACCAGATACAGCTTGTCGCCGTGTCGCTCGAATCGCAGTAGCTGCGTGTTACCGAGGACGGGCAGCCCATCGTGCACGTTGAAGTCGCCGATACCGCGACTATAGTGCATCATCAGCCCGAAGTCGCTGTCGAGCTGTTCCGGCGTGATCTCGAGGAAGAGGGTGTTGTCCCGCTTGATGTGCACGGTGAAGAAGCCCTCCTTCTTCTCCGTGTCCTTCAGCACCTCATCGTAGGGCTTGAACGGGCCCGAATCCTCGGCCTGGCTCTTCTGCGCCTGGGCCGGCTGGCTCGGTGACGGCTGCGGCTCACCGCCGCTCGTGTAGACCTGAGTGCAACCGGCCAGCACGAGGGCGGCAATGGCAGAGACGCCGAGATGGCGGACGCTCGGTCGCTGCATGGTCACGACTCCTTTCTCTTGGTGCTGTGGGTGAGCTTCGGGAGTTCTTCGGCCATAAATCACGCAAATGCACGGTTGGCCGCGGTGCTCCGGAGCGGGGATGCCCGCGGTTACCAATAGCGATTCCGGCTAAAACGAACCTGACCTTTAGTAATAAGACGTACCGGGGGGCGAAAAAGTTGCATCGGCCCCGGATCGGTGGGTTCGGCCGATTAATGGCGGTTGCAGAACGGGGGACCAAGGAAATTGAAAATTGAATGTGAGAATTGAGAGTTTTCCTTGAGCATTCGTTATGGACCATTGTGCATTCGGCCAACGAATGGTCAATCGTCGATGTTCGATTTTCAAGGTGAAGTTTCAATTCTCACATTCAATTTTCAATTTCCAAGTTCCTCGGTAACTGGGCGGAGTCGTTAGGGGCGGGTCGGGGAGAGGGCGAGCTCGTCGAGGAAGAGGGCGCCGCCGGAGTCCTTGCCGCGACGCCGGTCGGTGCGGGTGAGGACGAGCCGGTCCCGGGCCCGGGTCATCCCCACATAGAGCAGGCGGCGGGCCTCGTTCGTCTCGTCGGTGCGGCTCTCCAGCGCCGCGTAGTAGCCTGGCATTTGATAGTCCTCGACACCGACGACGTAGACCCGGGAGAACTCGAGCCCCTTGGTGGAATGGAGGGTGAGCAGGTTCACCCGGTGCGGGTCCGCCTCGACGCCCTCGGACGTGGAGAGCGCCACCCGCTCGAGGAACCGGGCGGCGCTCTCCTCCAGAGTCTCCGCCCCGCTCACCTCGATCAGCGCCCGCAGCCGCGCCACCGCCGCCGGGTAGCGCTCCGCTGGCCGGCGCTCCGCCCGGATCCGTTCCATCACCTTGCGGCCACCCAGTCGTGCGATCACCTCTTCCATCTCCGGCGCGCCCGGCGCGGTCTGCTCCAGCTCACCCTCGTAATAGTCGAGGCAATCGCTGTAGCGGCCCAGGGCGAAGGGGACAGCCAGGTTTCGCAGCAGCCGGTCCTCATCTGTCTGCCCGGGCCACGGCTCCAGCGCCAGCCCCAGTCCCACGAAGTCCAGCAGGTTGACCAGCGCCGCTTTGCGCGCCCGCTCCCGCTTCCGCGCGCCCAGCTCGCGGTACACCTCGGCGAGGGCCACCGCGTCGTCCAGTGCGTGGTGTGCTCGCTCGAGCCCGACGGCGAACCGTTCGGCCAGGTCGCCCAGCCGGGCGCTCTCGCGGAACAGGGAACGGGCCAGCGGGAGCGTATCGAAGAAGACGAGGTTCGAGGAATCGGTGAACCGATCCAGCTGGCGTCGCAGAACCGGGACGTCGAACCCGAGCCCGTTGTGCGCCACCAGCACGTCGTCGCCCACGAACTCGGCCAGCCGCGGCCAGACCTGCGCCAGCGGCGGCGCGTCGGCCAGTTCGGCCTCCGTGTAGCCGTGCACCTCGGCGGCGCTCGCCGTCACCGGTCGGTCGGGGCGGACCAGCGAATGGAAGGTGTCGACCACCCGGCCGTCCCGTACCCGGGCGGCGCCGATCTCGACGATCTCGCAGGTCATCGGGTCCAGGTCGGTGGTCTCCAGGTCGAACGCGACGAAGTCGGTCAGTACCTCGGCGAAATCGCGGCTATGGATGAGCTGCAGCGCCTTGAACGCTGTGGTGGTGAGCGGGCGCGGCCGCTCGTCCTCGCTGTCCAGTACCAGATCGGCCGGGTTCGCATCGTCCTCGTCCAGCAGGTAGTCGATGGCCACGGGGATCCCCACCGACATCAGCATCCCGCGCAGCGCGATCTCGACTCCGCCCCGCGGCCTGATCCAGACGCGGCCACCGCGGTTCACCGTCGCCCGCAGCGCGTCGGCCAGCTCGGCGGCGCCGGGGAAGGAGAGGGGGTCCTCCAGCTCCTCGTAGTGCTCCTCCAGCCGGTTCTCGTACGGCTTGACCCGCTGCGACAGTAGCTCGTCCACCAGCCCCGCCAGCGTATCGTGCGATTCGTAGAGCGCCCGCAGGTTCTCGACGTGGTAGATGAACCGCCACGCCTTCTTGGTGTCCGGGTGCATCCTGGGATGGTTGCGGGCGTACGAGCGCAGCGCCGCCAGCAGGTCGACCCCTTCGCGCCCGGCCAGCGTGCGGACCTCCGCCATCAGCGCGTGCGGCAGCATGCGCTCGGCGAACGCCTCGACGTTGATCGGATCGTCGGGCGCGGTGACCAGCCGCAGCGAGGCGACCACGTAGGCGACCACCGGGTCGTCGAGCAGCGATCGGCCGCGCGCCAGCCGGCAGGGCAGGCCGGCGGCGACCAGCCGGCTCTCCAGATAGCGGCCAACGAAGTGCTGGCGATAGAGCACGGCGTAGTCGCCCCAGCTCAGGCTCGACCGGGTTCGGTCGTTCAGGATGTCTTCGATGATCCACGCGGTCTCGGCGGCCTCGTCCTCGAACCCGTACGCCGCCACCTCGTAGGGCGCGTCCCGTTCCGCCGTGATCTCCTTGCGGAAAAGCTCCGGGTTCTCCCGCATCAGGCGCCTCGCCACCTCGAAGATCTGGCGGCTGCAGCGGCAGTTCTTGTCCAGGATGATCTCCCGCGCCTCGAACTCGGTGGCGAAGCGCCACAGGATCCGCGGGTCAGACCCGCGCCACGAGAAGATCGATTGCTCGTCGTCGCCCACCGCGAAGATGTTTCGGTGCTCCTCGGCCAGCCGCTTGATGATGGCGTATTGGGTCGCGTCAAGGTCCTGAAACTCGTCGATCAGCAGGTGATCCCAGCGGCTCGCCATCTCGTCGGCGATCGCCGGGTGCTCCCGGAGGAGCCGCTCGGTCAGCGTGATGATGTCGTCGAAATCGACCAGGTTCTTCTCGCGCAGCAGCGACAGATAGCTCTCGAAGAGCGCCTCGTCGCCCTCGGTGAGCTCGTACCCCTCCAGCCGGTGACGCCCGAACAGGTTGAGCAGGTGGCCGCGCCGCTTCTCTGGCCAGACGTTGAGGCGCCGCAGCAAGAGCTTCTGGTACTCGTCGTCGGCGACGCCGAAGCCGCGCCGCAGCCCCAGCTCTTCCGGGTGCTCGCGCAACAGACCCAGGCAAAGCGCGTGCAGGGTGCCGCGGCTGATCCGGTCCGCCAGCGACCCCAGCCGGCCGTGCAGCCGCGTCGTCACCTCCTCCGCCGCCTTGTTCGTGAACGTGACCGTGCAGATCCGCTGCGGCGCGACGTCCAGCTTCTCGATCAGGTACGCCACCCGGCGGATGAGGCAGAACGTCTTGCCGGCGCCGGGCCCGGCGAGCACGAGCGTGGGGCCGGAGGGCGCTTCGATCGCCTCCAGCTGGGCGGGGAAGGGGACGAGATCTGTGCTGTGTACGGTCATCCTCTAGAGTATAACCCGGCCCCGTTGACTGAGGAACTTGGAAATTGAAACTTGAATGTGAAAATTGAAACTTCACCTTGAAAATTGACCATTGGCTATTGAGCATTCGGCTCCCAAATCTTCAATAGCCGATATTCAACTTCCAAGCTGAATTTTTCAATTCTCACATTCAATTTCCAATTTTCAATCTCACGTGGGGGTATCAAATGGCTGTCATCAAGGTCTACACCACACCCACCTGACCCTACTGCAAGCAGGCCAAGGATTGGCTGCGAGATCACGGCTGCGAGTTCGAGGAAGCGGATATCACCAAGGACGTCGAGGGGCTCCGCGAGTGGCGCGACCTGACCGGCGGCGTCGGGGTCCCGGTCATCGCCCACGGCAAGGACTTCGTCATCGGGTTCAGCCCCGAGCGGCTGGAGATGATGCTCGAGTGCTGCGAGCACACGACCGAGGTGCAGATGTCCGACGAGGACGAGACCTGAACCAGCA
>JAACAK010000041.1:23088-37061 GCA_011774835.1 Candidatus Kutchimonas denitrificans | reverse complement strand
GACCTTGAAGAATGATCATCGAGCATTAGAGCATTCCGTCGTCGATTGTTCAATTGCCCAACTCTCGAGGTGAATTATCAATTCTCACGTTCAATTTTCCATTTTCAATTCCCTTACACAGGAGGACAGATGCGTGGGGTTCGGTTCGTACTCTTGCTGCTCGTCTTGCCCGCTGGCGTCGCGGCGCAGACCACGACGGACGACCCGCTCGCCGGTCTCGATGCCTACGTCCGCCAGGCGGTCCACGACTGGGAGGTCCCCGGACTCGCCGTCGCCGTGGTCAAGGACGACTCGGTCGTCTTCGCCCGCGGTTACGGCCTCCGGGCCCTGGGCGGGACCGATCCGGTGGACGTCCACACACTGTTCGCCAACGCGTCCACCACCAAGGCCTTCACCGCCATGGCCATCGCCATGCTGGTGGACGAGGGAAAGCTGGAGTGGAACGACCGGGTCGCCGACCACGTTACGGGCTACCTGCTTCCGGAAGCGTATCCGTCTCACGAGCTGACGATCCGTGACCTGCTGACTCATCGTGTCGGGTTCGGCGATCCCGGGTACCTGTGGTATGGCGTCGACATCGACTTTCCCGAGATCGTCGACCGGCTCCGCTTCATCGAGTCGGCCTCCAGCTTCCGCTCCCGCTTCGCCTATAACAACGTCGCCTACGCCACCGCGGGCATCATCGCCGGTCGGGCCGCCGATACCTCGTGGGACGCCCTGGTCCGCGAGCGGATCCTCGAGCCCCTCGGCATGACCGAGACCGTCACCCAGGGCGTTTTCCTGGAGGGCCGCGAGAACGTCGCCGCCATCCACGACGAGATCGACGACACGCTGCAGCTCATCTCCGGGACCGGTGTCGGGCTCGTCGACCCCATCGCTCCCGCCGGCTCCATGTACTCCAACGTCATGGACATGACCCGCTGGCTCCGCTTCCTGCTGAACGGAGGCGAGTGGGGCGATGAGCGGCTCGTGGGCGAAGACGCGTTCGCTGAGCTCTTCCGGCCCCAGGTCGTGATCCCGGTCGATCAGTTCTACCCCACCGCGGAGCTCACCCGGCCCCGCTTCACCGCCTACGGCCTCGGCTGGTTCCTCCAGGACTATCGCGGCGCGTTCGTCGCCTTCCACACCGGCAGCATCGACGGCACGGTGGCCATCGTCGGCCTGCTCCCCGACCACGAGCTCGGCGTCGTGGTCTTCGCCAACCGCGACCACGCAGAGCTGCGCCACGCCCTCATGCTCCGCGTCTTCGACCTCTACCTTGGCGATCCGGTCCGCGATTGGAGCGTCGAGCTGCAAGAGCTCTACGACAGTCGCGCCGCCGAGGCCCGGGAGCGGGAAGAGGAGCGGCGCCAGGCCCGGGTTCCCGACACGGAACCCAGCCACGACCTGGCCGCCTACACCGGGATCTACGCCCACCCGGCGTTCGGCTCGGTCGAGGTGCGGTTGGAGGACGACGCGCTGGTGCTCGACCGGTCGCCCTTCCTGATCGCCGACCTGACGCACTGGCACTACGACGTGTTCCAGACCCGCTGGCGAAACCGCTGGATCGGCGAGGGGCTTGTGACATTCAACACCGGGACGGACGGTGAAATCGTCGCCCTCAAATGGTTGGGTTTCGAGCTGCGCCGCCAGCCGGAACCGGATCCGCCTTGAGGCGGAGAACAGAAATGACATGAAGAACTTGGAAGTTGGGCGTTGGATGTTGGGCGTTGGACGTTGACCTGGCCCCACGACGTCCAGGCCTTAATCGAGTGCCCGCACTCCCAACTCCCAACTCCCAACTCCCCACTCCCGACCCCCAACCCCCGCCCGCCTGGCGCATGTCTTGCCACTCATTAATGGCGTCATTGATCTGAACGCCTGGCATTCCGAGGCGATCGCCCGGGAATGAGAAGCATTCTATGCCACGCTTGTGGCAGATTGTCCCGACAGGGGAACATCTCGTCCTCCCGGCTCGAGAAGGGGGCACCGTCTCATGAGCGCAGCCAACCCAGAGGTCCAAACCATCCAGAGCAGTCTCAGGGCCCTTCCCGGAGACGACGTGCGCCAGGTCATGTGGCGCTTCGCCGACCGCTACGACCTGCAGATGCTGGTGCAGTCGGCACGCTCGGTGGCGCGCGGCCCGGTGGCGCGGCTGGTGGCGGAGGGCGCGAGGCACACGCACGAGTGGACGGAAGAGAAGAACGCGCTGCTGAAAGCGTACGACGATGCGGGGATCACCTCGGTCTTCCTGGAGCCCGAGTACGGCGGTTTCATCGAGGGGCCGAAGAACCTGGCACTGGCGCTGGCGGCGTTCGAGCTGGCCTGGGTGGACGGCGGCGCGGCGACGGGAGCGATGGCCGGCCACCTGGGTCTCTCGCCGATCCACGAGAAGGGGACGGAGGAGCAGAAGGCGGAGTACATGAGGCGTTTCGCGCCGCCGGGTCCGGGTGAGGATCGGGAGATCGAGCGGAGCGCCTTCGCGTTGACCGAACCGATCCCCTATGTGGGTGTGGACACGGGCGTCCTGGGGGGCAAGGTCTCGGTCAAGGAGTGGAAGGACGGTGAGGAGCCGATCCTTCATGTCGAGAAGCGGGGCCGCTTCATCACGAACATGGCGTTCGCCAACTTCGTGTCCGCCGCGGTCGATTCCGGCGACGAGCGGATCAAGGGCAGCTGCATGATCATCCTGGAGGAGACCGATCCCGGGGTCTACGATCGCGGCACGCCGACGAAGAAGCTGGTGCATCAGCTGTCGGCGACCAGCGATCCGGTGTTCAGTCTCGACGTGCCCGCCGATCGGATCATCGGCGGCTACACGGTCGAGGACGGAACCATCGTTCCCAACTACAGCCACGGTGAGATCATCGATGCGGTGTTCCGCCGTACCCGGGTCACGGTGGGGCTGATGTCGGCGGCCAAGCTGCTCTCGGCGGTGGAGCCGGTCATCCGCTATCAGCGAGGTCGATACCGCGGCGGCGTGGGCGACCAGGAGGGCACGCCGCGGCACGAGCTGGGCCTGCAGCAGAAGGAGGACGCGCTGCATCGGCTGGTCGACATCTGGGCGACGGGTGAGGCCAGCGCCTCGCTGGGGTTCGCGGCGGCGCGCCTTTTCGACGATCTCGATCCACTCGATCACCGGCGCGACGAGATCTTCGCCAAATACGACATCCCGAAAGGCCGCCAGGCGATCCGCGCGCTGGCGGAGTGGCAGGATGCCGCTGTCGAGTACCTGCGGCTCGAAGCCAGGCCCGAGGGCGAGCGCGATGCGGACCGTTTCGCCGAGCTGGCCGACAACGAGCTGATCCAGTACCTGGTCAGAGACTCGCTGGCCAACGTGCTCTGCCCCGCCGTCAAGCTGTGGAACACGGGCCACGGCGCCAACATGATGCGCGAGGCGGTGAGCCTGATGGGCGGCTACGGCATCACCGAGGACTGCCCCGGCTTCCTGCCGCAGAAGTGGATGGACGCGCAGCTGGAGGCGACCTACGAGGGGCCCGAGGCGGTCCAGCGGCGCCAGCTCAGCGTGACCATGAGGGACCCGATCTTTCTGGCTCGATTCGAAGGGTGGATTCGCGAGATGCGCCGCATCGCCGGCCTCCGGCCCGGCTCCGGCGCCTGCACCCTCGCCTCGGCGATGGACCTCTGGCTCTGGACGCTGCGCCACCTCCTCGAGGCGAAGGACGCCGCCGGCTCACCGCTCTACAAGGGCCACCGACAGGGCGTGACCTTCCCGATGGCCGACGCCCTCTGCTGGCTGCTCGCGTCCCGCTGTCAGATCATGGACCTGATCGAGCTCGACGAGAAAGGTCGCGATCATCCCACCGTGGCGGAGGGGCTGTCGGAGTACGTGGAGTTCTTCACCGACCTGGCCCACGTCCAGGCCGCCAACGCCGCAGGCGAAGCGGCCCGGATCTGCTCGTCGCTGGTGTTCGGCTACAACCGGCACCCGTCGTGGGTCGAGGATCGCGAGCGCGCGTACCTGGGCCGCGAGCTCGAGGTGCTCGAGTCGGTGGCCCCCGGGCTCTGCTCCTGCGCCGTGGACGCGTTCGACGATGAAGGCGACGCGCCCCTCAAGCGCGGCCCCTGCGTGCGCTTCGATGGCTACGAGCCGTTCACGCTGAGGCGCGGCAAGCTCGACGGGTGTCTCACCGGCTCGCGGCTGGCCAAGGACCGGGCCGCCCTGGCCGTCACGCGCGTGACCATCCCGGAAGCCCTCGACTATCCGCTCTAGCCGCCGGGCACACGCCATGGACGAGATGATCGGCGTCGAGCGTCAGAGCATGGAAGTCGATATCGCCTGCGTGGGCTTCGGCCCCGCGGCGGGCGGTTTCCTCACCACCCTCTCCCGGGCGCTGCAGGATCCCGAGCTCCAGCCCTTCATGATGAGCAAGGCGATGCCGGGCCTGCCGCTCCAGGTCGTCTGCTACGAGCGCGCCGACGACATCGGCTTTGGCGTCTCCGGCGTGGTGACACGGGCCCGTGGCATCCGCGAATCGTTCCCGGACCTGGATCCGTCGCAGATCCCTATGGCCCATCCGGTCACCCGGGAGCGGCTCGTCTACCTGAAGGATCCCATCGGCGCCAGCCGACGCCCGCCGGGCGTGAAGGGGCTCGATCTTCTGACCTCGAGTCTGAAGCTGCTGGGGAAGGGAAGGGACCACGCCGTCGAGCTCCCCTACATCCCCGACTTCATAGAGAAGAAGGACGGGCTGGTTCTCTCCATCGGGAGCTTCAACGCCTGGGTCGGCCAGCAGCTCATGGCGAGCGGCACCGTCCAGCTCTGGCCCAGCACCCCCGTCGCCGCGCCGATCATCGAGAACGACGCGGTGGTTGGCGTCCGCCACGCCGACCAGGGCGTCGACGCCCGGGGGGCCCCGGGTCCGGGCTACATGCCGGGGATGGACGTGCGGGCCGCCCTCACCGTGGCGGCTGACGGCCCCGTGGGGCCGGTGGGCTGGAAGATCGACGAGCACTTCGGGCTGCCGGAGGGACACCACCAGCGAGACTGGGCCGTGGGGATGAAGATGGTCGTCGACCTGCCCGACGGCTGTCCCCTCGAGCCGGGCACCGTATTCCACACGATCGGTTATCCTGAGCCCGAGATCTTCGGCTTCTTCTACGTCTATCCCGATGGCGTCGCCTCGCTGGGGGTCTTCATCCCGTCCTGGTTCGAGAGCCCCGTCCGCGCCAGCTACCGCTACCTGCAGCACTGGATGCGGCACCCCTTCGTCTGGCATTACGTCGACGGCGGCCGCATGCGCTCGTGGGGGGCCAAGACCCTCGCCGAATCGGGCCGCCGCGGCGAGCCCTGGCTGGTCGGCGACGGCTACGCCCGCATCGGCGAGGGCTCGGGCAGCACCAACGTGCTCACCGGCTCCGGCGTCGACGAGGCGTGGACCACCGGCGTCCAGCTCGCCGAAGGCGTCATCGACCTGCTCAAACAGGATCGCCCGTTCACCCGCGAGAACCTCGAGAAGGCTTACGTGGAGCGGCGGCGCGGCAGCTGGCTCGAACAGGAGCTGCGGGTGGCGGAGAAGGCACGGGACGGCTTTCAGAAGGGCTTCCTGCCGGGCATGCTCGGGATGGGGCTGGCCGGGATCAGCAGGGGGAAGATCACGATCTCCGGCGGCGTGAAGCAACCGCAGGAGCACGTGCCGTCGCTGGAGGAGTACTACGAGGGTACGCTCGCCCCGGCCGAGATCGTCAGGATACGGCAAGCGAGCGCCGCCTCGGGCACGGCGCTTCACGACGCGCTGATGGAGGCCGCCGGCTGGCCCAAGATCCCTTACGACGGCAAGCTGCTGGTCTCGCACCAGGACGCGCTGCTCATGGGCGGCAAGGTGCAGGCGCCGCCGGGATATCCGGATCATGTGGTCTTCATCTATCCCAGCGTCTGCGAGGCCTGCGACAACAAGCTCTGCATAGAGGTCTGCTCCGGCGAAGCGATCACGCCCGGCGCGAACGGCGTGCCGGAGTTCGATCGCGAGAAGTGCGTCCACTGCGGCGCCTGCATCTGGAACTGCACCCAGCCGGTGGACGGCGGCCTGGAGCGAGGCAACATAGAGTTCCGTGCCGGCGCCGGCGGTCTGCACTCGGCCGAGAACTGAGCGGGATCCGCGGTATGAGAATCGCACGGCTCGCATCGATCACGGTCCTCGCAACGGCCCTGGTCGCCCTCACCGTCATCCCCGCTCGCGCGCAGGTGGGCGTGATGGCAGGCTGGAACTATTCCGACCCGCAGGTCACCGCCGGTGACGTTGACGTCGACGTCGGTCACCGCAGCGGATTCAACATCGGTCTCTTCACCTCCCGCGGTGATCTCGTGGGATACATGGTCGGCCTCTACTACAGCCAGAGGGGATTCGATATCGACACCGCGTCGGTCAAGCTCGACTACGTCGAGGTCCCGGCGCTGGCCCGGCTCACCCTGCCCTTCGTTCGCGTCTACGGCGGCGTGAATCTCGGGTTCGAGATCAACTGCGAGGCCGAGAATTTCCCGTTTATCGGGGGCGCGCCCTTCCTGTGCGAGACCGATACCGAGTCGCTGGAGCTCGGCTGGAAGGTCGGCGCCGGCGGCAAGCTGCTCATCTTCTCTCTGGACATCGCCTACGTCTGGGGGAGCACCGACGTGCTCGGCTCCGACGTCGGGTCGATCAAACACCGGGTCTTCCAGATCGACCTCGGTCTGACCTTCTGACGGTTGGCTCGCGGCAGCCTGACGACTTTTCAAGCTCGAACACGGAGTACCGCTCGATGAGCTCTGGCTATCATATCGTGGTCTGCGGCAGCCTGGTGCCGGATCCGCTACAGGTCCTCGAACCCGTCGAAGGCCCGGACGGCCCGGCCCTCGAGAACGAGATGATGATCCCGGCGGTCCTCGACCCCTGGGCGGCTCACGCCCTCTACGAGGCCGCCCACCTGGCGGCGCGGACCGAGGGGAGTCGGGTCTGGCTGGTGAGCATCGGGCCCCGGGCACGTCTGCAGCAGCTGATGATGAGCATCGCGCAGAAGGTGCCGTTCGAGCTGGTCGCCGCCGACGGGCCCGCGAGCGGCTTCACCGATGCCCGCGAAACGGCGGCGGCGCTGGCCGATCTGATCGAATCGATCGACGGCCTCGACCGTTCTCGAGCCCTGATCTTCGGCGGCCGCTCTTCCGCGTCCCGCGACGCGGGCGTCACGATGGGGATGGTGGGCGAGCGACTCGGCGTGACCGACCAGTTCCTCGCCGTCGACAAGCTGACGGTCGAGGACGATGGAAGGCTGCAGATCATGGAACGGATCGAGGGCGGCCGCTATCTGGTCTCCGTCTGTCAGGGTCCGCCGCTCGTCTGCGCCTGGTCGACCGGCGAGCTGCCCGAGCCGCCCAACAACCCACAGGTCGGGATGCAGAACATGCGGACGATCATGCCGGCGTTGCAGAAGGCGAAGCCGGTCCAGCTGGACGCCGAGGGGTTGTCGTACGTGACGGTCGAGATTCCGAAGGGTAAGCGCGACACGCGGATCGAGCGGAACATGGGGGCCGAGGATATCGCGCGTGAGATCGTCGAATGGGTGAGGGGGTGACCGATGGAGAAGATCCTTTATCTGACGCAGGTCGAGCCCGGCGGAGAGCTTTCGTCTTTCGCGTTGGAGGTTTTGAGCGGCGCCGGGCGACTGGCCCGCGATCTGGGCTGCGAGCTCGCCGTCGGCCTGGTCGGTGCCAAGGCCGATGTTCAGGCGGCCGCTGACTCCGTAGCAGGCTGCGGCGCCGCCGCTTTCCTTGCCGTCACCGGTGACGAGTTCGCGGTCTCCCGCCACGCCACCGATGCGGCCGCTTTCGAGGCGCTGGCCCGGAACGCCGAAGCGACGATCGTTCTGGCGCCCGGCACATCGCGAGCGGCCCGAGCCATGCCCGGCGTCGCCGAGCGGCTAAACGGCCGGATCGACAGCCACATCACGGGGACGGCGATTACCGATGGCCGGCCCGAGGTCGAACGCTGGTTCTACCGACAGCGCATGATGGGCCGCCTGACCCGTTCGCAGCGACCGTGGCTCTGGCTGGTCGATTCCGGCGTGTTCGACGCATGGGAAGGGGAGGCCGGCGGCGCCACGTTGGAGGCCCTCGATGTCCCGCTGCCCGAGCTGCGAACCCGGGTCGTCGGGGTCGAGTCGCCCGCCGCCGAAGAGCAGACGATCCGGCCGGACGCGGAGCTGCTGTTCGTGGCCGGCGCCGGCTGGACCAAGAAGCAGGCGGACGGCTCGACGCACGTGAAGGAGGCGGAGACGATCATCCACGACTTCCTCGAGACAACCGGCGCCTCGCTGGGGAGCAGCAAGTCGCTGGTGGACCAGGCGGGCGAGGGGCAGGAGGTCATCTCGTTCATGAGCCACATGAACCAGGTGGGTCAGACCGGCTCGACGCCGCGCCATCCCAAGGGCCTCGCCACCTGCTGCCACGGCGAAGAGCCGCACGTCGTCGGCTGGCGCTTCATCAAGGAGCGACGCGCGGTCAACCTCGATCCGGGTTGCGGCTGGGCGCAGGGGAAGGCAGACGTTCTCTACGTCGCCGACGCCTTCGAGGTGATGCGGCGCGTCAACGAGCTGCTGAAGCAAGGTTAGGCGTTGCCGCTCCAACGGATGCGAAGAGGGCGACCGTGCGGCCGCCCCTCGTGTCTCGGGAAACCTTGCTGCTATGGGAAAACGGCTGACCTCAGCTTCGAATCTTCAACGTCGTTTGAGTCCGCACGCTGAACTGTGCTGACAACGCCGCGGTCGGCTCGATCGTGCCCTGCGAGTTCCGCGTCATCCGCTCATCGAGTCCCGTGATCGCGCCGACGGCCAACCAACCAGGATCCTCGATCAACAGCCGTGCCGTCTGCTGGCCCACCTCCGCGTCGTTCACGGCATCGCCGTACACGAACATCACCGCGCCGACGTTGCGGTGACCCCGACACAGGTGCAGAAAGTCCGCCGAGAACGCATGCGTGATGTACAGGACCGAACCGCCCGCAGGTTCGTGGCGCACCTCCCCGCTCAGGCACGCTCCCGGGTGACGTCGCGCCCGCCATAGCTCGATCAGCGTCTCGAACGCCCCGGGCGACAGAACCGGCTGCGGATCATCGACCAGCGACGTATCGGCGGGACCAGGTGTTTGAATCGAAGGCCAACTCTCCAGGCGCCGACTGCGATCGTGTCGGCGTCTGCCCCAGTAGCGTGACCAGTACAATCGTCAGGAGTTTCATCGCGTCCACCTTTCCCCTCGCCGCCGCATCGGGGAGAATCGAGGCGCGGCAACCAGGTTACAAGTTACAGGCTAGTCGCAGCGTTGTGCCATTGATGTCACACAACTCTTACAATTGGCCGCTCGCTTTCAGGCGTTCGGTTGAGGCGTCCGATCGCGGAGCGGCGCTGCTCCGTTAGACGCGGCCGGGGACCATCCGACCGGGTGACGCAACGTTTTCGCGCTGATGTACGTCTAATCCGGTGAGAAGGCGAAAAGTTGAAGGGAAGGAGATAGATATGGGTTGCGCACGGGCTGGAGCACTGGAGGAGGGCAACAAGTTGAACGGCCAGCGAGCCGGGTTCTCGCTCGTATGTTGGCTCAGAGGGATCGGATCCCGGCCTCTCAAGGCGTTGGTCAACCTGGCCTACCGGTCCAGCCGATTCTGGACGGCCTACCTGTCCTAGCGTCTCCCGGCTACGGACAGCCGGCCTCCAGTCGAGGCGATCGCGGTCCGGGTCTATCAGGCCTGCCTGATCCGGCCGCACACTCTCGAGACATTGAAGTGGAGAAGAAGTCCGCTTCGTGATCGTTGCGGGCGGGCGGCGTCGCCGTCATCTTCCCGGCCGAAAGGAGGAAGGTGCGGCGGTGAACAGCTCAGCGAGCCAGGCGTCGGGTCGGGTCGATCTGGCGATCGTGGGCGCCGGCCCCTGCGGACTGGCGGTCGGCGCGGCGGCGCGACGCGCGGGCCTATCGTCGATCATTTTCGACCGGGGGTGTGTGGTCAACGCGCTGGTCGGGTACCCGTTGAACATGACGTTCTTCAGCACGCCCGAGAATCTCGAGATCGGCGACGTGCCGTTCGTGACGCGCGACGTGAAGCCGACCCGGCACGAGGCATTGACGTATTACCGGCGGGTGGCCGGGTATTTCGAGCTCGACGTCCGGCAATACGAGGAGGTGCTGGATGTCGAGGGTGCCGCCGCCGATTTCTGGGTGAAGACCCGAATGCGGGACGGGACCGAGGCGGGCTATCCGGCGCGGAACATCGTGATCGCCACCGGCCGCTTCGACACGCCCAACCTGTTGGGCGTGCCCGGAGAGGATCTGCCGAAAGTCACCCACTACTATCGCGAGGCTCACCCGTATTACGATCAGGCCTGCCTGGTGGTCGGCGGCGGTAACTCCGCCGCCGAAGCCGCCCTCGACCTGTGGCGGAGCGGCGCGCGGGTCACCCTCGTGCACTTCCTGGACGAGTTCGATCCCGGGGTGAAGCCCTGGGTGCGGCCGGACATCGAGAACCGGATTCGGGAGGGTTCCATCGCCGCTCGCTTTCGGACCCGGGTGCACGAGATCGGGCCCGATTTCGTGACGCTGCAGCGGGAAGACGGTCCCGACTCCGAGCGGCTGGCCAACGACTGGGTCTTCGCCATGACCGGCTACCGTCCCGACATCCCGTTCCTCCGCCGGCTGGGCATTGACGTCGACGGCGATACCGGGATCCCGGTCCACGATCCCGACACGATGGAAACCAACCTTCCCGGCATCTTCATCGCCGGCGTGCTCGCCGCCGGCTACGATGCCAACAAGATCTTCATCGAGAACGGCAAGCTGCACGGCGATCGGATCGTCAACGCACTGACGGGGTCGCGTTCGGACTGACGCTCACCCACCGTTCCGCACGTTCCTTTCCAGCGGCGGGTCGCCGGGAACCAGCGGGGTTCCCGGCGAGTTTTTGTTATGTGGGGCGATATCGCAGTCGCCCCGCGAGGTCCGAAGCCCCAGAACCGGAGGTCATGCGAGTGAATTCATCGGTCGATGTCGAGCGGGCCGTCAGCGAGCGATACAGCAGAGGCGCCACCGCACGCGAGGCCCAGCTCTGTTGCCCCGTCGAGTACGATCCGCGTTATCTCCGCGTCATCCCGGAAGAGATCATCGAGCGAGACTACGGTTGCGGTGATCCCAGCCGCCATCTGGCGCCCGGTGACACCGTCCTCGATCTCGGGTCGGGAGCGGGCAAGATCTGTTACATCGCCAGCCAGATCGTCGGTCCCCGAGGCCGGGTGCTGGGGGTGGACATGAACGACGATATGCTGGCCCTGGCGCGTCGTTACCAGGAGCCCGTTGGCGATCGGATCGGCTGGCATAACGTGGAATTTCGTCGCGGCCGCATTCAGGACCTGAGGCTCGATCTCGAGCGATTGGACGAGTGGCTGTCGCGCCATCCGGTCCGGACCAGCGACGATCTGCAGGCGCTCGAGAGCGAGGAGGCGCGCTTGCGTAATGAGGCGCCGCTGATCTCCGATTCCAGCGTCGACGTCGTGATCTCCAACTGTGTCCTCAATCTGGTCAGCGAAGAGGACCGACAGCAGCTCTTTCCCGAGATCTATCGGGTGCTTCGACGCGGCGGCCGGGCGGTGATCTCGGACATCGTCGCCGACGAGCCCGTGCCGGAGCACCTCAAGGCCGATCCCCAGCTATGGTCGGGTTGCGTTTCCGGAGCCATGACCGAGACCGCCTTCGTGGAAGCCTTCGAAAGGGCGGGCTTCTACGGGATAGAGATCCTCAGTCGTGGTGCCGAGCCGTGGCGCACGGTCGAAGGGATCGAGTTTCGGTCGATCACATTGCGGGCCTACCGTGGACTGGAAGGCCCCTGTCTCGAGACGAACAAGGCGGTGATCTATCGCGGCCCCTGGAAGAAGGTGATCGATGACGACGGACACGTCTTTCGGCGCGGCCTGCGCACCGCCGTGTGCGAGAAGACCTTCGGTATCCTGACCCGGGTCCCGTATCGCGACCACTTCGACCCCGTCCTCCCGCTCGAGGGTGCGGATGTCGAGCCCTCATCTCCCTTCGACTGTAATCGAAGCGCGCTGCGCCATCCGCGCGAGACGAAGGGGCTCGACTACGACCGGACGAGCGATGCCGCTCCCGACGCCTGCGGTACAGATGGGAACTGCTGTTGACCCGTGGGTGGCTTACCGCGGAGCGGCATCCACCACAAAACAAAAAAGCCGTCGAACCTGGATTCGACGGTGATGTTTCCTCGCCCGGGTGGTGCCGTCGTTGCGTCAGTCGCCGCGCCGTACCGTCCGCGTCACCGCCGCTGCGCGTTGGTCCTCCGCGCTGAGTCCACACGCCCTCAGTAGATCGAGCCTGAGCCCGGAATCCGCACTCCGCCGGTCGTCCGCCGCCGCGACGATCCGACTCGCCAGCTTCCCCTCCAGCCCGAGGCAGTCCGCCGCCCGCACCACTCCGCCGGCCGCCGGTGCGGCTTCGCCCACCAGCGCCCGGGCCACCGCCGTGATCGGACAATCCGGATCCACCAGCGGTCCGCTACGTAGCTTGCCTCCCGTCAAACGCCAGGCCCGCGGCGTCCGGCTCAGGCGTCGGAAGAACTCGTCTGCCGTCATGACTCAGTGGTAGGCGCCCGTCTTTTGCGACGCCGGTGTCCAGTGCTCTGACTCTCCGACCAGGTGCTCCGCCATGACCTCAGCCCAGCGGATTCGGCGCTGACAGAACTGGCAAAGCACCCAGTCCTTGCCGAACCCGACCCAAACCCAGGGTCCCACGTTATGGCAGTGAGGGCAACGCATGATCTTCTCCTCGCACATTTTCCTCCCCTCCGCATCGGGGCCTCGCGACTCGTCCCGTCCGTGGCCTTACCAGGGCAGAGGGCGTACCAGAGGTGCCCCACCCGGATTAACCCGATGTCAGGTCGTGTCTTAGCTTGTTTGGCCTGACGGCGCGCGCAGGTCTCGAAACGATGGGGTCGTTACCGTGCGGTAACGCAGATGGGAACGGCGCCCCGGCTCCGACCGGGAGGACGATCAGCGGCCAGCCGATTCCCGCGTGATCGAGGCTTCCTCACCGAACCGAGCGGCGAGCCCTTGGAGGTAGGACTCGATCGTGGTGTAGTGGCCGAAGATGAAGCGCGAGAAGAAGCGGAAGATCGGATTGTAGACCTCGCCTTGCTCGGTGACGGTGACGGTGACCGTGCCGTCGGCGGGCTCGATCTCGTAGGTCCAGGTTCCGCCGAACGGGAGCGCTTCGTCGGCGGCGATGCGGGTGATGAGGCGGCGCGGTGGATCGGACTCGACGACCTCGATGGGGAGTCGGCCGCCGCGGGGATCTTCCAGAACCCAGACCTCGGCCTCTCGATCGGTGTCGCGGTTCACGGCGCTGGCGTTGCCCCACCACTCCGGGTAAGACGCGAAGTCTCGGATGACGGTCCAGACCGAGTCGGCCGGCTGGCGGAGGGTGATCGAAGCCGTGGCGACGTGACCCGGCGGCAACAGCATTCCCACGACCCAGATGATGACCGCGATCCCGATCACGACACCCGCGATGATCCCCAACCACTTGAGCATCCGGTACCTCGATTCTTAACGTCGGCTGATGATGTTCCGAGCCAGGAAAAGGACGTTTGCGGGCCGCTCCGCCAGGCGGCGCATGTACCAGGGGAACCAGGAATCGCCGTAGCTGATCAGCACCCGCACCTTGTACCCGTCGCCGGTCAGGCGCGCTTGCGCCTCGCGCCGGATTCCGTAGAGCATCTGGATCTCGAAACCGTCCCGGGGAACCCCCATGCCCCGCGCTCGCTCTATGACACCGTCGATCATCGACTGGTCGTGCGTGCCGAAGAAGATACGCGCGTTCCCTCGCTTCACCTCCTGCAGCAGCGTGTCGGAGAGCCTGAGGAAGTTATTGTCAACGTCCCCTTTGTTCCGATAGGCGATCTCCGGGGGTTCCATGTACGCGCCCTTCACCAGCCGGATCGTCGGGGCCAGCG
>JAACAK010000041.1:0-23044 GCA_011774835.1 Candidatus Kutchimonas denitrificans | reverse complement strand
TACTCCGAGCTCTCCATGTCGATCGCCACCAGCCTCCTCATCGTCCCCGCGCGCTGCACCACGCGCCGGATCCGTTCCAGCGCGTCATCGAACCCGAGGTCGAGCCCGAACTGTGTCGGCTTGATCGATATGTCGGTATCGAGATCGCCCCCCTCGATCTGGCCGAGAACCCCGAGATAATGCTCCATCACGTCGTCCGCCGCCCCCGGTTCCTCGACGTTCTCTCCCAGCTGGGTCAGGATCGTCGACATGCCGCCCCGCCCCAGCGTCTCCGCCGCCTCCAGCGCGTCCTCGGCCGTCTCCCCGGGCATGAATCGCTCCACGGCGCGCCGGGCGAAGGCGCGGCGCGTCAACTGCGATTCCAGCCACTCGTTCTCCGAAGCCCACAAGAACAGCTGCCGGCCTATGGCCATGGTCGTCTTTTTTCGTCTTGCTGATGGTTGTGGATATGTGTGGGCGATGGGCCTAGACGCCGATCGTCCCCTCGCGATTCCCCGGGCGCCGCGAGTACCACAGTATTTGGAAGAAGCCCCTGGTTCGCAACTGCGAAACGGAGACCGTCGCCCCGGCCTTCTCCCGGCGAAGGATCACCTGCCGATTCTGATACAATATCGCCAGCCCCATGATCAACACGAAGAGCGCGAACGCCCGCCGCAGGGATCGCTGCGCGACGTAACGCACCAGATGCGTGCCCAACGAAATCCCCGCCATCGAGATGCCGGTAAACCCCGCCATGAAGCCCCAGGCGATCTCCACCTGGCCCAGATAGCCGACGAAACCCGCCGCCGACTTCAACGCGATCACCGCCAGCGACGTCCCCACCGCCAGCTTCATCGGCAGCCGCGCCAGCAGCACCAGCGCCGGCACGATCAGGAAGCCGCCGCCCACTCCGACCAGACCGGTCAGCACCCCCACCCCCAGCCCCTCGAGCACGATCAACAGCACCGGGACACGTGCCGGACCCCCTTCGTGCTCCCCCTCGGGGCCCGCCTTCAGCCCGGGGATGCTTCCCCGCAACATGAAGTACGCCGCCGCGATCATCACCAGAGCGAACAGCGCCAGCTGCCCGGCTCCGCTGAACAGCACCGCCAGCCGCGCACCCCCGTACGTGCCCGTCATCGCCACGGTCCCGAACACCAGCGCCACCCGCACGTGCACGTTCCCCGCTCGCCAGTGGCCGGCCGCACCGACCAACGCCGTCGCCCCCACCACCGCCAGGCTCATCGCGATCGATTGCTTCGCTCCGAAGCCCAGCACGTAGACGAAGATCGGCACCGTCAGGATCGACCCGCCGCCCCCCAGCATGCCCAGCGCCAGGCCCATCACCAGACCCAGCGTCAGCCCCAGGATCAGCATCGGACCTCGCTCGTCATCTCGGAAGCCGACAACATAACACCATCGAGCGCCACGCGGTGGATCGCTGCCGTCAACTGGATGTCGACCCGTTAGCTTGACAACCAAAGGACATGCCCCCACCATCATCCAGCAGCGTGTTCGGGTCAGGGCAAGGGGATCCCATGAGCGACGTCGACAGCAAGGAAAAGCGGCATCCGATCCAGGTGGTGGCGCGGCGGACCGGGCTGAGCCTGGATCTGTTGCGGGCGTGGGAGCGACGCTACGAGGTGGTGGAGCCGGGGCGGACCGAAGGGGGCCGGCGGCTGTATTCGGATGAGGACGTCGAGCACCTGCGCATGCTGAAGCGGGCCAGCGACGCGGGCCGACGGATCAGCCAGATCGCGTCTCTGGGCACGGACGAGCTGGCGGCGCTGGTCGAGGAGGACCAGCGTGAGGCGTTGGAGGGGGAAGCCGAACCGGCGGCGGCGCCCGACCTGGGCGCGTCGATCTACCTGAAGGCCTGCCTGGCGGCGGTGGAGCGGCTGGACGCGCTGGAACTCGAGGCGACGCTGAACCGGGCGCTGGTCAACCTGAGCGCGCCGGCGTTGATCGACGGGGTGGTGGGGCCGCTGCTGGGGCAGATCGGGGAGCTGTGGAGCCATGGGACGCTGCGTCCGGCGCACGAGCACCTGGCGTCGTCGATCGTGGTCCGGATCCTGGTCGAGTTGATCCAGGCGGCGGAGCCCTCGGGCCCGGCGCCCAATCTGGTGGTGGCGACGCCGCCGGGACAGCTTCACGAGTTCGGGGCGCTGTTCGTGGCGGTGACCGCGGCGTCGGAGGGGTGGGGGGTGACCTACTTGGGACGCGACCTGCCGGGCTCGGACATCGCTGCGGCCGCGAACGAGAAAGGCGCGGAGGCGGTGGCGCTGAGCATCGTCTTCACCTCGACGTCGGGATCCGAGTTGCAGGACGAGCTCGAGACGCTGCGTGAAGCGTTACCGGCGGACGTCCCGATCTTCGCCGGCGGTGCGTCGGCGGAGAATTACCGCGACGCCTTGGAAGCCATCGGCGCCGAGCGTCTGGAGGATCTGAACGAGTTCCGCCTCGCGCTTCGCGCCCTGGTCTGAGGTCGGGTCGCCCTACCCGATTCGCCCCTTGCCCGAATCGCTGAGGCTCATCAGCGGCTCGGGGTAGGGCATGAAGAACGTTTGCGGCAGCAGATACTCCTCGTCGAAGCGGACGATCCAGGCACGCAGGATCGAGCTCACCGCGCTGATCGGCACCTGCCGGTTCCGGTATCGCGCCAGCGACTCCCGGTAGAAGGCCTTCTCCCTGCCCTTCAGCTCGTTCTTGAAATAGCCGGCGGCGTGTTCCAGCACGTTGATCACCGACGTGTAGCGCGGCAGCCGCGACAGCGCGGCGTGGAGGTGCTCCTCGTAGCGCGCGATGACCCGCTCGAACGGCTCCTTTTCCGGGTTCGCCACGATCCGCCCCATCGCCCGCAGCTCCTTCTGGCTGTAGGCCATCAGCAGCAGCTTGTTCTCCGCCTGGAAGCGCACCAGGTCCCGCATCGCTCCCGATTCTTTCAGCTTCCGGAACCGGGTCAGGGTGAACAGCTTGGTCAGGAAGTGCTCGCGTATCGTGTAGTTCCGCAGTCGACCTTCGTCTTCGATCGCCAGCCCCGGGTACAGATCGAGCACCCGTCCTCCGAAGAACCCCGCCCCCCGCGTCGACGACGACGACGGCTCGATCCCCCGGTAGATCTTCACATCCGTGATCCCGCACGATGGCGAGCGGTTCTTCAGGATGAACCCGTCCACCACATCCAGCGAGCCCAGGAACGCGTCCGAGAACTCCCGCATCTCCACCGTCACGTCCCGGTCCGTGTCCGGCTGTACCAGGCGCGCCTCCCCGTCGATCGTCACGATGCGGATCGGGTCCCGCGGCACACCCAGTCCGATCTCCAGCTCCGGACACACCGGCCGGTATTCCACGAACGGCTCCAGCTCCCGGATGAAGTCGTACGGTATCACCTGCGCGTTGTACCGCACCGGCTCGAACTCGAGGCAGCGGCTCACCACCACTACCGGCTTCGGATGCTCCACGAGCTTCTCCCGTCTCGCGTGTCGTCGTCCCGGGGCTGGCTCAGCGCCCCAACGATGCGTCGAATCTCGGTGCCTGTACATGGTTTGTCAAGACCGTGGACATCAATAGCTTGACAAATATGGGACAACAGGCCATATTCCCGCCGTTCCTTCAGCGGGCCGGGTCGCCAGGTCGAACGACCGAAGCCGGCGCCCGGCTCACCATAGTGGATGCGCTAGTTTACATGAGAATCGCGGTCATAGGAACGGGGATCTCGGGGCTCGGGGCGGCCTGGCTGCTGCGCCGGCGGCACGAGGTGCACGTATTCGAGGCCCGGGACCGGCTCGGCGGCCACGCGTACACGGTGGAGGTGAGCGAGGGGGGTCGCCGTCTGGGTCTCGACACTGGCTTTCTGGTGTTCAACGAGGACAACTATCCGAACCTGACGCGGCTGTTCGAGCACCTGGGCGTCGAGTCGCGGGAGACCGACATGTCGTTCGCGGTTCGTTGCGAGCGCTGCGACCTGGAGTACAGCGGTCTGAGCGCCTACAGCCTGTTCGCCCAGCTCCGCAACCTGTGGCGCCCCTCGCATTACCGCATGCTGGCCGACGTGGCCCGCTTCGGTACGGTGGGGCAGCACGCCCTCGCCACGCGGGCGGTGCAGGGGAGGACGCTGGGCCAGTTCCTGTCCGCCACGGCGTTCGGTCAGGCGTTCGCGCGGCACTACCTGATCCCCATGGCGGCGGCGCTGTGGTCGACGGGGACCGGTCGGGTCGAGGAGTTTCCTGTGGAGAGCCTGCTGCGCTTCTTCGATACCCACGGCTTGTTGCGGGTGAGGGACCGGTTGAAGTGGAGGACGGTGGTGGGCGGCAGCCGGCGTTACGTCGACGCCATCACCCGTGACTTCGCCGGCCGCATCCACCGCGGGACGGCGGTGCGCGGGGTCGCCCGGACGGGCGGCGGCGTTCGCCTCTATTTCGACGGTGACAACTTGGAGTCGTTCGACCGCGTGGTCATCGCGACGCATGCCGATCAGGCCCTGGCACTGCTTCGCGATCCGTCCCGGGAGGAGGTCGACTTGCTGTCGCCGTGGCGGTACTCGCGGAACGATACCTGGCTGCACAGCGACCGGACTCACCTGCCGCGGCGGCGGGCCGCCTGGGGCTCGTGGAACTACATGCTACCGGACTGTCGGCGGCCCGGAAGTTCGGTTTCGGTCAGTTACTATCTCAACGGGCTGCAGGGGTTGAATTCCGATCGGGACTACGTGGTCACCCTCAATCCGTCCCGTTCGCCGGCTGCCGAGACGGTGATCCGGCGCATGACGTACCGGCATCCGATTTTCACGGCCGAGAGCGTCGCCACGCAGGACGAGCTGCCGACGCTCAACGGTTCGCGGGATACGTTCTTCTGCGGCGCCTACTTCCGCTACGGTTTTCACGAGGACGGGCTGCGCTCCGCCGTCCAGGTGGCCGAAGCGTTCGGGATATCGATGCCATGAGTGGCAAACCCTTCTCCTCCGCCATCTACACGGGCACCCTGCGGCATCGGCGTCGGCGGCCGCTGGCCAACCGCTTCCGCTACGGCGTCTACCAGCTGCTCATCGACCTCGATGAGGTCGAGGCGCTGGCCGGGCGCCTCTGGTTCTTCGGCCACAACCGCTTCAACCTCTTCAGCTTTTACGATCGCGATCACATGGGGGCCTCCGGCGTGCCCCTGCGCTCGAAGCTGGCGCGCTGGCTGGCGGCGCGTGGCGTGGAGTTGGGCGCGAGCCGTGTCATGCTTCTGACCAACCCGCGGGTCCTCGGTTACGTGTTCAATCCGGTCAGCTATTATTACGTCTTCGGCGCGAACGATGAGCTGAGGTTCGTGGTGGCGGAGATCAACAACACCTTCGGCGAAACGTACTGCTACCTGCTGGATGACCTGAAGCCGCGGGGCGGCCGCGCGCTGGTCGCCCGCCGGCGCAAGGTCTTCCACGTGTCGCCGTTCATCGAGATCGACGGCATCGATTACGACTGGATCATGACTCCGCCCGGCGACCGGCTGACGGTCCATATCGACGAGTTCAGGGGGGAGGACAAGTTCTTCGACGCGACCCTCAGCCTGAAGCGAAACGCGCTGACGGCGGGCCGGCTGGCCTGGACCTTTGTCCGCTACCCCCACATGACGGCTCGGACGATCTTCCTCATCCACTGGCAGGCGCTGAAGCTCTGGTGGCGTGGCGCGCCGTTGCATCGCAAGCCCGAGCCGCCGCCCCAGGCCTGGAGGACTCATGGCTGAGCTGGCCGAGAGGTCGATAGTGAAAGGGCTCGAGCGGCTGCGGCACGGCCGCCTCGAGTTGGTTACCCCGGACGGGCGCCGTCTCGTCTTTGGCGGGTCCAGCGGGTCGCGGCCCCGGGCGATCGTTCGAGTCCACGATCCGGCCTTCTATCGCCGCCTGCTGCTGGACGGTGATGTCGGCGCCGGCGAGTCGTACATCCGCGGTGAGTGGTCGAGCGACGACCTGGTCGCCCTGGTCCGGCTGGTCATCGCGAACGCCGGCGCTCTGGAGGCGGTGACCCTGCTGGCCTGGGTGGGCGGTCTGCTGGGTCGGGCCCGACACTGGATGCGGCGCAACACGCTGCGGGGCGCGAAACGGAACATACAGGCGCATTACGACCTGAGCAACGAGTTCTTCGCCTTCTTCCTCGACCGCAGCATGACCTACTCGTGCGCCTACTTCGAGCGACCCGACGCGTCGCTCCTCGAGGCCCAGCTGGCGAAGTACCGCCGGTTGGCCGAGAAGGCGCGGTTGCGGCCGGGGGAACACGTGCTCGAGATCGGCTGTGGCTGGGGCGGCTTCGCGGAGTTCGCGGCCCGGGAGTACGGCTGCCGGGTGACCGGCATCACGATCTCCCGGGAGCAGGCGTCGTATGCCCGTGAGCGGCTTCGCCGCGCCGGGCTCGATGACCGTGTGCGAATCGAGCTCACCGACTATCGCAGGTTGCGGGGCCGCTTCGACAAGATCATGTCGATCGAGATGCTCGAGGCGGTGGGCCACGCGTACTTGCCGGCCTTCTTCAGCAAGGTCGACGAGCTGCTGGCGCCCGACGGCATCGCGGTCATCCAGGTGATCACGATTCCCGACGCGCGTTACGAAAGGTACCGCCGTCGCCCGGACTACATCCAGAAGTTCGTCTTTCCCGGCTCCCACCTGCCGTCGCTGGGGGCGATGGCGTCGGCGATGGCCGACCATACCGAATTGTTGGTGGAAGATCTCGAGAACATCGGGCCTCACTACGCCGAGACATTGAGGCGCTGGCGGCTCCGCTTTCTGGAGCGCGCCGACGCGGTCCGGCGGCTGGGCTTCGATGACGCCTTCCTGCGGCTCTGGGAGTTCTACCTCGCTTACTGCGAGGGCGGATTCGCCTCACGCTACATCAACGATCTGCAGCTGGTCCTGACCCGCGCGGCGAACCCGGCGCTGGGCGCCGGCCCGTACGGCCGACGCGAGGCGAAAACTCGGCCGCTCGCAGACGCCCGGGCGGTATCGGTATCGTGAGTCGCTACGCTCCCCTCGCCCCGTTGACGATCGCGGCGTACGGCGCACCGGGTCTGGTGCTGGCGGCGCTGGCTCTGACGTTCTACGTCTTCCTGCCCAAGTACTACGCGGATATCGTCGGCATCGACCTCACCGTTCTCGGGCTGCTGGTCCTGCTGTCTCGCGTCTGGGACGCGGTCATCGATCCCGCCATCGGCGCCTGGTCCGACCGCACCGTCAGCCGTTGGGGCCGACGCCGCGTCTGGATGGCCCTGGGCGCGGTCCCCCTCGCCCTGTCGTTCTTGGCGCTCGTCCGTCTGCCGACCCTCGAGAGCCCGTGGCTCCAGGCGGTCTACCTCGGCGCTTTGACCTTCCTGTTCTTCTTCTTCTGGACGATGGTCACGGTTCCCTACGAGGCGATGGGCGCCGAGCTCTCCTTCGACTACGACGAGCGCACCCGGCTGCTCGGCGTGCGCGAGGGCGCCGTCCTGGCCGGGACCCTGCTGGCCGCTCTGATACCGTTGGCGGTGGGCTACGATCTCGCACCCGCCGACGTGGTGGCGGCGGAGCGCCAGCGCTACTGGCGGATCGGGTTGGTCTACGCGCTGCTCGTCGTCGCGCTGATCGGCGTCTGTGTCGTCATCGTGCGAGAACGTGCGGTTCGTCCAGGACAGCGGCCCGAAGCGTTCTTCCGCGGTCTCGCGACGCTCTGGGGCAACCGGCCATTCCGGATCCTGCTCTCGGCCTACGCGGTGACCGCCCTCGGCTTCGCCGTGGCCGCTACCCTGGTCCTGTTCTACGTCGACCACGTGCTGGCCAGCGACCGTGGACCGCTGATCCTGGCCCTCTATCTCGGCGTCGGCACGGCGCTGGTCCCGGTCTGGATCAAGATGGCGGCGCTTTGGGAGAAGCGGCGCGCTTGGCTCATCGCCCTGGCCCTCAACACCGGCGCGTTCGTCTGGGCCATATTCCTCGGGCCCGGCGACGGCACGACCTTCGGGATCATCGTCGTTGTGTCGGCGCTGGGCGTGGGCGGCGTGATGGCGCTGCCGCCATCGATGCAGGCGGACGTCATCGACTACGATGAATGGCGCACCGGCCTCCGCCGCGAGGGCGAGTACATCGGCTTCTGGTCGATCGTCAAGAAGCTGGCCGCGGCGCTGAGCGCCGGCCTCGCCTTTCCGATCCTCGACCTGTCGGGCTACGCGCCGGGTGCCGAGCAGCAGGGCTCGGCAGCCGTGTGGGCGCTCAAGCTCCTTTACGTGGGCGTGCCCAGTCTCTGCAACGTGATCGCTTTCGCGATCGTCTGGCGTTATCCCATCGACCGGACGGCCCATCAGGCCCTGCGGGCGGAGATCGATGCGCGTCCTTTACCCATAAACGCATCAACCGAACCGAAACCGGTGACATCATGGGCATGGATAGATTTCAGAGTTTCCTGATAGATCAGGTGGAGTGCGGCCGCGTGCCCGACGCGGCCGTCCGTTGGGGCATCCGGCGGCTGCTCAGGCAGCGGCTGCGGAAGGAGACGAGGGCCAGCTCGGAGACTCAGCGTGAGGCGACCCGGGGTCTGATCGCCGCGCTCCGCGACAGCCCCATCGCCCTCGATAGCGACGCCGCCAACGAACAGCACTACGAGGTGCCCGCCCGCTTCTTCGAGCTGGTCCTGGGGCGCCATCTCAAATACTCCAGCGGCTACTGGCCGGCCGGCGTCCGCTCCCTCGATGGGGCCGAGGCCGCGATGCTCGAGCTGACCGGCCGCCGCGCCGGTCTGGCGGACGGGCAGGAGGTGCTGGAGCTGGGTTGCGGATGGGGGTCGCTGACGCTGTGGGCGGCCGAGCGCTACCCGAACAGCCGGTTCCTGGCCGTCTCCAATTCTGCCTCGCAGCGCCGTTACATCGAGCAGCTGTGCCTGCGGCGCGGCCTCACCAACGTGGACGTCCTCACCGCGGACATGAACCTGTTCGCTCCGGGCCGACGTTTCGACCGGGTCGTCTCGGTGGAGATGTTCGAGCACATGCGCAACTACGAAGCCCTGTTGCGCCGAATCGCCGGCTGGCTCGAGCCCGACGGCCAGCTGTTCGTTCATATCTTTTGCCACAAGCAGCTGGCCTATCCATTCGAAACCGAGGGGTCCGGCAACTGGATGGGTCGGCACTTCTTCACCGGCGGACTCATGCCCTCCGACGATCTGCTGCTGCACTTCCAGGACGACGTCGCGATCCGTGACCATTGGGTGGTGAACGGCATGCACTACGCCCGCACGGCGGAGGCGTGGCTGCGCAACATGGACGCCCGACGCGACGATGTGATCGCCCTGTTCCGGGATGCCTACGGCGACGATGCGGCGGCACGCTGGTTCGTGCGCTGGCGGCTATTCTTCATGGCCTGTGCCGAACTGTTCGCTTTCAATGACGGAAACGAATGGTGGGTCTCCCACTATCGGTTCGTCCCCAGGCAGCGGATCGATGGGGAGCGGCTGATCACCAACAGACTGACTAGAGAGGTAGCGCGTCGTTAACATGATCGAGACAGCGGCAACACATCAGGTCGAGGCCGGCGCCCTCGCCGACGACGAGAAGGTCGATCTGCTCGGTAGCGTTCCGTTCCTCTCCATGCACGTCGGTGCGGCGCTGGCCCTGTTCACCGGCGTCAGCTGGGCGGCCGTCATCGCCTGCCTGACGACGTTCTGGCTGCGCATGTTCGCGATAACTGCGGGCTATCACCGCTACTTCTCTCACCGGTCGTTCAAGACCGGGCGCGTTTTTCAATTCGTGCTCGCCTACCTCGGAGCGACCGCGGCCCAGAACGGGCCGCTCTGGTGGGCTTCGCACCATCGGCTCCACCATCGCCACGCCGATACCGACCGCGACATCCACTCGCCGGGGCTACGCGGGATGTGGTGGTCGCACGTGGGCTGGATCCTCTGCCGCAAGTACGTCGGCTACGACGAGCGCCTGGTCCGCGATCTGCTCCGCTTCCCCGAGCTCCGCTTCATCGGCCGCTACCACATGATCGCGCCCGCCTCGCTGGCCGTGGCCATGTTCGCCCTCGGCGCCTGGCTCGAGGGCCGCTGGCCCGCTCTCGGGACGGACGGCCTCCAGATGCTCGGCTGGGGCTTCTTCATCAGCACGGTCCTGACCTACCATATCACGTTCCTGGTCAACTCGGTGGCGCACATGGCCGGTCGACGGCGCTTCCGGACCGACGACCACAGCCGCAATAACTGGTGGGTCGCCTTGCTGACCTTGGGCGAGGGGTGGCACAACAATCACCATCGCTGGCCGACCTCCGAGCGCCAGGGGTTCTACTGGTGGGAGATCGACGTGACCCACTATCTGTTGAAGGCGCTGTCGTGGATGGGGTTGGTCTGGGACCTGAGGGCGCCGCCGGAACGCATCTACCAGGAAGCGCGGCGCGGGCGCACCGAAATGAAGGAGGCGGCGTAGACCGATGTCACCCTTCTGGACGACCGCCCTGGCCGGCCTCGCCGTGGCTCTCGGCCTCATGACGCTGGTCTGGATAGGCAGCCTCGTGAAGCGCGATGCCAGCATCATCGACATCTTTTGGGGTCTCGGTTTCGTGCTGGTCGCCTGGACCTACCTGTGGCTTTCGGGCGCGGGCACGGTCCGGGCCTATCTGGTGGCCGGTCTGGTCACGCTCTGGGGCCTGCGGCTGTCGCTCTACATCCTCTGGCGCAACTGGGGTGAGGAAGAGGACTACCGTTACCGTGAGATGCGGGAGCGGAACCCGAAGACCTTCCCGTGGCGTAGCCTGGTCACGGTGTTCTGGCTGCAGGGCGCGCTGCTGTGGGCCATCTCGCTGCCGCTGCTGCAGGCGGAACGCATTCCCGAGCCCGCCGGGCTGACCTGGATCGATGGGCTGGGCATTCTGTTCTTCGTTGTCGGCTTCGTGTTCGAGGCGGGTGGTGACTGGCAGATGGCCCGCTTCAAGAGGGATCCGGCGAACGAGGGGAAGGTGCTGGATCATGGTTTGTGGCGCTACACGCGACATCCCAACTACTTCGGCGACGCGATGGTGTGGTGGGGGCTGTTCATGTTCGCCGCGGCGACCGGCGCTCTGTGGACCATCTACAGCCCCGTGATCATGACGATCCTCCTCATGCGGGTTTCCGGTGTGACGCTGCTGGAGAAGCGGTTGCAGGAGACGAAGCCCAGGTACCGGGACTACGTGGAGCGGACGAACGCGTTTTTCCCGTGGTTTCCCAGCGACCCCGGTCGATAGCGTTGGTTACCCGTCGAGGCATTCAAAGATGGAAACTTCGAGCGAGAGCGAGCGGACGGTGGATCTGGGTCTGACGCTGGTGACCGGCGCCACGGGCTACGTGGGTGGACGCCTGGTGAAGGAGCTCGAAAGCCATGGCGCGAGACTGCGCTGCATGGCCAGACGGCCCGAGTTCCTGAAGCCGAAACTGTCGGACCGGACGCAGGTCGTTTATGGCGATGTCCTCGAGCCCGAATCCCTCCCGGCGGTCCTCGACGGGGTCGATATCGCCTACTACCTGATCCATTCGATGGGGTCCGGGGACGACTTCGCCCGGCAGGACCGCGAGGCGGCGGAGAATTTCGCCAGCGCGGCGCGGGCCGCCGGCGTGAAGCGAATCATCTATCTGGGCGGCCTGGGCCGCGAGCCGGGACTCTCGGACCACCTGCGCAGCCGCCAGGAGGTCGGCCGCATCCTTCGGGAGTCGGGCGTGCCGACGGTCGAGTTCCGGGCCTCGATCATCATCGGTTCCGGCAGCCTGTCGTTCGAGATGATCCGGGCGCTGGTCGAGAAGCTTCCCGTAATGGTGACACCCCGTTGGGTCCGGCAGCCGGCGCAGCCGCTGTCGATCGAGGACCTGATCGACTATCTGATCGCGGCGGCGACGGTCGAGCTGGTGAAGTCCGCCGTCTACGAGATCGGCGGCGCCGACCAGGTCTCCTACATGGAGATCATGAAGGAATACGCGCGCCAGCGTGGCCTGCGACGTTTCATGATCCCGGTGCCCGTCTTGAGCCCCAGGCTCTCCAGCCTCTGGCTGGGGCTCGTAACGCCGGTCTATGCCCGGGTCGGCCGGGAGCTCGTCGACAGCGTACGCAACCCCACCGTGGTGGAGGACACGACGGCGCTCGAGGTGTTCGACATCCGTCCCCGCGGCATTCGCGCCGCGATCGTTCGGGCGCTGGACAACGAGGACCGGGAGTTCGCGCTCACCCGATGGTCCGACGCGCTCTCATCCGGACAGACGCTCAATTGGGGCGGTGCCAAGTTCGGCTCGCATATCGTCGATTCGCGCGTCGCCCGCGTGCCGCATCCGCCGCGCTACGCGTTTCGGCCCATCCGTCGCATCGGCGGCGCGGTCGGCTGGTATTTCGGTGACTGGCTCTGGCGCCTGCGGGGGTTTCTCGACCTGCTGGTCGGCGGCGTCGGCTCGCGACGCGGTCGCCGCGACCCCCAAAGCCTCGTGCCCGGCGACACCGTCGATTTCTGGCGGGTCGAAGCGTTCGAGCCGCCGGCCTTGCTCCGCCTTTACGCCGAGATGAAGTTGCCGGGCCGCGCCTGGCTCCAGTTCGAGGTCGAAGGGGAAGGGAAAGGCTCGACCATCCGGCAGACCGCGATCTTCGATCCGGTCGGGCTCTTCGGGCTGGCTTACTGGTACGTGCTCTACCCGATTCACCAGCTCGTCTTCGCGGGGATGTTGCGTGGCATTGTGGCGGCGGTCGAACGAGGCGCGCGGACGCGGTCGACGGAAGCCAACGGTCGCGACATCAACGCTGGCCGGCGCCGGCAAGGCGAATCGCACGTCTGAGGCGGTGCTAATCCGGCAGCGTGTAGACAAAGATGTCGTGGGCGCCACCACGGCGGCCTGCGAACGCGATCTGTCTCCCGTCCGGCGACCAGTCCGGCTCGGTCAACCGTTCGAATCCGAAACCGAATTCGCGTAGTGGCTGGCCATCCAGATCGAGTATCCGAATTCGACGCTCTCCGTTCGCTGTAACCTTGGCCGCAGCCAGGCGACGTCCGTCTGGGGACCAGGTCGGGCAGAAGTCATGGCCGGAGCTGTTCGTGATTCGCTTGACCTCGTGAGTGAGTACGTCCAACACGTACAATTCATCGTCTTTTCCGTTTGTATCCCGCCGGGAAAAAAATGCCAGGCGATCACCCTCGGGCGACCACCGTGGCCAGACGTCGCGGAACTCGCTGTCCGTCACCTGCGCGACGCTCGCGCCGTTTGCGTCGACCGTGAAAAGGTTGGTCCGGTCGCCGCTGAGCAGCGCGAAGGATATCTGCCTGCCACTGGGTGACCAGGCCGGCGACATCTCCTCGCCTTCCAACCGCCTTAACCGAGATACAGTTCCGCTGGCCAGCTCTAACGTGTACAGGTCCGATTGGCCCGATCGGTTGCTGCGAAAGACCAGCCTCTCCGCGGTCGGATGCCACGCCGCGTGTCGATCGGCGGCCGGATTCTCGGTGAGACGGCGGAGCTGACTCCCATCGCTCCGCACGACATAGAGCTCCCAGTTTCCATCGCGATCGGATTCGAATGCGATCCATCTTCCGTCGGGGGACCAGGCGGGATACCGGTCATTCGCCTCAGGGTGCGTCAGGCGCTCCACGGCCTCCTGCTGGCCCGGTCCGCTGGCGACCCTCCCGGCGAGCGCGCCGAGCAGCAGCAGGAGGTGCAAGGAGGTCGATAACGAAAATTTGGTGCTCATATATTGTCCGCTGTTCTTGCAGTCGATCCCGTTGTCGTGCGACAACGTACTCCATGACGTAGCCGAACGTGAAGTCCAGCAATTACGACTGTGCGGGTTAGCGGCAGTCGAAGATCTGCAGCTGTGGTGCTAACGCTGGCAGGCGGGGCAGTCCTGTCCGGCTCGCGGACGAGCCGGAGCCAGGCCAGCTCCCGGTCGAAGTCGTCGTGCAACAGGTCGGGGCCCAACGCGTTCAGTCGGTCGTGCGCTCGCAATTCGTCGGCAGTAAGCAGCTCCATTACCGGGCCGTTGAAGAACACGGCTTCACGCCGCTCGGTGCGCAGGCGGAGCCGTAACGTTCTTCTCCGGCTTGCGCGGCGCCATCCCGGCGGCGCCGAACTGGCAGGAGCCGTACATCATCGCGTGGCAATGAATGGTCAGCGAACCGGAGAGCTCGATCAGCAGGTGTTTGCCGTGGGTGCGTACGCCGCTGATGTGCTGACCCGGCAGGGCGGCTCCTCTTTCCATCCAGCGCGCCGGCACATCGACCCGTTCCAGCGGCTCGCCGACCAACGGACGCAATGCGCGTGCCCAGCGAACGACGCTGTGTCCCTCCGCCATCGACCGGCTACTCCGAGCTGCGACCCAGTGTGAAGCGCAGCGTGTCCGACAACTCGGAAAACCCGAAGCGGAAGCCGCTGGCTTCGAGGGCCGCCGGGCGGACGCGCGAGCCGGCCAGCAACGTTTCGCGCCCCAGCTGCCCGAAGATCAGCTTGACCGCCGGCGTCGGCAGCGGCAGGACCGTGGGCCGCCCCAGTACACGACCCAGCGTCCGGGTGAACTCGCGGTTGGTGACCGGACCCGGCGACACGACGTTCACCGGCCCGGCGATCTCGTCCTGGTAGAGGATATGGAGGATGGCCCCCAGCAGGTCGTCGAGGGCGATCCAGCTCAAGTATTGCCGGCCGCTGCCGACGACTCCGCCGACGCCCAGCTTGAAAACGGGCAGCATCTTGGTCAGCATGCCGCCGGCGGCCGTGATCACGGGCCCGATTCGCGGGTTGACCACGCGGATCCCGGCATCCGCTGCCGGCCGGGCGGCGGCCTCCCAGGCCTGACACAGATCGGCCAGGAACCCGGTGCCCACCTCGGCGCGCTCGGTGAGCTCCTCGTCGCCGCGGTCGCCGTAGTACCCGATGGCCGATGCCGAGACCAGCACCCGGGGCGGTTCGCGAAGATGCGCCAGCCCACTGGCCAAGGTGCGTGTGGACTCGATCCGGCTGTTCCAAAGCGTGCGCTTCTTCGCCTCGGTCCACGGCCAGCTGGCCAGGCTCTTGCCCGACAGGTGGACGGCGGCATCGAGGCCCTCCAGCGCCTCGCTGTCCAGGGTGCCGGTCGCCGGGTCCCACTCGACCTCCTCGGCGCTGCGGGGCGCGCGACGGACGAGTCGGAGAACGTCGTGGCCGCCGCTGCTCAGAAAGGCGGCGAGGGCCTCGCCGATGGTTCCCGAGGCCCCGCTGATCGCGACCCTCAACCGGGGTTGGCCGCGCGACTCCGCGTGACGGCGCAGGTCGTCCGCCGTCCGGCGGTGGCGGAAGCGGAACGTGCGCTCGAGATCGCGACCGACGGCGCGATCGGCGATCGCCGCGCCGAGAGCGCCGAGCGGCAGGCGGTACTCGATCTCATCCTCGAGGATGCAGCTGCTCGCATCCTGGGGGGTGAAGCGATGCACGTGCCGCCACGCGGCGAACGGCCCGCGCTCCTGCTCGTCGACGAACTTGCGGTTCGCCTCGTAACCGCTGTGGACCGCGACCCATTCGAGGCGGAGGGGCCCCCGGGAGATACGCAACACGGTTCGCGCGCCGTCCTCGATTCCGCCGCTGCGATCGACCACCGCGATGCGTTCCCACGGCGGCAGGAGACGCTGCAGGGCCCCCGACCGAGCGTGCCACCGAAAGACCTCCGCCGCCGATGCGTCGATCACGCTTCGCTGGATGAACTTCGGCATCGGCTCAGTCTTCGGTCGGCGCTTCGTCGGGCCGCAACCGCTCGCCCTTGGCCAGCGTTTCCTTCACCCACTCGAACGTCGCCCGGTCGCGCTTCTTCTTCGCCGTCGATCGTTTTTTCGCCGACGCCAGCGGGAGCCGCAGGCGCGGGTTGTCTTCCAACGCATCTCGGCGACGCTCGAGGAACGCCCAGTACAGATTGGCGATCGGGCAGTTCTTCTTCGGATCGAAGGCGCAACCGTCGCAGTAGTCGCTCATACGGTCGATGTAGTTGGACCCGGACACGTAAGGCTTGGTCGTCATCAGGTCGCCAACCGCGAACGTGCCCATCCCCAGCACGTTCGGCTCCACCACCCAATCGTAAGCATCGGTGTAGGCGCACCAGAACCAATCGGTCAGCTCGCGAGGCGAGGTGTCGATCAGCGTGGCGATGTTCGAGAGCACCATCAGCCGCGTGATGTGGTGTCCGTACCCCGTCGCCCACACATCGCTCACCACGTGGTCAAGGCAACTCAGACCGGACGGCGCCCCCCAATAGGCGACTGGAAGCGGGGCGTCGCTGCCCAGGAACGACGGCGTCGCGCCTCCGTCCAGGCCGTCGCGAGTCTTGGAGGCGTCCCAGGCCGCGCCGCGCCAGCGAGCGTAGCCGCCGTCGCCCGGCGTCTCCGCCACCTCTACGGCCATCTCGGGCAAGGAACGCAGGCCGTCGGTGCAGCGGTGGACATGCCGCACGAACTCGCGCCATCCCAGCACCTGGCGGATGAACCCCTCGACGCTGGCCAGCGGCGCGTCCAGCGACGCGACGTCCTCCATGACCTGTTGGGGCAACAGTCGGTGTAGGTTGAGGAGCGTCGATATACGGGTGTGGAAGAGACCACGCGAGCGCGTCGACATGGCATCTTCGTAAGGGCCGAAATCCTCCATGCATTCGCTCTTCGCCCAATCCCATAGCCGGCCCGCGTCCTCCCGGCTGGTCGGTACCGCCTCCAGATTCAGCACGCCGGGGTGTCGGTCGAAGTGCTCATCGATCAGCGCGCCGACCTCCTCTTTGATCTCGTCGTTCGGGAACCTCGGCGGCTCCGGCGCCGCCGGCTCGCCGTTCCAGCTCTCTCGATTCTCGGCGTCGAAGCTGTACTTGCCGCCCCGCGGCTTGCCGTCCTCCATCAGGATGTCGTACTCGCGACGCACTTGACGGTAGAAGGCGTCCATTCGATACGGCGGGCCGTCTCCCTGGCTCGCCTCGAAGTCGGAGGCCGTGGTCAGCCAGCCTTCGTGCGGCACGAGATCGAGCAGCCCGGCTTCCGCCAGCGGCGTCAGCGCAACCCGCAGCTCGCGCTCGGCCGGCTCCATCGCCCGCAGCGGCCCGAGCTCGGCGGCCAGCTCGGCCAACATATTCCGGTACGGCCGGCCCGTCGCGACGTACCGCACCGCCACGCCGCGCTCCGCCTGCTCGAGGGCGAACTGCCGCTGGTTCGCCAGCACGGCGGCGAGCTTCTGCTTGTGATATGGCCGGCGGCCTGCCTTCCAGGAGCTCTCGATCAGCACGATCCCCAGCTCCTCGGGCTCCTCTCGCGAGAGCGGCCCGATCCGATCGGTGAGCTGGTCGTAGGCCACGTACAGCCAGCGACGCCCTTCGGGGTCGGGTTGCCGGTCGGCAAGACGCCGGGTGAAGACGCTCACGGCGCGTACTTCTCGAGATACTCGGAGACGCGAAGCTTGCGCACGGTATTTTCCGAGCTCATGTAGCGGACCTTGCCGAAGATCGGCCGCTCCGGCCCCCACGGCCGGTCGTAGCGGCCCAGGCACCAGAAGATGCCGCTGTACGAGTTGGGGTCGCGGCCGTCCAGGGCGTACCTGTTGTTGAGCTCGATCATCACCTCCAGGGCGTCACGTGGACTCGGGCTCCACTCCAGGATCTTCTTGCCCCAGACCATGCGCATGTAGTTGTGTAGTTGTCCCTCTCGCAGCAGTTGGTTCTGCGCCGCGTTCCAGACTTCGTCGTGCGTCCGCGCCTCGGCGAATTCGGGCAGCGAATAGATGTGCTCGCGTTCGTCTTTCTCGTGCTCCTCCAGCGTCTCGCGAGCCCAATCCGGCAACGACCCATAGCTGTCGTAGTCCTCGCGCCCCACGCACATGTTGAAGCCCAGCTCGCGCCAGGTGACCAGCTGGTCCAGGAACCCCTCGGCGCTCTCGCCCACACCCCACCAGCCCGACCGCTTGCCCGACGCGTCGTCGGACAAGCCGTCGACGTCCCACTCTTCGGTCTCCATCAGCTCGCTGAAGACCTGGTGGCTCGCGATATGGCCAAAGTGAAGGTACGGCGAGAGCTCGCTCGTGACCCGCTCGTCCGGATGGTTGCGCAGCTCGCCGTAGTCTGACAGCCGGGAGTCGAGGAATCGCCGCAGCGCCGCGTCCGCCGCGTCCGCTCCGCCCGATATCTCGACCGGCGCCACATCGTGGTCGATGGGAAAGCTCGAGGTGTCGATGGAGTCGTCCAGCAGCTGAGGTGTCGCATCGGGCCAGCGCTTCGAAACTTCCGCCGGCACTTCAGCCTGACCCGGCAGACCGCCCAGCAGCGGGTAGGGAGCTGGGAAGGAAGACAGGTATGGCCGCAGGTGCTTCTGTATGTAGCGGCGAAACGCGTAGGCCGACTCGTAGACCTTCTCCACCGATCGGATCGGGATGAGGCCGTTCGAGTCGACCTTTTCCAGCCGCACGTCCAGCCGCTCGCCGGCCGCCGCCACCATGCGAGGCAAAAAGAACGCGGGGTAGTCGTCGGTCACCACGGCGGCGGCGCGGGATGCCAGCGCCTCGAGCAGACCGCTGCCCGCGCCCCGCGCGTCCTCCAGGTAGGCGTAGTAGCGCACCGTCGAGCCGTCCAGCTGGCGCGCGTTGTCGCGCATTCCCTCCATCACGAAACGGTGTAACCGGTCGCTGGCCCACGGGTAACCGCAACGCAGCGCCTCCAGCACCAGCAGCGGTTGGCCAAGCTCGCGGGATAATTCCACCGCCCGCTGCAGGCTGAAATTCCAACGCGTTCGCCTGAACGCCGTCATCCAGTACAGGACGTACGACCCGTCGGCCCGGACGGGAGCGCCGTTGCAGTCCCTGACCCGCTCGTCCGGCACTTGGTCCATTATTCGACCCTCCGTGGGCAGGCTCGCCCTCTATTGGTCCTCATCGCTTCCCGAGATTCGCACGAGATCCAGAGCCGATCGCATCGAAGCTGTCTCGGAGAGCCATATCGCTCCGATCTCCTCCAGCACGGTGGCGTAGCTACCCGATGCCCGCCCGCCAACGATGATTTCCGTGCCGGCCGGCAGCAACCGACGCAGTTCCCGAAGCTCCGACCGGCTGGCGTCATCGTCGGGAGGGTAGATGAGGCTCAGCGCAACGGCCCGGGCCCCGGTGGCCACCGTTGCCTTCGCGATCGATTCGGCCGGCAGCTCCGCCCCCAAATAGATGACGTGCCAGCCCTCGGTGGCCGCGGCCGCCGCGGCGAGCATCGCGCCCAGCTCGTGGCGTTGGCCCGACGGGGTGGTGGTCACCATCACCGGCCCATCCTCGACGTGCAGCATCGAGGTCAGCTCGTTCAGCTGGCGTCGGATCACCGCCGTCGCCAACCGCTCGTGTCCCGGCGTAATCCGACCCGCCACCCACCCCTCACCGAGCCAGATGAGGAGCGGCGCCAGCACGTGATCCAGAAGATCCCGCGCCTCCAACGCGATGCCCGCCCGGCTCAGCTCACGCTCCAAACGCCGATCGTCGAACTGCTGCACGGCCGCGATGCAGGCGTCCAAATACCTCTGATGCTCCCACTCCGGCCGCGCCCTGGCCGGAGCCGCCTCCGGTTCGCCCCGCCGCGCCTCCTCGTCCTCCGCTACCAGCCGCTCCAGGTCCGCCTCCGCCAGACCGGCCACCTGGCCGATCCGCCGTCCCGCCTGCAGCGCCCGCTGGACCAGCCGCAGCCGCTCGATATCCGCATCCGAGTACAGCCGCTGACCGCCGTCGCTCCGCTCCGGCTCCAGCAGACCGTAGCGCATCTCCCACGCTCGCAGGAGGTCGCGGCTGATTCCCGTGCGGCGGCTGACGACCCGAATCGGGTGCCGCTTGGCATGGTGTCGGTCTCCGTTTCCGCTCTCCATAACGCCCGAAGGATACACATCTGTCCATATATTGTCAAGATTTGTGGATAGACAACGTCTTGACAAACTGACATCCGCCCCTTAGCTTGTTCCGCGTGAGTTGGAGAGCGGCGGCCTGCCGGGCCGCAATGGCCGCCCGCCAAGAGGCTTCCGGCCCGGTTTACGGACAACGGACGAAACCGAAGGAGAAACGAGATGACGAAGATGATCACCAGCGCTATCGCAGGCGTCGCCGCCCTGGCGGTCTTGAGCCTGCCGGCGCAAGCCCAGTACATGTCCTCGCGGGACTACGACAAAGATATCGTCGAGATGGCGGCGGCGGCCGGACAGTTCAACACGCTGCTGGCGGCGGCCAGGGCCGCGGGTCTGGTCGAGGTGCTCCAGAGCGACGGTCCGTTCACGGTCTTCGCGCCGACGGACGACGCGTTCGCGAAGCTGCCGGCCGGCACGGTCGAGGAGCTGCTGAAGCCGGAGAATCGGGACAAGCTGGCGGCGATCCTCAAGTACCACGTCGTTCCGGGCAAGTACATGGCTGAGGACGTCGTTACGCGGAATCGGCTGGACACGGCGGAGGGTAGCGCGCTGAGCGTGAAGATGAAGGATGGTAAGGCGTACGTCGACGGTGCGCAGATCATCAAGACCGACATACCGGCGAGCAATGGCGTGATCCACGTGATCGACAGCGTCGTGCTCCCGAACGACAAGTAAGGTGTGGGGCGGCTCGTGCCGGTGACTACAGCACGAGCCAGAATAGCTGAGTTGAAGTCATAGATCATCCGGAGACGCTGCCCGGGCGACGAAGAGGCAGGCAGCGATGAGGCAAGCGGTGTCAAGCAATACAGACGCCGTCAACAGGGTTCGTCCGGGCAGCTAGAACGAAGGGTTCCAACGGGGGAGGAGGTCGGACGGCCGCCTCCCCTTTCCTTACGGGAGAATGTCGGTGTGGGAATGACGACGATGAGAGGTTCGGACCTCGATGTGGTGGTCGTGGGCGGCGGCCTGGCGGGTCTGGCGTGCGCCGTTCACCTGCAGCGAAACGGGCTGACGGTCCGCTTGCTGGAGGCTTCCGATGCCGTGGGTGGCCGGGTCCGGACCGACGCGGTCGACGGCTTTCTGCTCGACCGTGGGTTCCAGGTTCTGCTCACGGCGTATCCCGAAGCAAAGCGGGTCCTCGACTACGGGTCTCTCGACCTGCGCGCCTTCGAGCCGGGCGCTCGGGTCCGGGTCGACGGGGCCTTTCACCGCGTCGTCGATCCCTGGCGTCGGCCCGGCCAGTTGCCGGCGACGCTGGCCGCACCGGTGGGCACTCTGGGGGACAAGCTGCGAATGGCACGGTTGCGGCACCGTCTCTTGCGGGGAGCTAGCGCCGGCAACCGTCAGGGCGCAAGCACGACCCTGGAGGCGCTGAAAGGCGAAGGCTTTACCTCGTCGATGATCGATCGTTTCTTCCGCCCGTTTTTCGCCGGCGTCTTTCTGGAAAACGAACTGGCGACATCGAGCCGCTTCTTCGAATTCGTCTTTCGCATGTTCGCTGTCGGCGATGCAGCTCTGCCCGCCAGGGGCATGGGCGCCATCGCCGAGCAGCTGGCGGCCCGGCTCGAGCCGGAAACCGTAGAGACCCAAAGCGCCGTGGCTCGCGTCGAAGGGGGAGGGGTCGTCACGTGGACCGGCCGGCGCGTCGATGCGCGGGCCGTCGTCGTGGCCTGCGATGGCGCCGCGTCGGCCACTCTGTTGCCGCGGCTCGAGGCGCCTGGCGCCCGCTCGGTGACCTGCGTGTACTACGCGGCGGAAGAGCCGCCGTTCGCGGAGCCCGTCTTGATCCTCGACGGAGACCGCGCGGGCCCCGTCAACAATCTCTGTGTTCCCAGTCAGGTCGCGCCCGGCTACGCGCCGCCAGGTGCCGCGCTGGTCTCCGCCAGCGTCATCGGTCTGCCCCCAGTCGGCGACCCGCAGCTCGACGTGGCGGTCCGGGCTCAGCTGGAGGGTTGGTTTGGCAGCGCCGTTCGCCGCTGGCAGCATCTGCGGACGTACCGGATCGCGCACGCGTTGCCGGTCATGTCGGGGCGGACGAACTTTCGCGACCCACGGGTGGGTCGTGGGATCTATGTGTGCGGTGATCACTGGGAGGGGCCGTCGCTTCAGAGCAGCCTGCGGTCGGGCCGCCGCGCCGCGGAAGCGGTGATGGAGGACCTCGGTGCCGGCGGCGCTCGCGGCGCGGCTGCGATGCCTCGAGATAGAAAGGATGATTTACGATGATGACGATAGACAGGAACGGCGGGAAGAGCGGATCGGGAGGTCGCGTGTACGTGATTCTCGGGGCCAGCGGTGGCATCGGATCCGAGACCGCGCGGCTGCTGTCGGGGCAGGGAGCGCGGCTGGTGGTCGCCGCGCCGCCGAGCGAGCGGCTCGACGACCTCGCCGCGGAGCTCGACGCCCGGCCGTTTACTCTCGATGCCCGGTCGCTGGACGAGGTCGATACCTGCGTGGGGGAGGCTCTCGACGCTTACGGCCAGATCGATGGCATCGTCAACTGCGTGGGCTCGATCCTGCTCAAGCCCGCACACCTGACCGGCGACGACGAATGGGACGGGACCCTGGCCCTCAACCTGACAACCGCGTTCGCCGCCGTTCGGGCTGGAGCGAAGCGGATGCGCAAGTCGGGCGGCTCGATCGTGCTGGTCTCTTCGGCCGCCGCCAGCGTGGGGCTGGCCAACCACGAGGCCATCGCCGCCGCCAAGGCGGGGGTGATCGGGCTGGCGCGCGCGGCCGCGGCGACGTACGCCAGCTCGGGCCTCCGCGTCAACGCCGTCGCGCCGGGCATGGTGAGGACCCTGGCCACGGCGGAGATCACGGCCAACGAGGTGGCGGAGCGGGCTTCCATCGCGATGCATGCCGCCGGTCGGTTGGGCCAGCCGTCCGACATCGCCGCGGCGATCGCCTGGCTGCTGAGTCCGGCGGCGGACTGGGTTACCGGTCAGGTGCTCGGCGTCGACGGGGGCCTGTCGGCGGTGCGGCCCCGCGTCAGAATGTAGGGCCCGGGCTCGAACGCGACCGCGCCGTGATCCGCCACGGACCACGGCGCCCGCGAAACATCCCATGGCTTCCTGTCGGTTACGTGTCGAACCCGCTCTCCTGGAGCTGCTCGAGCTTCTCTTTCACCTGGGCGCCGTTCGACTCGCTGACGATCTGGCCGTCGAACAGGTTGACCGTACGGCCCGCGTGGTGCGCGTAGCGCGGATCGTGGGTCACCAT
>JAACAK010000096.1:104917-109679 GCA_011774835.1 Candidatus Kutchimonas denitrificans | reverse complement strand
CAGCTCGGTCTGTTCAACGAGGCTGCCGTGTTCGTCTTGGGCGCCATCGGCGCGTTCTACGGACTGAAGCTGGGTGAGCGTACGGTTGAGGCGGCGGCCACCTAGTTCCAACCAGCGTACGCGATCGCGCTTCAGTCGTTCTGGATTCGCTTCATCTTCTGCAGACTCTGGCCCTGCTACTGGCCGCGGTTGGATTATACGGTGTGCTCTCGTACGTGGTGAGTCAGCGTAGCCATGAGATCGGGGTCCGATTGGCCCTGGGTGCGCGCGTCGGCCAGGTGCGTAAGATGATCGTGGCGCAGGGGCTGGGCCTCGCGCTGCTGGGCCTGTCCGGCCGACAAAGATCGAAGTCGAGCTCGATGGGCAGAGCGCGTCGTCCAGCGCTACCGCGTTCGTGCCGCGAGCACCTCTTCAATTGGAGATACGCGCGTACTCTTCCCGAAACCGCACGTGCCATGTTTGACCGCCGTCAGACGAATGCTCGCTGATTCGGACGAGGCGGTCGGGCCCGACCGGGATCCATGCCTGACGTGACAGTACGCGTTCGCCCTCGATCTCGAACTCGTGGTAGATATACCAGTCTTCACCGACCTTACGGCCTTCCCATATTTGAAACAGACCGCCAGCGCTGATCCAGACGTACTGCCAGCGTTCCGAGCCGGGATCCCACGCCCGCAGCGCCCGGGCGTTGATCGTGGTGGCCGAATCGATGACCAGCCGCCACGTTTCTTCGAACGCCGCTCGGTGCACGCTGCGAACGACGTGGAACCGGGTGCTCGTCGTATCGACCACACCGTCAACGATGCGGTACCACGTACCGGGCCAGAAATCGTAGTAGGCGGCATCGGGCGAGCTCTGGGAGGATCCCTCCTCCGCCTGGGCGGCCAGATCCGTTGTCGCCAGCAGCATGCATGCGGTGAGTGCGAGCGTGCGTAACATTTGAGTCCTGTGCTTGGGGAGTTTCGTTATGACCGAAGACGGTGATACCGCGCCGGTCCTCGATGGGTTCCGCGTCCGCGAACCGCGGGTTGCAAGCTCGAGCCGCCCATAGCGTTCAACGAATCGGTCGTGTCGTCCGGTAATCGGTTTCGACAGGTCGAGGAAACCCCAGTCGCGACCTTACCTCAGTCGTCCTCGATCCGCTTCAGCATCTTCTGCAGGCTTTGCCGATGGAGCCCCAGGGCGCGGGCGGTGGCGGAGATGTTGCCGTCGTGGCGCTCCAGCGCCGCCTCCAGGAAACCGCGCTCGAACGTCTCGATGGCCCGGGCCTTCGCCTCCGCGTAGGACAGGCCGGCCAGCACCGCCTCGCCGGGGCGTAGCGGGCCGGGCCGGCCGGTGATGTGACCCGGCAGGTCCGCGGCGGTGATCCGGTCGCCCTCGGCCAGGACGACGGCGCGCTCGACCGCGTTGCGAAGCTCCCGCACGTTGCCGGGCCAGTCGTAGGCGATCAGAGCCCCGCGGGCGTCCTCGGCCAGATCGCGCACGGCGCGTCCGTGCCGTTCGCCCAGCTCCGCCAGGAAGTGGATGGCCAGCGGGATGATGTCGGCGCGCCGCTCCCGGAGCGGCGGCATCTCGATCGTCACCACGCGCAGACGATAGAGCAGGTCCTCGCGGAACGCGTCAGCGTCGGCCAGCTCTTCCAGCCGGCGGTTGGTGGCGGCGATCAACCGCACATCGACCTTCCGCGTCCGGGTGTCGCCGACCCGGATCACGGCGCGCTCCTCGAGGGCCCGGAGCAGCTTGGCCTGGGCCGCCGGCGCGAGATCTCCCACCTCATCGAGGAACAGCGTGCCGCCGTCCGCGGCCTCGAACAGCCCCTCCTTGTCGCGGTCGGCGCCGGTGAAGGCGCCCTTCACGTGCCCGAACAGCTCGCTCTCCAGCAGCTCGGCGGGCAGGGCGGCGCAGTTGAGCGCGACGAAGGGCCGGCCGGCGCGGCGGCTGGCGTCGTGGAGCGCCCGGGCCACCAGCTCCTTGCCGGTCCCGCTCTCGCCGGTGATCAGCACGGTGGCGTCGGTGGGCGCGGCGCGTCGGATGGTCCGGTAGACCTCGCGCATGGCGGGGGCGTCGCCGATCAGCGGGCCCACCCGGTCCGCCAGCTCCTCCCGCAGCCGCTGGTTCTCGGCGATGAGCGCCAGCCGTTCGCGGACCCGATCGACGATCGCTTCGATCTCGTCGTTGTCGAACGGCTTGGGCACGTAATCGTACGCGCCGCGCTTCAGCGCACCCACCGCGGTGCGCTCGTCGCCGTGGGCCGTCATCAGGACGAAGACCGCGTCGGGGAGCCGCGCCTGCACCTCGTCGAGAAGCTGCAGCCCGTCCATGGCGGGCATGGCGAGGTCGGACAGGACCAGGTCGGCCGGCTCCGCCTCCAGCGCCGCCAGCGCCGCCGGCGCGTGCTCGACCGCGCGGACGTCGTGCCCGCGCGCCTCCAGCAGCTCGGTGAGCGAGTAGCGGACGGCCCGCTCGTCGTCCACGATCAGGATCTTCACGCGTTCGACCCCGCTTTCTCCTCCGCGCCCGTGGCCGGGATCTCGATCCGGAACTCCGCGCCGCCGCCCGGCGCGTCGCCGATGGTCACCGACCAGCCGAGGTCATGGCAGATCCGGCGGACCACGCTGAGCCCCAGCCCCGTCCCGTCGCCCAGAGTGCGGAACGGCTCGAAAATGCGCGACCGTTCTTCCGCCGGAACGCCCGGGCCGTCGTCACGGACCAGGATCGTCGCGGCGGATCCGTCCGCCCGAGCCAGCAGCTCCACCGTGCCGCCGGGCGGCACGTGGCGGATGGCGTTCAGCAGCAGGTTGAGGAGTGCCTGGGCGAGGGGCTCTCGGGGAGCGGAGACGGTGAGACCCTGCGGGTCGGCCCGGACGGTCACGCCGGCCTTCCGGGCCGGCGACGCGGTCAGCAGCCGCAGGTCGTCGAAGAGCCCGTCGAGGTCGGTCGGCCCCTCGTGCCAATCGGCAGGCGCCGTCCGCCGGGAGACGCCGAGGAGGTTGCTGACGATGCGCTCGACGCGCCCGACCTCCTCCAGGATTACGCCGGCGTAACGCCGGCGGCGCGCCTCGTCGACGTCCTTGTCGGCGATCTGCTGCGCCAGCGAGCGCACCCCGGTCAGCGGGTTGCGGACCTCGTGGGCGACGGTCGCCGCCAGCTCGCCCAGCACGGCCAGCCGCTCGGTCTCGGCCGCCTGCACGGCCAGGCCGCCGCTGCGGCTGGCCCGGATCTCGATGTCGTAGAACCGCATCCGGGTCACGCCCACGAAGATCATCAGCTGGATGCCGACGGTGATCAGCGGCATGGCGTAGCGGAAGAACGTTTCGGCGCCCACGATGAACGCCAGCGCGATGGCCAGCGGTGCCACCAGCGTGAGCGCCACGACCAGCGCCCGGTCCGGCAGCGGCGGTGGCGCCGCCTTCCGCCGGCGCCGGCTGCTGCGGAACAGGGCGATCGCGCCGCCGGTCCAGCCCCCCGCGTGCCAGATCCAGTAGACGGGATCTCCGCCCGGGACCCTGAGCCAGTCGAGCATCGCGGTCAGCCCGAAGGGGATCATCAGGACGGCCGCCGCCGCGGCCCACACGCTGTAGCGCACCGATCGCTCGGGATCGTCCAGCAGCGCGGTGGCCAGGAAGAGCCCGGGGAGCAATGTGACCGATACCGAGTGAACCGCCGCCCAGAGCGGCGTGGCGCCCTGCACGGCCGTGACGCCCTGGGCCAGCAGCCAGCCCACGATCGCCAGCTGGAACGCGGAGAACCAGCGGACCTCCCGGTTGCGCGGATTGAACAGCAGCAGGAGCGCACCGCCCAGCAGGTTCGCGCCCAGCGCGAAGAACGAGATGACGGCGACGAGCGGATCCTGCATCAGAATTGCGCCTCCACACCCAGCACGAGCGTCCGGTCGGCGAAGAACGATCCCACGGCGCGACGGTCTTGGTAGGTCTCGTCCCAAGTATAGGCCATGACGTTGGCCCGATCCAGCAGGTTCAGCGCCTCCAGGTAGACGACGAACATGCCGCCGGCAGCCGGCAGGAGTCGGGTCAGCCGCGCGTCCAGCCGGAAGTAGTCGGGCAGCCGGTCGCTGTGCACCGGGCCGTACTCCGGTCCCTGCCCGTCGGCCGCGGGGCCGGTCACCGGCGTGTACGGCTTACCCGTCGCGTAGCGAGCGGTGGCGCCCAGCTCCCAGGCGGTGCCCAACGCCAGCCGTCCCACACCTGTCAGCGTGTGCGTCACGTCCACCGCCGACGGGACGCACAGGCAGCCGCCCAGGTCCAGCTTGCTGTCCAGGAGCGAATACGAGACCCAACCTTCCAGCGCGCTGGCGCCCCTCAAGTCGAGCAGCACATCGATGCCCCGGGCCCGGCCCGCCAGCGCCGCGGGCCCGTCGCCGCGAGGCACGTAGTCGTCGTAGTCTTTCAGAAACGCCTCGGCCCGGAACCCCGGCCGCCCCTCCCGCTGGACGCCGACCGCCAGGTGCCGCGCCTCGGTGGGGATCGCCGACGGCGTGCCCGAGTCCGGCAGGTCGTACCGGACGCGCCACGGCCCCTGGTGATACAGGCCGCCGCCCAGCCGGACGGTCCAGTCGTCGAGTCGATAGGCCAGCGCCGCCCGCGGGTCCAAAGTGAGACCCGTTCCACCCGGCAGTTGGTCGAGCCGCAGGCCCGCCACCAGCGCCAACGCCGTCGTGAGCCGGAGCTCGGACTCCACGTACCCGCCGGCGTGGTTCGTCGCGTCGCCGATCTCGTCCAGCGCTTCCGACGGCGCACCGGGC
>JAACAK010000096.1:89028-104770 GCA_011774835.1 Candidatus Kutchimonas denitrificans | reverse complement strand
GTGGCCAGCCGCGTCACACCGCTGCTGGTGAACGCGCCGCTGTAGCCGTGGGCGTCCACCCGCGCCGTGGTCTCGTCGCTTTCGGCGAGGGCCGTGGCCTGCAGCCGGGAGCCCTCCCGCGGCTCGAAGGCGAAGCCCGCCATCCCCTGGACCGAAGCCGGCGCCTCGGGATAGTCCTCGCGCCGGCCGTGCGTGGCGAGGAGCGCTTCGGTCTGCGTTACCATGGCCGTCCCCCAGACGCCGGTCCGGCCGCCCAGCGGATGCCATACCGTTCCCCCCAACGACGCCAGGTTCAGCCCGGCACGCCATCGGGCCTCCCTCGGACGCCCCTCCGTCTCCAGGTCCACCACGCCGGACAGGGCGTTGCCGTAACGGGCCGAGAAGCCGCCGGCGCTGAAGTACGCCCGGCGCAGCACCGACGGATCCAGCACGCCGAACACGCTGCCGTTCAGCGTCTCGAACTTCCCGGGATAGAAGAGGCGCGCCCCGTCCACGTAGACGGGCGACTCCTCCGGGTCGCCGCCCCGTACGTACAGGTCGCTCCCTTCCGTGGCGCGGGTCACGCCGGGCATCGTTTGGAACGTCTGCAGCACATCCGCCGTACCGCCCGGCATGGTGTAGACATCCATCTGCGTGAGCTGCGTCGCCGTGTGCGGGTCGGCCACCGAGTAGCTGCCCACCTCCACCACCAGGGGCTCGACCGTGAACAGCCGGTCCTCGAAGCGGATCGCGGTGTCCGACGGTATGGGACGCGGAACTCGGGCCTCGGCGTCGATCGGGTCCTCGCTCAACTTGAGCCCCTCCTCCCGGGCCCGCTCCGCGTAGCGCTCCCTGCTCTCCGGGAACAGGCGCGCACCGCGGCTCCACACCTCCCGGGCCTTCTCCGGTCGGCCGACCCGCGCGTACAGCTCGCCCAACCGGAAGTGGGCCTCGTCGATGAGGGACAGGTCAGTGCGGTCGCCGTGCTCCGCCAGCAGCCGCTCGAATTCGCGGATCGCATCGTCGGTGCGCCGCAGGAAGGCCGGCGTGTGATAGTGGTTCATCGCCAGCGTGAACCGGGGAACCGCCGCCTTCGGGTCCATCTGCAGCGCCTTCTCCAGCAGCTCGTTCGATTCTTCCAGCAGTGACCCCTGTCGCATGAAGGGGGCGAACGCTATCCGGCAGCGGGACAGGACCTGCGCCCTGCCCGTCATCCCGCGCACCGGATCGCCGGATTCCTCCATGGCTTTGAAGAGCGACTCGGCCCGGTCCGCGGCCTCGCGCGCCGCCTCCTCGCGGCCTTCCTGCGCCGCACTCGCGCACGCCTCCAGCGCCGCCTGCGCCCGCTCCGCCGGGTCCGCCGTCTGTTGCGCGGCCAGCCCGTCCAGGGCCGCCAGCAGCGAGAACGCCGCCGTGACCGCCAGCGCCAGTATGCGCCAGGTCCGGCCGTCTCCTCCGCGGACGGCTCCGGTCGCCGTTCCGTCTGCCTGGTGCCGCATGATCTCCTCCGTATCACGGGTTTCACTGTCCGACTTCACCCGCTCGATGGAGGCAAGCGCCAGGCCGGGAGGCCTGAATCTACAAAACGTTGATTTTTATAGACTTATGAGATCGGCGAGGCCGCTGAGGGTGCCGCCCGGCGGCTGCAATGCAACCGCGCGGCGGCACCCCTACGGCCGGGGGAGGTCAGTCGCGCTTCACCTCGTGCCCGACGTGTCCGCCGCCGCGGTGGGTGCCGCCGCCTCGGTGAGCTGGCTCAACGTCTCCTGGAGCCTGGCCAGTTGGCTGGCCGCCGCTTCGAAATCCTTCCTGCCCAGCGCCTCGAGGTAATCGTCGAAGGCCTGGCTGGCCCGCTGGGCCAGCTCCTGGACCGAGGCGCCGGCCCGGGTCGCCGGCCCGATCGGCTGCGGCGCCGCCTCGCCGAACAGCCCGGTCAGCGCTTCCTCGAACGTGGGCGCGTAGCTCAGGTTGTCGCTGTGCATCACGGCGACCAGGCGGAGCTCGGGGTAGGCGGCGGTCTCCGCCTGCAGGTAGATGGGCTCGACGTAGACCAGGGTCTCCTCCACCGGGATGGCGAGGACGTTGCCGCGGATGACGCGGGAGCCCCGCTGGTCCCATAGCGACAGCTGGCCCGACAGGTAGCTGTCCTGATCGATCTTCGTCTCCATCTGCTGCGTGCCCAGCACTCGCTTCTCCTTGGGGAACTTGTAGGCCAGCAAGCGGCCGTAGTTGTCGCCGTCGCACATCCCGGCGATCCAGCCGATCAGCACCTGCCGGTTCTTGGGCGTGAACGGCAGCATCAGGATGAACTCGAGATCGTCGGTGGCCGTCGGCTCCCACATGATGTAGTACGGCTCCACCGGCTGCACTTCGCCGTAGTACTTCTCGGTGGCCCGCATCCAGAGGTCCTCCTGGTTGTAGAAGACGTCCGGCTCGGTCATGTGGTACTTGGCGTAGATGAGCCCCTGGGTGACCAGCATGTCGACCGGGTAGCGAATGTGGCTCACCAGCTCCCGCGGCATCTCGGAGCGGTCTTTGAAGAGATCGGGGAAGGTCCTCTGCCAGACCTGGATCAGGGGATCGTCGGGATCGAAGACGTAGAGATCGACCGAGCCATCGAACGCGTCCACCACCACCTTCACCGAGTTGCGGATGTAGTTGATGCCCCGCAGGCGGAACGGTCTCAGGAAGAGCTCACGGGTCGGATCGTATTGGGCGCTGATTCCCGAGGCGAACGGCTCGCTGTAAGGGTAGTCTTCGGACGTCGTGTAGGCGTCCACGATCCAGTACAGCTGGCCGTTCGCCAGCACCACGTAGGGGTCGTCGTCGAAGGTCAGGAACGGCGCGACGGTCCGCACGCGATCCTGGATCTGTCGATGATAGAGGATCTGGCTCTCGCGCGTGGGATAGCTGGAGAACAGGAGCCGGGTGCCGTCGAAGATCCAGCCGAACAGGAACCGGCGCCACAGGTTGTGAATCCTCACGCCCCCATCACCCGAGTAGTGGGCGTATACGTTCTGCTCGCCGGAGGGGTAGTCGAACTCCTCCTCTTCGGTGTCGACGATGACGTGGGAGTCGGTGAGCTCGCCGTAGTAGATCTCCGGCCGCGCGACTTCGAGGGCGGCGTACGCGGCCTGCGGCGGAATGTCCTTCACCAGCAGGTTCGGCAGCCCCTCCGGTGTGAACTCGCTGACGGTGGTCAGGGTCACGCCGTAGCCGTGCGTGTACTTGAAGCGCTGGTTCACGAACGTCTGGCTCTGGGGCGGCAGGTTGGTCGGCTCCATCTCCCGGGCCGACACCATGACCTGGCGGTACTCGTCGCCGAATCGGTATCGGTCTACGTCCACGTCGTGGAACTCGTAATACAGCCGGATCTCCTGGAACTGCTCGTACACCGACGTAAGCGCCCGCCAATCCCACAGCCGCACGTTGTCGAACGTCCCCCGGTTCTGGGCGACCATCGATTGGGCGAACGTTTCGGAGACCGGGAACTCGCGCTCTTCGGCCTCGTGCAGCTTGAAGGCCCGACGCGTGAACTCGATGTTGTGGCTGATGTACGGCCGCTCGACCGTGATCTCGTTGGGCTCTACATACAGCCACTGGAGCAGGCCCGGCAGGACCAGCAGCAGCAGGAACCAGGCGACCAGCGGAACGGCGGCGGCGGCCGCCAGCGGCGACAGACGGACCAGCGGCGGCGACAGGCCCAGCCGCCCCGCCAAGCGCGTGATGAACCGTCGCGCTGATGGGACGGCGAGAAGGACCACGACCCCCAGCAGCAGCACGATCATCACCCAATACGCCGGCAGCCGAGCATGGACATCGGTCCAACCGGGTCCGGCCACGACGCCCAGCGTCGAGTAGAGCAGCTGGAAGCGATCCAGGTACGCACCGTAAGCGAGCACCGCCAGGAACGCCGCCGCGCTCCAGTAGAACCCGGCGGGATAGCCGCCCGTGCGCTCCTCGTCCCCTTCCCGCTGGAGCCGCAGCTCGATCCTCTCATCGCCGATCCGCAGGAACAGAGCGATCCCCCAGACGACGAGCGCGATGATCGCGATCAGAATCAAGAAGGTGAATACCGCCTCGTAGAGGGGCAGGGTGAACAGGTAGAAGCCGGTCTCGCGTCCCAGGATGGGTTCCTCGATCCCGGTGGTCACGCGGTTCAGGTAGAGCAGGACCGTGTCCCAATGGGCCACGCCCCAATGGCCGCCCGCGTAGGCGGCGACCAGCTTGGAGCCGATGCGCAGTGCGCGCCGGCTCCTGTCCAGGCCGCGGGTCAGCAGATGAACCAGCAAGGCGGCGAGCGCGGCGCCGCCGAGTCCCAGCGTCACCTGCCACTGGATCACGGTCCAGAATCGCCGACCGTAGCCGACCGCGTCGAACCAGAGCATCTCGCCCCAGAACCCCAGGAACGAGAAGAACCCGATGGTGGCGGCTACAACGAGCCCGCCGAGCACGATCGATCCGGTCCGCTTTTGTTTGATCCCACGCCAGAACAGGCCGGCTGCGCCCAGGAGCAGAACGATGATCAGAACCGTATACATCCGGGTTTTCCTCCTTGTTGGTGTGTTGAAAGTCGCAGGAGCCCAACCTTACCGCTACCGGGCGATCTCTGACCGGGCCATGGGAGGTAAGTGCAGGTATTCCGGGGTTCGTGGTGCAGTCTGGAGGCGATCCCTGAACCCTTCCCCGAACTGGGGATCGGGCGGCCGAGTCTGGTGCGCGAATGAGAAGAACGGCTGGGTCTGCGCGTTTACCAGAGGAGGGGCGGTTCTTCCCGCGCTTGCGTGGACGCTGGCCGTGCAAGTCGGCTGAACGATTTCCATCTCCTGAAATTCCGTCGGAAGGGGAGGAACGATGATGCAAGCAAGACGAATTTGCTTGGCACTGACGGTGTCAATTCTTGCGGTGTCTGTCTCCGCCTGTGAGAGGCCTCAGGAGGGGGTTCGTGACCAGGTGGCCGAAGCTCTCAGGGGCGACGTTACCCGCTTCGAAATCGTCGAGCTAGACATGGAGGCGTTGGTCCAGGGGCTGGAAACTGGGACCATCGTCCTGCCGCTGGCCGACCCGGAGAATCAGATCGTCGAGCTCGAATTGCCGGCGCAGCAGGTGCAACTCCGGGCGGATGGCTTGGTCGAGGGCGCGTTGCGGACCGGCGCGGAAGAGGTCGATCGGGTCGCTCTGCCACCCGAGCAGAACTATCGCATCGGGCAGTGTGTCAGGACGCGGGAACAGTTCAGCGGCTGTGGCTCGTTGACGATTCTGGACGAGGGGCGGACGATGGTAGGCGGCATCCTGGTCCACGAGCGACTCGGCCTGACCTTTTTCGAACCGGTCGACATGATCATTGGTGGCCGGCAGAACCCGGGACTCCACATCATCTACAATGTGACCGGCACCGAGGTGACCGAGTTCGGGGAGGGTGAGGAGCCGGAGGTGGTCGGCCTTGGTCCCGCCGACATGTCCCGGCCGATTCCCGCCCGGCTGGCCAGCCTCTCGGCTGAGACCGCTTTCAAAGAGACGAGCATCGTCCTGGACGGTGACGTCGAGTTCTACGAGATCGACAAGAGCACGGTGTGGTCGCGCCAGGAGGAAGTGTTCAATACCGTATCGGTGGTGTACGGGTTCCTCGAGCCTTTGAGCGCCGAGTCACCGAACAACTCGAACTGGGGGCTCGACCTGGAGATAAAGGGGCAGGAGGTGTGGGTTAGTGGAGGGCCGACCACGACCGATGGAGATGACCTGATCGCGGAGATCACCGATCCCAATTACTTTCTGCTGAACCCGGTAGCGGACACGGAGGTGCATTACCTGTTTGTTGGCTATAATGTGGCGGGTCTATATGGCAAAGCGGCGGGGATCGGGAACAGCTCGGGCTTCGGTAGCGGCGCTGGCAAGAACCACGCCTTCGGCGAAGGTCGCAGCGGGCAGTCGTTGAAGACGCGCTGGATAGTGATGGCGCATGAGGTCGGGCATCTGCTGGGTGGAACTCACGGAGATGGCGTCACCGATGGCTGCACCACCTTCATTATTTGGGACATCTGCGGTATTTCCATCATGCCAGGTGGTGGAGCCGGAGGGCCGACCACACGCGCGCCGTTCTTTTCGGACGCGAACGACGGCAACATAGCCGGCGTCCTCAACAGCGTCTTGCCCTGACGCCCGTGCCGGGCTGGCGGCGGCTGGCCGAACGAGCCAGAGCGCTCGTGATTGGAATCGTAGGAGCGCAGAGAGAGAGAAAGAGCCGATGCGTAAGAAGGTGATTGCGGTGCAATTCATTTCGATCTCCTGCGTTCTCTTGATGGCGTGTAGCGGGCCGCGCGCGGCAGATCAGCGCGAGCAAGATGACGCGACGGCGGCGGAAACGGGTGCGAATCAAGATGAAACCCGACCTCGAATTCGTCTCGCGAACCTCAGCAGCGTCGACTTCGACAGTGTCGTGGTAACCTTCCCGGAGCAGGTCGAGCGCTACGGCCGCGTACCGCAGGGAGGCGTCAGCGAGTATCGTGGCGTTTCGCAGGCTTACCGGTATGCCCATGTGGAGGCGTTCGCAGGCGACGAAACGTACTTGCTGGAACCGATCGACTATGTCGGAGAAACTCTGCTGGCCCCGGGTCGCTACACGTATCAGCTTCGCATCAGGGATGGACACCTGTCGCTGACACTTCAGGTCGATTAGCCGAGGAGACTGAGGAGCCACGCTCGACTACTCCAACATGACTGTAAGGTGTCGCCCGGGGTGAACTACGAAAACTATCCGCCGGCCCTTGCCGAAGAGATCGTCCGCCTGCGCCGTCGAATCGATGCCGCCGGTGTTCCGGCCAAGGTGGCCGATCGCAACCTGCTGATCGCCAGCTGGAATATTCGGAGCTTCGGGCCCGTGCACCCGTCCTTCGACGAGAACCCCGGGTCACCGAAGCGGAACCTCCGCGGCCTGGCGCACATCGCTGAGATCATCCGGCTGTTCGACGTGGTGGCCATCCAGGAGGTGCGGCGCGACCTGCGGGGGATCCGCACGTTGCTCGATTGGCTCGGCCCGGATTGGGGCCTGGTGGTTTCCGACGTCACACGTGGGGACGAGGGAAACTCGGAGCGCCTGTCGTTCGTGTACGACCGGCGTCGGGTCCAGCCGTCGGGCCTGGCGGCGGAGCTCGTCCTGCCGCCCATGGCCGGGGGCGATCCCAGCCGGCAATTCGCCCGGACGCCGTATGCCGTCTCCTTCAGGGCGGCCGAGGAGGAGTTCGTGCTGGTGACGCTGCACGTCCTGTATGGTGACGTCCCCGAGGACCGCGAGGGCGAGCTGCGGGCGATCGCCGAGTGGCTGGCGGAGTGGGGGAGCGACGAGGACCGTTATCACCGGGATCTCATGGTCCTCGGCGATTTCAACATCGATCGACGCGGGGATCCGCGATTCGAGGTGTTCACCTCCACCGGCCTGAACGTGCCGGCCGCGATCCGGGATGCGCGAACCACCATCTATGACAGAGCCGCCAAGCACTACGACCAGATCGGCTGGTTCATGGGACAGATCGAGATCCAGCATACGGGCCGGGCGGGAACGATCGAGTTCGGCAATGCCGTCTTCCGCGAGCTCTCGCTCTTTCAAAAGTCCTGGCGAGTGTCCGACCACCTGCCGCTCTGGGCCGAATTCTCGATCGATCGGACCGGCGAGGCGCTGGGCCGGACCCTCGAGGTCGATCTGGACGCACCGGACCCGTTCGCCGATGTGCCCGACTAGTAGATGGTTTCAGATCGACCGCTCGGGATCCGCGCTCCGCTTTGCTGATGGAGGATCGTAGGGGCGCTCTCAGGCTCACAGAATGTATTCATCACAACCGGGCTCGTAGCTCGCGGCACTGGCGGATCGCTGTGAAGGCCGAATCCACCGAGCTATATTCGCCCACCAGCGGCGAGCAGCCTGACCCGACGGCTGTCCGCCGGCGAAAATAGACCCGCGATGTAATCGTTTTCCTCTTGGGAGGAGATAGCCGATGCTGCTTACGAACTCGCATTTGACCTGGCTCGCCGGCAGCTGTCTTCTCGTCTTGGCCGGCGCCGAATCCGGTTTGGCGACGTCGCCGCCACAGACGATTCAGGTTCCGCGTGCCTGTCAGGCGGTGGATGCTGCAGGGCTCAAGGCGGCGGCGGATCGAGCGCAACGCGAACTGGAGCTGAGCGAGGATCTCGTGTTCCTGCCAGATGGCGACGAGGTTCGGGTGCATCTGCCGCCGGATACCGAGCGTATGGTCTACTGCATTGGATTCGTCGAGGACGGCGCCGTGACCGGGGTGCTCGCGGCCGGGCCTGGCGTGGGTCAGGAGGCGGGAACCACGGCCATCACCTTCAGGGTCCCGGACATCAGCTTTGGCTTTCCGCGCGAGCGCCAGCTCGTGTTGCTCGGGTTCGTGCCGACCACGGCCGAAGATCGTTCGGTCCTCGACATGACGCAGGCGCCGGACAGCGTGGCCGCCGACATCACCCTCGCGTCGGAGGACCGACCGGCCGGTGAAGTCGAGGCGTGGTCTCCGTCCCTTGTCCTTTCCCGAACCGTGACCGTGAGTAACCGGCCCTTCGCGCTGGCAGGTGCAATTGCCGGTGTCGGGATATTCTATCTGCTCGCCGGACTCACGCTCAGGCGCGATGCACACCGGGCGGCCTTCAATCCGGTCTACTTGACGTCGGGGCAGTTCGGTAGGGCGAGCCTCTCGCAGTTCCAGATCTTCGCTTTCACCTTGCTGGTCGTCGGTCTACTNNCTCGGGATCAGCGCCGGCGGCGCCGGTGGCTCCAAGCTGGCTGCGGTGGCGAAGAAACGGCTCAGCATAGAGAACTGGACCTGGCTGCGCGAGCGCGGCTGGCTGACCGCCTTCGAGAAAGGCACCGATCAGAAGGCCGATCCGAAGAAGGCGCGCTGGGGAGACCTGCTGAAAAGCGGCGAGAACGACTTTGACATCTACAAGTTCCAGCTGGTCACCGTCAGTGCGGTCGTCGCCCTCGCCCTGCTCACGAGCGATCAGACTCAGCTCGCCACCTTCACGATCCCGCCGAACTTGCTCGCCCTGCTGGGGCTCAGCAATGTCGTCTATATCGGGGCCAAGGCGGTCACGCCGAACTCGATGGAGAAACTGAACGCCAAAGTGGATGCCGCGAGAGAGGCGGAGAACGCGATGCTCACCGGCACTCCGATCAGCGGCCCAGCCGGAAAAAAAGTGACGGACCCGCGAAGTCATTACCTGGCCGTCGCTCGGGAAGCGGCGGAGATCCTGAGGCAGGTCTATGGTTCCGAGGGCACGAAGTTTGGAAAGGATCCGATCACCGAGGAGCAGCTCCTTACCCGGTGGACGGGTTAGGGGAGCTCTGATCCTGCCGGGCCGCTGATCGGAGCTGGCACCACCGCGCACCCTGCCGACCGGGACGCTCGAGCGGCAGGCCACGCGACGCCTTAATCCCCACCCGTCCACGAGCAGGTCCCACACACCGGTGCTGTTCGGCCGGCATCGCTGCCCGTGAGAAAGAAGACGGCCCGGGGGCGTTCCTATTGCGTGAGCCGCTTCCCCGGATGCTTCGATGGTCCGGTTGAGGCCAGACTATCGGTCGAGCGATCCTCGTCGCACAGGGAGAGACCCGCTATGCCCCACGACGAAGCCCATCGACACACATTCGAGTCGCTCTCGACGCTCGAGAAGAACGAGCTCGATCGGATCATGGAGCGCTCGAGCGCTCCTACGATTCCGGACGTTCTCGGGTGGGAATTCCGCGGGTGGAATCTCAATCCAGCCACGAAGATCTTGGGCACGCGCAAGTTCAAGAAGGGCTTCTTCCTCGACGTCACCACGGACCAGGCCTGGGGATACAACGTCCCCTGTGTGCAGAACGAATTCGACGAGCCCTGGGTGGCCAAACCGAGCGATGACGACCCGAGACGCTACTTTTTCTTCGGCGTCGTACCGGGATCTCGGGCCGAGAAGCCCCGGTACCGAAATAGTCTGATTGTCGACTACAACATGTGGGACGAGTACTTCTTCGCCAACATCTTTCGATTTACCGTCGACTACCTCGTTTACCCGGATCCCGAGAATCGAGACCTGATGCTCGGCAAGAGCTACATGGAGATAGGGCCGATCCGGTTCTTCCTCGGCTACTTCGTTATGGAGCGCTACAACGAGAGCGAATACGGCCGGCAGTCGAAGTTTCTGACCGAGGGCCAGTTGCGAACCGTGCGGGCCCTGGCGGAGGTGTTCATCGAGGGGAGCGACGAGGTCATATCGGCGCGGGACGTGATGTGGAACATCGATCGGCAACTGGAGCGGATCGACTCGAGTCGCAAGCGCAGCCTGAAGCTGGTCCTCTTCCTGATCGAGCACGTGCTGCCGAGGCGCGGCGGCTGGCCCTTCCGGCGCGCGTTCTCGAAGATGAAGCCGGCGGAGAGAAAACGCTTCCTCGAAGACCGTCTGAAGAATCCGCGCAACCGGGGACTGCTGCGTGATATCGCCAGGATTCGTGCCCTGTTCGCGACAGGGTACTACGGCGATCCACGCGTTCATCCCAGTATCGGCTTCCAGCCGGTCGAGAAGCGCCCGCAGTACGAGCCCGACCGCTATCGGCCCGTAGAACGACCGGCGATCCCGCTGGAGGACCCGACGACGGAACGGATTCAGGCCGAGGTCTGCGTCATCGGGTCGGGGGCCGGCGGCGCGGTGGCGGCAGCCGAGCTGGCCGCGGCGGGAAAGGACGTCGTTCTCCTCGAGGAAGGCCCCTATGTCCCCTATGCCGAAATCACGCACGAAGAACGGGAGATGGTCCCGAAGCTGTACAAGGAGGGTGGTCTGCAGTCCACCGTCGATGTGGACATGGTGATTCTGCAGGGAAAGTGTCTGGGCGGCTCGACGACCATCAACAACGCGATCTGTCTCGACCTGCCGGCCGATGTCCTCGACGATTGGAGAGAGTTCGGGGCGCGTATCGACGAGCCCGCGCTGCTGCGATCCTTCGACCGAGTCAGGGACACGATCGGTGCCAAGCCGTTGTTCGATGCCGCCGACCCGCCCGGCGCCCCGATCGCCGGTCGCAACGCGGCGATTCTGCTGGACGGCTGGCAGCGCCACGCCGCGGAAAATCCGGATGTGAGATCCTGGTCGAACGGGATCTTCGTAAAGAACAAGGACCGTTGTCTGGGGTGCGGCTACTGCAACTTCGGTTGCCCCTACGGCCGGAAGCTATCGACGGTGGAAACCTACCTGCCGCGCGCGGCCCGCCACGGTGCCCGAATCATCGTCGACTGCCACGCGGTGGAGATCCGACGCAAAGGCCGTAGAGCGACCTCGGTCGTCTGCGAGCGCAGAGACGGTCGCGTGCTGAACGTCGACGCGGAAGCGGTGGTCGTATCTTGCGGCGCGATCGGATCCAGCGTTCTGCTGATGAAGAGCGGTATAAAGCGCAATGTCGGCAGCCGTTTCTCGTTCAATGCCGCCACTCTGATGGTCGCCCGCTTCGACGGGCAGCCCGTCAACGGGTTCGATGGCACGCAGATGAACGCTTACGTGGACGGCCGCGAATACTTGCTCGAATGTCACTTCGATCCACCGATGGTCTTTGCCGGTTCGCTCCCCGGTTGGTTCGACGCGCATTACGAGAGAATGAAGGCCTACCCTCACCTGGCCTGTGCCGGCGTCTTGATCGGCACCCGGCCGGATGCCAGAGTCCAACGCTGGTCGTTGCTGCGGCAGTTGCTCGGCCCCGTCGACTACACGATGCACTCGAACGATCTGGCCAGGTTGAAGCGCGGGATGGCACGGTTGGCCGAGGTCTATTTCGCCGCCGGGGCAGAGACCGTGTACCCGGCAACCTTCGTCGATATCCCGCTCGATCGCGATCGGTTTGGGTCACAGCCTGACGAGCTTCGCGCCGTCATCGACCGAACCGTGCAGAAACCGGACGATCTCACGCTCAGCACGGCACATCCGCAGGGTGGCAACCCGATGAGCGACAATCGCTCGGTCGGCGTGGTCGACAGCCAGTTTCGAGTTCACGGGCTCGACAATCTCTACGTCTGCGATGCCAGCGTCTTTTCCAGTTCCGCACGCGTGAATCCGCAGCTGACGATCATGGCGATGGCCGACTACTTCGCCCATCTCGGAGTAGTGTAGACTCCGATCGCGGGCAGTGATGTACGGATACAAGAGGGAGAACATCGAATGCCAGTAGGACCGACGTATCCGGGCGTGTACATCGAAGAGATCCCGAGCCAGGCTCGGACGATCGCGGGAGTGTCGACATCGATCACCGCTTTCGTGGGAGCAGCCGAACGCGGTGCGTCGAACACTCCTATCCGCATAAAGAACTTCTCCGACTTCGAGACGGAGTTCGGAGGACTCTCCAGGCACAGCATGCTCGGTTATGCCGTTCAGCAGTTCTTCACGAACGGTGGCAGCGATGCCGTCATCGTGCGCGTCCACAATCGTGCGAAGGCCGCGACTCTCGATCTGCCCGCCCTGGGTAACCCGCTCGCCTTGGAAGCGTCCAGTCCTGGCTCGTGGGGGGACCAGCTCGAGGCGTTGGTCGATCACGACACCCGGGATCCGACCGATGACAAGTCGTTCAACCTGATCATCCGTGAGTATTCCGGTAACGAGGTCAAGAGTGAAGAGCGCTACGACAACGTTTCCGTGGACCCGGATTCGCCCCGACACGTGACCGGAGTGCTGGAGACACGCGGGGCGTTGCTCCGAGTCCGCGAGGGGGAGCCCCTTCCGCTCGAGCGCCCGAGCGAAGGAGGCCCCATCGATATGTACGGGGACGGTGACGACGGGGGACAGATCGGTCATGACGAGATTGCTCATCCCGACCTGGAAGCGTCCAGGAAGGGGTTATACGCACTGGAAGACGCGGATCCGTTCAACCTGCTGTGCATCGCGCCGCCGGCACGCGGGGTGGATACCGATCCGCGAACGTGGGCCGCGGCGCACGCCTACTGTGTAAAGCGTCGTGCCATTCTGATCGTCGATCCTCCCGCAACCTGGTTGGATGCAGCGACCGCGGAGGCCGGGGCAAACAACCTCTCGGCGCTCGGATTGGATGACAGCCCGAACGCGGCGCTCTACTTTCCCCGTGTGCGCATGGCGGACCCGGAGAACGACGGCCGTCTGGAGACCTTTACGCCAGCTGGCGCGGTGGCGGGTCTGATCGCGCGTACCGATGCCCAACATGGAGTCTGGAAGGCGCCGGCCGGGATCGAAGCCTCGTTACGGGGTGTTCGGGAGTTGACGTGCAATCTCACCGATGAGGAGAACGCGCGGCTCAATGCGTTCGGCGTCAACTGCCTGCGGGAGGTTCACCAGGGGATCGTACCCTGGGGCGCACGTACGCTGGCCGGCGCCGACCGCCTGGCATCTCAGTGGAAGTACCTGTCGGTGCGCCGCCTGGCGCTCTTCATCGAGGAGAGCGTCCATCGCGGGACGCGGTGGGGGGTCTTCGAGTCCAACGATGAGTCGCTCTGGTCGCAAATCCGACTGAACGTTGGCAGGTTCATGCACAGCCTGTTCAGACAGGGCGCGTTCCAGGGCGCATCACCCGAACAGGCGTATTACGTCAAGTGCGATGGCCGGACTACGTCGCGAGCTGATTTCGAACGCGGGTTCGTCAACATCGAGGTGGGCGTTGCACCGCTCAGACCGGCCGAGTTCGTGACCATCCGGATCACTCATGAGCTAATGGCACCGGGCAAGAGCCACGTGTTCGTCTTGCGTGTCTGGCCGGAGCCCCCGCAGATGGAAGGTGCGCCGGCCGAGTTTAGAGGGGTGCTCGAGCATGTCCCCTCCCGTGAGCGGCGCCACTTCCGCGAACTGGAGGAGCTGGCCAGGATCATACCCAACTACCTCGAGCCGTAAGCGACGGCGGACACTGGCGAGCCCGGCTGACGGACCGGCCCCGGCCGGCGGTCCCGACCTCCAGCATGGAGGTGGATCTCGAGCTGCATGCGTTACCCTGCACCTGACCGGTTTGAGAATCCCCCGGCCGTCTATGCGTATCTCGCATGGAGGGTCTGAAGCCCGGAGTCGACCAGAGGGCCGGACGGCTGTGCCGGAGCGTGCGGTAGGGCGACCCGTCGGAGCCGTTGTCCAATCAGGCTGCTGGAGCCGATGTGAATCCGCAGCGCCAACTTCGTGAGATCGTCTCCAGGTACGTTTGCGCAGCAACGCTGATATGTCTGTCCGGCTGGCCAGCTTGTTCCGTCGCGGATGATGAAACGAGTGCGAGAGAGGCGGGAGTAAAAGCCATGCGGATCGAATTCGAGCGCAGCGGCGGAGTGGCGGGCCTGCGCCTGTCCTTGTCCATCGACACCGATACGCTTCCGGAAGCGGAAGCGGAAGAGATCGAGAAGTTGGTCGAAGCATCGGGTTTCTTCGAGATGCCGGAACGGACCGGGACACCCTCTGGAGCCGATGCCTTCGTCTACCGGGTCAAGGTGGAATCCGCTGAGCGAGCGCACACGGTCACGACCTCGGACATCGACGCTCCATCTGAGCTGTCTCCGCTGCTCGAACGGTTGGAGCGGCTGGCACGAAGAGCGCGAAGGGAATAGGCGCCGTGCCATTGTGCGTGCGTGTACCGCGATGCGCTGCCGAGCCGGCAGGTGAAACGAAGTCGTATGGAAGGAGACGGTGATGTGCACGCTGATCGATCCAGTACAATGCATCGTGCCGCCGCACATGGTCGATGAGATAGAGCGCAACGGGACTGAGAGCCAAAGGCGAATCGCGCGCGACCTTAAAGCGGCCTCGGAAGAAATCCGGCACCTGAGGGTTTCCTTGATGGCAGCGCCGGCCCAGGTCGCCCGCGTTCAGGTCGCTGCGAAGGAACGGGCCATCTACAACGCGCGGCAGGGAACGGATCTTCCCGGTTCGAAAGTGCGCGGCGAGGGGGAACCCGCCGTCGATGATCCGGCGGTCAACGAAGCGTATGACGGGGCTGGCGCGACCTACGACCTGTTCAAGGATGTCTATGGCCGCGAGTCGCTGGACGACGCGAACATGAGGCTGGACTCCACGGTTCACTACCGGAAAGGCTACGACAACGCGTTCTGGAACGGCCAGCAGATGGTGTACGGCGATGGAGACGAGGACCTTCCCGAGGAGGAACGCCTGTTCAACCGCTTCACGTCGGCGATCGAGATCATCGGCCACGAGCTCACGCACGGCGTCGTGCAGTTCACCGCCGGCCTGGTTTACGAGAATCAGCCGGGCGCGCTCAACGAGTCGTTCGCCGATGTCTTCGGCGCCCTGGTCAAACAGCGAACGCTGAACCAGACGGCTGACGAAGCGGATTGGCTCATCGGTGCCGGCCTTTTTACCGGCAACGTGAACGGCCAGGGGATACGGTCGATGAAAGCGCCCGGCACCGCCTATGACGATCCAGTCCTCGGCGTGGATCCGCAGCCCGCTCACATGGATGATTACAAGAACGTCGATTACGACAACGGCGGCGTTCACATCAATTCAGGCATTCCGAACCATGCGTTCTACGTCACGGCGCGAGAGATCGGCGGGCGTACATGGGAGAAGGCGGGACGCGTCTGGTACGCCGCGCTCACCGACGGTCGCATGACATCGCGAGCGGATTTCCAGGCCGTCGCCGATCTCACCGTGGGAACGGCTGGCGACCTGTTCGGGGACGGCAGCCTCGAGCAGAAGGCGGTTCGCTCCGGATGGTCCGAGGTGGGCATTCAGGTGGAAGAGAAGGAACCCGAGGAGGACAAGGGCGGCGATGGGG
>JAACAK010000096.1:0-88986 GCA_011774835.1 Candidatus Kutchimonas denitrificans | reverse complement strand
TGAGGCCCTTCCTGCGTATCATGATTTGATAAGTCGTAATAGTCGGAATCTGTCCGCGTGAACGAACCTGCGTGCCGGAGGGCCTGTGATGAAAGTAGTGAGATTTTCCCGCTTGCCTCGTATCGCCGCCGCTATCGCCGCGCTGCTTTGTTTGGGAGGCTCGGCTGTCAGCCAGAGCCTGTTTGCCCAGACGGTACTGGGAGAGGGTTTCAGCGTCGATACGGCGCGTGGTGATCGGGCGGTAGTCGAATTTGCCGTTCAGCGTCAGGGGAGGATCAGGGTGCAGGCAATCTGGGCCGGATCGGCGCGCAATCTGGCTCTGATCCTGAATGGACCGGGCCAGACGGGGTACTACGCCCGTCAGGATGGCGGCAGCCCGCTGGCTCTTGAATTCAAAGTCGGCCAAACCGAGATGAATCGGGGTCGGGACTGGAAGGTCTCGATCGTGAACTTCGGAGGTGGCAGGGCCAGCGGCCACGTGCTGGTGGAATACCCGGGCCCGCGACAACTGCAGCTGGTGACTCCCATCGTGCGCGAAGCGCTGGTGGCCACTCCCGAGCGCCAGGCCGAGCGGCCGAGCCCTGCCGCAGAGCCGGAGCGCACGTTCCTGGAGGATGGCAGGGTGGAGATTCGATTCCCCGACGGCAGGATTCGCAGACAGCGGATCGGCGAGTGTAATTACACGATCATCATGCCGGATGGCAGCCGGAGGCTGGTGCAGTGTGTCGAGGTGCAGGGGGAAGAGATCCCCGACTTGCCGCCGGAGCTTATGGCGCGGGATGATCTCGGGGCGGTGCTCGAGGCGGTAAACGCCAGCCTGCTGGATTACATCAAGCAGGCGGTGGACGACGAGTCGGCGGTAGAGAACTACCTCACCTTGGAGGAGGGCAGGAACCTGCAGGAGCGGATCTTTCTCAGGCTCGAAGCTCTCTCGATACTGACACCATAACGGCGTTCTCCTTATGCAGTCGAGGTTCGGGATGGAGGGACGATAGAAGATGAACGTCGTAATCGCGATTGCAGCGTTGCTCTTTTCGGCAGCCGAGCCGCAGGGGGAAGAGGCGGCCCCACAGGACACATCTGCCGCCGAGCTCCTCAACCAGTTCGTGAGCCAGACGCGAGCCAGTGATACGAGCTTCGCGCCCGTTCTGCCGACGAGAACCTCGTTGCAGGTCCTCGCCACGCTGGACTCGACGACGGCGGAGACGTATCTGGCCGCCCTCCGGGCGCAGTACGAATACAAGGTCCAGGGGTTCGACCATCGCGGTCAGGTGTTCAGATGGCAGTTCTACTCCTCGATCGTCATCTTCGCCGTGGTGATCTTCCTGGTGCTGGTGGGACTTTACTTCTCCTGGCTTCAGTTCAGGCGCGATCTCGCAGCCCCCGAATCCGAAGCTGCCGAGACCGAGCTGGCCGTGTCGACAGAGGGGATCAAGGTACAGTCATCGGTTCTCGGTGTGATCATTCTGGTTATATCCTTGCTGTTCTTCTATCTCTATCTGGTGTACGTGTATCCGATCGAGGAGATCCTTTAGAACCACCGGCGCCGCCGGGATGGAAGCGTGTTCGGTCGGGCCAGGATGCCACAGTGCGTCAAGGTTCGACGTTTGTGTCCCCAATCCTTGAGGGAGGCGAATCGTGACAGGAGCCCGCTCGTGGGTCATCGCACCGAGAGTGACAGGCTCAACGGTTCGAGTGCTCGCCATTGTCCTCCTGGCTCTCGGGCCGTTGGCTTCTCCGGTCGCAGCACAGTTCCCGTCGCTGCCGTTCGACTTCCGGCCGCTTCATGATCCTTATCCCACATATTCGGTCTTTCTCGACTACGGCCTGGGCCTGGCGGACATCTCGCAACTGCAGATGTTGGCCGGGCGCGCGACGCTGGAGAGCGAGAAGCTGCGCGGCGGCATCGGGTTGGGTCTCTTGATTCGAGAAGGGGCGGGAGCCGATGACGAGCTCGCCTTCTCGGGCGCCTTCGCCTACAACGTCAGAGGCCCGTTCAGTCTGGTCGTCGCGGACGTCCAGTTGGGCTTCTCTTACTTCGAGTCTGGGGGCGGAGCCGATCCCGAGTTGCGCCAGCTGGACATCCCGTTCGGCCTCGCCGCGGGCATCTCCGGACGACTTCCCTTCGAGGTCATCTCCAACGTGGAGCCCTGGCTGGCGCTCCGGGGCCAGGTCCGGCGGACGGAGCTCAGCGGCTCCGGTTCGGATGTCGATGCATGGCGCGCCGGCGGTGGCCTGACCGCAGGCCTCGGCGTGTTGTTGCCAGCCGGTTTCGGGGCACGACTGGCGGTCGAGTGGCTGATGATCCGGAGTCCAACGGCGAGCGAATGGGACCACGAGGTCGTCCTGGGGCTGGCCGCGCTCTGGCGGCGGTGAGCCGGCGGACGACGGCTGAAGGAATACAGATCGCGGGTGGCGTCGGCGCGGTGCCGTCGCTGCCGGGCGAAGGTCCTGGACCAGGAGGAGTACGTTGAAATATCCGGGTGACCCGGCGAAGCCGCGAGCGGCTTCGCGGCCTTTCGTCGATGATAATCCACACGTAGAAGATGTGGTCGATCAGTTCGCCCGCGTTCGGCCGCGCGGCGATTACCTGGCGGCGCGCGATGGCGGTGTGTTTCCACGACACCGCTACACCTACAAGAACCACGGCGACAACCGCGCTCGAGTCCATTTCCAGGGGATAGGGCGTCTCCGCGACGGCAAGCACGTCGTCCTATCGGGGGGAGACATCGTCGCTCCCGCCTCGCAGTTGTTCGTGATTCGCATGGACTCGCGGCGAACCGGGGCCTGGGGCTCGAACATCCTCTTCGACGACGACGCGCCGGAAAGCGACGGCCTGGTAGCTATCGCCCGACTGGATGAGAAGCTATGGCACTCCGGCGGAATCTCCGTGCTGGGCGACATCGTCGCCGTTCCAATCGAGGACGAGAAGAGCGGGAGATCCCGAATCGTCTTCCTCGACCTGTCCGAGCCCGAGAAACCCCGCTCCTTCGAAACCACGATCGAGCGTACGAAGAGAGTCGGGATGGCGAGTGCCGCCACGCTGTGCAAGCTGCCCAACGGGCACTACATCTGCGCCGTCTGGAAGAACGCCCCTCTGCGGCTGGACTTCTACCTCTCTCGGTCCACCGACTTCGCCGACGGTTTCCGTAAGCAGCATCTCGAGTGGCCGTTCGGTAAGCTGCTACCTACCGGCGGCAGAGAGGCAGACTACCAGGGCATCCACTTCGTTCGGCAGGCGGATGGCAAGTTCTTCCTCGTGGGTACAGAGAACACATCGAAAATGGCACCACTCGCGAAGGGTGACGATGTCGCCGACCTGCTGCTGGTCGAGTTCGTCGAGGAGACGCTCGGTGACAACCCCAAACTGGCCGAACCGGCGATCACCCGGGTGGCCGAGAAGCGCTTCGAGCCCGCCCAGGAGTACTCCAACATGGATGCGGCGGGCGGTGCGTTTGTAACGGCCGACCTCACGTTGTGCATCTATTCGGGCTTTCACTGGAGACGAAGCAAGGAACTCCGCTTCGTCGAGTTCAGGCCGGACAAGAGCCGGGCGCGCGCTCCGATCGATTCGATCGATGAAGCCTGGGTCGATCTCTACGAGCACAAGGCGTTTCACGGCAGACGCCTGAGTGTTCTGGGGAGACAGGACGAGGTGATCCGTAACTACAAGAAGATCAGGGTCGAAGGCAAGGGCTTCGGCGACAAGGTCTCCTCGCTCCGCTACCAGATCCCCGTAGGGCACACCTATCGGCTGTTCCGCGACCCGGATTTCAAGGCGAGCAAGCGCCAGCCCAGCCACATGGACCTGGAGGGAACGGGACGGGTCGAGGAGATCGATGATCTGGAAGCCGCCGAAAATTTCGACGAGGAGGTTTCTTCCTCGCGCTACCTGTAGGTAAGCATTCCGCAGCAGAAGCAGAAGAACAGGAGGCGTATCGTGTTTGATCTCGGAGGTCTGAACGAGCTGGTTATCGCACTGGGAGCGTTGGTCGTCGCGGTCGTGCTGTTCCTTCTGTGGCGCATGGGTCTGCTGACAAGAAAGACGTTACCGATGGTGCTCGGCGCGCTTGCCGCCGTCGTCGGCCTGGGCGCCTGGCGGATGAGCAAGAGGGAGAAGCTCCGGAAAGAGATCGAGCGGAAAGAGGGTGAGCTGCGTCAGCGCGAGGCGAAGCTGGAGCAGGCGAAGGAGAGGACAGAGATATCCGAGAAGCAGCTGGAGGAAGGGAAAAAGCAGCTCGAGCGGGAGCGTGAGGAGCACGCGAGAGAGATGCTCAAGATCGACTCGGAGAACGAACAGGAGAAGGCCCGGGTCGACGATCTCGCGACCGAAGAGGTATTCGAGGAGTTCCGGCGTGCGTTTGGATCGTAGCGAGGTGGTGACGATGATCAGGACGAAGCTCGCCGCACTTGTTGGCCTGTGTTTATCGGGGGCCGTCGTGCCCACGACGCTGTGCGCCCAGGACGATTCGGTTCGCGCGGTCGTCGTTCAGGAGAACGAGGACGGGTCCTATCTGGTGAGGGTCGACGGGGAAGTCATGCTGGCGATCACCGAAGAAATGGCCCGTAAATCTCTCAAGGTCAAAGCCGATCTGCTGTCGGCCGAGCGGAAGCTGGCCATAAAGGACTCGCTGCTCGCCACCTACGAGCTGGTCCGCGCCCGTTACGACACGACGCTCGCCCATCAGAGGGAGTACATCGTCGAGCTGGAACAGGTCGTGGAGGGGTACAAGAGTTTGCTCGAGGACTACAAGCGGCTCCGCGGTGAGCCCTGGCTGAGTGTCGAGGGCGGTTTGGGAGCGACAGACGATGAGGACCCCGCTATCCTCGTCGGTGTGGCGATCAAGCGACTCCGTGTGTGGGGCTTTCTTCAGGAGTCGAACGCCGGGGCCCTGTTGGGCGTTTCGCTGCCGATATTCTGAGCGATGGGAGTGTTCAAAAAGAGGGTGTCGGTCCACGGCACGCAGTCGGGTGAGAAACGGGAGCCACGAATGAGCAAGCGAGTCGCTGACCTCAAGGTCCGCCTTCCCGGCTTCGTCGAGCCGAGCACGGCATCACAGCGCGAGGGTTTTCTGGAGCCCGGGCGCTATACGGTCCTGGATTACCGTACGGATCATCCCGACGAGAATTCTGACTACGCGCTGGTGTCGGCCCCGGTGCTGGGTGCCTCCGACACCTGGATCTGCACGCGCTGGAAGGGCCAGCGTTACGCGGACATCAGCGAGCAGCCCCGGACCTCGACCGAGCGGCGGTCGTTCGAGGACGACCCCAGGGCGCTTCCGGAACAGGCCCTGGTCGATCTCTTGCCCCGATTCCACGACTTCACTTACGACCTCGACGAGGCGCGCTATCCGTTCGAGCTCCCCGGCGTCCGCATTCCCGTCGCGCCACCCGCCACGAACAACTGCTGCACCTTCGTCGAGGCGCTGCTCGTACGCGCGTGGGCCGATGCGACCGACCTCGAATGGGACGCCGAGCGGCACGGCCAGATGATGATCTTCTCTGCCGACGATTTCTACTCGCCCGTCACAGCTGCGGTCGAGACGGAGCTGGCTCTGCCGGTCTCGGAACCGGACGCGCCCCCGCACCCCTGGACGATCGTGCAGGGGTGGCGACACCAGTGGCGGGGTGGCCACACCTTTTTGATCGTCGACCATCATGCGGAAACCGACCGCGTCCTCACCCTGGAGTCGAACAGCTCCTATAACCTCGACGGCGTGGGGTTCAGGAAGATCGGCAATCTTCGCGATCTGGAGGGAAGACCTCCCGAGAACTGGTGGGAACGGGACGATCTGTGGACCTGGGAGAAGGTGTGCTCCACCTATCGATTCCGGAACCAGGCGTGGCTCAAGGTCACCGATAGGGGTTGGAGCGGGCTGTAACCGGCGGCGAAGCGATACCGATTCTGGAACGGGAGGTGTCCGATGTTCGGTTCGGCGATAGTGGAAGTCGCGATCGGGTTGCTGTTCATTTACCTCATACTCAGCCTGGTGTGCTCGGCGCTGAACGAGATGCTGGCAGGTTGGTTGCGGATGCGGGCCAAGAACCTGGAGGAGGGCATCCGTAACATGCTCGACGATCCCGAGGGCGTCGACATCGCACGGAAGGTGTACGACCACCCGTTGGTCAAAGCCCTCGGACGTAAGCAAGGACAGCGCAAGCCCTCTTACATCCCGTCACGCTTGTTCAGGTCCGCTCTGCTGGACGTGCTCGAGTTATCATCGCCGCAGGAGGGTCCGGAGCGGTTCGCCGAGCTGCGAAAGAAAGTCGACGGTCTGGATTCCGCACAACTCAAAGAAGCGCTTCGTACCCTGCTCGAGCAGGCCGAAGGGAACCTCATCTCCTTCCGTGCATCGGTCGAGAACTGGTTCGACGACAGCATGGCCCGCGTGTCGGGCTGGTACAAGCGAAAAGCGCAGCTGATACTGCTGGCACTGGCCTTCGCTGTGACCGTGGCCCTCAACGCCGACACCCTGGCGCTCGGTGGCGCGCTGCTCCGCGATGAGGCGGCGCGTGCGGCTCTCGTGGCCAGCGCGGAACGCTTCGCCGCTGCCGAACCGGCGGACACGGCCGCCACGCCGACGGAGGACCTGGATCGGCTCAGGCAGCAGATCCAGCAATCGCGGATCGGACTCGGCTGGAGCGAGGCGCCCGATGGGCTCGGTGGCTGGGTGAAAAAGGCCGCCGGTCTGCTGCTCACCGTCCTGGCGGTCTCACTCGGGGCGCCTTTCTGGTTCGACTTACTCAATCGAGTGACCAGTCTGCGGGCAGCCGGCGGCAAGCCAGCACAACCTCAACCACAGAACGCGCGTTCGGGCACCTGATGATACCGCCTGGCGGAAAGGAGGCCAGCGATGACCAGTGAGGATGTTCAGCGAACTCTGATCAAGCTGTTCAAGGACGTCAACGCTGTGGATCCCAATCTGTCGGATGAGGAGATTGCCGAGATCGAATTGCCGGATCTGGCGTTGTTCGACCAGGAACTCTCCGATGATCCGGAGTTCAAGAAGCAAGCCCTCTTCGAGCGGATGCGGGACGAGTTGCAGCAGCTAACCGGCGGTACCGAACCGTTCCTTTCTCCCAGCGACGGGACGATCTTCGACCGGGGTGTATCGATAGGCGCGCTGGCCAACGAGATTGCCGAATACACCTGAGGGTGGTGGACAAAAGAGCGTAAACCGCCCTCGGCTCTCGCTGATCCGACTGGCAAACAACTGGAGGGTATCCTACCATGCGGCTCAGGGGTCTCGCAGCAGCAGCTGTCACGTTCTTCGTGTCCGCGCAGGCCGTCCCTGCCCAGGGGATCACGGATGCCGAGGCCATGCAGTACAGGGATGGCCTGTACCAGATCAACGTCGCGATCGCCGACAGCTTTCCTGCTGCCATCCTTCTCGACGTCACTGCGTACAACCTGGTCGAAAGTGAAACGGGGGTCGAGGTCGAACTGCCGCAGCCGGTGCTATGGCTGGCTCGACCGGGGCGAGGTGTGCGGTTCCTTGGAGTGGACGTGACGTGCGAGCGAACTTATACGATCCATTTCCGCGACCTGGAAGGTGAGGTCGAATTCCGACAGCTCGAGGGCCAGGTTTCCTGCGCAGAATTCGAGAGCGGGAAACCGAAGCCTTGGAAGCGGTCGATCAAGCCGAAGATCGCCCAGGGCGACAGCACGACTAGCGATCTCGGCGACCTGGGTGTGGAGTTCGAGCTGGCCAAGGAGCTCCCGGGTCGGTTCGAATTCAGCTTCGATGGATCGGCGACCGCCAACGCGAGCGACCCGAACAACCACTGGAAGCTCGCCGTCTACTGGCGGCCGCGGGTGATACTTCTCGGACCGCGCTTCGGGTTCCGTCCGACGCTCGCGCTCACCGAGAACACCACACAGGATCTGAGTCTGCACGACGCCTCGGGAAGTGCCTTACTCAGCCTGTTCGTGCATCCATTCGACGGCATTCAGCCGATCTTCGCCACCGTCGGTCTCGATGCGGCGTTCAAGCTGAATCGCGACGGGCGTGACTTCGACGACCCGCGCCTGCACCTCGAGCTCCAGTGGGGGATGGTCGGGCTCGTCGGCAAGGGCTCGCGCTTCCTGATCGATTGGCACTTCTGGCGGACTCTAGAGGATCTTGGCGACCCCAGGCTCGATCCGGATCAGTCGCTTTCCCGCAGCTACGTGTCCCTCAGTCTCAGCTTGCCGCTGACCGAGGACAAGAGCTTCAGCATCAGATATGCGGACGGTGATATTCCGCCTACTTTTGCTGATGCCCGCAGCGTGCACGTCGGTTTGGAAGTGTTCTTCGGCGGTCAGAAATTGCTCGATCTGGAGTAGCCGTCAGTAGCGGTCGCGAGGTGGCGCGTAGCAGACCGAACCAATCGGAGTGAGGATAGCCATATGGCGAACGGCGAGGCGGCCACCGGGTACGAGCAGGTCAAGGAGGAAGAGAGAAAACGCATCGGAGTGGAGCCGGCCTGCGGCCTGGCGATCTCGGGGGGTGGGATCCGCTCGGCGTCCTTCGGCCTCGGCGTTCTGCAGGCCCTGGTGAGGACGAAGATCCTGAAGAAGGTGGACTATCTCTCGACGGTTTCGGGTGGTGGCTACATCGGCTCGTCGCTCACCTGGTTCTTGAAGCGGAACTTCCCGGACGGGAGTTCTGCGGGGCTCGATGTCGAGAACTTCCCATTCGGGGCACGGCTGGTGGGAGGGCGGACGGGCGCCAAACGCAACGATATACTGGACTACATCCGGCAGCACGCCAGCTATCTCACGCCGGGCCGAGGGCTCAACCTCGTATCTCTGATCGGCGTGACCCTCCGAAGCCTCTTCGTCTCGCTCTTCGTCTACTTCGCCGTGCTGGTCGTAATCATGTGGGTTCTCCATAGGATCGGTGTGTTCCAGGCGTGGTCGACCGCCGAGTTGGCCGGCGCGTGGCCGTTGCGCGGCGTCGCTCTGAACCCGGCGATCTGGCTCGCGGCTCTCGTCGTGGCCAGCCTGGCGATCCTGGCTCTGGTGTTCTCGGTCCGGACACTTCTCGGTAGTACACGTACCGGCAAACGCTACGCGAGGTCGATCGCCGGTCAGCGGCTCACCGGGAGATTGTGGGTGACCGTCATCCTGCTGGCTCTCGTCGGTTCGCTGCCGTATGCGGCGGAACTGGCGGACACGGGACTGAGGTTGGCCGCCGCCGCGGGAACGTCGACCGTGCTCGGTGTGCTGTTGGGAGTGATCGAGTTCATCCGGGCGCACCAGCCGAAAAAGTCGAGCGGAGGTCTCGCGTCGGGTGCCCGTGTAGTGATCGGTGCGGCGGCTCTGATTTATGGGCTACTCCTCGGCGCCTACGCGCTCGCTGACTCGCGCCCTTCCATCTGGTGGTTCGTCGCCGCACTGGCCGTCGCGCTGCTGTTCGGGCTCGTCGTGAACCTGAATTACGTCGGGCTTCACCGCATGTATCGCGATCGCCTGATGGAGACCTTCCTGCCTGACGCCGAGACGGTACATCGCGGTGAATGGGAGCCGGCCACGGGGGCCGACTACGCGCTTCTGGAGGAGATGTGCGACGAGGGGAACCCGCGACCCTATCACCTCATCAACACGAACGTCGTGCTCGTCGACTCACCCACTTCGAGATACCGCGGTCGTGGGGGCGATAACTTCATCCTGTCTCCCCTTTTCTGCGGAAGCGATGCGACAGGTTGGCGCTCCACGGATACGTTCATGAAGACCGGTAGCCGGGGGATGACGCTGGCGACTGCCATGGCGATCTCGGGCGCCGCCGTGAACCCGCACACCGGGGTGGCGGGTAAGGGCCTGATGCGGAACCGGCTCGTGGCGGCGCTGATGTCGTTGCTCAACCTGCGGCTCGGTTACTGGATCCCAAACCCGAGTTTCAAGAAACGGATGCCGCTGCCGCCGAACTTCCTGGTTCCCGGCCTGTCCCGCGGTGTGCTTGGCCGTGGCTTTAGCGAGGACAGCCGGTCGCTGGAGCTGAGCGACGGCGGCCACTTCGAGAACCTCGGCCTGTACGAGCTGATACGGAGGCAACTGTCGGTGATCATCGCGTCTGACGCCGGCGCAGATCCCGAGTTTCGTTTCGGCGACCTGGAGAACGCGTTGGAGCGGGCGCGCGTGGACTTTGGCGCGCGGATCCGCTTCCGACCCGAGCTTGGACTCGAGGACCTGCTCCCCGGCTCGGCCACGGGGGTGTTGGCGGAGAGATTCGGTCTCGCCAGGCGCGGCTACGCCATCGCCGACATCACTTACCACGATGGCAGCACCGGTACGCTGTTTTATATAAAGAGCGTCGTGACGCCGAATCTCCCGGCCGATCTGTACGGTTACAAAAGCGCCAATCCGGCTTTTCCCGACCAGACGACGGCGGACCAGTTCTTCGACGAGGAACAGTTCGAAGCCTACAGGGAGCTGGGTTACCAACTGGCCAAGGCGACCTTCGCCGAAGAAGCCGCGGACAAGCTGAAGACCATGTAGGGCTTAGTCGAGCGCTCTGCGGCCTTCGGCGATGCTCTGCAGCAATCTGAATTCGCGTAGGCAGGCGCCGCAGCCCGCCACATGGTCGAGCAGTTCCAGTCGTCGTGCCTGGCCGATCGTGTTTTCCACGATCGCCAGCAGCGTGTCCGGGGCTGGGCAGGCAGCGCGGCGTTCGTCGGCGCGCCTCGCCAGGATCGTGGCGTAGGCTTCCTTCAGCTCATGTTCGAGGCCTCGCTTCTTCCCCACGTGTCCTTCTCCCGCACGGTATTACCGAGACATTAGTATGGCGGGCGGGACGTTGTTTCACCCGATCTCCGGACCGACTTCTGCCGCTGCCTGGCGGGGCTTAAGAAGCGCGGATTACCCTGGCGCTGTACGCTGCGCTTACGACGGGATAACGTGCCAGAAACTTCTGACCGTGGCGGGATCGGCCGTTTGGGCCGACGGTAGGCTCAACGACCTTGCACCGCCCCGAACGTTCAGCACGTCGCGCCATGCGTTGCCTATGGTTCCGTCGCCCAGGCGGCTTGCAAGGTCGATTTTAAAGCTAGACGGCCCCTGAACTGCTGCAAGATCACGCGTATGGCCGCCAGCCGGGCTTATGCCCGCGCCACCCGTCATTCCGGCCCTTCCACCGCGTCCCCGACTTCCACCAGCTGTCTGCGCAAGTCCGCCAACCCTCGATACAACAGGTTGCGGGTCTTGGCCTCGGTCCAGTTCAGCAGACGTGCGATCTCGGTCCGGTGATATCCGGCCAGGTGCAGACGCACGACCACTCGCCGTGGCTTTGCCAGAGCGGCGATGCTTCGGGAGAGCTCGTCCGCCATCTCGGACGCTCCCAACGCCTGGTCCGGTCGAGCCGCTCGCGAGGAACATCGATCGTCCAGCCAGTCGACCGGATCCTCGCGTCGCGCACGGCGACGCCGGAAAAGGTCCAGCGCCGCGCTTACCGCGACCCGATAAACGTATGACGGTGGTACCGCCAGGATCTTCTCACTCGCCGACAGCGATCGCCAGAGGCGGATCCGAACCTCCTGCAGCACCTCATCCGCATCACCGGATGGCAACTGGTATTCTCGTGCCACTCGTCTGAGCAGACTGGCGTATCTGAGGAGTGTGCGGTCGAGCGCTCGGGACACGGGATCCGAGCCGGACTCCTGGAGCGGCTTTAGAAAGGTTGAGGGGGGCATCATTCACCTCCATGCCACGAGGGGTCGAGCCGCTGGCTCGATTGGGTCTTGGCTCCAACGATAGCGAGGAAGTGTCATCTGACTATCAGTTGGGCGCCCCCGCCGGGGGATGTCTATCATCTCACCATCATCCGGCGCTTCCGCCCGGGGTGAGAAAGTGGGCCGCCGGTTCGCGTACCAAAGGTGGCCAGTGAGGCGTGGCTCGGGAGAGTCCGGAGGCGTGCCGGCGGGAAGGAGGCAATCAGGTGAGCAGCGAAACCGACTGGATCCACAAGCGCTTGGAAGAGGAGTTCGTCGCGGCCGAAGGGGAGGCATCGGTTCTCGATCTGGACACGGCGCGGTACATCATCTTTTCCGACCACCACAAGGGGCAGCGCGACGGCGCGGATGACTTCTGGCGTTGCGAGCGGGCATACCATGCGGCGCTGGGCTACTACTACGAGTCGGGCCATACGCTGGTCGTGCTCGGCGACGTCGAGGAGCTGTGGGAATGCCGGCCGAAGAACGTCGTCGCGTCGTACGAGTATACACTGCAGCTCGAATCCGACTTTTACGAAGACGGCCGTTACCTGCGGTACTCAGGCAATCACGACGACGAATGGGAATCGGTGTCGTCCGTCGAGAAATACCTGCGGAAGTTCTTTCCCGAGTTCGAGGTGAGGCAGGCGGCCCGCTTCAGGGTCCAGCAGCAGGGAACCGATCTGGGCACGCTGTTTCTGGCCCACGGTCACCAGGGCACCACGTTCAGTGATCGACATCGCTGGCTGGCGAAGTTTGTCGTGCGGAACGTCTGGCGGCCGATCCAGCGGTTCCTCAAGGTGCCGTCGACGACGCCGGCCAAAGACTTCAAGCTGCGCCAGAAGCACGATCGGACGTTGTACGCCTGGGCGGCTGGGCACGAGAAGACTTTGTTCGTGGCCGGACACACACACCGCCCCGTGTTCGGCGGCCTCGCGCATCACGCCGAGCTCGAGCAAGCGCTGGCCGAAGCCAGCGGTCCCCGGGCCGCCGAGCTGCGGGCCGAGCTGGAATGGATCAAGGCGCAGGAAGGCGAGCAGCCCGGTGACACCGACGCTCCCGATCAGCCCGTCAAGCCATGCTACTTCAACACCGGCTGTTGTTCCTTCGGCGACGGTGACATCACCGGGCTGGAGATCATCGATGGCGCCATCCGGCTGGTCCGGTGGCCCAACGACGCCGGCGACCCGAAGCCGAAGATACTTGCCTCGGCGGACTTGGCGAGCGAGATATACGCGGAGTTGTGACGACCACGCTCGGCCCGGGTGCCTCATGACACACGAAATCCAGCGCATCCATCGCGAGGCGCCGTTTACCGACGTCCACATCCACCCATCGCTCAAGGCGTATCTCTTCGATCGCGACTTGTGGAAGCATCGCTACTCGGGAAGGACGTTCGACCCGTTTGCCTCCCGGTCGGACTTCGCCATGCTGGAGAAGGGGGGTTACGGTGCGATCTGGGCCGCGCACTACGTGCCGGAGCGGGAGCTGTTCGAGGATTGCCTGGCCGCCCGGTTGGTGGCGTCCTTTCTGGTACCTCGATTCTTCGAGAAGATCTCGGGTAACCAGTTCGACCGCCTGATCGAGATGATCGATGCGATGGAGAGGCAGGTGCACCGGCAGCCGGATCGGGCCGAGATCGCGGTAAACGCCGCGGACGTGAAGCGAATCGCGGCCGCGGGGAAGATCGCCGTGGTCCATTGTATCGAGGGTGCCCACGTGCTCGAGGACGACCCTGACAACGTCGAGGCCAACCTGGAGAAACTGGCCGGGCGTGGCGTGGCGATGATCACGCTTTGCCACTTCTACAACAACGGCATGGCGATGCAGACCGATGGGATCCCCCCCGACAACGCCGTAAAGAAGCTGTGCAAACTGAACTTCGGTTCGTCGGAGCCGCTCACCGAGCTCGGTCGTACCGTTGTGAGGAAGATGAACGAGCTGTCGATGATCGTCGACGTTTGTCACTGCAGCCCGGAAGCCCGGCAGGAGATCTTCGCCGAGGTCGGGACCCACCGGCCGATCATGGCCAGCCACGTGGGCGTGCGTGAGTTCATGGGTGATCCCTATAACCCGGCCGACGACGAGATCGAGCACATCGCCAGCACCGGCGGCGTCGTCGGGGTCATCTTCATGACCTATTGGCTCGATGAGAGCCACCCAAAGGACGGTCTGGAGTACATTTGGAAGACCGTCGAGCACGTCCACGACGTGACAGGGTCGTGGGAGCACATCGCCATCGGCACCGACTTCGATGGGTTCACCGACCCGCCCGACGACATGCGGGACGCGTCCCAGGTCGGGAAGCTCACCCGGCTGATGCTCGATCGTGGCGTGACGGAGGCCGACGTGAAGAAGGTGCTGGGCGGGAACGCGCAGCGGCTTCTGGAGCTGGGATGGAGGTGAGGGTTGGGAAGCGGGAGTCGGGAGTCATCTGTCGGGAGCCGGACGTTCAACGCTGAAGCGTTCCTCGCTCCCAACTCCCTTCCGCTGTAGGTGGCGGCGCGGTGAATCGCACGTGCTGCGCCGCCTGGCCCGGGCCGATTTCACGCTGCGGGGCGGGCGCCTGCAGCCAGCCGTCACTTTCCCCGGGGCCGGGTCAGAGTCGGGACATTAGCGCCTTAAAGCGCGGATGGTCGCGCAGCGAGGCCAGGTCCGGGTCGTTGGCGATCCAGTCGCGGCTGCCGAAGCCGGCGTCTATGGCGTCTTCCAAGCAACCGATCGCTTCCTCGCTCTTCCCCTCCAGCGCGTAGAGGCAGGCCACGTTGTAGCGGACGCTGGCATCCTCGGGGTCGATGGCCAGGGCGCGCTGCGCCCATTCCAGCCCCTCCTCCAGCCGGCCGGTTCGACAGAGGGCAACGGCTCGCATCGTCGCGGCCCGCGGGTCGTCCGGGTTCAGGTCCATGTGCTTCTCGGCGATGCGCAGCGCGCGCTCGTAGGCCGCCAGCGCCGCTTCCTTCCGGCCCAGCGCTTCCCGCGCCTGGGCGGCGAAGAAGGCGGCCGGATAGTCCTCGCGCGCCGCCACCGCGTGCTCGAACCGCTGTGCCGCCTCTTCTAGCTTCCCCTGCTGGAAGCAGGTGCGGCCGTAGAAGTAGTGGGCCTCGTAGTTCCTGGGGTCGAGCTCGATCGCCCGCTCGAACTCCTCCTCGGCCTCCGGCAGCCGCTTCATCAGGAAGAGCGCGAACCCGCGGGCGGCGTGGGCGTCGGGCAGATTCGGGTCGATCTGCAGCGCCCGCCGGCTGGCCTCGTCGGCCCGCTCGACATCGCCCTCGCTGGTGGGGTAATAGGTGTGGATCAGGGCGCTGCTGTTCGCGATGCCGGCATACGCGAGGGCGTAATCGGGATCGATCTCCACGGCGCGCTTGAACATCTCGCGGGCGTACTCGAGGCTCTTGCGCCGCGACTGGTGGAAGAACTGCCGGCCGCGCAGGTAATATTCGTAGGCGCGCACATCCTGCGTCGGCAACCTGAAGAGGGCGTGGCGTTCGTTCTCGCCCAGGATCACGCGCAACGTGCGGACCACGTTCTCGGCGATCTCGTCCTCGATCGTGAACAGGTCCTCCATCTCTCGATCGAAGCGCTCGGACCAGAGATGGTAGCCGTCGGCCACGTTGATCAGCTGGGTCGTGATCCGCAGCTGGCTGCCCGAGACCCGGACACTCCCCTCGAGCACCGAGGCGACGTTCAGCTCGCGCCCGATCTTGCGCACGTCCTGACTGCGGCCCTTGTAAGCGAAGGCCGAGGTGCGCGAGACAACGTTCAGGTCCTCGATCTTGGCCAGCGAGTTGATGATCTCTTCGCTCAGCCCGTCGCTCAGGTACTCGGTGTCCGGGCTGTCGCTCAGGTTGGCGAAGGGGAGGACGGCGATCGACTTGGCCGAGCTCTCCGCGGATCGCGTCGCCGCCGCTGATCCGCCATTTCCGCCCAGCTTCCAGCCCAGCATGGCGGCGATGGGCAGCCCCACCAGCCAGACCGCGACCACCACGTCGGTCAGCGGGAAGGTCATCTCGAAGTGGGCGACCGCCCAATCGCTGAACTCGAGGATACCCCAGCCGGCGGCGAGGTAGAGACCGATGATCTGCGGCAGGCGACGGTGCACCAGCTCGCGGGCGAAGATTCGGGTCATGGCCTCTCTACTAGGTCGGACCGCCCCTCGTGGACGCCGCGCTGGATGTCGTCGACGTGTGAGGGCTCGCGTAGCGGCACGGTCGCTGGTCTCGGAATCGGTCGAGGCTGGGGCTGCATTGTGAATATAGCCCGCCGGGCCGGGCCGGCCACCGCGGGGCAGGGCGTCCGCCAGGAGGTGGTCCCTGTGGCGTGGCTGAGCCGGGATCTTCGTCTCGCAGCAGGACATGGCTCAGTCCGAGCTCCCCAGGTCCGGGTCGGCCACGGGCGTCAGCTCGATCAGCGCGGCCGACTCGCGGTCGCGGGCGTTCGGGAAATCGGTTGCAGCCCGCTTCCGCTTGCCGACGCGCTGTGGTGCCGGGCGAAGCTGCACCCGGCGCGCACGGCGAACCACGACGACCGAGCCTAGAACGATCGCCATCGCCACGATCGTCCGGGTCGTGATCGGCTCGCTCAGGACGAGCCAGCCCAGGGCCGCCGCGACCACCGTGTTCATATAGGCGTAGGTGCCGGCCGTGGTCGCCGGCAGGTGGCGCAACATGTAGATGTAGGCCGTGAAACCGACGATCGACCCGAACAGCACCAGATAGGCCACCGCGCCGAAGCCCGCCCAGCTGAACGCCAGCGCGTCCCACTCGCCGCGCACGGCCGCCGCGGCCCAGAGGGCGGCGCCGCCGGCCAGCATCTGAAGCGCCGAGTTCGTGTAGGGGCTGCTGCCCGTCGGTCGGCGCTGGGAATAGATCGAACCCAGCGCCCACACCGCCGAGGCACCGGTCAGAGCGATGGGGCCGCGCCAGTCGGCCTCCCGCAGCGCCTTCAGGTCGTCGCCCACCAGCAGCAGCGTGCCGGCGAACCCGACCAACAGCCCGACGACCTGAGCGGGCGTCGGCCGTCCCTTGCTCCCGGGAATGAGGGCGTCGAACAGAGCCAGCCAGAGACTGACGGTGACCACGAAGATGGCCGCCACGTTCGAGTGCACGTATTGCTCCGCCCAGATCACCAGTCCGTTGGCGATGCCCAGCAGCAGAACGCCGACGATCAGGTTGGTGCGCCAGTCGGCGACACGGTGGGGCAGCTTGTGGCCGAACGAAAGCGCGACGGTCAACAGGAGAGCGCCCGCGGCGGTGAAACGGAAAGCGCCCAGCAACGCCGGCGGCAAGTGTTGCACGCCGATGCGGATCGCCAGGTAGGTGGACCCCCAGACGACGCAGACGATCGCGTATGCGACCCACGCCATCCGGGTGACTCCACCTCCTCGCGCTTCGCCTGTCATCGTCCCCTCGCTTCCCTTCGAGCTCGACCGGCATCGAGTGATGATCGGGCCGGTCGCCCTCTGGATCTATCCGAAATCACTCATGAAAAACTCGCCGGTTCTCCCCCCTCCAGCAGATCGGCTCCCAGGCGCACGGTCTCGCGCAGAAGCAGGTCGAGATCGTTTCGGCGCGTTCGATGGTTCGTGATGCAGACCCGCAGCGCGAAACGTCCGCCCAGTCGCGTGTGCGAGGGCGCCGCGATGCCGTCCTCGTGCAGGCGGACCAGGATGTCATGGTTGAGCTCGTCGAGCCCGCCGCCGTCGAGATCACCGGGGTCGAAGCGGTAGTTCACCACGTTGAGCGGCACCGGCGCCAGCAGCTCGAGCTGCGGATGCTCGGTCACGCGCCGGGCCAGGTAGCGGGCCTGCTCCACGTTGCGACGCACCAGCGCGGCGTAGGCGTCGGCGCCGTGCGCTTTCAGCGACATCCAGACCTTGAGCGCCCGGAAACCCCGGGTCAGCTGCGGGCCCAGCTCGGCGAACTCGGTCGAGTCCTTCCCGATGCCGCCTGCCACGTGGGACACGTATTCGCCGCTGACGCGAAACGCCGCCCGTTGAGCCTCCGGGTGACGCACCAGGATCGCACCCGCCTCCACCGGAACCAGCAGCCACTTGTGGAGGTCGAAGGCCAGCGAGTCGGCCCGCTCCAGCCCGCGGACCCGATCCGCCAGCTCCGGGTCCAGAGCGGCGAAGGCGCCGAACGCGGCGTCCACATGGAACCAGAGTCCCTCCCGCTCCGCCACGTCGGCCAGCCGCTCCAGGTCGTCGAACGCGCCCGTGTTCACCGTCCCCGCGTTCCCCACCAGCGCCAGCGGGTGGAGACCCGCGCGACGGTCGGCCTCGATCGCCGCATCCAGCGCGGCGAGGTCGATCCGGTACTCGGCGTCGGTGGGGATGTAGCGCAACCGGTCGGTTCCCAGCCCCAACGTCCGCACCGCTTTCTCCACCGAGAAGTGGGTCTCCGCCGACGCGTAGACCACCGGCCGCCGCGGAGCCGCCGCCCAACCCTCCGCCGCCACGTCGAACTCCGCCCGGGCCGTCGCTCCCACCGCCAGCCCCACCAGGTTCGCCATCGAGCCACCGCTCAGCAGCAGACCGCTCGACGTCGCCGGATAGCCCAGCATCTCCTTCAGCCAGGCCAGAACCTGGCGCTCGACGTGAATCGCCCCGCTCCGCAGCCCCGACAGGTTCGGGTTCATCGCCGCCGCCAGCAGCTCGCTCAACACCCCGACCGGGGTACCGCTCCCCAGCACCCACCCCCAGAACCGGGGGTGCGTGTTGCCCAGCGGATACGGGAAAACATCGCGCAGATACGCCTCGTAGGCCGCCTCCGCGCCGATCCCACGTCGGGGCAGCGGAACCGACAGACGCCGGGCGACTTCCTCCGGGACCGGCCGCCAGACCGGCCTCTCCCGCAGCGTCTGGAGCTGCTCGAACATGTCGTCGAGCATGCGATGGCCCAGGGCCTGAAGCCGGTCCCAGCGGGCAGGGTCGAGGCCGGTGTCGTCGGGTGAAGCGGTGGGGTCGGGAGCGTCGATTGTATGCATTACAATGCCTCCAATAGCTGATATTGCAACGAGTGAATTAAGCTAATGCTTGCATTCTATCGGGTCAATGATTAGTATTGTATGCATGACAAACTGGACGCCGAATATCGAGCGGAAAGGCGCACCCCTCTACCTCGCTCTGGCCCGGTCGATCGCCGAGGCGATCGACCGGGGCGAGCTGTCGCCGGGCCAGCAGTTGCCGACGCAGCGGGAGCTGGCGGAGCGGTTGGAGATCGCCCTGACGACGGTGACCCGGGGCTACCGGGAGGCGGAACGGCGGGGGCTGGTGCGGGGCGAGGTGGGACGCGGGACGTACGTGAGCGGGTCGGCGGCGGTCGACGGAGGCGGGGAAGGCGATGAAGGCGGCCCGGTCAACCTGCGCCCGAATACGCTGCTACCGCTGCCGATGATGACCGAATTACAGGAGGCGCTGGCGGCGGTGGTCCGGGAGCCGAACCCGGCCCTGTTCGACTACGGCCCGCATGGGGGTCGCTGGCGCCACCGGGAGGCGGGGGCCGAGTGGCTGGGGCGGGTGGGTCTGCGAGCGGCCGCCGACCGGGTGGTGGTGACGAGCGGTGCCCAGCACGCTATGGCGGTGGCGCTGGCGGCGGAGGTCGAGCCGGGTGACGCCGTGCTGGTCGAGGAGGTAACGTACAGCGGGATGAAGTGTTTGGCCGGCTTGCTGGGGGTCCGGCTCGAGCCGCTCCCGCTGGACGGTGAGGGGATCCTGCCGGACGCGCTGCGGGCCGCCTGCCAGGCGCACCGACCGGCGGCGCTCTATTGTATGCCCACGCTGCAGAACCCGACCGCGGCGGTGATGTCCGAGGCGCGGCGGCGTGAGGTGGCCGAGATCGTGAACGACGGCGGTCTCGCGCTGGTGGAAGACGACAGCTACGGCTTCCTGTTGCCGGAGCTGCCGCGGCTGTCGGCGCTGTGCGAGCGCGCGTACTACATTGCCGGGACGTCGAAGAGCCTGCTTCCCACGCTCCGTATCGGCTATCTACGTTGTCCGGTGGAGGCGGTCGATCGGGTGGAGGCGAAGATCGCCGCCACCACGTACCTGGCATCTCCGCATGCCGCCGAGGTGATGGCCCGCTGGATCGCTGACGGGACGGCGGAGCGGGTGATGAAGTGGAAGGGGGAGGAGGCGCGGGCCCGGCAGGAGATCGCGGCTCGGGCTTTGACAAATTGGGAATACCGGGTCCATCCGGTGAGCCCTCACGGCTGGCTATCGGTGCCGGAGCCCTGGTCGGCCCGGGAATTCGCCCGGCAGGCGGCGGATCGAGGCGCGCTGGTCACGCCGGCGGACGTCTTCGCGGCCGAACGCGATCGTGTGCCGCACGCCGTGCGGGTATGCATCGGGCCGCCGCGCTCGCGAGCCGCCCTCGAGCGTGGCCTGACGGCCCTCGATCGGACGCTGGGTTCCGGCGCGGAGTCATTGGAGGTTGTGATTTAAAAGAATGCCGGAGGAGATCTTCACCGGCCGGTGGGTCGCGCGATGGGCGGCCGAGCTGAATGCCAGCGAGCGGTATCGTCAGGCCGCCGCGTCCTGGGAGTGGCCGGTCGTGTTCGTGCTCGACGATGACTCCGGCCCCACGGGGCCGCGTCAGGTCTTTCTCGATCTGTGGCACGGCTCGTGTCGCGCGGCACGTCCGGCCTCGGAGGCCGACCGGGCGGCCGCGCCGTACGTGATCGCGGCGCCCGAGGCCGTGTGGCGCGAGCTGCTGACCGGCGACCTCGATCCGCTCATCGCTCTCCTCCACCGTAAGCTGGAGGTGCGGCAGGGGAGCGTCCTCAAGCTCACCCGTTACGCCGCCGCCGCCCGGGAGATGGTGGCGGCCGCCGCTCGCATCGACTCGGCCGCCGGCGCTTCCGACGACGGAGCCGGCTCGGTGACATCGCTGCCGCCGGGGCCCGGCCGGCGCGCCCCGGGGTTCGTCACCACGAGCCCGGAGGGCCTCGACCATGAAAGCCTGCCGATGCGGCTCTACCACAAGGCCAAGCGCATCGGCATCTGGAACCCCCAGGACATCGACTTCGCCCGGGACATCGAGGACTGGAACCGGCTCGATGACCTGGAGCGCGAGGTGCTGCTCCACCTGACATCGCTGTTTCAGGCCGGCGAGGAATCGGTGGCCCAGGAGATCGTGCCGCTCATCGCCGCCATCTCCGGCGAGCGGCGCGTCGAGGAGGAGCTTTACCTGGCGACCTTCCTTTGGGAAGAGGCGAAGCACACCGAGTTCTTCCGTCGCTTCCTGGACGAAGTGGCGGGCGACGCCAGCGACCTGTCGCGCTTCCACGGTGCCAGCTACCGCGTCGTCTTCTACGAGCAGCTGCCCGTGGCCATGGGCGCGCTGTTGGAGGATCCCACCCCGGAGGCCCAGGTCCGTGCATCCGTCACCTATAATATGATCGTCGAAGGTACGCTGGCCGAGACCGGGTACCACGCTTATTACGCCATGCTCGAGCGGAATGACCTGCTCCCCGGTCTCCGGGAGGGGGTCGGGCTGCTGAAGCGGGATGAGTCACGCCACATCGCCTACGGCGTTTTCCTGCTGTCCCGGCTGCTGGCGACGGACCCGGGTCTCTGGCCGGGGCTCGAACGGCACATGCAGTCGCTGCTCGAGCCGGCGCTGGGCATCATCCACGAGCTCTTCGACGCGTACGAGGTCGTGCCCTTCGGCCTCGAGATCGATGACTTCCTCGATTACGCGCTGGCCCAGTTTCAGAAGCGGTTGGCACGGCTCGAGCGGGCTCGCGAGCTGACCCCGGACCAGGTCATGGCCGACCTTTCCGGCGATCCGGAGTTAGAGCAGCCGGGCCAGCTCTCCGGGTAGCGGATCAGGCGGCGGCGGAACCCGAGGGGGCCTTCCCGTAGCGCTGAGTCGCGTAGCCGACGATGATGCCCAGCACGCTCCCGGGCAGCATGATCTGCCAGTAGTAGTGCTTCCCCTGCTCGTCGGGCATCACGGCGACCAGGAACGCGAAGAAGGCACCCACCAGAAGGCCGAACAGGATTCCCAGCGGCAGTGAATCCACTTTCTTCGCGAACCAGCCGATCACCACGCCGACGATCAGTCCCTTGATCGTGGAGCCGATGACGATCGAAGCGATCATCGGCGCAGTCTCGGGCGCCGAGATCAGCGCCGACAGTCCATCGAACACGCCGAGGATGCCTCCCAGCAGGGTTCCCAGCAGCGGCTTGTTCATCTCCACAATTCTCCCATCTCCGGTTAACTCGCTCTTCGTTCGCTGATCTTCCTTTCAACGTCAGCGATCATCTCTTTGGGATCAGCCGGCCAAGAGCGCGACGACGACGCGCATGATCAGATAGGCGAGCACCAGAAGGATCGCGGTTCGGTAGACCGTTGCCAGCCGCGCGGCCCGATCGAGCAGCGTTTCGGGATACGCGTCCACCGGCTCGCCGGCCCGAAACCGCACGATGTCGGCCGCCAGGCGGCCGGCGCCCGGGTAGCGGTCCTCGGCATCGGGTGCCATGGCCCGGGCGCAGATCGCCCGGAGCCGCTTCGGAATCCCGCGTCGCCGGCCGAGCAGGTCGCTGACATCGGCGGCCGCGGGCGGCGCTGATGATCCGGTGAGCATGGTGAACAGGATCGCACCCAGCGCGTACACGTCGGCCCGTTGGTCGATCGCGTCGATCTGGCCCCTCGCCTGCTCGGGGGGCATGTAGCCGCGTGTCCCCATCACCGTGCCGGGGCGGGTGCCATCGGTCTCCAGCCCCCCTCCGCCGTCGTCCACCGGCTCCGGGTGGGGCTCGTCCAGGAGCTTCGCCACACCCCAGTCCATCACGAGCACTTCGCCGAACGCGCCCACCATGATGTTCTCCGGCTTCAGGTCGCGATGCACGCAGCCGCGATCGTGGGCGAACGCGACCGGCTCGCAGATCCGCTCGAAGATGCCGAGCAGCTCGTTCAGGTCGTCGGTCGTTTGCAGGTACTCGACCAGCGTTCGGCCCTGGACCCGCTTCATCACGTAGTAAGCGCGACCGTCGGGGGTTCGGCCGGCATCGTGGATCGGCACGATACCGGGATGCTCGAGCCTGGCCAGCACACGCGCCTCGGTTCGCATGCGGTCGTCCAGCTCCTTGTGGCCCGACTGAGTGTTCGACACCTTGATCGCCACTTCACGGTCCAGAACGCCGTCGGTCGCTCTGTAGACCGTGCCCATCCCGCCACGGGCGATCTCTTCGGTGACCGTGTATCGGGTACCCGAGAAGTCCGGCCAGTTCGCCACCTCGCGCAGCCGCCGCAAGGTCGGATCCGGCAGATAGGTCATCGCACCTCGATCCCGAAGATCTCTCGGGCGTCGGCCCGGTACTCGGTCTCCGTTCCGCTGATCTCCTGCAGGTTTCTGAGCGCCCCGTCGCGAAACGCCCGGCGCACCGCCGCCAGATGGTTCGTCACCTGCGTGACCGTCAGCCCGAACTCCTCGGCAAGGTCGGCGTAGGTGAGTTCAGTCGACGGCTCCAGGTCATAACGCTCGAACAGCTGGAACTGTGCCGACTTGCCCCGGTCGTCGAAGTCGTCGCGGACCTGACGCAGCGTCCGGGCGAACAGGTCGCGGATCATCTCCTGTCGGAAGAACGTCTCCACGTCGATCGGGTCCTCGACCTGTATCTGGCGCAGCTCGCCCTCGGCGTCCTCGAATTCCAGCGCGACGAATTTCAGGCCGCCGCCTCGCTTCAGACGGCCGGCCGCCTTTCGTTCGTTCATCACGAATCGGTCCAGGCAGGTGCGGAGGAAGGTGCGGAAGCGTGCCTTCTCGGGCTCGAATCTCTCGAAAAACGCCTTCTCGTACGCGGTCGCCAGGAACGCCTGGGTCAGATCCTCCGCCTCCGCGACGTCCGCCTTCCACTTGATCCGCAGGTACTTGTAGATCGGCTTCCAGTAGCCCTGAGCCAGGGCGCCGTAAGCTTCGCGGCGCACCTCCGGCACGCCGCTGCGGATCCGCTCGAGGATCGACAGCCGCGTCGGCGGGAACGGAGCGGCGGAATCGCGGGGGGACACCGGCGTGTGGTTTCGGCTCCTGCTGATGGGGTCGATGGTTCGAAGGTTCATACGGTAACTCGGGGGCGCCGGCGTGGCCAGAGGCGGAGGCCGGGACCCCGGACTCCGCCTCCCGGGCGCTCACGCCGCCGATGCGTCCGATTCCAACACGCCGATCGTATTACCCTCGGTGTCCTGGTAATAGGCGACCCAGCCGATCCCGGGCACCGCCATCTTCGGTACGACCGTCTGGCCGCCGGCTTTCTCCACCGCTCGGCTCGTCGCATCCACCGATTCCACGTCCACCACGTTCACCGTACCCCCCGGTCCCTGCCGCGGCGCCAGGCCGCCGTCGATCCCCGGCTCCGCCTCCTCACCCGTACGCACCAGCCAGTAGTCGCTCGGACCCTCCCATTTCTGGAAGCTCCAGCCGAAGACGCCCTCGTAGAACTTCCGCGCCCGGGCCGGATCGTCCGCCGGGATCTCGAAATGAATGACTCGTGGCATCCCTCGCCTCCGTTTCGATCGTGACAGGCCTCGCTTCGGTGGCGGTGGCCGGCGGCAACGCCCCAGGTCACCGCTACCCGGTCATCTCTTCTCTTGGCCGTTTGGCGGATTCTCTTTCTCAGCGTCTGGCCGGAGCTGTGCGGTTCCGAACAGCGAATCCCACGGCCGAACGCCGGGGGCGGAGCGGCCGGATCTGTAAGTCATTCAGCGACAGACATTTGAGTGTCCCGATCCCGGGCCTGCCGCTGGTACGACGTTTGCCCCTGATGGGACCGTCGATGCACCCGTGCCGCTCCAGATCGGACAACGAAAGGTTGACAGACGGGGGGCCTTGTGCTACTGTAGTAGCACTTTGCTACCTAAGTAGCATACAGCGCCGCTCGCGGGACATGCCTTTTCGTTTTCTGCTTTGGGGGCGACTACATGAGTCAACCGGACCTCACCGATCTCGGCCGACGGGAACGACAGATCGTCGAAGCGATCTACCGATTGGGTCGAGCGACGGTGCACGACGTACTCGGCGAGCTGCCCGATCCGCCCAGCTATTCGGCGGTGCGGGCGATGCTGGGCAAGCTGGAAGGGAAGGGCTACGTCCAGCACGAGCAGGACGGGCCGCGCTACATCTATTCGCCGGTGGTCCCGACCGAGCGGGCGCGGCGCACGGCGTTGCGGCATCTGGTCGATACGTTCTTCGACGGGTCGGCCGAGCGAGCGGCGCTGGCGTTGTTCAAGCTGTCCGACACCGGGCTCTCCGATGAAGAACTCGAGCGGCTGGCCGAGCTCGCCAGGCGCGCTGAAGAAGAAGGAAGGTAGCCATGTCGACAACGTTCCTGCTGGATGTGGCGATCAAGGCCACCCTCTACATCGCTCTTCTGTTCGCTATCGCCGGCGCACTGCGCCGGACGACAGCCGCGGCGCGTCATCTGTTATGGAGCGCGGGTCTCATCGGGCTGGTGGCGATACCGGCCCTGTCCGTCGTCGTGCCGTGGAAGATCGGCATCCTGCCGGCGGGCGTGGCGGCCGAGCAGCCGGCGGTCGATGAGATTTCTCCCGACTACGAGCCGGAGCTTCTCAAGCCGTCGAACCGGTTTCCGGCGGAGCCCGACGACGAGAAGGCCCCGGCCCACGAGACCGACAGGCAGCGCCTCTATCGCGCGGCGCCGCCGCCGGTCTCGGGCCAGGGAAGCGGGCCGACGGCGGGTGGTTGGGGTATGCCGGAGCTGCCCACGGCCATCGCCGTGATCTGGCTGGTCGGTGCGCTGGTCGTGATGGGTCGCTATCTGATCGGCTGGCTGGCCATCTGGCGGATCATCCGTGGGGCGGAGGTGTTGGGTGGCCCGCACTGGCAGCGGCTCTACAACCATGCCGCGATGCGTATGGGTGTGGCCGCGCCCGTCCGCCTGCTCAAGAACGAACGGGCTCCGGTTCCCTTCGGAGCGGGCATCATCAGCCCGGTCGTCGTGTTCCCGGGCTCGGTCGATGTGTGGAACGACGATCGCCGGCTCGCGGTGCTGCTGCACGAGATCGCGCATCTGCAGCGGGGCGATGCGATCCCGCATCTGATCTCGCAGCTCGTTTGCGCCGCCTTCTGGTTCCATCCCCTGGTCTGGCTTGCCGCGCGCCGTCTGCGCGCCGAGAGCGAGCGGGCCTGCGATGATCTCGTCTTGCGCTCCGGCACGCGTCCGTCGCAATACGTCGAGCACCTGATCGAGATCGTGCGCGGCTCCGGACGTTCGTGGGCGCTGACGGTGGCTCAGCCGATGGCGCGGAAGAGCGAATTCGAGGGCCGCGTCCTGGCGATCCTCGAACCCGACGTGAAGCGGCACGGCCTCACGCCTACGGCTACCCTCGCGGTCGTGGTGGCCGTGGCGCTGACCGCCGTGCCGGTCGCCGCCATGGGGCCCGGCCGGGTCGAGGCCGAGGCGGACCGGGCCATCGCCGGCGGGTCGGCGGGCGAGCTGGCGATACCAGCGGCCACCGACGGCTCCGCGGCCGCAGAGGCCGACACCGAGCCCGGAATCAAACCGACGGCCGCGTCTGAGCCGACGGCCGCACTCGAGACGGAAGACGACGCGAAGAGCCGAGCTGAGACGCCCTCGAAGGACGTCGGAGGGCCCGAAGCCGAGCCGGTCGCCGCCGAAGTCGGGACGGAGCCCCGCGCCGCTCCACCGGTCGAGGTCGAGAAGTCGGCGAAAGGCGAGCCGGTCGAATCGCGCCAGGCGGAGGCGAATCGGAGCGGCCGTGTTGTCGCCCTGGTCGTTGCCCTCGACGATGAAGATGTCGAGGTGCGTCGTCAGGTCGTCCAGGCGCTGGGGAACATCCAGGACACCTCGGCGGTGAGCGCGCTCATGCGGTCGCTCCGCGAGGACGACGATGCCGAGGTGCGCAAGGCTGCCGCCTGGGCGCTTGGCGAGATCGAGGATCCCCGGGCGATTCCGGCCCTGGCCGAAGCGCTCGAGGGAGATGACGTGGTGGAGGTTCGTTCGATGGCGATCCGGGCCCTCGCCGAGATCGAAGATCCGCGTGCGGTCCCGGCGCTGACCCGGGCGCTCGCCCAGGAGGAGGTCGTGGAAATCCGAGCCATGGCGGCTCGCGCTCTCGGCGAGATCGAGGATGCCCAGGCGGTGCCCGCCTTGGGACAGGCACTCGACGATCCCGCCCGCGAAGTTCGGCTGGCGGCCATTCGCGCCCTGGCGGAAATCGAATCGGCGTCGGCGGTCGATGTGCTGACCCCGGCACTGGCTGACCCCGATGTCGAGATCCGCGGCTTCGCCGTAAATGCGCTGGGCGAGATCGAGGACTCTCGTGCCGTGCCGGCACTGGTCGAGGTGCTGGGTACCGACTCGGAGGCAAGGATCCGCCTGGCCGCGGTTCGCGCGCTGGGCGAGATCGAGCACAGCAGCGCAGTCGATGGTCTGACCGCGGCGCTGTCCGACGACGACATCGAGGTTAGACGCACCGCCGTCTGGGCGCTGGGCGAGATCGAGGATCCCCGAGCGGTGGACGCACTGACAACGGCCCTGCGCGACGCGGACCTCGAAATGCGTCGTCAGGCAGCACGGGCGTTGGGCGAGATCGAGAGCCGGCAGGCGGTGGACCCGCTGCTCGAGGCGCTCCAGGACTCCGATCCGAAGATGCGCGAGATCGCCGCTTGGGCGCTGGGCGAGATCGAAGATCGACGGGCCGCGCCTGGCTTGGCCGCCGCTCTCGGGGACCCGGTGGTCGCGGTACGACGCCGCGCGGCGGCTGGATTGGGCGAGCTCGATCTCACGAGCGCGCCGGCCGAGTTGATCGAGGCGCTCCGCGACGAGGACCTGCAGGTCCGCCGGACGGCGATCCTGGCCCTGGGCGATATCGAGGACCCGGCGGCGGTGCCGGGGCTGGCGGAGCTCGCCCGCACGGGCGATGTCCAGACTCGCGCCCTCGCTATCCGGGCGTTGGCCGAGATCGAGGATCCCGCCGCGTACGAGGTCCTGGTGGAGGCGTTGAGCGATGAGGACCCGGACATCCGTCGGGCCGCGGCCAGGGCCCTGGGAGGAGGTTGATCGTGAGCCTGCAACGCGTTCTCTGGCTCGGCGGCGCCGCGTTCTTCATGGCGCTCGGCGCCCTGCGGATAGGATCGCCCCAGTTGAGCGGCGATCCCGACCCGGCATTGTCCGACTCGGCCCTCGCGGTCCGCTTTCTCGACGGCGTGCGAGGCGCCACCCCCCTCGCCTGCGACGTTGTGATCCGATCGCTGGGCATCGGCTACGGCTGGCGCCACATCCAGGTCGAGCCCGACGGGTCGGCCGACGGTTCGGAGGTGCTTCGTTGGGCGCAGCGCCGCTCCCACGACCCGCAGGTGATACCGGTGCTGCGACGACACATGGAAGACTCCGATGTCTGCGTGCGCCGTGTCGCCGCCCGCCTGTTGGGCCGCACCCGCCAGCCGCAGGCCGTCTCGGTCCTGACCGCCGCGCTCGGCAGCCCGAACCCGACGACACGGCAGCTGGCGGCCATCGGGCTCGGGTATGCCGAGGAGCGATCCACCGTCGATCCGCTCCTGAGTCGGCTGAGCGATGAGGTCCCCGCGGTCCGCGCGGCCGCGGCCTGGGCTCTCGGCGAAGTCGAGGACGTTCGGGCCGTCGCTCCACTGTCGCGCCTGCTGCGCAACGACAGCGATCCCGCCGTGCGGCGTGCCGCCGCCATGGCGCTCGGAACCATGTACTAGAGCGCGGTACGAGGGATCCAAGGGTCAGCCACAGCCCTCAGCCTTGCCGTCTCACGGCTCGGGCCAGATCTTTGTTCCTTGACGCTGCTGACGCCAACCGTCCACGCGTGCGATCATGTCAGAGCGCAAGGAGCATCCGGTCAGCGACCTCGATATCGACGCCGCCCTTCGTTCCATACTCGAGGGTACGTCCGGCGAGACCGGTGCGGCGTTCTTCGAGGCTCTGGTCGAGAACCTCTCCCGGGCGCTGGGCACCGAGGGCGCCTGGGTCACCGAGTACGTCGAAGACGCCACCGAGCTGCGCGCCCTCGCGTTCTTCATCGGCGGCCAGCTGGTCCCCGACTACCAGTACGCCATCGCCGGCACCCCCTGCGAGCCGGTGATCAAAGAAAAGCACTTCGTTCACATTCCCGATGAGGTCGTCAGCCTCTTCCCCGACGACCCCGACCTGGCCCGCTACAGCGCCGTCAGCTATATGGGTGTTCCACTCCAGGACCTCGACGGCACGGTCTTGGGTCACCTGGCCGTCCTCGATACCGGGCCCATGCCCGAGAATCCACGCCTGCTTGCCCTCTTCCGCATCTTCGCCGATCGGGCAGCCGCCGAACTGCGCCGGCTCCGCGCACACGCCCGCCTCCGCGAGCGCGAGGAAAAATTGGCCGGGCTCGTGGACGGTGCCATGGACGCGATCATCGAGCTCGACCGCGACCTGTCCGTCAGCCGGGTGAACCGGGCCGCGGAAAAGATCTTCGACCGCGACGCCGATCAGCTGGTGGGTGATTCCTTCGCTCGTTGCCTCTCCGACGAGAGCGCTGAGAAGCTGCGAGGGCTCATCGCCGGATTGGAGAAGGAACCCGAAGGCCGGCGCCGGCTGTGGATCTCCGGCGGCCTCGAGGCGACTCGCTCCTCCGGCGAACCGTTCCCCGCCGAGGCCAGCCTCTCCATGTACGAGGTGCGCCAGCGGCCATTCTACACGCTCATCCTTCGTGACGTGAACGAGCGGCTCGAGGCGGAACGGCGCATCCGCTTTCTGACCGTGAAGGCCGAGTATCTCCGCGAGGAGATCGAGCAGCTGCACGGCGACATCATCGGCACGAGCGACGCGCTGCGGAACGTATTGCGCGAGGTTCGCCAGGTCGCGAAGACCGACGCCACCGTGCTGATCACCGGCGAGACCGGAACGGGGAAGGAGCTCATCGCCCGCGCCATCCACGCCGCCAGCCCCCGCGCCGATCTGCCTCTGATCAAGGTCAACTGCGCCGCCATTCCGGCCAACCTGATGGAGAGCGAGTTCTTCGGTCACGAGAAAGGCGCGTTCACCGGCGCCACTGCCCGGCGCGACGGCCGCTTCGCACTCGCCGATCGCGGCACCATCTTCCTCGACGAAGTCGCCGAGCTCACCCCGGACCTGCAGGCGAAGCTGCTCCGCGTTCTGCAGGAGGGCGAGTTCGAGCCGGTGGGCAGTTCGGCTACCCGCGCGGTCGATGTACGTGTGCTGGCCGCGACCAATCGCGACCTGGCTCGCGCCGTCGAGGAGGGGACGTTCCGCGAAGACCTCTACTACCGGCTGAACGTTTTTCCCATAACCGTCCCTCCGCTCCGCCAGCGTGACGACGATGTCGTCGCCCTGGCCGAGTTCTTCATCCGGCGCTGCGCCCAGAAGATCGGGCGTTCCATCGAGCCGCTCCGCGACCCCGACATCCGTCGCCTCCGCTCCTACCCCTGGCCCGGCAACGTCCGCGAGCTCGAGAACGTGATCGAGCGCGCCGTCATCACCTCCCGCGACGGCCGCCTCGACCTCGACGCCACCCTGCCCGCTACCGACGATTCGGCGCTTCGCCGAACCACCGTTCCAGACCCGCTCCACCCACCCTCGGTGCTGACCGAGCGCGAGCTCAAGCGGCTGGAAAGGAACAACATCCTTCGCGCCCTCGAGGCCACCGATTGGCGCGTCTCCGGCAACCAGGGCGCCGCCCGGCTCCTCGGACTCAAGCCCTCGACCCTCAGCTCCCGGATGAAATCCCTCGGCATCCAGCGGCCTCGCTGAGCCACCGCCGTCCCGAAACCGGATAATCATCGCGAGATCCCGGGAGCCCGACCCACGAGATCTCGTAATTGACGAGATCTCGCCACGCCTCGATCGATCGGTTCGATCTGCTAAGTCATTACCCCTAATAGACTTGAACGTGAGAGCCAGGACGGCACGTCGACTGCTTCACGCTTGGGCAGGTCGGCCGTGGGTCGGCCTCCACCCCGGACGGCGGGGATGGATTCCAAATAGATCGATGAAGGGGTCGACGATGCAAACGCAGACGATAGCAGGAGCGATCGCGACCGGTATGTTCGCGCTGAGCCACATGCCGATGCTGATAAAGGCGGCTCGTACCCGCAGCCTGGCGTCTTACAGCGCGGGCCAGCTATGGACGAATTGCACGGCGAACCTGGTGTACTGGGTGTACGTGTCCGGTCTGCCGTTCGGGCCGATCTGGTTCATGCACAGCTTTCACACCGTGTCGATGCTGCTGATGCTGATCTGGTATCTGCGCTACGAGGTGCAGGTCCGCCGGATCGTGAAGGGATGGATGGACTCGCGGATCGGCGCGTGGCAGGGGTGGGTGGAGCCCGAACTGGCGACGACGGGGCCGATCGATGTCGCCCGCGTTGTTCGGAGCGGAGTGGGCGACGACAGCTGCACGACTACAGCTCCAGTTCGAATCGGATCCCCAAGAACAGAGCGTTTTTCAGTTCGGGGTTGGCGCCTGGATTGATGACGTACTGCAGGTCGGACTGGGCGGTGTGCGGGATGATGCCGGCCCCCGACGCGACGATCTGGCGGGCCCGGTCGCTGACGAGGGCGGTGGCCGCTCCGCGCCGCTACCGTCGGCGTTGCGGCCTCTTTGCCCAGGTGGCGCCCGGCTCGATGTGGTCCATTTTACTCCCGACCTGAATTATGCACAGGGCCGGGCGGACGGCCGGCACCGCTGTCCGCTTCTTTCGGACGTTGGCTAATCCAACCGAGGGAGGCGACGATGCATCGCTTCAAGCTGGTCCTCACCGCTGTTCTCGCGCTGTGTGTCACGCTCAGCCTGGCGACCCGGGCAGCGGCTCAGCAGGAGCCCGAGGAGCCGCTATTCGACGAGCTCACGCGCCTGTTCCAGACGCGGGCTCTCAGCATAGGCGCGCTCCTGCAGACCGTCGGTACCTTTCAGGCCGACCGAACGCTGCCCGGCGGTAATGGCTTCAGCATCGGCACGATGCGCCTGGCCGTGTACGGAGAGCTGGATATGGGGTTCGGATATTTCTTCCAGACCGACTTCACCCGGACGCGCCCCCTTCTCGACGCTTCGATGCACTACACCGTCGCACCCCTCCTGCGGCTGGACGCTGGTCTCTTCAAGGTCCCGTTCAGTCGAGAGTTTCTGACGCCCGCCGGGTCCATCGATTTCGTCAACCGGGCGCGGGTCGTCGCCTCGCTGGCGCCGAACCGTCAGATCGGTGTTCAGGCCGGCGGAAGTCTGGGGAACGGACCGCTCGCCTACGCCGTCGGGCTGTTCAATGGTAACCGCTTCAGCGAAGCCAACACGAACGACAACGACAACTTTCTCTACGCCGTGCGTCTGACCTACGACGCGGCGCCGGCTCGGACCGCCGAGAGTCGAGACCGTCTGGCCGTGGGATTCAACTTAGCCTTCAGTCGAGATGACGACGTGGTGCTGATCGGCTTCCCCGGTGGCTTCGAGGGCGATCGGCTGCTGGTCGGCGTGGATGGCCGCTGGACCCGGGACCGTCTGCTGGTCGCCGCCGAGCTCATCGCTGGAAACCTGGACCCCGTGGCCGACGGCTCGGCGGACCCCTTCGGTTGGCAGGCGACCTTGGGCTACATGATTAGCGAAAAGTCTCAGCTACTCTTTCGCTGGGACAAGTTCGAGCCCGATGTCGGTGTGGATGCGGACGATCTCTTCATCTTCGGGTACAATCTGTGGCCGACCAGCGCCACCGAGATCCAGCTGAACTACGCGATCCCGACAACGGGTGGCTTCGAAGAGCATCAGCTCCTCGTGAACCTCCAGGTCGGATTTTGAAGCGTCGTATCGGAGTGATGCGCTGCCAACAGCTGACGTTTATTGGCGCGCTGCGGTAATCCTCGACGAAGTCGAGAAGTCGAAACGAGGTAGGTGGCCCGGCGCGGGGTGATCGACCGTTGCCGGATCGTTGCTCATTGCCATCGGTACGGCGCTCTCAGGGCTTCGCTGGCTTCGCTCACGAGCGGCGGCGGGCAGCGGCCATTCCTTGGTTCAACGCCCGCTACGCCGCTAGCTCAGCTTCGACCGTATATCCTCCAGACCACGGTACAGCAGGTTCCTCGTCTTCGCTTCCGTCCACCCCAACTGCTCGGCGATCTCGTTCCGGTGGTATCCCAGCAGGTGGAGCCGCACTACCACCCGACGCGACTCCGGTAGGGCGGCGAGGGCTCGGGCCAGGCGCGTTGCCAGATCGTCGAGTTCGACGACCTGGTCCGGGCGGAGCGTTGTTGCCAGCCGCCTGCTGCTACACGATTCCAGCGCGTCTTCGCGTCGCGCCTGCCGGCGACGGATCATGTCCAGCGCCGCCGACACCGCCGTCCGGTACACGTAGGACGCCGGCGTGACCGCGATTCGCTCGCCGGTCGATAAAGCTCGCCAGAGCCGGATCCTCACATCCTGGACCACCTCATCGATGTCCGATTCGGCCAGCCCGTAGCGCCGGGCCGCGTCATGAACCAGGGCGGCGTATCGGGCCAGTTGTCGCTCGAGAGCCGTGGATATGTCACGACGGCGCGATCGCCGTGGCGATGGCGGGATGGGCGTGATAGTGGGCATGAGCTCTAACCTCCTGTTCGCACGAGAACGGAGTGGATCGGGGCTGTGCCTTCACATTAACAGGACGGTGTCAGCCAGCTATCAGGCGGTGACGTCGGCCAGCACGGCGTCGATCATCTGACCGTCATCCGCGGTACGACGACGTCTGGCCAAGAACGAGCCGGTGCCGCCGGTTCTTGGCCCCAGTTCATCCAGCGCCGTCAGATGCCGAGCAGAAGAACCAGCGCCGCCGAAGCCGCGATCACCAGCACGACCGCGGTGAGCTCGGCGCAGCCGAGCCCACAGCCGGAAGCCGGCTTCTCGTATCGCACGCCCGCGGCGTCGCCGCCGCTGTCGCCGGCGGATCGTGACGAACGGTCGGCGGTCGGTTCTCCCTCTGAATTCGACGCGGACACGGTCGACTCTATTTCGCAATTGATCCAGCAACGCTGGCGTTGGGCACTACGGCCGCCCATTCAGGTGGTAGACTGCGCGCTCGCTTCGACCCCGTCAAGCCAGGGCCGCGGCGACCCGTTGCTCGCCGCTCCCGCGTTGGTCATCTTGTGCTCGCAAGCCCCGGCTAGACGATTCTTCTCAGACGAAGCGGACCGGCATGGCGCACCCGGCGATCCGCCGTGGCGCGTCGGCGGTATCCGTATCCGATCGCGATACTCTAATCGCCTGAAAGGACGTTGGAAATGTCAGATGCGATCGCCGGACTCGAACCGGAAGGAGTTTGGAGGTATTTCGCCGAGATCAGCGCCATCCCGCGCTGTTCCAAGAACGAGGAGCGTATCGCCGAGTACGTGTTGAAACAGGCGGAGGAGCTCGGGCTCGAAGCCAGACACGACAAGATATGGAACACCGTCGTCGAGAAGCCGGCCAGCGCCGGGCGCGAGAAGGCCCCCAAGGTCTGCCTGCAGGGTCACCTCGACATGGTCTGCGAGAAGAACAAGGACGTGGACCATGACTTCGACCAGGATCCCATCGAACTGGTGAGGGAGGACAACGTCCTGCGAGCGAACGGCACGACCCTGGGCGCCGACAACGGGATCGCCGTGGCGACCTGCCTGGCGATCATGTCGGACGATTCGATCGAGCACGGGCCCCTCGAGTTCCTCTTCACCGTCGATGAAGAGACCGGACTCACCGGCGCTGGCTCCCTCGAATCCGGCTTCGTCGAGAGCGACATCCTGCTCAACCTGGATTCGGAAGACGAGGGCGTGCTGTTCGTCGGCTGCGCCGGCGGCAAGGACACGACCGGCAGTTGGAAGATCGATCTGGTGAACGCCTCCGAGAACACCAGCGCGATGCGGGTTCGGGTAACGGGTCTCGTTGGCGGTCATTCGGGACTCGAGATCGACAAGGGGCGTGGCAATTCGATCAAGATCCTCGGCCGAGCCCTGACCGGCCTGCACCAGATCGGAGCGCGGATCGCCGCGCTCGAGGGCGGCAACAAGCGGAACGCGATTCCCAGGGAGGCCGAGGCGCTGGTCTTCGTTCCCGAGGACGTCACCGCCAGGGCCGAGTCGATCGCGAAGGAGCTGCAAGAGACCGTTAGGGCCGAGCTGGCCAGCGTGGATCCCGATGTCTCGGTCACCATCGAGCCCGAGACCGGCAGCGTCGAGCGCGAGGTGCTCGACGAGGACCAGCAGGAGCGCATCCTGAAGACGATCTCCGGCCTGCCCCACGGCGTGATCCGGATGAGCGACGATATCCCCGGCCTCCCCGAGACGTCGACCAATGTGGCGGTCATCGACACGGTGCCGGGTGAGATCAGACTGGAGACCAGCCAGCGCAGCTCGATCGCATCGCGGATGGACGAGATCGTCGACACCGTCCAATCGGTATTCGAGCTGGGCGGCGCCGAGGCCGTGCAGGACTCCGGCTACCCCGGTTGGAAGCCGAACATGGACTCGCCGATTCTCAAGCTGGCGCGAGAGACCTACCGCGAGCTGTACGGCGCGGACCCGGAGGTGACCGCCGTCCACGCCGGGCTGGAGTGCGGCATCATCGGCGAGAAGTACCCGGGGATGGACATGATCTCGTTCGGCCCCACCCTGGAGGCCGTCCACTCCCCGGACGAGCGGATCTACATCGACAGCGTGGAGAAGTTCTGGAACTATCTCTTGGCGATCCTGAAGAAGGTGGAGTAGAGAGCACGCCGCACTTCGCGACTCGGGTATTGGGAGTTCGGGAAGTCTGAGGCCGGGATCTGATTTGCGGATTCCGAGGTCGGGATTCTGAGGTCGGGAATGTTCAGCTCTCTCCGAATTGTCGAAGCGGATTCGGGGATTCGGTGAATCGGGGATTCGGGGATAGACGAAGTGCCCTCGCGCAACGAGCCCGTTGCAATTCCCAGCGCCCCGAATCCCCGATTCCCCGAAGCCCCGAACCAGATTCGACAATTCGGGGAGAACTCGACCTTCCCGAAGTCAGAATCCCGATTTCCGAGTTCCAGATTCCCTGAATCCCAAGACCTTCAGGCGCCTTCCAGCTCTTCCAGCGTCTCGGGCCAGTCATCTCGCAACAGCCTCGACAAAGAACGGTCGCGGAGCAACTTGCCGCCCGTCTGGCAGCGCGCGCAGTAGTTGGTCTCGTTGGCGGCGTAGACGATGCGCTGAATCGATGACCCGCAGACGGGGCAGGGTTGGCCGTACTTGCCATGCACTTTCATAGCCGGGTGAAAGGCGGTGACCTTCTCCGGGAAATCCTTTCCCCCTTCCTCGCGCAGCCGGTCGATCCACCAGGCCAGCGACGCGCGTGTGGCTTCGTACAGCCGGGCCAGCTCCTCCTCGCTCAGCTGCCGCGTCCGCCGGACCGGTGACAGGCGCGCATCGAACAGGATCTCGTCGGAGTGGGCGTTGCCGATCCCCGCCACGATTCGCTGATCGGTCAGCGCACGCTTGAGCGTCCGGTTCTGCTGCAGGATCGCCCTTCGAAACTCGGAGAACTCGGCGGCCAGCGGATCGATGCCGCCTCGATCGAAGCCCTCCAGCGCGGCGGCGCCTCGCACCAGATGCAGGGAAGCCCGCTTCTGCGTTCCGGCCTCGGTCAGCAGCAGGGTGCCGGACGGAAAGTCGAAGGCGGCGTGGCCCCGCTTCTTGGGTAGCGCGACACCGGGATCCCGCCAGCGGAAACGGCCCGCGATCATGAGATGGAAGACAAGAAATAGATCGCCTTCGAGTCCCCAAAGGATCCGTTTGCCGATGTTGCGCAGCTCGGTCACGCGCCGGCCTTCCGCCTCCTCGATCGGCGGGTCGAAGGTTTTCAGCAGCGACGCTGAACGCATCCGGACCCGCTCCAGCGGCGCGCCCAGGATCAGGGGCTCGAGCGCGTGGATGTAGAGTGCGACCTCGGGAAGTTCGGGCATGGCAGGTCGGGCGACGAAAAGGCTTGGATGAACGTCAAGTATAGTGCGGCGCCAGAGGCCTGAAAAGGTGGCACGCGAGCGTGGTTTAGCCGCGACAGAAGCTTGCGTGTCGCGCCATTTGTCGGGATACTGTTGATGTTCGGTGGGTGTCGCTTCCACAAGGCACACGGGAGGAGGATGAGGATGCCGGCAAAAAAGAAGAAGGCGCGGCCGTCGAGGCGAAAGACCAGCGGTCGTCGCCGGACGACGAAGAAGACGGCGAAGCGGCGTGGCGCGAAGAAAGGCTCGGTCTACACCGTGCAAACGTTGAAGGGTGACTGGGTGGTGAAGAAGCAGGGCAAGAAGACCCCGGAAGGGAAGTTCGCCACCAAACCGAAGGCGGTCGTCGCGGGCACGCGGCTGGCCAAGCGCGCGAAGGGAACGCTGAAGATCAAATCGAAGACGGGCAAGATTCAGGCGACGCGCAACTTCGCCGCCTGAACCCGGACCCGAGTACGCGAACGAAGACCCGGCCCGGTGCCGGGTTTTTGTTCATTCGGGGCCGAGCTTCCCCCGGGCGTCCGCCAGCATTCCTGCCGCTCGCTCCAGGACGTTGTCCAGATCGACGATCGCGCCCTTCTCCTCGGCGCGGCGCTTCACCTCGACTCCGTCCCGCTCTAGCGAGCGGGCGCCGATCGATACGCGCACCGGGGCGCCCATCAAATCGGCGTCGTTGAACTTCACACCGGCGCGCAGATCGCGATCGTCGTAAAGCGTATCGAACCCGGCACGGACCAGCTCCTCGTACAGCTCCGTCGCTCGCTTCTCGATCCAGGGATCGCCGCCCGCGATGCTCACCAGGTGCACAGCGAAGGGCGCCACCGTCGCTGGCATGACCAGTCCACGCTCGTCGTGATGCTCCTCGGCGATGCAGGCCAGCAGGCGGTCGAGCCCGATCCCGTAGGAGCCCATCCGCATCGGCGCGACGGAACCGCTATTGTCCTGGTAGGTGGCGCCCAGCCGCTCCGCGTAGTCCGCCGGGAATCGGTGCAGGCTTCCCAGCTCGAATCCGACATGCGGTCGCAGCGGACGCGTGCAATCCGGGCAAGCGGCGTCTTCGCGCGCGAGAGCGATGTCCGCCACGACGTCGGCCCGGTAGTCCCGGCCGAAGTTCACGTTACGGAGATGAACGCCCTCCTCGTTCGCGCCCGCCACCAGGTTGGGCGTGGTCGCCACCAGCTCGTCGATCACGACGCGAAGCTCGCTCGACGGCAGCCCGACCGGTGAGGCGTAGCCGGCCGTCGCGCCAGCCGCCTCGATCGCGCCGCCGCGGGCCGGCTCCAGCGCCAGCGCGCCCACCGCCTGCCGCAGCTTCGCCTCGCTGACCTCCATGTCGCCCCGCACCAGGGCCATCACCAGAACCTCGCGCCGGTCCGGATCGTCGGGCGCCGTCGGCTGGATCGCGTTCAGCAGAACCACCTTCGCGGTGCGGCTCTCGGGTATGTCGAGAAACTTTGCCAACCCCTCGATGGAGCTGGCTCCAGGCGTCGACACACGCTCCAACGGCTGTGGCTCCTCCACCGGCGGCTCGGGCCGGGCGAACCGCGCCCACTCCCGATCCGCCGCATAGCCGCACGCGTCGCACTGCACGATCGCGTCGTCACCGGCCTCGCTCGGGTAGAAGAAGTCGTGCTCCGTACCCGCGCCGCCGCCCGATTCCACCAGAACGGCTCGGGCGAGCCCCAGGCGCGAGAAGATTCGATCGAAAGCTTCCAGATGATCCCGGTAAGCCGCCGCCAGCCCTTCCTCGCCGGCGCTGAAGCTGTACGAGTCGAGGAGCGTGAACTCGCGCAGTCGGGCGATCCCGCCCCGAGGGCGTGCCTCGTCGCGGAAGCAGCGGCCGATCTGAAACAGCGTCACCGGCAATTGTCGGTACGACGTGACCGAGTCGGCGGCCAGAAAGGCGGCGTTCTCTTCGTGGCTCATCGCCAGCGCCAGGGGTCGGCCGCAGCGATCATCGAACCTTGCCAGCTCCGGGCCCGCCCCCTCCCACAGACCGCTTCGTCGGACGAGCGTCGCCGGCTGGACGCCCGGCATCGTGACTTCCTGGGCGCCCAGCGCCTCCAGCTCCGCCCGAACCACCGCCTCGATCTTGCGCAGCGCCCTCCGGCCCAGCGGCAGGTAGCTGAAGATCCCCGGCGCCAGCGGCCGTATGTACCCGGCACGCAGCAGCAACCCGTGGCTTTTCGTTTCCGCCCCGGCCGGGGCGGAGCGCAGGGTCGGGCCCAGGAACTTGGAAAGTCGCATCTCCTTGTCTCCTTGCGTCGCAAGCTAGGAATCGGAAGGTGGCGGGACCACCCCGATCACCGACTCGCGGAACCGGAGTGGGGCGGTGCCCGTTCGTCGTATTGAAAACCCGGGGGCAGGGTGGCTATACTGCCTGACCTCTAATCATATGGACTTCCGCGGAAGTCTCATGGGTTCTGGATGGCTTCGGGCCACTCGGGATCCGCGTTCCCTACGTTGGCCCGAAATCAAGGCGTGAGGCTGAGACAACGATGAGCGGTGGCGCGAGCGATCTGGACCAGTTGGCGATCAACACGATTCGAACCCTTTCCATGGACGCAGTCGAAAAGGCGGATTCCGGTCACCCGGGGACGCCGATGGCGCTGGCACCCGTGGCTTACTGTCTCTGGCAACGGTTTCTGCGTTTCGATCCGAACGATCCGCTCTGGCCGGGTCGCGATCGCTTCGTCCTCTCGGCCGGCCATGCCTCCATGCTCCTCTATTCGCTTCTGCATCTGGCGGGCGTCAAGCAAGTGGACGGGGACGGGGGCGTTACCGACCAGCTGGCCGTGACCCTGGATGAGATCAAGAACTTCCGCCAGCTGGAAAGCCGGACGCCTGGTCATCCGGAATTCGGCCTCACCACCGGCGTCGAAACGACGACCGGGCCGCTGGGCCAGGGGGTGTCGGTCAGCGTCGGGATGGCCATCGCCGGGCGCTGGCTGGCCGAGCGCTTCAACCGGAAGGGGTTCGACATCTACGATTACGATGTCTACGCGCTGGCCAGCGATGGCGACATGATGGAGGGGATCTCGTCGGAAGCCGCCTCGCTCGCCGGGCACCTGAAGCTGCCGAACCTCTGCTGGGTCTACGACAACAATCACATCAGCATCGATGGCTCGACGGACCTCGCCTTCTCCGAGAGCGTCGGCGATCGCTTCCGCGCCTACGGCTGGCAGGTCATCCACGTCGAGGACGCCAATGACGTCGCCGCCCTCCACAGCGCCTTCGCCGCGTTTCGGGATCACTCGGACGGGCCCACCATGATCATCGTGGACAGCCATATCGCTTATGGCGCCCCTACGAAGCAGGACACCGCCGAAGCCCACGGCTCGCCTCTCGGCGAGGAGGATATCCGTGGTGCCAAGAAGTTCTACGGTTGGCCCGAGGACAAGAAGTTCTGGGTGCCCGATGACGTGCGCGAGGCCTTCGCCAGCGGCATCGCGGCTCGCGGTGGCGTGCTGCGCGACAAGTGGATGGAGACGTTCGCGGCCTACAAAGAGAAGTACCCGGAGCTCGCCGGTGAGATCGAGATGATGCAGCGGCGCGAGCTGCCCAGCGGATGGGACGAGGGGATCCCCACCTTCGACCCGGACGAGAAGGGCGTCGCCACCCGCGCCGCCGGCGGCAAGGTGCTGACCGCCATTGCCCAAAAGGTGCCGTGGCTGATCGGCGGCGCCGCCGACCTGACGCCTTCCACCAAGACGTATCTGGAGTTCGACGGGGCCGGTGGCGACTTCGGGCCCGAGGATCACGGCGCGCGCAATCTGCGTTTCGGCGTCCGCGAGCACTCGATGGGCGCGATCCTCAGCGGTCTCGCCCACTGCGGCCTGCGACCGTATGGAGCCACCTTCCTCATCTTCAGCGACTACATGCGGCCGCCCATCCGGCTGGCGGCGCTCATGGAGCTGCCGGTGATCTACGTCTTCACTCATGACTCCATCGGCCTCGGCGAAGACGGGCCCACCCATCAGCCGGTGGAACAGCTGGCGGCTCTGCGCGCCATACCGAACCTGGTCGTGATCCGGCCCTGCGATGCCAACGAGACGGCGGAGGCGTGGCGCGTCGTCATGCAGCTCCAGAACCGGCCCGCCGCTCTCGCACTCAGCCGCCAGAAGCTGCCGACCCTCGATCGCTCGCGCTACGCGGCCGCCGACGGCTTGCGTCGAGGCGCTTACGTGCTTGCCGGACCCGAGGAGCCCGAGGTCGTCATCATCGCCAGCGGCAGCGAGGTCGACCCCGCGCTGCGGGCTTACGAAGAGTTGGCGGAAGAAGGCGTCAAGGTCCGCGTCGTGAGCATGCCGTCACGGGAGCTGTTCGAGGAGCAGGATAAGACGTATCAGGACTCGGTGCTGCCCCCAGAGTGCCAGGCCCGGGTGATCGTGGAGGCCGCGGTGGGTCTGGGTTGGCACCGCTACGTGGGAGCGGCGGGCGCTGCGGTGGTGCAGGACACGTTCGGCGCGTCCGCGCCGGCCAAGGACACCATGCGCCACTTCGGCTTCACGCCCGAGAACATCGTCGCCCACGCCAGGAAGCAGTTGAGCCTGAATCGATGACGGGGAAGGTAACAGATGAGCCGATCGGTTAACCTCGGGAATTTCGAGGGGCTGGCCGACCTGGCGTCGCCAGTCGAAGCGGCGCTGGAGGAATGGCGTTCGAGCGAGAACACGCAGCGCCTTTGGTCGGGTGACGCATCGTTGTGGACCGGCGACGACGAGGCGGAATGGCTCGGGTGGCTCGAGGTCGTCGACGGGCAGCTCGATCGGGCGGACGAGCTGGCTTCGTTGACCGCGGACCTGAGCGGTGGCGAGTTCGATCACGTTCTGCTCCTGGGCATGGGTGGCTCTAGCCTCTGCCCCGAAGTGCTCAAGATGACCTTCGGCGCGATCGCCGGACATCCCGAACTATTCGTCCTCGATTCCACCGACCCCGCTCAAGTGAAAAGCTTCGAGAACGAGATCGACCTCGAGCGGTCGGCTTTCTTCGTGTCGAGCAAATCGGGGACCACCCTCGAGCCTAACATCTTCATGCGCTATTTCTTCGAGCGCGTGAGCGACCGCGTCGGAGCCGAGGCGGCGGCCGAACACTTCATCGCGGTAACCGACCCGGGCTCGCCGCTCGAGGAGATCGCGCGCCGCGATGGGTTTCGGCACGTGTTCCATGGTGTCCCCGGTATCGGCGGTCGCTATTCGGCGCTCTCCGATTTCGGCATGGCACCGGCCGCGGCCATGGGCCTCGATGTCCGTCGGCTGCTGGAGCGGGCTCGCATCATGGTCAACGCCTGCGACGCGACCGTGCCCGATGCGGAGAATCCCGGCGTTCGCCTCGGCCTCGCTCTGGGAACCGCTGGCGCCCTGGGACGAGACAAGATCACCCTGATCGCCTCGCCCGCGGTTTACGATCTCGGCGCCTGGCTCGAACAGCTGCTCGCCGAGTCGACCGGCAAGCAGGGCGTCGCGCTCATCCCCGTCGATCGCGAGCCGCTCGGCGAGCCCGGCGTTTATGAGGACGATCGCCTGTTCGTCTATGTTCGATTCGCCGATGGGCCCGACCCGGAGCAGGACGCCGCGCTCGAACGGCTCGAGTCGGCTGGCCAGCCGGTGATCCGCATCGACGTTGACGATCGTTATGACCTCGGCCAGGAGTTTTTCCGCTGGGAGTTCGCCACCGCCGTGGCCGGCTCGCTGCTCGGCATCAACCCGTTCAATCAGCCGGATGTCGAGGCCAGCAAGAAGGCGACTCGCGCCCTGACCGACAGCTACGAGGACACGGGATCGTTGCCGTCCGAGGAGCCGATCCTGGAAGAAAAGAGGCTCTGGTTGCTGTCCGATTCCCAGAACGCGGAAGCGCTGGCGAGCGCGGCGGACGACCGCAACGTCGAAGCTTACCTGCGAGCTCACCTCGGCCGCCTCGAGCCCGGGGATTACCTGGCCCTGCTCGCCTACATCGAGATGAACGAAGCCCACGAGGCGCGCCTGAGCTCGATCCGGCGACAGGTACGCGATGCACGCCGCGTCGCCACCTGCCTCGGCTTCGGGCCCCGCTTCCTCCATTCTACCGGACAGGCGTACAAGGGCGGCCCGAATACCGGTGTGTTCCTGCAGATCACCTGCGACGACGCGGAGGACCTGGATGTGCCCGGGCACGACTACACCTTCGGCGTGGTCAAGGCGGCCCAGGCCAGAGGCGATTTCGAGGTGCTGGCCGAACGGGGACGCCGCGCTTTACGCGTTCATCTGGGCGCCGACGTCGAGGGCGGGCTGAAAGAACTCGAGCGCCAGGTGGGCCGGGCGCTCGCTTGAATAGAAACTCATTGGAGGACAGATGCAGATCGGCATGGTAGGCCTCGGCAAGATGGGCAGCAACATGACGCGCCGCCTCATGCGAGCCGATCACGAGTGCGTGGTCTTCGACCTGGACGCCGACGCAGTGAAGGAGATGACGGACGAAGGGGCGCGCGGCGCTTCGTCGCTTGAGGAGCTGGCGGAGATGTTGGAGCCGCCCAGGGCGGTGTGGGTGATGGTTCCGGCCGGCGACGCGACGGAGAAGACGGTGATGGATCTGGCGGAGCAACTCGCCGACGGCGACATCATAATCGACGGCGGCAACTCCTATTTCAAAGATGATTTGCGCCGGGCCGAACGGCTGGATGGAACGGGCATCCACTACGTCGACGTCGGCACCAGCGGCGGCGTCTGGGGTCTGGAGCGCGGCTACTGCATGATGATCGGGGGTCCGGAGGAAGCGGTGGAGAGGCTCGATCCGATCTTCAAGACGCTGGCGCCGGGGCGCGGCGACATCGAGCGGACCCCGGGTCGCGAGGAGAAGGACGGTACGGCCGAAGAGGGCTACGTTCACTGCGGACCGACCGGCGCCGGTCATTTCGTCAAGATGGTGCACAACGGCATCGAGTACGGCATGATGCAGGCCTACGCCGAAGGCTTCGACCTGCTGCACAGCGTAGGGCGCTACGATCTCGACCTGGCCGATGTTTCCGAAGTCTGGCGGCGCGGCAGCGTGATCACGTCGTGGCTCCTCGACCTGACCGCTGCCGCCTTGCTGAAAGACTCCGGGCTTTCCGGCTTCGGCGGGTTCGTGCAGGACTCCGGGGAAGGACGATGGACCGTGCAGACGGCCATCGAGGAGGCCGTTCCAGCCGACGTCCTGTCGGCCGCGCTCTATACGCGCTTCCGGTCGCGCCAGGAGCACACGTTCGCCGAGAAGGTGCTGTCCGCGATGCGCCGCGGCTTCGGCGGCCACACCGAACCTGAGTGACCTCGCAGTCCTCGAGCCCTCGATGATGATGACGAATCGAAGCGACAGGAAAGCATCCAGGCCCGGCCCCTGCGCCATGGTGATCTTCGGCGCCGGCGGCGACCTGACGCGCCGCAAGCTGCTGCCCGCCCTGTACAACCTCGCCGTCGAACGCCTGCTGCCGGAAGACTTCGCCATCGTCGGCTTCGCTCGCAGCTTCGACGATGAAGAGTACAGGAACGAGCTGTGGCAGGACGCCCGCACTCACCTGAAGGGCGACGTTGACGAGAAGGAGTGGGATTGGCTGAGGGATCGGTTCCATTACGTCGCCGGCAACTTCAACAACCCGGACGCGTTCGGGAGGCTGAAGAAGAAGCTGGCGGAGGTCGACGAGAAACACGGCACCGGCGGCAACTACCTGTACTACCTGTCTACGCCGCCCCGCTTCTTCGGGGAGATTCCCCGCCAGTTGGACGAGGTCGACCTCGCACGTCAATCGCAGGACAACTGGCGGCGCCTGGTGGTCGAGAAGCCCTTCGGACACGACCTCGATTCGGCTCGCCAGTTGAACCGCGAGCTGCTCGAGGTTCTCGACGAGTCGCAGATCTATCGCATCGATCACTATCTCGGCAAAGAGACGGTCCAGAACATCCTGGTCTTCCGCTTCGCCAACGCGATCTTCGAGCCGATCTGGAACCGCCGCTACATCGATCACGTGCAGATCACCGTGGCCGAGAGCGTCGGCGTCGGGACGCGCGGCGGCTACTACGACGACGCCGGCACCCTGCGCGACATGGTCCCCAACCACCTGTTCCAGCTGCTCACGTTGAGCGCCATGGAGCCTCCCATCTCGTTCGAAGCCGATGACGTGCGCAACGAGAAGGCGAAGATCTTCGGCGCTATCAAGCCCATCGACCCGGACGATGTCCTGACCTACGCCGTTCGCGGTCAGTACGACGAGGGCACCATGCCGGACGGAGAGAAGGTGCCGGCCTACCGCGCGGAGCCGAATGTGCCGAAGGACAGCGGCACCGAGACGTTCGTCGCGCTCAAGCTCCTGATCGACAATTGGCGCTGGGCCGACGTACCGTTCTATCTCCGCACCGGCAAACGTCTGCCCCGCCGTTACAGCGAGGTGGCCATCCAGTTCAAGCGTGCACCGTTCATCCTGTTCCGCGAAACGCCCGTCGACCAGCTGCCGACGAACGAGCTGGTCCTGCGTATCCAGCCGGACGAGGGGATCAATCTGTCGTTCGGCGCCAAAGTGCCCGGTCCGTCGGTCCAGATCGGCGATGTCGGTATGGATTTCTGCAACGCCGACTATTTCGATGGCCACCCCGCGACTGGTTACGAGACTCTGCTCTACGACTGCATGAACGGGGATGCCGGGCTCTTTCAGCGCGGCGATAACGCCGAGGCCGCCTGGGCGGCCGTCACCCCCGTGCTCGACGTCTGGAGCGCGCTGCCGCCCCGCGACTTTCCGAATTACGCCGCCGGCTCCTGGGGGCCCGAGGAGGCGGCCGAACTGTTGCGCCGGGACGGCCGACGCTGGAGGCGGCTGTGATTCGCGTCCTCTCCGGCGATATCGGCGGCACCAATGCGCGCCTCGCCGTCTACGACGTGGGTGATGGGGCTTTCGACCGGGTCGATTCCGAAACCTATCCCAGCTCCGAGTACGACTCGCTGGCCGATATCGTGCGGACCTTCGTCCAGGGGCGAAACCTGGATGTCACCGCCGCCTGCTTCGGTGTGCCTGGTCCGGTCAGCGAGGGACGGGCCGAGATCACCAACCTGCCGTGGGTCGTCGAGACCGACTCGTTGGCCGCAGCGGCGGATGTGGCCCGCGCTTTCCTGCTCAACGATCTGGAAGCGCAGGCGTATGGGATCGCCTGCCTGGATGAAGATGACCTCGTCGTGCTCCACGAGGGGGAGCCGTCGGCCGGCGGCAACGCGGCGCTGATCGCCGCCGGCACCGGCCTGGGCCAGGCCGGCCTCTACTGGGATGGCCACGAGCTTCGGCCCTTCGCTTGCGAAGGCGGGCACGCCAGCTTCGCGCCTACGGGCGAGCTGCAGATCGAGCTGCTCGAGTTCCTTTCCTCCCGCTTCGGTGGGCACGTGAGCTGGGAACGGGTCGTCTCGGGCCCCGGGCTCGTCAATCTCCACGACTTCCTGATCGAGTACCGCCGCCCGGAATCGACACCCGAGGAGGTCGAGCAGCTGCGCAAGGCGAGGCCGGCGCTGATAACCGAAGCCGCGGCGGAGAACGCGTGCACGCTGTGCCAGGAGGCGGTGGAGCTGTTCGTTCGTTTCTACGGCGCCGAAGCCGGCAACCTGGCCCTCAAGCTCATGGCCACCGGCGGCGTGTACATCGGCGGCGGCATCGCGCCAAAGATCGTGGATCGGCTCTCGCAACCCATGTTCCTCGAGGCGTTTCTCTCGAAGGGGCGAATGCGCCCGCTGCTGCAGGAGATCCCGATCCGCGTGATCGTGCGGCCCCAAACCGCCCTGCTCGGTGCCGCCCGCTACGCGGCGCGCCAGGCCGAGCGGGCCGCCTCGGGATGAAATTCGGGAAAGAAGCGCGGAAGGCAGGACGGTGACATCGTACGGTCCCACCCTGACCCGATACCTCGGCGACGCGCACAGGGGCACCCCGCGTCTCGAAGCCGAGCTCGCCGAGCTGATCGTCGAGATGGGAACCGCCGCCAAAGCTCTGGCGCGCGAGATCCGGCGCGCCGCGCTCGTCGGTCGGCTGGGGCTGGTCGGCGAGAAAAACCCGACCGGCGACGCACAGAAGAAGCTCGACGTGTACTCCAACGATGTCGTCGTATCGGCTTTCGAGGATACCGGGCTTGTCGCCGCCATCGTATCCGAGGAGCTGGAGCAGCTTCGCGTCGTGAGCTGCGCGAGTGCGGCTCGATATATCCTTTGCGTCGATCCGCTCGACGGCTCGTCCAACACCGACGTTAACGGCAGCGTCGGGTCGATCTTCAGCTTCTATCGCCGATCGGCGGAGGGCGATTGTACCGACGTCGAGACCGAGTTCGCGGGCGGCGCGGAGTTGGCGGCTGCGGGCTACGTCATGTACGGGCCCAGCACGATCATGGTCTTCAGCCACGGCGACGGCGCGAACGGCTTCACCCTCGACCACGACGTCGGCGAGTTCATCCTCTCGCACGAAGCCATCCAGTGTCCCCCGCGTGGCCCCTATTTCAGCGCCAACCTGGGCAACTACCACGCCTGGAGCGACGACCTGCGCGGCTTCGTCGATGATCTGATCGCGGGCGGCCCGGCGACCGGTCGGCCATGCTCTCTCAGGTATACCGGAGCTCTCGTCGCCGACCTGCATCGCAACCTGCTGGAGGGCGGAATCTACCTGTATCCGCCCGACGAGAACCATCCGCGAGGCAAGTTGCGGCTGCTGTACGAGTGTGCACCCATGGCCTTCATCGCCGAGCAAGCCGGCGGCCGCGCCACCGATGGCGCCGACCGCGTCCTCGACCTGACCCCCGCATCGATTCATCAGACGACGCCCCTCTTCATTGGCAGCCGCGAGATGCTCGACTCGTTCGAGCGGCGCGCCGCCCGGGGTGGCTGAACGATGCCGGACCAGCCGCGCGTTCACGTCTTCCCCCATCCCGAGGCGGTGGGGCACGCCGCCGCCGAGCAGTTCCTGCGTCTGGTTCTGGCGACCGATCCCGCGGTGCCGTTCAGCGTTGTCCTGTCCGGCGGCTCCACGCCCCGCCGGCTCTTCGCCACTCTGACCGACCCGCCGTACGTCGACCACGTACCGTGGGAGCGCGTTCATCTGTTCTGGGGCGACGAGCGGCCCGTACCCCCCGATCACCCCGACAGCAACTACGGCACGGCCGCGAGCACGCTCCTCGACGCTGTGCCGGTCCCGTCGGCCAACGTTCATCGCATCCCCGGCGAGCTCGAACCGGAACGCGCGGCGGAGACTTACGAGGACGAGCTGCGCAGCTTCTTCGACCTGGACGACGGCACAGCGCCGCGCTTCGACCTCGCTTTCATGGGCCTGGGCACCGACGGGCACACCGCCTCGCTCTTCCCCGGCAGCGAGGCCCTCGCCGAAAACCGCCGCCTCGTCGTCGCGCCCTGGGTCGAGAAGCTGGATAGCTACCGGATCAGCCTGACTTGCAAAGCGTTCAATAACTCTGCATTCATAATATTCCTGGTGACGGGCGGAAATAAAGCGGAAACGCTCCGCCAGGTGCTCGAAGGGCCTGCCGGACGCTATCCCGCCCAGCTTATCCGCCCCAGCGAGGGAGAACTGCACTGGTATATAGACAGCGCGGCCGGCCGCCTGTTAGAGGGCGCCGGTGAATGACGCGCTCAGCCAACGAGGGCCCGCCGCGGCAGGCGGGTCCTGTTAGAACCCGCGAGGAGAGGTGAAGTCACATGGCCACCAAGACGGCTAACACGATCGACGCGATCCAGGACATCCTCGGCGACGAAGCGGATTCGCTGCTCAGCTTCAAGTGCGAGGGCATCACCAAGGAACAGCTGCACCTGCCGGGGCCCGACTTTGTCGACCGGGTCCACTCGAACTCCGACCGCAGCCCACAGGTCATGGCGAGCCTGCAGCGCATCTTCGATAACGGCCGACTCGCCAAGACCGGCTACCTGTCGATCCTCCCCGTCGATCAGGGTATCGAGCACTCCGGCGCCGCGTCCTTCGCGCCCAACCCGATCTACTTCGATCCCGGCAACATCGTCCAGCTGGCGATCGAGGGCGGCTGCAACGCCGTCGCCTCGACCCTGGGCGTGCTGGGCTCGGTCTCGCGCAAGTACGCCCACAAGATCCCGTTCATGGTCAAGATCAACCACAACGAGCTGCTCACCTATCCCAACAAGTACGACCAGGTGATGTTCGCTCAGGTCGAACAGGCGTGGGAGCTCGGTGCCTGCGCTGTGGGTGCCACCATCTACTGGGGTTCGGAAGAGTCGAACCGCCAGCTGCAGGAGGTCTCGGAGGCTTTTTCCCGGGCGCACGAGCTCGGGATGGCCACGTTCCTCTGGTGCTATCTCCGCAACTCGGCCTTCAAGAAGGACGGCACCGACTACCACGCCGCCGCCGACCTGACCGGCCAGGCCAACCACCTGGGCGTCACGATCCAGGCCGACATCGTCAAGCAGAAGCTTCCGACCCATAACGGTGGGTACACCGCGCTCAACTTCGGCAAGACATCCAAGCTCGTTTACGAGGAGCTGGTCGCCGACAACCCCGTCGACCTCGTCCGCTGGCAGGTCGCCAACTGTTACATGGGACGCGTGGGCATGATCAACTCCGGTGGACCATCGACGGGCAAGGGCGACACCGGCGAGGCGATCCGCACTGCGGTCATCAACAAGCGGGGCGGTGGGATGGGTCTGATCTCGGGCCGCAAGACGTTCCAGAAGCCGATGAAGGACGGCGTCGATCTGTTCCACGCCATCCAGGACGTCTATCTGTGCAAGGACGTGACGGTCGCGTAGCGCGCTGGCCGACTAGTCGCTCGCGCCCAACGCGCGATCCAGGTTGAAGGCGGCGCTGATCAGGGCGAGATGGGTGAACGCCTGTGGGAAGTTCCCCAGCGCCTCGCCCTGAGGGCCCGTCTCCTCGGCGTAGAGCCCCAGGTGGTTCGAATAGCCGAGCATCTCCTCGAACAGCAGGCGGGCGGTGCGAAGCCGTGAGGCGTCGCGCCGCCCGGCTCGCGTCAGCGCCTCGACCAGCCAGAACGTGCACATGTTGAACGACCCCTCGTCGCCCGGGATGCCGTCCTCGAACTCCTCCACGTTGTAGCGGAATACCAGGTTGTTCTCGAGCAGGCCGCCCTCTGCGGGCGTCTTCATGATCGCGTCCAGCGTGCTCAGCATGCGCCGATCGTTGGGCGAGGTGAAGAAGACCAGCGGCATGATCAGGTTGGCCGCATCCAGCGCCTCGCTGTCGTATGACTGCACGAACGCCTGCCGCTTCTCGCTCCACCCTTTCTCGAAGATCTGCTCGTAGATCCTGTCACGCGTCTCCAGCCAACGCGAGTGCGGTGCGGGGAACGATCGCTTCCTCGCCAGCCGCGCCGCCCGGTCCAGCGCCACCCAGCACATCAGCTTCGAGTAGACGAACTGACGGCGCGGCCCCCGAATCTCCCAGACCCCTTCGTCCTCGCTCTCCCAGTTCTCGCACACCCAATCGGCCAGACGCCGCAGCCAGGCCCAGCCGTCGTAGCCGATCTGCGTGCCGTACTTGTTGAACAGGTACATCGAGTCCATCAGCGCCCCGTAGATGTCCAGCTGCAGCTGGTCGTAGGCGCCGTTCCCGATGCGGACGGGACGCGAGCCGCGATAGCCGGCCAGGTGCTCCAGCGTATGCTCGGTGACCTCGTGGCCTCCGTCGATCCGGTAGAGAACCTGCAGCGACCCGTCCGGGTTCGGTTCCTTGATCCGCTCGCGCAGGAACTCGCCGAACCGTGCCGCCTCCTCGCTGAACCCGATGCGCAGAAACGCATACAGGGTGAACGCCGCGTCGCGAATCCAGCTGTAGCGATAGTCCCAGTTCCTCACTCCGCCCAGGTCCTCGGGCAGGCTGCAGGTCGGACTCGCCACGATCGCGCCGGTGGGCTCGAAGGTCATCAGTTTGAGCGCCAGCGCGGACCGCTGCACCGCCTCGCGCCAGCGACCCGTGTAGGTGCAGCGGGAGATCCAGTGGTGCCAGTACTCCACCGTCCGCTCGAACAGCTCGAACTCGTGCTCCCTCGACAGCCTCGGACCGCAGCTGTCGCCCTGCAGCTCGCGCAGTACCAATACCGTCATCTCGCCGGCGTTCAGGGTGAATTCGGCCGTTACGCCACCGCCCTCGACCTGCAGGTCGAGCTTGCTGACCAGTCCGAGACCCAGGTCGGGTGCGACGAAACAGGCGCCTTCCGGTGCCAGGGTCGTCTCGTGGCGAGCGCGGGCGTAGTCAAAGGCGGGCTGGCACTCGAGGCGGAAAGTCATATTGCCACGGATGACCTGCACGCGGCGCACCAGCCAGTGGTCCTCCGGTTCCTCTTCGGCGGTCCCCACCGGCATGTAGTCGATGATTTGGCCTACCGCGCTGTCCGCCAGGAAGCGGGTGACCAGGACGTTGGTTTCGGGCCAGTAGTATTGCTTGTAATTGATGTCGTCGATACCCACCGGACATATGCTGAACCGACCGCCTTTTTCGTCGTCCAGTATCGCCGCGAACACGCTGGGTGAATCGAAATGGGGATGGCAGTACCAGTCGATCGAGCCGTGCATGCCGACCAGCGCCGCGCTGTGCATGTTGCCGATGATTCCGTAGTCCTCGATGGGCGTGTAGGCCATATGTTGAATTCCTCACCTCGCTGATTGTCCTGGCGGGTCGCGCTGGCGAGTCTGATGGCTGCCAACTTAGATCGCCGCGGTCAGGCCAGTCAAACCGGGTGGGAACCCTGGCGCTGTCCGGAACGTTGTGGGTATCGTTTCTCGATCCCGACCCGGCGCGTCGGCCCTCCGAAGCGCCAGAACCCCAAGTCCAGGGAGGCCCCCGGTGTCCTTGAGCAAAAGACAGATCGAGCTGTGCGAATCGAGTCAGTGGGACTTCTCGGACCTGCGCGCCGTGTTTCTCAACTGCACGTTGAAGCGGTCGCCCGAGCGGTCGCATACCGCGGGGCTGATGGATATGGCGGTCGAGATCATGAAAAAGAACCAGGTCGCCGTGGAGGTGCTGCGCCCCGTCGACTACCAGATCGCCTACGGCGTCTACCCGGACATGACCGAGCACGGCTGGGAGCGGGACGACTGGCCCGAGATCCACGAGAAGGTCATGGCGGCGGACATCCTGGTCATCGGCTCGCCCATCTGGCTGGGGGAGAAGTCGTCGGTCTGCACGAAGGTGATCGAGCGCCTGTACGCCAGCTCCGGTGAGCTGAACGAGCACGGCCAGTACGCCTACTACGGCCGGGTGGGCGGCTGCCTCATCACCGGCAACGAGGACGGCGTCAAGCACTGCTCGATGAACATCCTCTACTCGCTCCAGCACCTGGGCTACGTCGTTCCGCCGCAGGCGGATGCCGGCTGGATCGGCGAAGTGGGGCCCGGGCCGTCTTATCTAGATCCGGGTTCCGGTGGCCCCGAGAACGAGTTCACCAATCGGAACACCACCTTCATGACCTGGAACCTGATGCACCTGGCGCGGATGATCAAGGACGCGGGCGGCATCCCCGCCCACGGAAACCAGCGCTCGCTCTGGGAAGCCGGCTGCCGGTTCGATGCTCCCAACCCGGAGCATCGCTAATCGGTATCGGAGAGTATCGTCCCGGCGGCGTGGTAGCCCGGAATGCCCGTCACGCCGCCGCCGGGATGGGTGCCGGCACCGCATAGGTACAGACCGGCGATCGGCGTCTGGTATCGCGCCCAACCCGGGATCGGCCGCATGAAGTACACCTGGTCCAGCGTCATCTGGCCGTGGTAGATGTCGCCACCGGTCAGCCCGAACTCGCTTTCGATGTCGGGTGGTGTCAGGACTTGCCGGTGAAGGACCGCGCCGGGGACGTTCGGCGCGTATTCCGCCAGCGTCGCGACGGTCCGGTCGCCCAACTCATCCCGCATCGCTTCGTCCCATACACCGTCGCTCAGCTCGTACGGCGCGTACTGCACGAGAATCGACATGACGTGCTTCCCGGGCGGCGCGAGCGTGGGGTCGGCCAGAGACGGGATGCTCGCCTCCAGATAGGGTCGCCGGGAGAGGCGGCCGTACTTGGCGTCGTCGAAGGCCCGCTCCAGATACTCCAGGTCCGGGCTGATGGTGATCGAACCCCGCAGGTGGCCGTCTCCCCCCGGCGCGCCCTTGAACCGCGGTAGCTCTTCCAGCGCCAGGTTCACCCGGGCGCACACCCCGCGAAACCGAATGTTGCGAACGCTCCGCAGGAAGCCGGGTTCCAGACAGATCGGGTCGATCAGGTCGAGGAATGTTCGTCTGGGGTCCGCGTTGGAGACGATCCGGCCGGCCCGTATCTCCTCTCCGTCCACCAGCACGATGCCGGCCGCCCGACCGTCCTCGACCAGGACCCGCTCCACCCAGGCGCCGGTCCTGATCTCGACGCCGTGCGCCTCGGCCGCCGCGCGCAAAGTCGCTGCCAGTGCGCCCATCCCCCCGCGCACCCGCAGCGTCTCTCGCACCGCCGGTTCCGGGCTCGCGTGCTGATGGAGGAAAGCGAAGGCCGTGCCCGCCGCCATCGGCCCCTGCGACATGCCAGTAACCCCCAGCGCGCCGAGGGCGCCGCGCAGCAAATCGGTCTCGAACCAGTCGTCCATAAGCTCGGTCACGGTCATTGGCAGCATACGAAGCAGTTGCATCATGCCGCGTCGACCGAGCCGGCGTAGCCGCAGGGCGGTGCCCACGATCGTCAGGGCCCCCGGCCCGCCCTCGTCCAGGAAGTCGATGGGTGGCCGCGCGTAGATCGATTCGAGGAAAGCGCCTGCCAGCGTCACCGTATCTGTGAAGTCCGGCCAGCGCGCCGCGTCGCTTGTCGAGAAGCGGCGTATGGCCTCCGCCGAACGCCGTGGGTCGCGCCAGAGCGTCAGACCGCCCCCGTCCGGGCTTGGCGCGAAGACACAGGGATCGCACGGCAGCAGGTCGAGCCCGTGGCTGGCGAGCTTCAGGTCGTCGACCACCGGTGGATGCAGGCGGCTGAGCCGGTGAGCGCCGAGGTCGAACTTGAAGCCTTCGAAGGTCTCCTCGGTGCTCAGCGCGCCACCGGCATGCGCTCGACCCTCGAGCATGAGTACGCGTTGGCCAGCGCGCGCCAGGTAGGCGGCGGTGACCAGGCCGTTGTGTCCGGCGCCGATGACCACGGTGTCGTAAGCGTCGCTCATCCCCGGTTCACCAATCTTTTAATATGACCTGCGCCGACAGGCGGCCCGACGCGCCCGTGATGCCGCCGCCCGGGTGAGTGCCCGACCCGCACTGGTAGTAGTCTTTGATCGGTGTACGGTAATCCGCCCAGCTGGGTACGGGACGCATGAAGAAAAGCTGATGCAGCGCCAGCTCGCCGTGAAAGATGTTCCCGTCGGTCAGCCCGTACTCCTGCTCCATGTCGAGCGGCGTGATCACCTTTCGATGCAGGATCACGTTCTTCAGGTTGGGCGCGAAATCTGACAGCGTGTCGATCACGGCATCGCCGAACGCGTCGCGCCGCTTCTCATTCCAGCCGCCGTTCAGGTCGTAGGGCGCGTACTGGACGAAGATCGACATCACGTGCTTGCCGGGCGGCGCCATGGTCGGGTCGATCATCGACGGGATCACGATGTCCATGTACGGCCGGCGCGAGAACTCGCCGTACTTCGCGTCGTCGTAGGCCCGTTCCAGGTAGTCGATGCTGGGACTGATCGATATCGCCCCGCGCAGATGCGGTCCGTCGCCCGGCAGGCAGGTGAAGTTCGGCAGCGCGTCCAGCGCCAGGTTCACTTTGCCGGATGAGCCGCGGATACGGAACCGATGGATCGCTTCGACGAAATCGATCGGCAGCTGTCCCGGATCCACCAGCTTCAGGAACGTGAGCTTAGGGTCGACCGCCGATACGACGACCCGAGCATCGATCTCCTCACCGCTCTCCAGCGCGACCCCGGTTGCCCGACCGTTCTTCACCTTCACCGCAGCCACCGGAGATTCGGTACGGATCTCGGCCCCGTAGCGGCGGGCCGCGTCCGCGATCGCCTGGCTCACCGCCCCGGTGCCGCCCCGCGCGAAACCCCACGAGCGGAACGCGCCGTCGATCTCGCCCATGTAGTGGTGGAGCAGCACGTACGCCGTGCCCGGCGACCGCACGCCCAGGAACGTCCCGATGATCCCGCTGCACGCCATCGTCGCCTTCAGCGGCTCGGTCTCGAACCATTCGTCCAGGTAGTCGGCCGAGCTCATCGTCAACAGCTTGTACAGCGCGTAGAAGCGCTCGCGACCCAGGTCACGGAAGTGCTTCCCGAGCTTCACCAGGCGGTAAAGCTCTCTAGGGCTTAGCGAGGTCGGGTCGGGCGGGACCATCCCCAGAAGCGGCTTCATCGCGAACGCCAGCTGGTACATCAGCCGCCCGAAATCGTCGTACGCTTCCGCGTCGGTGGCTGAGTGACGGTAGATCTCGCGCCGCGTCCGGTCGTGGTCGGCCCAGCGTGCCAGGTAGTCTCCGTTCGGCAGCGGCGTGAGCGTGCTTTCCAGCGGCAATATCTCGAGCCCGTGGCTCGGCAGGTCCAGGTCACGGATGATCTCGGGACGCAGGAGGCTCACCACATAGGAGAGCGTGGAGAACTTGAAGCCGGGGAAGAACTCCTCCGTGACCGCCGAACCGCCGAGAACGTGACGTCGCTCCAGCACCAGCACGCGCTTGTCCGCTCGGGCCAGGTACGCGGCGTTGACCAGCCCGTTGTGGCCGCCTCCTATAATGACGGCGTCGTAGCGCTTCCCCCTCGCCATGGTCAGGCCCGCTTCCTCTCGGGTTCGAAGAACGGCTTCTCCACCACCCGGGCCGAGACCCGCTTGCGCTGGTGCTCCGCCGTAACCTCCATCTCCACTCGTGTCCCCGTATCCGCGTGCGCTGTTCGCAGGTGGGCCAGCGCGATGTATTTCTTCAGTGTCGGCGACCAGGTGCCGCTCGTCGCGTATCCCACCTGCTGGCCCTGCACGTAGACCGGAACGCTCGTCCGCCAGGCCACCCCCGGCAGCTGCGGCGGCAGCCCGAATTCGCCGTAGACCCGCTCCAACGAGCCCCAGTCGAGTTCGAGACCCTTCAGCTTCCACTCCGGACCGCGCTGCCACTCCGCCAGCAGCGCATCGCGCCCGATGAAATGACTCTTCTCCAGCCTCACCGTCCAATCGAGGCCGAGCTCGAACGGCGAGGACTTGCGCGACTCGATCAGCGCACGGTTTGCCGGGATGTAGTCCACGTTGATGAGCAGCAGGCCGGCCTCGATCCGGGCGACGTCCAGCGCCAGGATGCCCGCCGGCGTCAGCCCGAAGGGTCGGCCCGCCGCGACCAGCGTGTCCCAGACCGTGTCGGCCGCCGATGCCTCCAGCCAGATCTCGTACCCCAGGTCCCCGGTGTACCCGGTCCGGGAGATCGTCACCGGCACCCCGCCGATGCGCGCGAAAGTGAGTCGGAAGTAATCGAGATCCATCAGGTCGCTGTCGCACGCGTTGCCGAGCACATGGCGCGCCAGCGGCCCTTGGAGCGCCAGCGCGGCGATCGTGTCAGAGTCGTCCTCGACCGTCGCGCGGAGACCTTGGGCGCTCTCGCAGAGCCAGCGCAGGTTCGGCTCTCCGGACGTCAGTCGGAAGGTCTCATCGCCCAGGCGCTGGAGTGTCCCGTCATCGATCACCTTTCCGGTCTCGTCGCACCACGGCCCGTACATCACCCGACCCACGTTGCACCTCGACACGTCGCGCGTCAGCACCCGGTCGAGCAGACGCTCGGCGTCCGATCCGCGGATGGCGTACTTGTAGAGCGGAGACACGTCGATCAGCGCCGCCGAGCTCCGGATCGCCTGATACTCGTGATCGTGGGTCAGCCCGTAAGAGCTGGCCACCACGTAGCCGGCCCAGCGCCGCCAGTTATGACCTTGGCACAAGGGCGCAGTTCTGGAGTGAAACGGTGTACCGCTCAGCATCCGTCGTCTCCTGGCGCCAACCCACACTTTGGGATAACGATCCCCCTCGCCTCGGGGCTGGAGGCCGAGCTCGCGACCACACCAACCGTTGCACGAGAGGCGGACCGCTCTGAAACTGGAAGGCTGAGGCTCTGGTGACGACAAATTACTGAGATGGGCGCCGCTCGGAAAGCTAACCTTCGGCACCATCGCAGGTCGGCCGAAGGCCGTCCTGGCGGATCCAACGGAACTGCCGACGCTATGAATAACCTGGCGAGATTAGTGCAAGGTCGTTCCGGACAGGGTCACACTCCTGGCAAAGTGAAATTGGCCGCTGCTCTTCATTCCCCGGGACTGACGAGTGATCGCTCTACGAACGCATGTACTCGACGATCTTCTGTCCAGTCGTCTCGGACGGATCGACCCATTGCAGATGGAGGCAGAGTCCGTCATCGACGATTTCGAAGCTGCGGCAATCGGCTTCTGAGTCCAGTCCTTCAAGCGGACCGTCAACGATCTCCAGGTGGACGAGGCTGCCGGGTATCTCCGTTTCCTTAGGTCCATTCTTCTTCACGAAGACACGGGCGCCGCCGGAGCTGACTTCGCGTAGTTGACCCGTCCACTCCTGCGGTGCTGCACCGTTCCCGTCCCTTAGCGTTAGGGAAACGTTCCCCTCTGCGCTGACGCGGCGCGTTTTCCGGCGTTCGCGTGTCGGGTCGTCAAAAACGATTACCCTCCTCTCCCGTCCGAGCTTCTTGGCTAACCAGGTGCGGACTCGACCCCATGATGTGAGGGGGCTATAGTCTTTTTCCACGAAGCCCAACCACCAGATCTGATCGATGCTGATTACTTCCTGCACGATCAGCCATTCCAGACGGAAGTACACACGCCCTCGCTCTGACGTTGCCTTGGCAATTCGATCATCGAGTTGGTCCTTTGCGGCCTTGTAATCCTTCTTTTTCGACCTTGTCTCCAGCCTCCGCAGGTGACGCTCGACGTAGGTCGTGATTGCCCCCTTGTTTTCCGGGCAGTGATTGGTGCTGTATTCCGCCGCTTCCCTCAGCAACGTGGCCGGGTCGAACAATTCGTATTCCCTCATCCCGGGTGGCACCAGGCGCGAGCGCACGATCTGTCTCCATTTCAGCAAGTCGAGAAGGACTTGCGCGTAGACTCGCCGCTTCTCGATCTCCTCCTCGGCGGCGTCAGCCTCGGCATCCACGGTCTCGATTAGTTTCTTGGCCTTCTCTGGTTCCTCGCTTTCGCTGTAGACCCGTTCCAGGACGTGCTTGAGCCAGGATCTCGAGTTCGCGTAGCTGATGTAGTAGATGCGGGGGCCTTCCAACTCGTAACGCAGCACCATCAGTCGCCTGTTGATGTTCTTGACGACTTTGTCGTAGTAGTGGGCCAGACCGAACGCCTGGCCTGTTCGGGTCTCGAATATCGTGGCCTTCAGTAGCATCGTGTAACCGAAAGCGACACTCAAGGCGATGAACGTGTTGTCCCAGCGCGCATCGCCGAACTCGGCCAGCGCGAAGAGCACCGCGGAGGCTACGACTACGTTGAACAGCACGAATCTCAGGAACGTCCAGCGCCATACGAACCGCCACCATCGGCCCGTGTGCGTCGTCCGCACGTCGAGAAACGAGAGCATCGTGACGATACCGATGACCAGGCCGAGGTTTATGATCGGGGTCAACCCGAACCGGCGACGCCGCACATCGATGCGGCTCCCCAACCAGCCGCCTCCAGTGCTCACAGTGTCCACGCTTCCGTTCCTGATGACGCGGATGGCAGGCCGTGCCCGATTTTCCATTCCGCTGAACACCATGTTGGTCCGGGGAAGCGGCTTGCCAGGCTTTTCCAAACTGGCGACGAGTCGCTCGCGGAATTGAGAACGCCACTCCAGCGTTTGTGGATCTCCGTCGACCTCGCTGGCCACGCGCAACATATGTTTCGTGGCGTCGTACCCGAGGTCGGTGAGCTCGTCCTGTACTTCTCGCGGTGAGGCCACGCAATCCACTTTTCGCTGGCCCGACAACGAGACGAAGTGTACGCCTTCCAGACACAAGGTCCGCGCGTCCACGATCGTGAACACCAGCGGATCGTACGGGACCCATCCGTGAGCGACCTCTTGCAGTTCACTGCGCAAGGTCCGCATATGTTCCCGGCTACCGAACAGCCCCACAGCGCCCGGTCGCCGCTCCAGGATCTTTCTGGCCGCGTCGCGAATTTCGCCGGGATCCCGATAGCGCAGGGAGAGATAGGCATTTTCCCGGTCCGGGCTGAGCAGACCGCGAAAGGCCAATTCGGCCTGGTCGCCAAACCCTGTGGCCTCGTATACGACGGCGATCGATTTGAATCCTCGCCGCGCCAGATCATCGTAGATCTTTCGCGCACGGACGTCGACCTTGACGTTAGTCCGGAAGAGCCAGCCGCCCCTGACGTTTCCTACGTCCGCGGTCACGAGTGGCGACAGTATGACTACCTTCCTCTCGTCGAGCAGGTCGTCGATCTCTTGCAGGTCCAGGAAGACGCCGCTGTCCGTCGGGCCGAGGATGACGTCGACTTCGTCGGATCGGATCGCATCGAGGATGATTCTCTGACCGGCCTCCTCGTACGGATAGGCGTACATCAGCGGCTCGATGTTTCTCGCTGCGTCGCCGGAGCTTCTGTACTCGTCAATCGCCTCGTTTATGCCGTTGACCATGCGATACCCGGAGGCTGCTTCGCGGTAAACGATCCCGACCCGAAGCGAATCGCCAGCGGTGCCGCCGGTGGGATTCGTGGTCCGGTCTGGGGCCGCCAGATCGCGCTCTGCGGCCTTCCTTCGGCCTAACTGCTCGGATTGGATGGGGACCGCGACAGCGACGGGTTGTGCGGGCAATTGGGGGGTTGTCTGACCTGCGGTAGGTTGTACCGCGGCAAGGATTGGAACGCAGATCGCGCTCAGCGCACGAAGCTTGCCGGGGTCGAGAAAACTTGTGGGCATACAGGGCGTTCGGAAGGGCGATAAGTAGCCATTCCGACTTACTGTAGGTTGCAGCTTTGCGAATCCGGCCCCAGACCGCGCTCGCCGGGGCGACGCCTCATAGAGTAAACGAAGCTAACAGCCGTTCATTCTCACCTGCCCGGGACGGNNACGGCGTTGGTCGCGTGAATCGGCACCGGGTTCTCTTGCCGGCGCCAGTTCTGAATCGCATACTAAGCTGCCCGATTGTCAGCCTGGTTGCAGGCTCTACGCGAGAGGGACCTTGTCCGCCTACGATCGAATTCGTCGGTTGCTGGATGGCGATGACACCGTCGTGCTCGACGGCGGTGTGGGCAGCGAGCTGGTGCGGCGCGGCGTCCGCTGGCGCGGCCACGGGCTGCGCACCGACCCCGAGGCGGTCCGATCGCTTCACGGCGAGTACGTGGCGGCCGGCGCCGATGTCATCCGCACCCGGCGCCGACCTGATCTTGCTGGAAACGGTCAACAGCGTCAGGGAGGTCCGGGTCGGACTCGAGGCGCTCGCGGAGCCGGGCTCCACTGCTGGGTCGGGCTGGTCTGCGACGAGAGCGGTCGGCTCTTCACCGGCGAGACGATGGCCGACGCCGAGCGTGGCCTGGCGCCGCTCGAGCCCGATGTCGTACTGGTCAACTGCATACCGCCCGACGATGCAACGGCCGGGCTGCGTGAGCTGCTCGCCGTTCGGGGCGGGCCGTGCGGCGTCTATCCCCACGCCGGGCGCTTCGATCCGCCCGAGTGGCATTTCACCGACGAGTATCCTCCGCAAACGCTGGCCGACCAGGCGCGGCACTGGGCCGATATGGGTGCCTGGGTGATCGGCGGTTGCTGCGGCACGACGCCGGAGCACATCGCCGCGTTCTCTCGCACCCTCCGTGTCAGTTAACTCAACGGGAGGTCTTCTCCATGTGTGCCTATCAACCCACCCGGTTCAACTTCAAGTGCCCGAAGTGCAGCAACACCGCCGCTGAAGTCGGCGAGATCCGCACCGCCGGCGGCTTCTGGAGCAAGATCTTCGACGTGCAGCATAAGAAGTTCAGCACCGTCACCTGCGAGCGTTGCCGCTACACCGAGATCTACAAGGCGGACAGCAGCAGGCTCGGCAGCATCTTCGATCTGTTCACGAACTAGAGGCAGCGCGGCTCCAGCGAACCGTTCAGTCTCCGCCTTCGCCGCCGAACATCTGCATCATCTCCATGAACGATCGTCGTTCGAAGTCGGCGGGTATGGTGAACTTCTCCGCCGCGACCGGACCGCGTTCGACCGAGACGATCTCGGAGATCTCGTACTGCTGTTCCCAGCCGTAGTCGTACAGCGTCTGCTCCAGGACCGGGAAACCGTGCTCCTGCATGAGCACGAACACCTCCAGGCCCTCGTCCTCTTCCATGCTGAACGCCTCCATGCGTGTCATGAACCCGGCGAACGCGGTAACCAGATCGCGCAGCTCGTTCGAGACCCACGTGCGCGATAGCGCGTCCCCCATACGGATCTCGTAGGCCTCGCAGGTCATCCCGTTGATCTCCCTCGTCAGACCCAGGGCGCGCACCTCGGCCTCATCCTTCTCTTCTGCCTCCAGCTCGTCGCCGAACTGTTCCTGCAGTGTCTGCATGTCCTCGGCCGTGATCTCCAGGTACATCCGCTGCGTCGGCATCACCATGCGCAGCGCGGCCGATTCGAAGTCCATGATCATGTAGCCGGGCATCAACTCGACTTCCGCCTCCACTCGCATCCTGTCCGTACCGACATAGAACGTCAGGTCGGTGACCTGGACTGCCTCTTCCCCGTGCTCATCGGCCAGAGCCAGAATTTCCGCTAGCGGTATGTCGAAGATCACATCGGCAACCTCCGCTTCCTCGGCCTCCTCGTCCGAGTACAGCAGTGCGTTGAGGCCGCTCATCGACACGACGATCTCGCGCTGCTGGATCTTGCCTTCGAAGCTCTGGGCCTGCAGGAGCGCCGGCAGCGCCATGGCAGCGAGGGTGAGCGCGACGATGCGGAGTGGTTTCATGTATCCCTCCAGAAAGGGGGTGACTGATAAAGCTTCGGTTCGCTTTCAGTTCTCGTGTCTGATTGCCTTGCCCGGTGCTGCGGCCTGAACGAACGCGCCTCGCTCGAGGACGAGCTGGCCGTTGACCAGGACGTAGCGCACTCCCTCGGAGTAGCGGGCGGGCTCGCGATAGGTGGCCCGGTCGATCAGCGTGTTGGGATCGAAGATCGTGATGTCCGCGTAGGCGCCGACGCTCAGGCGTCCGCGCTGCCGCATCGAGGGAGCGGTGTCCTCGAGACGCTGCGCCGGCATGATCGTCACTTTGCGCAGCGCTTCCATCAGCGTCAGGTAGCCCTCCTCGCGGACGAATCGGCCCACGGCTCGGGCGAAGGTTCCGGCGCCGCGGGGGTGGCCCTTGCCGTCGACGATGATGCCGTCGCTGGCGACCATCACGTGCGGGTGGCGCAGCGCCATCAGCATCTCGTCTTTCGGGATGAAGAAGGTGATGATAGTGGCGCCTTTTTCACGCCAGTACTCGAAGGTTTCCTCGTTCAGACGCTCGCCCGTTTCGACCAGCATGATCGAGTCGTAGGTGATGCCGCCGAAACGCTCCTGCCAGCCGGGGTCGTAGAGCGCCGACTCCAGCCGCGTGCTGTTGGCCTGGTACGGATAAATGTCCGCCATGATGTCGATGCCGTGCCGACGGGCCCCCTCGATCATATCCAGGGCCGCCGCCATCGATCCGACGCCGGAGGACGCCAGATGCACGACCTGGGTGCTGGCACCGGTGATCGCCGCCGCCGCGATCAGCTCCTGCACCGACTGCACGATCGTTTCGGGGAAGACCGAGCCCTTGTACCGGGAGTGGACGTGGGCGGGGACTACGTAGCGGGAGGCCACCTCGAACATCGCGATGATCTCCTCGTACGACGAGCCCGGCACGTAGTTGATGCCGAAGCCGATACCCAGCGCACCCGCCTCGATCGCCAGCCCGGCGGCCCGCTGCATCTCGGCGATCTGCTCCGGCGTCGCCGGCGCGTAGCGGTCCCGGGCGCCGGCCGCCGCCCGCAGCCCCGTGTGCCCCACCGTCGTGCCGTAGTTGACCAGCGAGCCGTCAGCGGCGAAAGCACCGTAATACGCTTCGATGTCCACCGGGCCGCCGTGCATGTTGATCACCGTTGTGACCCCGTCTTTGATCTTGTAGCGCTGCGGCTCCCGGGCCGGGGTGATCCGCGCCAGGATGTCGATGAACCCGGGCGCCACTACCAGGCCGGAAGCATCGATCACGCGCTCCGCCGTCACCGGCCCGTCGGTGATCCCGACGATCCGCTCTCCCTCGATCACCACGTTGGTCACCCGATCGGTCCCGCTCGCCGGGTCGACCACGCGACCGCGGACGATGGCGATGTCGGCTTGCCCCTGCGCCTCCAGCGAGCCCCCGGCGAATGCCAGCGCGCCCAGCGCCGTAACCAGCGTCTGTCGGATCCGCATCATCGGCCGCCCTCCGGGACCTGGACCTGGAGACTGTGCCGTTGCTCTTCCCAGCCCGTCTCCGGGTAGCGGTAGACGGTGACCAGCTCGTAGTCGCCGGCGGCGAGGCCGGTGATTCGGGCTCGGTAGTCAAAATTGGCGATCACCTGTGGACATATGCCGCCCGTCGATCGGGCGGTCAGCGTCAGCTCCAGCGCTCCGTCTTCTTCCGTCAGCTCGGCGGAGATTTCGTAGCAGGGGTTCGGGGTGCTGATCGTTCCCGCGATTTCCACCGCCGCCGCGGTCGCGCTTTGAATCGTCGGCTCGGTGGGCGCGGCGGTCTGGGACGATCCGGTCACTTCGAAATCGAGCATCGGTTCCTGGCTCCCTCTAAGCGATGCGCTGCTGCTGCAGGGGAGTGTGCTGACGCCGATGGCCATGACAACGGCGGCGGAGGCTAGCGATTGCGTGTTCATGATGATCTCCGGTGCAGGGTGAAACGCGAGCGGGCGGCGGCGAGAACAGATGTTCCCCAGCATCCCCGCTCGGCCCTCTCTTGGTTCTTGTCTTTTTTCGCCTCCGGTGCAAACTTGGCCCCGTTCCCTACAGGCACGAGCGTCCCGGCTCATCCCCCTCCGCCGCTCTGTCCTGCCCTTCGTCCGCCCTGCGGCCGGGGGTCGGTGCCCATTAAGACGACTCTATAACGTTACCCGCCTGGCCCGCGTTTGGCGACCGGGCGGCGCCAACTTGAAAGGAGGCGGCCGTGAGAATCCCGCTGCTGGTCTTGGTGGCTCTCGCTGCCATCGGAATCGCGCGGGCGGAGGCTCAGGAGCTCACGCCCGAGGACGTGCGTACGCTGCTCGAATTCAATCTTTCGGACACGGCCAGCTTCGTGCCTGGCGTCATTATCGTCAAGATGCGTCAGAACCAGGAGCTCTCTGCCAATCAATTGCAGCCGTACGGCCTAGAGTCCGCGGCCCGACAGCTTTCGGGAGGCGAGTACATCTACCGGATTCCCTCGTCGCAGATGCAGGTGATGGGCGCGACCCAGGCCAGGGACGCCACCTTGTCGGCCGTCGAGGCGATGCGGGAGCGAGACGATGTCGAGTACGCACAGCCGAACTACATCCTCCGCATCCTCGACCGCGAGCCCAGCGATCCGCGTTTCACCGAACAGTGGCATTACCGGAACAATGGCACCGGGCCCGGCGAGTCGCCCGGCGGCATCGGGCTGCCCACAGTCTGGGAGACCAATCGGGGCAGCCGGGACGTCGTGGTTTCGATTCTCGATACCGGCATCCTTCCGGACCACCCGGACATAGTCGGTTCGGCCAACCTCATCGCCGGTTACGACATGATCAGCGACCCCGGCACCGGCAACGACGGCGACGGTCGCGATGACGATCCCACCGATCCCGGCGATGCCTGCGCGCCGCAGCCCGACAGCTGGCACGGCACCCATGTTGCCGGGACCGTTGGGGTGGGACGCACCGATAACGCGGAGGGCGTGGCCGGCGTCAACTGGGAGGTGAGCGTGCAGCCCGTCCGCGTGCTGGGCGTTTGCGGCGGCACCATCGCCGACATCAACGACGCGATCCGCTGGGCCGCCGGCCTGACCGTTCCTGGCGTGCCCGATAACCCGACTCCGGCCCGGGTCATCAACATGAGCCTCGGCGCCTCGGGTTCGTGCTCCGTGTCGCCCTCCACCCAGGCGGCGATCGACGACGCCTTCGATGCAGGAGCCGCCGTGGTGGTCGCTGCCGGGAACGAGGCGTCTGACGCCGCGAACTTCTTCCCGGCAAGCTGCGACAACGTGATCACCGTTGCCGCCAGCGACTACCGCGGTCGCCTGGTCAATCGCTACTCCAATTTCGGCGCCACCGTCGAGATCATGGCACCGGGCGGCGACCTGAATCGGGACGACGACGGTGACGGGAATCCTGACGGCGTGCTCAGCATGGTGCAGGGCGGCTACGCGTATTACAACGGGACGTCGATGGCCACGCCCCACGTGGCCGGTGTGCTGGCGCTATGGCTCGCGGAGGATCCCACGCTGACACCGGATCAAATGCTGGCCGAGCTCGAAGCCGCGGCGCTGCCCCGCAGCGCCACCGAGTGCCCGCGCCCCTGCGGGGCCGGACTCCTGAACGCGGTCGGGGGCACCGTCGTCGATACGACGCTTCGCATCACACTGCGCCTCGATCCGGACGAGAAGCTACGGAACGGTGAAACGACGACGGCCATCGCCACCGTGCGGCGCGGCGGCACACCCGCCTCGGGCCTGACCGTGGCCTTTGCCAGCGAGGACACCGACGTCGCCACGGTCTCACCGGCGGCCGCGGTGACCGATGGGGACGGCGTGGCCCGGAGCACGGTGACCGGCGTCTCCCGCGGTGATGCCAACATCACCGCCACCGTCGATGGCGTCACCGCCTCTCAGCCGGTGGAAGTTCCGGACCTGGCGACGATCGGGATCGTGGCCCTGGCGCTCTTGATGATCGTGACCGCGATGCTCCGTCGGCGCCGCAGGAGGGCGGCGCTCAGGGCCTAGCCGTGCTGTCACGCGCCGCGGGTCTCCGGTTCGTCTCGATCGTCGCGACGTTCGCCGTCGGCGTCGCCGTTGGCTTTCGCGACGAGTTCGTGGGCCCGCTCCTGCTGCCGCTTCGCGTGCTGACCGCCCGAGCCGTTCTGGTGATCGTCCAGGGCGCTGGCATCGATGCCTTCCGCGACGTCAGCGCCCTCTACGGCCCGGGCGGTTTCGCCTACCAGATCTCCCGCGGCTGCCTGGGGCTGGTTCCCGTAGCGTTCCTGGTCGTTGGCGTTCTGGCTTATCCGGGAGAGCGGCGCCGAAAGCTCCAGGCGCTCGCCGTCGGCGTGCCGGCCCTATTCGCCCTGAACCTGGCGCGGCTGGTTCACCTCTTCTACCTGGGTGTGTACCGGCCCGACCTCTTTTCGTTGGCGCACCAGCTGTTCTGGCAGGCCGGAATCGTCGCCGCCGTCTTCCTGGTATGGGTGGCCGCCATCGGCTACCTGGAAACCAACGGCCGGCCGTCCACTTCGGCGGGGTAGGGGATCCCCGCCAACTCCGCCAGCGTGGGCGCCAGGTCGACGGTTCGTACCGGCTCATCGCTGATGCCGGCCGTCACGCCAGCACCGAACAGGATCAGCGGCACGTACCGGTCGTACAGGTAGGGCGAACCGTGGGTCGTCGCGTCCCCGGACCAGTTGGTCCCCGGCTGGTACCGCACGACCAGGCCGTAGCGCGCCAGGCGACCGGCCAGGCGGTTCGGATAGTAGCTCCGTTTGTAGAGCGCCACGAACGAATCCGTCGCCTCACGCATCAGCTCCTCGACCGTCATGACGTCGGCGATGATGTCGAGGGCCTCCAGCGCCTCGACGATCCGCGCCCGCCGGTCCCCCGCGCTCGCCGCGTCCCCCGCCGCGAGATATTCCCGCGCCAGACGCCGCATCGCACTCAACTCCTCGGCGGTCGGCTCGCGCCCGGCGTCGCCCCGTTCTTGCGCGTAGGCCGGCACCGGTGGCGTGCCGTGGTCCGATGATAAGGCGAGTACATAGCCGCCCGGACCCACGGTCCGGTCCAGGTGCCCGAGGAAATCGCCCAACAATCGATCGACGCGCAGCAGGTTGTCCAGCTGTTCCAGGCTGTTCGGACCGAAGGCATGCCCGATGCGGTCGTTCTGCGACAGCCCGATCGCCAGGTAGTCCACCGAGCCGCGGCGGCCCAGCGCCAGCGAGTCCACCGCCGCCCGGGCCAGCCCCAGCGTCGCCACGTCCAGCGCCGGAGTATGGTCCCACCAATCGTAGAATTTCCGCCGGTCGGCCCGGTCCTCCACCTCGGCGTGGTAGCGGTGCGGAAACGCGACGTGCGCGCCGTCCCACTCGTAGCCGGCGCTGTCGTGCCGGGCCAACGAGCGCAGCCGCTCCGGCACCTCGCACTCCCAGATCGTATCCGCGTACAGAACGGGCAGCGCGTTTCGGTTGAAGCGCTCGACCCACCCCGGGTACTGCCGCATATAGTACGTGCTGGTGACGAAACGCCCGACGTCGTCTTCGTACCAGTAGACGTGACCCTGCACCTGGCCGGTCAAGGTGATCGCCGTGGTCGGCTTGGCGGAGATCGATACGACCCTGCCGCCAGCGTCCGACGCCTCGAGCCAGTCGGCCACCGCCGTCGCCTCCAGATTCGCCGGCGAATAGCCCGTTCTTCCCGGCACACCCAGGAGGGCTTCGCCGCCGTCTTCCACGCTCTCGATTCGGACCCGCTCATCGTCCACCCACGAGTACCAACGGTTCGCCACTATCCCGTGATGCGACGGGTAACGGCCCGTCGACAACGTCGCGTGTCCCGACGACGTCCACGTCTCGCCGTGATCGTGGACCGCGCGCCGATAGTAGCGCCCCTCGTTGAGCAGCCGCCGAAATCCTCCCGTGTACAGCGAGTCGTAGCGCTCGAACAGTTGGCCCGGCAGCTGGTCCACCGACACCAGCACCACCAGCCTCACCACAGGCTCCTCCGCTTCGCGCGCCGCGGGGCCGCCGCACCCCCACCCCAGGCTTCCCAGCAGCGCCAAGCAGGCGGCCAACGCCGCCGGAGCGCTTCTCTCGTTCCAGTTCATCGGGCAGTCAAGTTCGAGGCTCGAACGCCTACGGTCAATCGGGGGCCCTCGGCATCCAATCCGCTGACACGGCGGAGCAGGGAAGCCGCTGGAATCTCGCCGCTCCCACCGCCGCCGTCCACCCCCCACCCCCCACTCCCAACCGCCTGCTTCCCCTCCCCGGGGGTGGCGAAATCTGTGCAATCGTATAGATTGGCTGAAATAATAAATCCGGCATCACACGTTCGTGACGGGTTACGGGACAAATGTTCAAATGGGAGGGGAGTTAGCATGCAGACGTACGATTTCATCGCCCAGGTCCAGCGCTTCCGCCATGAGATGGGCAACTACGTGCGGGAGATGGACTGCGAAGGCGGTCTCGATCTTTCGTCACCCGCCGATGTCATGAGCTACTGCAAGGAGCACGACGTCAGCTCGATCCGCCTCTGGTTCACCGACATGCTCGGTTTTCTCAAGTCGTTTTCGGTGACGCCGTCGGAGATCGAGGGGGCGTTCGAGGAGGGAATGGGCTTCGACGGATCGTCGATCGAGGGGTACCAGCGGATCCAGGAGAGCGACATGGTGGCGTTCCCGATCCCGTCCACCGCGCAGGTCGTCCCGTTCGAGGTCGGGGGCTCCCGGGCGATCCGGATGTTCGCCGGGATCCGCAACCCGGACGGCACGCCGTACGCGAGCGACCCGCGGGAGGTGCTGAAGCGGAACCTGGCGCGCCTCGAGCAGCAAGGTTTCTCCCACATGAACATCGGGCCGGAGGCCGAATACTACTATTTCCGCGACGAGCATCGGCCGGAGATCATCGACCGGGCCGGCTATTTCGATGTCGTTCCCGTGGACATGGGGGACGATCTGCGCGAGGCGACGGTGTTCGCCCTCGAGTCGATGAGGATACCGGTGGAGTACGTGCACCACGAAGTCGGCCCCAGCCAGCACGAGATCGATCTGAAGTACCAGGAAGCGCTGGTCATGGCCGACAACCTGCAGACCTACAAGTGGCTGGTGAAGGAGATCGCGCGACGCAACGGCGTCCACGCCACCTTCATGCCGAAGCCGCTCCTCGACGAGAACGGCAGCGGGATGCATACGCACGTGTCGATATTCAAGGACGAGAAGACGAACGCGTTCTATTCCAAGGACGAGAGCTACCACCTCTCGCCCGCGGCCAAGCACTTCCTCGCCGGCGTGCTGGACCACGCTCGGGAGATGGCGCTGATCACCAACCAGTGGTACAACTCGTACAAGCGACTGGTGGTCGGGTTCGAGGCGCCGGTCTACATCGCCTGGGCCGAGCGGAACCGGTCCGCCCTGGTCCGCGTCCCGATGTACAAGCCCGGCAAGGAAGACGCGACGCGGATCGAACTGCGCTTCCCCGACGCCGCCTGCAACCCGTACCTGGCCTTCGCCACCATGCTGGCCGCGGGTCTCGACGGGCTCGACCGCAAGCTGGATCTGCCCGATCCGATGACCCGGGATCTGTACGAGCTGACGTCGATGGAGCGCGAGAAGCTGGGCGTGAAATCGCTGCCCCACGACCTCTACGAGGCGGTCATGGTGGCCGAAGAATCGGAGCTGTTGGCGAAGGCGCTGGGCGAGGTGGTCTTGGCCAAGATCGTAGAGACCAAGCTGGCGGATTACGACAAGTTCCGCACCTACATCTCGCCGCTCGATATCGATCTGCACATGGAGCTCTGAGGACTGCGGACTCCTGTCGTGGAAAAGGCCGGTCGGTCCCGACCGGCCTTTTCCAATCATACCGGAGTTCGTCTCAACGTCGTCGACTCACCGCGGCAACGCTCCGACCCCGAGAATCCAGGCGTTGGCGCGTGATCAGGACGCCGTCTTGCTGAAGCGGCTCGAAGCGAACGACAGCAGCCCCGCACCGATGCCCGCCAGGGCGAGGAACTGCGGCCACAACGCACCGAGGTTCGTCCCCTTCAGAAAGATGGCGCGTACGATCTCGATGTAGTGGCGCACCGGGTTGACCAGCGTGAGCCACTGGAATAGCTCGGGCATGCTGCTAACCGGAAACATGAACCCGGAGAGCAGGATGGCGGGCATGAAGACCAGGAAGCTGGCCATGAACGCCTCCTGCTGTGTCTTCGAGATCGTCGAGATCAGCAGCCCCACCCCCAGCCCGGATAGCAGGTACAGCACGCTGGCGCCGAAGAGCAGTAGCAGGCTGCCCCGGAAGGGGACCCCGAACCATATCAGCGCCACCGTGGTCACCAGCGCCAGGTCGACCAGCCCGATCACGGCGAAGGGGATCGTCTTGCCGGCGATCAGCTCCACCGACGCCAGAGGGCTCACCCGCAGCTGCTCCAGCGTGCCGATCTCCCGCTCGCGAACCACGGCCAGGGAGGTCAACAGCAGGCAGACGAGAAGGATGAGCGCACCCACAACCGCGGGGACGTTGTAGTTGCGGCTGGCGAGATCGGCGTTGTACCAGGCGCGCTCGCGGAAATCGACCGCTATGGGACGCGTAGGGGCGTATTCGAGGGCGTAGCTCTGAACGATCCGCTCGGCATAGCTCTGGGCCACCGAGGCGGTGTTGGAATTGGTTCCATCGATTAGCAGCTGGACCCTGGCCGGGCCGCCTCTCTCCTGCAGACTGCTGGCGAAGCCCGCCGGGATCTGCAGGCCGAGAATGGCGTCGCCGTGGTCGAGGGCGCGGACGAGATCGGCGGGGCGCTGCGAGCGGCCCGAGACCTGGAAGTAGCCGGAGGCGGTGAGCGCCTCGACCAGCTCTCTGGAAGCCCGCGTGTTGTCGTGGTCGACCACGAAGGTCTTCGTCTTCCAGAGGTCGGTCGAAACCGCGTAGCCGAACACGATCAGCTGGAAGATGGGGGCGAAGAAGATCACCCGGACCATCCGCGGGTCGCGGAAGATCTGGCGGAACTCCTTCGCCACCATGCCCAGCACGCGCTCGAAGCGGCCCCGCCAGCGGCTCATCGCGCGATCTCCTTCTTGAACACGCGGATGGCGGCGGCCAGGCCGACGACCGCGAAGGCGATCATCAGCAGCCCCTGCACGCGGAGCACTTCGACGCCCACGCCCTTGAGGAAGATTCCCCGCGTCACCACCAGGAAATAGCGGGCCGGCACCAGGTACGTGATCGCCTCGAGCGCCGTTGGCATGACCTCGATGGCGTACATGAAGCCCGAGAGCAAAAACGCCGGAAGGAAGGTCAGGATCATCGCCATCTGCGTGGCGAGGAGCTGCGAGCGCGAGACCGCCGAGATGAAGATGCCCAGCCCCAGGGCGCCGATGAGGAAGGCGGTCGATAGTATCATCAACAACGCCGCGTTGCCGCGGAACGGAACGTCGAACAGCACGACGCCGATCACGCTGACCACGACCACGTCGATCAACCCGATCGCCACATACGGCAGCAGCTTACCCAGCACCACCTCGCCGCGACCCACCGGGGTCGCCGCCAGCTGCTCCATCGTGCCCCGCTCCCATTCCCGGGCGATCGTCAGCGATGTGAGCATGGCCGCGATGATCATCATGATCACGGCCACCAGGCCCGGGACGATCATGTTCCGGCTCAGCAGCTCCTCGTTGTACCAGACCCGTGTCTGGCTCTCGATCGGGGTCGTCACCCGCTCCCCCTGGAACAGGACGTTCCTCGAGTACGACTGCACTATGGCCCGGGCGTAGCCCAGGGCGATCGTGGCCGTGTTCGCGTCGCTGCCGTCGACGATCGCCTGCAGCCGCGCCGGCCGGCCGGCCCCCACATCGCGCGAGAAGTCGGTCGGGATCACCAGCACGATCCGGACCCCGCCACGGTCCAACAGCCGGTCGATCTCGTCCTCATCCTCCAGCTGCTTCCGTATATCGAAGTAGCCGGACGAGCGGAAGGCGTCGATCAGCTCGCGACTGCGGGCCGAGCCGTCGCGGTCCAGCACGCCGGTCTCGATGTTCTGCACGTCCCAGCTGATCGCGTAGCCGAACAGGACCAGCAGCAGCACCGGGAGCACGAAGGCCATGATCAGGCTGCGGATGTCCCGACGCAGCTGGATGACTTCCTTGCGTGCCACCGCCAGCAGCCGTGTCCGGTTCAGCATCCCGGCATCACCTCAATCGACGGGGGCGCCGCCGGCGGCGCGGACCCGGGCCACGAAGACATCCTCCAGAGCCGGGGTGATCCGCTCCAAACCGGAGAAGCTGACCCCCCGCTCATCCAGGTGGCGGCGCAGCCGCTCCTCGGCGTCGGCGTCGCTCTCCAGCGTGACGTGCAGCTCCCGACCGAACATGGCCGCGTCCACCACGCCTTCAGCGTGCTGCAGCGCGGCGACCGCCCGGGGAGCGCTGTCGACTCGAATCTCGAAGATCGGCTGCTCCATCCCCTCTCTCAGTCGCGCCGGCGTGTCCAGGGCGATGAGCTGACCCCGGTTCATCAGCGCCAGCCGGTTGCAGTACTCTGCCTCCTCCATGTAGTGCGTGGTGACGAACACGGTCGTGCCGCGATCGGCCAGCTCGTAGATCAGGTCCCAGAAGCTGCGCCGGGAGATCGGGTCCACGCCCGATGTCGGCTCGTCCAGGAAGAGGATGGGCGGCTCGTGGAGCACCGCGCAGCCCAGCGCCAGCCGCTGCTTCCAGCCCAGCGGCAGCTCGCCGGTGAGCCGATCGACCTGATCGTCCAGGCCGGCCATCTCGACCACCCAGTCGCGGCGCTCGCGACGTCGATCGACGGGCACACCGTAGAGCCGCGCGAAGAAGGCGATGTTCTCATCCACCGTGAGATCGGCGTAGAGCGAAAAGAGCTGCGACATGTAGCCAATGTTCCGCTTGATCGCCTCGGCCTCGGTCATGATGTCGAAGCCGGCGACGCTGCCCCCGCCCGCGCTCGGGAGCAGAAGGCCGGTGAGCATCTTCATGGTGGTGGTCTTGCCGGCGCCGTTGGGCCCCAGGAAGCCGAAGATCTCGCCGCTGCTGACCTCGAAGCTGACGTCCTCCACCGCCACGAAATCGCCGAAGCGCTTCGTCAGGCCGTCGGCCACCACTGCGGTGTCCCGGCTCATCATGCCCTCTCCTCGGCAGCGTTCGCGTCGGCGCGGGCGATGCGATGGATGAAGACATCCTCCAGGCCCGGCTCCGCCTCCTGGAAGCCGGACACCGTGAAGCCCCAGTCCTCCAGCGCGCTCCGAACCGCGGGGCCGTCACGCTGCGCCGAGCTCACCATGACGTGAAGCTGGTCCCCGAACACAGCGGCGAGCTGGACCGCGGCGTGCCCGGTCACCGCCTGGCGCGCCTGCCGCACCCGGTCCACCGTTATGACCAGCAACTCGCCCTCCATGGCATCCACCAGATCGTCGGGGCTGCCCAGCGCCACGACCCGGCCGCGATGCAGGAAGGCGAGCCGATCGAATCGCTCCGCCTCGTCCATGTAGGCGGTGCTGACGATAGCCGTGACGCCCTCGGCGACCATGTCGTGGACGATCAGCCAGAGGTCGCGTCGCGAGATGGGATCGACGCCGAAGGTCGGCTCGTCCAGCAGCAGGATCTCGGGCTGATGGATCAGCGCGCAGGAGAGCCCCAGCTTCTGCTTCATGCCGCCGGATAGCGCGCCGGCCAGGCGGTCGCGAAACGGGCCGAGGTTCGAGAAATGGAAGAGGCGCTCGAGCCGCTCCTCTCGCTCGCCCTTCGGGACCTCGAACAGGTCTGCGTAGAACGCGAGGTTCTCCATCACCGTCAGGTCGGTGTACAGGCCAAAGCGCTGAGACATGTACGCGATGCGGTGCTTCACTTCCTCGGGGTCCTCGACCACGCTGGTGCCGCCCAGCCGTGCATCGCCCGAGCTCGGCGGCAGGACGCCCGACAGCATCCGCAGCGTGGTGGTCTTGCCCGCGCCATCCGGACCCACCAGACCGAACAGCTCGCCGCGCTTGACATGGAAGCTGAGACCGTCCACGGCCAGCACGGGACCGAACCGGCGCGTGAGGTCGTCCGCCTGGACCGCGACGTCCCTATCGGTCGTTGGCATCGGCCAGCTCGAGCCGGACGTCCGCCGGTATCCCCGGCTTGAGGTCGAGTCGGGCGTCGCCGACGATCTGCACCTTCACGGCGTAGACCAGCTTTACCCGCTCCTCCTTCGTTTGCACGTTCTTGGGAGTGAATTCCGCCTCCGAGGCGATGAACACCACCTCGCCCTCGTAGATGTTCTCGGGATACGTGTCGGTGGTGATGGTCGCGGGCGCCCCCAGCTTCACGGCGCCGATTCGGTCCTCCTTCACATAGATCCGAACCCAGCGGTCGTCCGGGTTCATCACCGTCAGCACCGGCGCACCCGGTGACACGATCTCGCCGGGCTCCCGGTGGCGGATCGTCACGATCCCGTCGAACGGCGCGACGATCGTCATGTTGGCCAGCGTCGCCTCGATGGCTCGCAGCGCGGCCTCGGCCTGGCGAAGCTGCGCCCGTTGCGCCTCGATCCGCTCGCGCCGCGGGCCCCGCTCCAGCAGTCGCAGCTGCTCCTCGGCCTGTTCGTTCTGGCTCTCGGCCACCTCCAGCGCCACCTGCGCCTTGTCCAGCGCCTCCCGGCTGACCGCGCCGCCTTCGAACAGGTTCCGCGTACGTTCCAGGTCGCGCCGGGCATCGGCCAGACGTTGTCGGGCGGCGTTCAGGGCCGCACGGGCCTGGGCGACCTCCTCGGACCGGAATCCGCTCTGCAGCTCGTCGAGCAGCGCGTCGGCCGCCTCGACCTGTGCCTGGGCCTGGTCGCGCCGCGCCAGCATCTCGGCACGGTCGAGAGCGGCCAGCTGGGCGCCGGCCTTCACGCGATCGCCCTCGCGGACCTGCACCGACTCGATCCGTCCAGTCGCCTGGAAGCCCAGTTGGCCTTCGGTGGCTTCCACCGTGCCGGAGGCGGCGAGCTCGCCCTGACCGTTCCCGCCGGAGGCGATGAGCCAGACGATCAGAGCGGCGACCACGGCGACCCCGACCGGGATCGCCAGCTTCAGCTTCTTGTTCATCGAACGTTCTCCAGATTCTCGGCGAGCCACTCGGGCGTCAGTTCGCCCAGGGCCCGGGCCAGCTCGACGCGAGCGGCGATCTCGGCGTGACGTGCCTCCACCAGAGCGGAACGCACGCGCATCAGGTCCGCCTCGGCTCGCAGATAGTCGGTCTGGGTTCCGGCGCCCGCCTCCAACGACAGCAGCTCGATGCGGACCACCTCGCTCTGATGCTGGACTCCCTCCGCTACCGCCTCCACCCGGGCCCGCGTCTCGAGCGCGGCGTTGAGCGCCGCGTCGACGCGGTCCGCGATCTCCAGCTCCGCCAGCTGGAGCTCCTCCCGGGCGCGCCGCGCCCGTGCCTCCGCCGTTCGGGTCGCGGCGGAACGCCCGCCGCCGGTGAACAGCGGATACGAGACGCCGATGCCCGCCTGCCACTCGGCCGTCAGGTCGCCGCCGAAGCCCGAGAAGCCGAGGTACCCGCCGAACAGGCTCAGCTTCGGGATCCAGGCGGCAATCGCCGCGCGCCGTGCGGCTTCGGCCGCGATCACCGCCTGTCGACTCCGTTCCAGCTCCGGGCTCGCCGCCTGGGCCCTCGCCACCAGTTCGGCGCGATCTTCCAGGTCGGCGGCCGGCGCTAGGCTCAACGAGACCAGACGGGACGCGCGGACCGAGTCGACGGGCACGTCGATCAGGCGGCCCAGTTGCCGCTCCGCCAGATCGAGCCTGGTGGCGGTGGCCACCCGGCCGGCCCGCGCATCGGCCAGGGCGGCCTGGACGCGGAGAAGCTCGACTGCCGCGGCGCGCCCCTGTTCGAGAAACTGCCGGACCCGACTCCCCTCCGCCTCCAGGGCGGCGATCCGGCGGTCTTGGGCCTCGAGCACGCCGTGGGTCGCCAGTATCTCCAGATAGACGCGGGCGGTTCGGGTGATCAGCGCCATGTCCGCGGCCTGACGGGTCGCCCCGGCGCCGACGGCCTCGGCTCGAGCGGCACGGATCCGCGCGCCCCGCGCGCCGCCATCGTAGACCGTCCAGGCGAAGGAGACGTCGCCCCGGATCAGCGTCTGGTCGAATTCCGGTGGAGTGCTGATGTCGAAGCCGTGGAGCGGCGCAACCAGCATCGGCTCCTGGAACCGAGTCAGGTTGGCCTGCGCCCGAAGCTCCGGCCAACGGTCGGCGGTCGCTTCGCCCACGGCGGCGGCGGACGCTTCCTCGCCGGCCCGGGCGGCGGCCAGGCTCGGGTACGTTTCCCGCGCTCGGGCCACGGCCTCGCTCAGCGTGAGCCGCTCGACCGCAGACGCCTCTTGAGGGCGTGCAGAGAGGTCCGCCGCCGACGCGGCGGCTATGAAGACGACGATTGCGACGGCAGTTGTCCAGGCACGTCGCCCTCTCGACTCCGTTCGGTCAAGATCAGGGCGTTTCATCGTTAGTCGATCTCCGGGTGTTCCGCGCCCGCGCTCTCCGCCTGGACGGAAAGGGCGGCGCGCACGAAAGTCACCACGCTCGCCACGAGATCCGTGCGCGTCTCGGGCTCCTTCAGGTCCAGGGCGATGCCCTCCCTGAGCATCCGGCGCGCCAGCGCCAGCCACAACGGCTGCGCCGCTACGCTCAGAGCCATCAGCTGGGGATCGCCCGGACGGACGGACCCGTCCTCCTGCCCCTCGCGAATCAGCGAGGCCAGCAGACCCACGTTGGCCTGCATCGTCCTCAGGCCCACCTCGGGAACCGGGCTCGAGCTGAGCATCACGTGCACCATTAGCTGCGGCAGCTCCGGGTGCTCGAACAGGATCTCGAAGAACGCCCGGACCATCGCTTCAATCCGATCGAGCGGGGTACCGGGCCCACGCGTCGCAGCCTGGAGCCGCTCCCGCGCCGGCTGGACCAGGCTGGCGGCCACCGCCTCGAACAGCGCCTGCTTGGAGCCGAAGTGGTAGGTGATGGCGCCCAGGTTGGTGCCGGCCTGGCGGGTGATGGCACGGACCGAGGCGCCGTCGAAGCCGTGACGGGCGAAGAGCTCGCGTCCAGCGCGGACCAGGGACTCGCGGGTCGTATCATTCATACGTTTGACTCCCTTCAAACGTTCGTATGATACCGCCCTCCGCGCTCCTCGTCAACCCTCTTCTTGTCTCGTTCTTCTCCTCGCTCGCCGGCCTTAGTGCCCGGGCGCTTCCGCCCCATGACTCGTCGGCTCCGAGTGCAGGGCTTCGGCGTAGTGCACGAACTCGACGTAGGCGGCCACGTAGGCTCGGCCCGCCTCGACGCTATCCTCCGCCCTGGCCTTGAGCCGGTACGTCCGCTCGAACCGCTCCCGCAGGCCGTGCTCCACGTGTTGCACGACCAGCGCCACCAGCGAGTCCACCGAGCCTCGCTCCAGCGCTTCGTCGGCCGCAAGCACCGCCGGGTTCGTGACGCTCCCCGCAGGCTTGAGCCCGGTGTAGGGTGCGCCTTCCGATTCGCGGTGGAGCCGGACCAGCGTCTCGAAGAAGTGGGTATCGGCCAGCTCGCGGGCCTCGGGCCCCAGGGCCCGGACCTTCACGGCATGACGGAACGCCTGTTTGACCTCCGCCTCTTGCGCCGGCGTCACCCACTTGAGCGTGGGCGTCACGTCGCCGCTGCTCAGCGCCTGGCGCGCGGCGGCGACCACCGGTCCGTCCAGGGTGTCGCAGTGGGTCCAGGCGGCTCTGGGCACGGTGAGGAGAGACGTCCCGATCACGGCCGCACCGAGCAGCGCGGCCGCCTTCTTGATTCGGTTTCGCGTCATTTTCTTCCGACCTTCTCTTCCAGGTGAGCGCCCCTATCCGACTTCGCCGGCAGCATGATCTCGTTCACGCTCGCTGCTCGAGATCCTCGAGCGGTCGCAGGCGAAACAGGTCCCAGATCAGGATGACGAGCCCGATGAGGAACAGCCCGCCAAGGACGACGAGGATCGCGAACCAGAACCGCATTTGCGCTTGCGCCGTCATGTAGCCCATCCCCATCACGCGCTCGATGTAGGTCTGCAGAATGCCCGCAACGCTGAACGCCAGCGTCATCGCGATCATCGTCAGGCTGGTCCACCAGAACGCCACCACGCCGCGGCTCTCCTTGAACGTTTCCACCCCCTTGAGCTTCGGGATCGCGTAGTAGAAGAACATCAGGTTCAGCAGCACGTAGGCCCCGAAAAACGCCAGGTGCCCGTGCGCCACGGTGATCTGGCTGCCGTGCGTGTAGTAGTTGATCATCGGCAGCGTGTGGACGAACCCCCAGACCCCGGCGCCGATCAGGTGCAGCACCGCCATGCCCGTGGCGAACGTGTAAACCACCCGGTTGTTGGTCTGGATCTGTCGCTTGCGCATGAAGCGCATCGCGTCCAGCAGCATCAGCACGATCGGCAGCGGCTCGAGGGCCGAGAAGATGCCGCCCACCCAGAGCCAGTAGTCCGGCGCACCCAGCCAGTAATAGTGGTGCCCGGTCCCGGCGATCCCGGTGAACAGGAAGAGCCCCAGTTCCACGTACAGCCACTTCTCCACCACCTTCCGGGGCACACCGGTGATCTTCATCAGGATCCACGCGGTGAGCGCCGCCGCCACCAGCTCCCACGCGCCCTCCACCCACAGGTGGATCACCCACCACCAGTAGTACCAGTCGATGGTCAGGTTGCGGTAGAACGGGAGGTTGAACAAATACATCAGCGCCAGGAAGACCAGCCCCCCCAGCAGCGCGCCCTGGGTGATCGTGAACCGCCGACCGCGGATCATCGTCATGCCCACGTTGAACAGGAAGATCAGCGCGCCGACCACGATCAGGTAGTCCAGCGGGTGAGGTATCTCGAGGAGCGGGCGGCCTTTGGTCCAGCCGAACACGAACCCCACCACCGCCGCCACACCGGTTCCCGCCAGGATGATCAGCTGCAGGTAGGCCAGCCTCGGGCTGAATATGTCACGCTCCGTCTCTTCCGGCACCATGAAGTACGTGCTTCCCATGAAGCCCAGAAGCAGCCACAGCACCAGCAGGTTCGTGTGAATCGCCCGCGTGGTACCGAACGGCAGCGCATCCACCAGCCACTGCGGCATCGTGAACGCGTAGCTGGCCGCCAGCCAGATCCCCACCACCACCTGGAGCAGGAACAGGGGGAGGGCAACCAGGAAATACGGGTACGCCACGCGCTGTGTCCGATATGCCAGTTGCATCGTCTTTCCCTCCTTCCGTTACGAGCTCCGCGTGGCGAGGAAGCTCGCCAGCTCGTCCCGTTCACGCTCCGTCAGCGGAGGCCGCGGCATCGTCGCTTCCGGGTCCACCGCCTGCGGATCCGCCAGGATCGATCGGATCGTCTCCTCATTCAGCCGCGACCCGACATCGGTCAGGTCGGGGCCCGCCGAGCCGCCGGTCCCCTCCAGCGTGTGACAGGCGAAGCACCCTTTCTCCCGGAACAGGTTCGCGCCCGCGCTCACCCCCAGCGACACCGCCCGGCCCGCTCCGGACCGGAACTTCTCGTCCTGCGGCGGCCACTGGTTCGTGTCTATTTCCGCCGTCCAGGCGAGGAAGGCGACCAGGTCGTCCAGCTCCTGTTCGCTGACCGCCAGGTGCGGCATGTGCCGCCACGTCGTGTACTTCTCCGGCGTGCGCACCACCGCTTTGATCCCATCGCCGCCGCGCCGCCAGTGGACGTGCGTCAGGTCCGGCGCGTAGTAGGAGCCGAAGCCCAGGATCGTGTGGCAGTCGTTGCAGTTGTACCGGTGCCAGACCCGCTTGCCGGCGACGACCTGCTCGTCCAGCCGGTCCGCGTGGGTCAGCGTGGCCACCTGACGATGCGTGTCCACCGTGAGCCCGACGAACAGGACGAGCGAGACCAGGGTGCCCACGTAGAAGATCCACCGAGCTGTCTTGTCGCTCATCGACCTGCCTCCTCTCTGACGAGCCCGTCTCGGGCTGGCTCTCCGTGGCTGGAACCGAGTCCCCGGCCGGATTGGTGGTGGTGCCCTTCGACCGGCCGCGGCCAGGTTCCCAGCTTCGGAGGGTTGTGGGACTTCCCGTATGCGAGTGACGAGAGGCAAGGGGTGTGCCTCGCATCGGCCGCCGCGGCATGCGTTCGCCCGGGTCGGCCGGCCCCGGCCGCATCGTTTTGCGACAGCCGGGGACATCGTGCCAACGGTCAAGACGTCTCAAACGCCAATGAGACGCGTTATCGGTGGAACGTCTCGGGGGGGTGGGTGCGCTTCCGGCGGGAAGAGGATAGGCGGGGGTTGGCGGACCAGGACGGATCTCCCGCTGCCCCCACGCCGCAGGGTCCGGTTGAAAACGGGCGTGAGGATCAGAGTCGAGGATCGGGCCTGCTCGCCCGGGGGTTCGAGCGCCACCTCAGGCGCGTCGCATCAGCGACAGCACCTCCGCCCGCAAGCTCCGATCCACCTCGAACTCGCCGCAGAACGACGTCGTCACCATCGTCGCCTCGTCCTTGCTGGCCCCACGCAGCTGCAGACACGAGTGCTCCGCCTCCACCACCACCGCCACGCCCCGCGGGTTCAGGTGCTCGACCAGCGCATCGGCGATCTGCCCCGTCAGCCGCTCCTGCAGCTGCGGCCGCCGCGCGTAGACGTCCACGGTCCGCGCCAGCTTCGACAGGCCCGTCACCACGCCGTGCGACGGCAGGTAGGCCACGTGCGCGCGACCGCTGAACGGCAGCAGGTGGTGCTCGCACATACTCGAGAACCGAATGTCCCGCAGCAGAACCGCGTCGTCCCCCTTCTGCTCCTGATCGAACTTCCGCGACAGGTGGATGCCGGCGTCCTCACCCAGACCGCGGAACATCTCGCCGTACGCCCGGGCCACCCGCGCCGGCGTGTCCCTCAAGCCCTCACGATCCGGGTCCTCGCCCAGCGCCAGTAGCATCTCGCGTACCGCGCTCTCGATCCGGCCCTCGTCGATCTCCGGCAGCGGGTGGCCGTTTCGTCGCTCGTTCTCGAGTGCGCGCCCTGGCTCGGCCGCCTTGACCTGGCCGTTTCCGTTGCCGTTCCGCCTGATCTCGATCAGGCTCGCCACCTACAGATAGAGGGTGCCCACCCGGCCGGCGCCACGAGTTGCGGGACCTGCAGGCTGATGATGAGTTTACCATGACGAGTAAGGCTGCGAGTCTTGTTCATCGAGTCTAGGAATCGCTGGAGCCTGTGAGCTCGCGCCGCGGTGGGCGATGGCGGGGGCTGGACGCTTTGGGTGCGGGGGTTGAGCCGTGAGTGAATCGATGTCGTCAGCGAATCCGGTCTTCACGATCGGCCATTCCACCCGGAGCACCGACGAGCTGATCGCGCTGTTGAACGAGCACGGCGTGGCCCGGCTGCTCGACGTTCGCCGTTTTCCGGGCTCGCGCCGCCATCCCCATTTCTCCCGGGAGGCGCTGGCCGCGTCGCTGGGCGCCGTCGGTATCGAGTACGCTCACGAGCCCGGTCTGGGCGGCCGTCGGAAGGGCCGGTCCGACTCGCCCCACACGGCCTGGCGGGTCGCCGGGTTCCGCGCTTACGCCGACCACATGGAGAGCGACGAATTCCGCGCCGCCTTCTCGCGCCTCGTCGATCGGGCCGAGGCGAAGCGCACCGCGATCATGTGCGCCGAGGCGACACCCTGGCGCTGCCACCGCCAGTTGATCGCCGACGCCCTGACCGCCCGGGGCCATGAGGTCCTCCACATACTCGGCCCCGGCCGCACCCAGCCTCACGCGCTCAACCCCGCCGCCCGCCTTCTTCCCGATGGTCGCCTGCTCTACCCTGCAGACGGCGACGAGCAGATGAAGCTCTTCGATCCCGACGAACCAAGTCCCACCGACTGACCAACACTCCGTATTTCCCCGAATCCCCGAATCCCCGAGTCCGCTTCAACGATTCGGAGAGAACTCGAAGTTCCCCCAATCAGAATCCCGACCTCCCACTTCCCCAAGTCCCATTCCCGAAAAATCCGATTCCCGAACTCTAACCTCCCGTATTCCCAACATCGAAAGGCTTCACCCGCGGCCAGGCATGAACCACGAACGCCGCCGCGGCGATCGCCTCCGCGCTCCGCCCCGCCAACACGTAACCGGGCATCGGCCCCAGCGTCGTACCTGCGACCACGCTGAGCACCCCCGCGTTCAGCGCGACGAATGCCAGCCAGGCCGCCGCCACGTTCCCCCGTTTCGGGCCTTCCGGAAAGCGCGGCAGGATCCAGAACGCTACGCCCATCGTCAGCTGCACGATCCAGCCCAGCACCAGCATCTCGACGTGGGCGGGCAGGGTACGCCAAGCCCCGCTCTCCAGGTTCAGCCCCTTGTCGACCAGGAGCAGCGCGCCGATGATGAACCCCACCGTCATGTGAAGCAGGGCGGCGCGAACGAACCAGCGGCTCAGGCGTGGCATCTCACTTCGCCTTCACCCGGCCCCAGATCGCCCCGACGAACGTCAGCCCGGCGGCCAACTGGAGCGCGCCGGCGGCGATGAGCAGCGACCCCGTGAAGCTCCCGGGCGCCCGCGCGTGGAAGGGCTCTGCCGGAGTCCGAAGCAGAATGCCGGCATTCAGCAGTATGTAGGTGGCCGCGATGGCCACCGCGCTCCCCCTCGGTCGTTCCCGCGAGTGTCTTGGGAACATCCAGTAGGCGACGCCGAAGATCATCTGCGTGATCCAACCGACGGTGAACAGATGAACCGAGGTCGGTCCCAGGTACGCGGTCACCGTCGGTAGGGACAGGGCCGAGCCCGCTGCGCCCACCACGCTCAACAGGAGCGCGGCCATGAAGTACACCAGGGCGGTCTTGATGAACAGCCGGGTCAGTGTCGGCATCGTCGCTGCAGCCCTCGCCCGATTCGGGGTAAACGTCCGATTCTATTCGTTCCGGCCCCAACCTAAGCCGCGCTGTAAAAGCGGGTCAATCTGAGGCGCGACGGCTTGGTTCGATCCCCGTCGGTGAATAGATTGTCGTATGCTTCCTAGCAGATCTCTCCTATTCGGGAGCGCGGCGGTCTTTTGGCTGCTCGTGCCGGCTGCCGCGGGTCGGGCTCAAGAGCCGCCCACCCCTTACAGCGAAGCCCTGCAGCTCATCGAGGCGGGCGATACCGTTGCCGCCATCGGCAAACTGGTCGAGACCAACCGCGAGTTCCCCGACTTCGGGCCCGCCTACCTGCGTCTCGGCTCCATCCTGAGCGCTCGTGCCGGCGAGCTGGAAAGCAACTTCCCCGAGCGCAGGCGCGCCCGGCGTCTGTTCGAGCGCGCCCGGGAGCTGATGGGCGACGACCCCGAGCTGCTGGTCGAGTACGGCTTGCTGCTGCGCCGCATGCAACTCAAGGGCGACGCGGAGCGGGTGCTGCAGCGAGCCGCCGACGCGGCGGCGGAAGAGGCGTCGACCATGTCGCCTCACGACCGGGCCGAGCTCCATTACCAACTGGCCCTCATCTACGAGGCCTGGTGGGAGGACTGGAAGAACCTGGTGATGATCCCATCGTCCGCCGAGCCTGTCGCGTGCTCGGCCATCCGGCAGACGCCGGTGCTCGAGGGATCGGGCGGCAACGTCACCCACTGGGACGCGTCGGTCATCTGCCCCGAGCGCTGGGCCCAGCAGCTCGACGGCCTCGTTCACCTCGCCGATCTCAAGTCGAACGAGCGGGAAAGGATGGTCGAGCATTTCCGCCGCGCCTTCGAGATCGACCCGACGTTCACCGATGCCGCCTTCCGGCTGATGGGTCACCTGGCGGAGGCGGACGAATGGGAAGCGTACATGCAGGTCGCCCACGAGCTGGTCGCCCGGCTGCCCGAGAGCTCCCGGGCTCATCTCTTTCTCGGCCTCGGGCTCCACCAGGTCGGCCGGGAGAACGAAGCCGACACCGCGTTCGACGCTGCCATCGCCCGCATGTCGGAGGAGGATCGGGCGGTTTTCGAGGATATCACGCCGCTCCTCGGCGAGTCGGGACGCGACCTCTATTGGAGCGCCGACAGCGCGGGACGCGCCCGGATCCAGCGCCTCTTCTTCGCCTCCAGCGACCCGCTCTTCCTCACCGAGGCCCGGGAGCGACGCCTCGAGCACTATTCGAGGCTGGCCTGGGCGGAGCTCAAGTTCGGCGACCCGGCCCGCGGCCTGCGCGGCTGGAACTCCGAGCGGGGCGACATCTGGGTCCGCTACGGCCGGCCCTGGCGCATGTACCAGTGTTGCTATGGCGGCAGCATCACCTCCACCGGTCGCACGGTGGAGGGCCGTCACGAGTACTGGGGCTACGGGCCGCGGGGGCCTGTCTTCGTCTTCAGCCGCCAGCTCACCTATCGCTACGCCCGCCTGACCGAGGTCGCCAGGTACACGGCCGACCAGATGCGGATCGGCCGGCCGCAGATGTATCGGCCGAAGATGATCACCGAGGTCGTCGACTACCCACACCAGATCGCCCGCTTCCGCGGCAGCGAACCGGTCTACACCCGGGTCGAGATCTATTCAGCGCCTCCGGTCGCCGAGCTCGGCGTCGTTCCCGGGGCCCGGATCGAGACCGGCGCCTTTCTGTTCGATGCCGCCTACAAGGAGCTGTGGGCGCGCCGACTCAGCGTCCCCGTCGACGAAACACCGCCTGGCCTCAGCTACACGATCGAGGTGCCCGCCGGCAAGTTCTACTACGGCCTCGAGGCGCGCCGCGAGCTCGAGGACCAGGAAGCCCGTGCCCTCGCCCGGGCCCGCGACTCGCTGGCCGTCCCCGGGTTCTCCGACGGCGGACTCGCCGTCTCGGACATCCTGATGGCCGACGCGGTTCGCGCGCTGGCCGAGCGCCCCACCGTCCGGGACGACCTGCGCATCTGGCCGAACCGCTCGCTGCGCTACGATTCCAGGGACCCGATCAGCGTCTACTTTGAGGTCTACGGCGCCCGGGCCGACGACGATGGCATCGCGCGCTACCGGGTCGAGTTCGCCGTCGAGGACGCCGAGAGCCGTAACCTGGTGCAGCGAGTCGCCCGGGGGATCACACAGCTGTTCAGCCGCGGGGGGGAGCAGGAGCCCGAGGTCAGCTGGGAGCGTGAGACCCCGGTGGTCGATGGCCGTTCCGTCGAGTACCTGAGCGTCGAGCTGCCCGACCTCGACCCGGGCGACTACGCCGTGCGGGTGAAGATCACCGACCTGGTCAGCGGGCAGGAAGCGCTGGCGGAGCGGGTGTTTCGGGTGATTGACGGCGGGTAGGCTCGGAAGGTACGGAAGAATGGTCAACTCCCACTGATCAACTCTCAAGGTGAATGTGCCAATGTTCACATCCGATATCCAACTCCCAAATAGCTTGAGAGGTGAAAATTGGATGTGAAAATTGAAAACTCGATTTCAACGTTTACCTGTGAACATTGAGCCTTCCACCCAGCCCAGCCCGCGCCGGCACCTCGAGGGAACGACCACCCCCTTTTCTCGGTAATACTCTCCGAAGCAGCAATCCGCTTCCGGCCCCCCAAAGACCCGCCTTGCCAGCAACTTCTGGTGATCTTGAGTCCTAAAGCGTTGTCATATCGTAACCTGAAGGCTGTGGCCGCCTGGCTGGCACCCGGCGGCGTCGTCCTCTTCGCGGCCGTGCTCTTCGTCAACTACGGTTCGCCGGCGACGCTGGCGGACCTGGGCCACGGCTACGCCTACGCTGTTTTCGGAACCGCCGCGCTCCTCGCCTGGCGCTTCCACCGCAGCCGCGTCCTCGCCGCCGTCCTGGCCGTCGCCTTCGCCGAACGGCTGCTGCGGGTCACGGCGGCGGATGACCACACCCGAACGGTCTATGCCGCCATCGCCTTTCTCATCCCGTTGACCCTGGGCTTCCTGGCCACCTCCCGGGACCGGGGGCTCCTGACCCTGCGCGGGATGACCCAACTGGGCGGAGTCGTCGGGCTGGTTCCCCTGGTCGGTGTGCTGCTGGCGGTGGCTCCGGGCCCGATGGCGGACTTCTTCGGGTACACCGCTCTCGAGTCGGTCGCCACCGAGTGGGTGGCCTTGCCCCAACTGGCGCTCATCGCCTTCGGCGTCGGCATCACCCTGGTGACCGGGGCCGCCGTCTATAGAGGCAAGACGGTGGAAAAGAGCGTCTTCTGGGCGCTCATCGCCACCTTCCTGGCGTTGGAGGCTATCCCGGGCTCGACCGTCTCCAGCCTCTACTTCGCCTCCGCCGGTCTCATTCTCGGCCTGTCGGTCGTCGAGACCAGCTACAGCATGGCGTACCGCGACGAGCTGACCAACCTTCCGTCGCGCCGGGCGCTGCCCGAGCTTCTCATGTCGCTGGGCAGCACCTACTCCATCGCCATGGTCGACATCGATCATTTCAAGAAGTTCAACGACAAGCACGGGCACGACGTGGGCGACCAGGTGCTGCGGATGGTGGCGGGCCGACTCAAACGGGTGACGGGCGGCGGCAAGGCGTTCCGCTACGGCGGTGAGGAGTTCACGATCGTCTTCCCTGGAAAGTCACGCGATGAGGCGCTCCCCCATCTGGAAGCGCTGCGTCAGGATATCGCCGACGGTGCGTTCACCGTCCGTCGCGGCGATCGGCGCAAGGGTGCGAAAGGCCGCGGCAGGAAGAAGCCCAGGGGTAAGAAGCTCTCGGTCAAGGTGAGCATCGGCGTGGCGGAACGGAACGGTCGCAACACCACTCCCGAGCAGGTCCTCAAGGCAGCGGACAAGGCGCTCTACCGGGCGAAGCAGGCGGGGCGCAACCGCGTCAGCGGGTGAAACTGCTTCAATGTTCGATGTTCAAGGTTAAACTCCCGAGTCGAATTTCCAATGTTCACATCCAATTTTCACTCTTCAAGTGAATTGGAAATCGAAAATTGGATGTGAACATTGACATATTCGACTTGGAAATTGAGAATCGAATATTGAACCTTAACGCTGTTCTACCTCGTATGCAGCTCGACGATGTCTCCGTCCTCTAACACGTGATCCTCTCCGACCCGCTGACCTTCGAACCGACCCGACGAGCCCCACAGCCGACCGTAGGTGAAGTTCTCCAGGATCTCCTTGTGGATCTTCCGGGCCAGATCGTGCACCGTGCTCCCTTCCGCCAACACGAACGGCTCGGTCAGGTCGGGGTCTTTGCCCGGCTGCTTGGTGAACACCCGGGTGATCTTCATCACCTCGAACAGCGTCCGCTTGAACCCGTCCAGCCCCGCACCGCTCTCGACCGAGATCGCCACGATGGGGAATCGCTGTCCGAACATCCCCTGCAGGTCGGCCAGGACCGCGTCGGCGCTCTCCGCGTCCGCCTTGTTCCCGACCAGCAGGGTCGGGATATACACCTCGAAGCCCTCTCGCTCCTCCGGCTCCGCCCCCATCAGCACCACGTCACGCTCCTCCAGCGAGTCGACGACGTATTCGATCTGCAGCACTGTCGTGTCGTCCGATAGATCGGCGACCAGCACGCACGCGTCTGCCCGGCGGATCAGCTCCGGCAGCCAGTGCACGCTGAATTCCTCGGAGTGGGCCGGCGCATCGATGAGCTGGATCTGGATGTTCTCGAACGGCATCATCGCTGGCGCCGGCATCTGCGTGGTGAAGGGATACTCGGCCACCCTCACATCGGCGTGGGTCACCTTCGCGATCAGGGCGGACTTGCCGGCGTTGGGCGGTCCGATCACCGGGACCTGCCCCGCGCCCACCTTCTCGATCACCCAGTGCGGAACCTGCCGGGCCGCCGGCGCCTTCTTCGCCTGCTCCTTGATCTGCGCCATGCGCCGCTTGATGTCCGCCTGCAGCTTGTCCGTGCCCTTGTGCTTGGGGATCACGGAGAGCATCTCGCGCAGCGCTTCCAGCTTCTCTTCCGGCGTGTTCGCCTGCCGGTACCGCTTCTCGGCCGCGTGGTACTGGGGTGTCAGGTTCGCGGGCATGGCATCTTTCAGTCGATCCGGGGGATGTTCATCTTAAAAGGTGAGGCCGGACACGGCGACTCGCAATATTGCCGCTAACCGCGAGCCTGACGCCTCGGCCTCTTCAGGACGTTGCCTCGGCTCCGGCGGCACCCTAGCTTGACATTCCGAGCCGCGCGAGGTAAGGGCAAGATGACTCGAAATACGCCCAGCACCGGGTTCACGCTCGAGATCGGCGAGCGTGTGTATGAGCTGTCGGAGGCCGAGTTCGCCGGCGCGCTCTACGATCTCGCGGTCAATCTGATGTTCCACAAGCTCGTCGATCGCGTCACTTGCATCCTCGAGACATCCGAGAGCGAGCTCACCGGCTCGGGCGGCTCCCACTTCGATCCCCTCTGCGTCAGCCTCTACCGGCATCTCAAGGAGGACCGCTGCCATGGCCCGGCCTACGAGGGGATGGGCGGCGATCCCCAGTCTTTCCGCATCCACTCGATCAAGGACGCGCTGGCCGCCGTGGCCTTCTATTTGAAGGCCGGCGACTCGGTGCCCCACTTCATCGTCGGTCGGCCGGATCGCGACCTGCTGGTGGTCCAGGATCGAGGTCGGCGAACGCAGGTCAATGTGGGCGATGACAGGGTGGTGGCGCAGCTCGAGAGGCTCATAACGCACGGCAGATAATCGCGAGGCTCACGGCGGCCAGCGCCGATCGAAAGCGCCTCGAACCCTCAAGACGCCGCAGCGAGCTCGTCCTTCCTCAGCCACTCCTCCAGTTCGCGCCGCGACTGCCGGTAGCCCGCCCGCCACAGCTCCTCCCCGTGGGTAAAGTCCAGGCTCGGCACGTTCACGCCGATCTCCGGCTCGATGATCAACACGTCCGGCCGGTCAGCGTAACGACGCGCGTCAGCCCGCCACTTGCAGTCCACCGCGATGCCGAACGCCTGGCCCAGCATGCTGCCCAACCCCAGGTCCCGCGGACCGCACGCCGCGCAGGTGCGGCAGAGGATGCCCAGCACCCGGTCGGCGCCACGCCGGAACGCGACATCGACGGGGACGTTGTCGCTCAGCGCTCCGTCGATCAGCAGGCGCCCATCCGCCGATCTGACCGGCGGCAACAGCCCCGGCACCGCGCAACTGGCCACAATCGCATCGATCAGGTTTCCGCTCTCCAACAGATAGGGTGCCCCGGTGCCCAGATCGGTGGTGACGACCACCAGCGGCACGGCGAGCTCCTCGAACGTCCGCGCAGGGAGTCGATCGGCCAGAAAACGGCGCAGGCGCCGGGGACTGAAGACGCTCCGGGCCCGCGTCCACTTGCGGAGTAGCTGCCAGTTGAATCCGAACAGATCGCGCCGTCTCACCTTCGCCCATTCCCGTAACATGTCCCGTGGCGATACGCCTGCGGCGAAGAAGGCGCCGTTGATGGCTCCGACCGAAGCGGCGACGACAAGGCCGATCTCTACCTCGAGCTTCTCCAGTGCGCGCAGGAAGCCGGCCTGTACGGCCCCCTTGCTGCCGCCGCCGCCCAGGATGAGTGCTGTCTTTACATCTTTTTCCATGGTCTGTCTTACGGTTGTCCGGGCCGTCGCGGGAGGGCGGCGCCCC
>JAACAK010000088.1:27813-34644 GCA_011774835.1 Candidatus Kutchimonas denitrificans | reverse complement strand
CACCTGGCGGCCGAACACGTACTTGGTTCCGAAGAGCCAGGCCTGCTGATGGGCCCGCTGCGTCAGCTCACCGCCGCTGATCCCCCGGGGAAAGCCCAGGTAGTTCCGGATGAGCGAACTGGTACCCGCCTGGCCGCCCACCGCGTCGCGCTCGATGACGATCGTGCTCAGCCCCTCCGATGCCCCGTACACCGCGGCGGCGAGACCCGCGGGACCGGCACCGACGATGGCGAGGTCGCACTCGCGTTCCTCCACGTCGGTCAGCCCGACAGCGTCGGAGATGTCCGCGTCGGACGGCTGAACGAGCGCGTGCCCGTCTGGCAGGAGGACGACGGGGAGCCGCGAGTCGTCGAGCCCCGCCTGGCGAAGCAAACGCTCCCCCTCTGGTGAATCCGATACGTAGAAGCCGTGGGGGATCCCGTTCCGCTCGAGCAGCCCGCAAACCCGATGCGCCCGCGGTGACGGGTCGGCCCCGATGACGCGAACCACCTCCATGCGTGGGCCGTGCGCACGTGTCCAGTCCGCCAGGTATTCGCCGACGGCCGGGTACAGGTGAACCTCCGCCGGGGACCAGGGCTTGTGCAGGTAGTTATCCAGTTGCCCGAAGGCGCAGCCGCGGAGGATCATCTGCGACGCCGTCTTGTCGCCCCACGCCACGAGGAGCGCGCGCTGCGCCCGCGGATGGATGTCGTGTACCTGGCCAAGGAGCTCGATGCCTGGCATCCCGGGCATCCACTGGTCGACGATGATGAGCGCCAGCTCGCCGCCCTCCGCTTCGATCCGCTCCAGCTCCTCCAACGTCCCACGGGCGGTCAGATGCGAAACCACTCGATAGTCGGCACCGAACCGGCGGCTCAGGGCGTCCTGCAGCTCCGCCAGCGCCTCCGGTTCATCGTCCACGACCATGATGACGGGTTTGATCGGCATAGCTCCTTCCTCATCGGATCTATCGGACAGGGTCGGACTTTACGGTATGGTCCGGGCAGGGGCGGACTTCACGGTCGCGACCCCAGCCTCAGGCCGGCCCTCTACTATGTAAGGCGCAAGATCGGCGTGATCCCGGACATCCGAATGGGATCCCGGCTTGAAAGCGAACCGCGGGCGCCGTCCGCTATGAGAGGCGAGCCGCTCGGTGCCGGTACCGAAATCGATCTTCGAGGATCATCAGGTCAGAAGGTCCAGCTCACGCTGACTCTCCACCCATCCGCACGCTGGAACGCCGTTCCCACGTGGAGGGGAACAGATTCCCATCGCTCCACCCGCACCGCGAGGCCGATCAGCGCACCCACCGCCGTGGGGGGCGGTACGATGACCGCCAGCGCGCGAAAGACTTCGTCGCTCTCGCATACGGTATCCGAGTCGCTGCAGAAGACGCTCAGGAAGGACCCCGCGGCCGCGGCCCCCACCGCCAGACCCACCACCGCACCGGTGACCACCTTCGACTTCTGCCCTCGACTGACCTCCAGACTCTCGAGGGTGGCCAGCGGCAATCTCAGCTCGGGACCGTTCACCGGATCGAGAAACAGCGAGTCCGCGCTCCAGCCGAGCACGGTAGCCACGACCGGTAGAGGTCGGACCTTTGCCTTCACCCTCACGCGGGCGCCGCTCGGCGGCCGCTGCGGCACTTGGGCAACCAGGTTCGCCCGCCCCAGAACCAGAACGGAAGCCACGCACAGGGCGCTGAGGATCCAGCCGCGGCACCGCATTGCACGTCGTCGATCGCGAGAGATCACGCGGGCGTCCCCTTTCTCTGTGGCGCGCATATCGTAAAGTCCCGGCGATCAGCGCGGGGACCGACCTGCCAAAGGTAACGCGAGCGATGCCGCTCGAGACACCATCGCTCGACGAAGCACCGGAGAGCGACGACGGGCCGCGCAGAAGTGCTGGGAACACAGATCCGAGCTTGTCACCGCACCGTGAATTCCTGCACCATGCCCCGCGCGCCGTAGCCCTCCGAGACCCAGGCGTAATCGCCAGGCGTGAGGTCGACGATCACATAGCCTGTGCGGCCGGCGACCATGTGTTCCAGACCGCCCATAGAGTATCCGGGAGTGGGGGCGCGAAAGCCCTCCAGATCCATCCAATCCATCCAGGCCACGACCTCGTCGAGGCTCGTATCTCCGTCCAACCGGATCAGATTGATGTCGTGCATCATGAAGCCATCGGGGTTCTCCTCGACATGCACGGCGATCGTCTGCTCACCGGCCCTGAGCTCGCCCAAGCTCGCGATCTCGTAGTTGGAGAGTGTTGGCCGGCGCCGGCGCGAGATCGGCATTCGCATGGCGCTGGGCGCCGCCTCCGATGACATCGCCCGGCACATCCTCGGCTTCGGCCTCGGCAACGCCGCCATCGGGATCGGGATCGGGCTGGCCGGCGGCCTCCTGGTCGGCCGTGCCGTCGATCGGCTGCTCTTCCAGGTGGGCGCGACCGATCCGTTCACCTTCGTCGCCGCACCTCTCGCGTTGGCCGCGCTCCAACACGCCGCCCTGTAGGGTAGTGAGCTGTCTTGGTCGCGTGCGACGCAGTTCGCTCAGGCGCCAACCGGCGCCGCATCACCGAGAACCAGGTCACCGACCATCTGGCGCAGTGGTCGCCCGACGGTCGGCACCTGCTGTTCACGTCGGAGCGGGGCGATCGCGAGGTCGTGATCATCGCCCACCCCGACGGAACTCATCCGTTTCAGCTGGCAACTCGTTGACGCTGCCGACGCTCAGCTCGGACGGCGGACGGTAGAACCTTCGATGCGTCGGCTCGACAACCGCGCCCTGTCCGGGCGCCGTCCACCCCGCCCCGTTGAATCGATTATCGCTCTCGGTTGAATCCGCGACGCCACGCCCCTCGTACGGTTCGTGGTCGGCATCGATCGAGAATGCCGTGTCGCAACGTTTCGGATCATCAATGTATCCAAGCAGGGTGACCCATCACCTCGAGAATGTCAGCCTGGCCGGTTCAGCGAGGGAAGCAAGATCCAGTTGGAGTCTCTAGGGCCGACGGCAACGGAGAGCTGACGATGAGGACGCATGAACCGAATGGATCGCGGGGGCGTGGGGGGAACTTCGCTGCGGGAGTGATCGAGTTGCTGTTTCAGGACGTGCGATTCGCGTTCCGCTCTCTGAGGAAGCAGCCCGGTCTGGTGCTGGCGGCGTTGTTCACGTTGGGCCTGGGCATCGGTGCCAACGTGGCGATGTTCAGCGTATTGAACCTGGCGCTGTTCCAAGCGCTGCCTTACCCGGAAGCCGAGCGGCTGGTGCTGGGTCGAACGCAGTGGCCGGACGGCGGCATCAGCTGGACGGTATCGGCCCCCGACTACTACGACGTGCGGGACCAGGCGACATCGTTCGAGTCGCTGGCGGCGCTGACGCCGTTCGCCCGGGACTTCACGTTGACCGGCGGCGGCGACGCCGAGCGCATCTCGGCGGCATGGATATCGCCGGGGTGCTTCCGCACGTTGGGTGTGTCGCCGCTGCTGGGCCGCGAGTTCCTGCCCGAGGAGTCGGAGCCCGGCGGCGAACGGGTCATCATGCTGAGCCACGAGCTGTGGCAAAGGCGGTTCAGCGGCGATCCCGGGATCATCGGCTCCACCGTGTCGATCGAGGGCTCGCCGCAGACCGTGGTCGGCGTCATGCCGGCGGAGTTCGAGTTCGTGGCCGATGTCGACGCCTGGGCGCCCATGGTGCGCGGCGTGATGTTCGCGGCGGCGCGCCAGTTCCACAACTGGTTGCTGGTCGGCCGCCTGCGCCCGGGTGTGTCGGTGACGGAAGCGCAGTCCGAGGTCAGCGTGATCATGGAACGGCTGGCGGAGGCGTATCCGTCGTCGAACCGTGGCAAGGGGATGGCCATCACGCCCATGCAGGAGGCGATGGTCGCGAACTTCCGGCCCACCTTGCTCATTCTGATGGGCGCCATCGCACTCGTACTGCTCATCGCCTGCGCCAACGTCGCCAGCCTGCTGCTGGCCCGCGGATCGGGGCGGCGCGGCGAGTTGGCGCTGCGGTCGGCGCTGGGCGCCCGCAGCCCCCGGTTGGTCGGGCAGCTGATCACCGAGAGCGCCGTGCTGGGTCTGGCGGCCGGCCTCATCGGCACGCTGGTGGCCGTCTCGCTCCAGCGGACGCTGGTGGCCTCCACACCGCTGACGCGACTCGGATTGGAGGCGGCCGGTCTGCAGCCGGAGGTCCTGCTCTTCGCCTTCGGCCTCGCGCTGGTGACCGTGCTGTTGTTCGGGCTGGCCCCGGCGATCTCGGCCGCACGGGTCGACCTGGTCGAGGACCTGAAGAGCGGCTCGCGCTCCGTGGCCGGCGGGGGTCGCACCCGCTTCCGCAGCGGCCTGGTGGTAGCGCAGGTGGCGTTGTCCGTGCTGCTGCTGATCGGCGCCGGCCTCCTCCTGCGCAGCTTTTATCAGCTCCGCAACTCCGACCCCGGCTTCGATTCAGAGAGCCTGGTCACGGCCGAGCTCGGCCTTCTCCGCGCCAAATACCCGGAAAGAATCAGACGGGTTCAGTTCTACGAAGAGCTGCTGGAGCGCGTGAGCAACGTGCCCGGCGTGCTGGGCGCCAGCGTGATCAGCCAGCTGCCGGTCCGCGACCCGGGCAACAACATCGCGGTGTGGGACCCGGCGGATCCGCCGGCCGACGCCTCCGAGTGGCGCCTGGCCTATCAGCGCACGGTGATGCCCGGTTACTTCGAAACGATGGGAGTACCGATTCGCGCCGGCCGCGACTTCGATTCATCGGACGGCCCGGGCGCGCCGCCGGTCGTCATCATCAACGGGACCATGGCCGAGACGCTGTTCCCGAATCAGAACCCGCTGGGCCGCCAGGTGGCCAACGACGAGGGCGATGAGGTGGGATACTACGAGGTCGTCGGCGTGGTCGGCGACGTCCAGGTCTCACGGCTCGGTGGGGAGATCGAGATGGTCATGTACTTCCCGTACGCGCAACGGCCCTTCCTCGACATGCGCCTGGCGGTGCGCGCCGCCGGTTCCTCCCTGGCCATCGCCGGACCGCTGCGATCGATCGTGCGGCAGCTGGACCCCGATGTCCCGCTGGCCGACCTGGCCACGATGGACGAGGTGCTCTCCCGGTCGGTGTCGTTCACGCGCACGGTGACGACCGCGCTGAGCCTGTTCGCCGCCGTCGCGATCCTGCTGGCGGCCCTGGGGCTCTATGGCCTACTCGCCTTCTTCGTCACGCAGCGCAGTCACGAGATCGGCGTTCGTATCGCGCTGGGCGCCACCGCTCGTTCCGTGCTGAGGCTGGTCATGCGGCGTGGCGCGGTGCTGGTAGGCGCGGGACTGCTGCTCGGGATCATCGCCGCCTTCGGCGCGACGCGGTTGGTACAGGAGCAGCTGTACGAAGTCAACGCGACGGATCCGGCCACCTTCATCAGCGTGAGTCTATTCTTCGTCTTGGTCGCGCTGTCCGCCTGCCTGATCCCCGCCTGGCGGGCCTGCCGCGTCGACCCGGTGGAGGCGTTCCGCGCGGAGTAAGCCGGAGCGGCCGAGCGCATCCGGGAAAGCCGTCAGCGCCTCCGGCTCATCGCTCATCGGCGGGCCCCGACGGCCGGGCCCGGCCCCGCACCGTCCGTTCCATGTGGCTTCGAATCGCCGCCATCACCTCGTCGCTCGCCCAGATGCGAGTCACTTCGGCGTCGACCGCCGCAGCAGTTTCCGCGACACGCTGGAGAACCGGACGCCGCAGCTGCTCCTTGGTGACACGGAACGTGTCCGCCGGGATCACCGCCAGGCCCTCGGCGGCCTCGCAGGCCCGGTCGAGAAGGCTCTCCGGGGGCGCCGCCTCATCGACCAGCCCGCGCTCCGCCGCCTCACCGGCCTCGTACATCGCGCCCAGGAAGACCAGCCGCCTCAGCAGGCTCGACGGTGCGATCGATCTCAGGATCTCCAGCGCCACGGCCGGGAACGGCACGCCGACCCGCAGCTCGGGTACGCCGATCCGACCCGCCCCGGCGGCCATGATCCGGTAGTCACAGGCGCAGGCCAGCACGCAGCCGCCGGCTATGGCGTGGCCGTTCAGCGCCGCGACGACCGGGCGCGGGAAGACGAACAGCCGTTCCAGCGCCCGGGCGAGGAGCGGAACGAACTGTGTCAGGTAGTCGGCGCCACCGTCCAGCACCCGCCAGAGATCGACGCCGGCGGAGAACACGCTCCCGTTGCCAGTGATAACCAGCGATCGGACCGCCGACCGTTCGAGCTCATCGAGCCGCTCCAGCAAGTGACCGAGCAGCTCGGAGTCGAAGGCGTTCACCTTGCCGTGACTCAGGCGCAGCACCGTGACCTTGCCTCGGGTTTCTATCTGTATCATGCGTATGCCGTCATGGTTACCCGCTCCGCCAGGCGCCGGCGATCCGGTTCGACCGGGAGCGTCACTCGTACGAATCACCGGATGATGAATCGGACACGCGTCACTCGCAACGCGGCGCGGCCCACGTAGGGTGCCGGAGCGCACCCGTCCAAGGCGACACAACGTCCGGGCCGAGTGCCGCGTCAAAGGAGAAATGCGCAACGACCCCTGGATCGGAGGGTGCGACCATGCTCGGCCTGCTGCAAGACGTTCGCTTCGCCATCCGCAAGTTCCAGAAGACGCCAGGCTTCACGGCCATAGCCGTCGTATCGTTGGGGCTGGGGATCGGTGCCACGACGGCGATCTACACCATCTTCGACCGGGTCATACTCGACCCGCTCCCCGTCCGGAACCCCGAGCGGCTGGTCACCGTGTACACGGCCGTCGAAGGCGGCTACGAGTTCTCGAATCCCGCCTATCCGGACTACATCGATTACGCGACGGCCACCGACGCGCTGAGCGGGCTCGCCGCCTA
>JAACAK010000088.1:0-27802 GCA_011774835.1 Candidatus Kutchimonas denitrificans | reverse complement strand
GCGTCGTTCCGTCGCTGGGACGCGCGATCGTCCCGGCCGACGACCGTCCGGGTGCGGCTTCGTCAGTCATGATCAGTCATCGGCTCTGGAAGCGTCGATTCGGATCGGATCCCGACATCGTCGATCGCGACATCCGGCTGAACGGCCACCCCTTTACAATCGTTGGTGTCGCGCCACCCCGGTTCCGGGGAGTGCGGCTCGATGAGACCCCCGATTTCTGGGCGCCGATGCAGGCCCGTCCCCAGCTGGCGACCGGCTTTTTCGCGCAGCTCGACGTATTCAACGATCGCGATATCCGCTGGCTGAACACGGTCGGCCGGCTGCAGCCCTGGGCGACGCTGGAGAGCGCCCGGGCCGCCCTCGACGTCGTGGCCCGGCGTCTCGCCGAAGCGTACCCGGAGACCAACGACGATCGATCCGTCTCGGTCGCGCCCGCGACGGTGGCTGCGGCTCTGAACGGCCGCGCCGACCTCGTTCGCTTCGTCACTTTGCTCGGCGCCGTGGTCGCACTCGCCCTGCTCATCGCCTGCGCCAACGTGGCCAACCTGCTGCTGGCTCGCGGCGCGGCCCGGCGCCGGGAGATGGCGATCCGGTCGGCCATCGGCGCCGGCCGCGGCCGGCTGTTGCGACAGCTGCTGAGCGAGAGCCTGCTGCTCTCGGTGATCGGAGCGGCGGCCGGCATCGGGTTCGCCGCGCTCACGCTGAAGCTGCTCTCGCGCTTCACCCTGCCGGGCGACATCGCTCTCGCCACCTTGGGGCTGGGGCTGAGCCCGAAGGTGCTGCTCTTCTCGGTCGCCCTGGCGATCGGCACGGCGTTGCTGTTCGGGGCGCTGCCGGCGCTGCAGGCGTCCCGGCCCCGGCTCGTGCCCGCTCTCAAGGACGGAACGGCCGGTGGCGGCTACGGGCGGTCGCGCACGCGCAGCTCGCTGGTCACCGTGCAGGTCGCGCTGTCGCTGGTGCTGCTGATCGGCGCGGGCCTCTTCGTGCGCAGCCTGCGTCAGGCATTGGCCATCGATATCGGGTTCGAGGCGACGCGGACGCTGGCCGGTTCGCTGAGCCTGGGCGAGCACGGCTACGACGAGCCGGCGGCGCGGGACTTCTACGACCGACTGCTGGAGCGCGCCGAGGCGCTTCCCTCGGTGGCGTCGGCCGCGATCGCGATGCGCGTGCCGGTGAGCTCCGCCGGGATGCGCGCCAGCATCGCCATCGAGGGGCACGAGTCCGCGGCCGACCAGGACATCCAGGCGGACATCAATATCGTGAGCCCCGGCTATTTCCGAACCATGGGGATACCGCTGCTGGCCGGACGGGATATCGCGGACCATGACGTGAACGGCGCAGCGGGGGTTGCCGTGGTCAACGCCACGCTGGCCGAGCGGTTCTGGCCGGACTCCGATCCCGTCGGCAAGCGGCTCAAGTTCGACGGCGAGGACAACCCCTGGATGGAGGTCGTGGGGGTGGTCGCCGACAGCAAGTACCGGCGGCTGCAGGAGGAGACCCCGCTGTATCTCTACCTTCCGCTCGACCAGGCCTTCGGGTTCAGTGGCCTCCGCAAAAACAACCTGGTCATCCGCACGACCGACGACCCCGGAGCGCTGGCATCACCGTTGCGCGCCGAGGTGGCGGCGCTCGACTCCGATGTGCTGCTGTTCGACGTGCGACGGGTCGAACAGCAGGTCGCCGAGATGCTCCTGCCCCAGCGCATGGGGATGACGCTGCTCAGCGTTTTGGGCGTGCTGGCCCTGGCCCTGGCGTCGATCGGCATCTACGGAGTGGTGGCCTACGTCGTCGCGCGCCGCACGCGGGAGATCGCGATCCGGGCCGCCCTCGGCGCACGACCCGGTCAGCTGACTCGGCTGATGCTGGAGGGCAGCATGCTGGCGGTGATCAGCGGCGTGGTTCTGGGAGTCGTCGCGGCGGCCGTCGCGGCCCAAACGCTGGAAGCGTTCCTGTACGGCGTGAGCCCCACGGACCCGTTGACTTTCGCGGCTGTGGCCCTCGCGCTCATCGCCGTCGCGCTCTTTGCCAGCTACCTGCCGGCACGACGAGCGGCCCGTCTGGCTCCCATTATAGCGCTGCGCGAGGAATAGGGCACGCTGGCATACATGACCAATCGCGCCGGACGCAACCTTCCGATCTTCCTGCCACGGGCGTGGCTGGCGTTGGAGGAAGGCCGGCCTGACGATGCCATCGCCGCCGTGCGGAAGATCGGCCACGAATGGGGGGACTGCACTGTTTGCCCGTGGATATTGCTGGCCCGGGCTTATGAACTGGCCGGAGAGCCGGATTCGGCCATCGCGTATTACGAGCGCTACGTTACGACGCCGTCGATGGCTCGCCTTCTCGTGGACGCTCTGGAGCACCTGGCGCTGATCTACGAGCGGCTGGCCGAGCTCTACGCCCAGCGCGGCGACCGCGAGAAGGCCATCCACTACTACGGCCGCATGATTAATCTCTGGAACGACGCCGATCCCGAACTGCAGCCGCGGATCGAGGCGGCGCGGCGGGCGATCGAAGAGCTGATGCCCCCCGGCTGATCGGAGCCGGCTCGCAGCTCCTCGTTCAGCCGCAGAGCCGCCAACCCGCCGAGGGGGCCAGCCCGTCCCGTAGGCGAAGACAGCGCCGCCCGACTCGATTCTACATTCCGCCCGCCACCCGGGCGATTCCGATCACGCCGCAGGCCACGCGAGGTCCCGCGTCTCCGCTGGGCTGCGAGGTCAGATCGTCCTCACCGGCGTGCACGATTACGGCCCGACCGATGATCGAGTGCGTGCCCTCGAAGGCGATGTGGCTGTCGGTCCGCTCGTAATCCGCCCGTCCCGATTCGACCGCGGTCAGGTTGCCCAGATCGCCCACGTGCCGCTCCTCGTCCGACGGGGCGCCGTGCGGCATCCCTTCGGGATTGAAGTGGCCCCCAGCCGAGGTGCCATCGGGCGCGCTGCAGTTGCCCAGCTCATGGATGTGGAACCCGTGCTTGCCCGGCGCCAGCCCCTCGATATTGGCGCCGATCTTGATCCCCCCATCGGCCCGCTGAAACGTGACGATTCCCCGGGCCTCGTTGCCTTCCGTCGGATGAAGGACCGCTACCGCACCCTCGATCTTCTCCGCTGAATCTGGAAGCCGCGCTCCGTCGCTCGCGGCGCCGGCGATGCCGGCGGCCGACAGGGCCAAGACGATCGCGCTCGCCAGGTATCGCTTCTCGCGCATCGGACACTCCCTCCGGCTGTTCGAACGTCGTCATGCGAACCCGCGCGCCGGGATCCGGGACCGGATCGGCACCGGGTTCCGCCGCAAACGAGTGTATACGGAATGGACGCAATATAAGCTCTTCTCGTCTCGCCCGTATCGGATTCGGATCGAGAGCCCTCTGGTGATTCCACGTGTCTTTGGCATAGGGAATCACCGGTGGCTGGGATCGGCGGTATTCCCACCCGGATTTTTGATGGTGGGTTGGTGGGTTGGTTCGTGCGGCGCTCTACGGTCGGTTCTTCTCGTACCGGAGATTGCGCGGCGCGATCTTCCACTCGTTCGTCATGCGCACCAGCTCGCCGTTGTTCACCCGGGGATCGACCCGAGACGCGGTCAGCGTCACCCGCACTTTGACCCCCACGACATCGTCGTAATCGTTCGTGTCGTCCGTGTCGTTCGGATCCGCGTCCTCGTGCTCGTCACCGTCAGCGAACATCAAACGGAGCTCGAACTCCTCCACGTTGTGCACCGCGACCTGGCCGTTCGGTGTACCGTCGAGGTTGAGCTCGGTGGCACGGATTAGCCGTCCGCCGTCGTCCACGTAGTAGACGGCGGGGCTCAGTTCCTGGAGGTAACCTTGCCCCAACTTCAGCTCGAAGTCGTCCGAGAGGGCGCCCGGCTGTCGAAGCAGGAGCGGCGTGTCCCTGAAGGTGACCTGAAACTGCGTGGGACTCACGATATCGATGGCGTCGACTATGACGAGACGTCGCGAGTTCCAGACCTGAAGACGGGCCAGATCCCCGACCTGCAGCAAGAGGGAGCCGGGCTCCTTCAGCAGGTCGACGCAGAGGCTGCCGCATGTGCCCTCACCCGGCGGCGGATCGATCCCCATGTTGGCCGTGGGATCGAGATTGTGCGCCGGTGCCGGCTCCGGCACGTAGGGAACGTGCAGCAGGACGAGCGTATCGTTGGGCGCGCCGGGCCAGGTAGCCACGGTGCCGTAGGAAGTCGAGCTCTTGAGGTCGACTCCCGCCCGGTGCAGGTCCTGCCGCAAGAGCACCCCCACGTATCGCAGGTTGCGGGCGACGTTCTCGCGAGTGTCGCTACCTTCCAGGATCCTGAGATTGTGGATCAGAAACGTGATCGCGGCACCGATGACCAGGACGCCCAGCACCAGCCCGATGAGAAGTTCCACCAGGGTAAAGCCGCGGCGCCGCGAGGTCGGGGACCAGCCGTTCGTCTGAGCCATCGTCGTCAGCCGCCGAACGCCTCGTAGACGATGGTCACGAGCTTCAACGTGCCGTGCGATACGCCGCCGCGAGGATAGAGGATGACCACTTCCACCAGCCTCGTGTTCGGACTCGGACCGGTACTGATGTTGACGCTTCGCTCGAAGGACCCGGCAGGATCCGGCTCCCCGGCCTCGTCGACCTGTACAGGGTCCTCCGAAACCAGCGTCAGCGGATCACGGGTCTTGAGCTCTTCCAGGTAGGTCGCCGCGATACTTCCGGCCGTCGCCCGGGTCTGGGCCTCGGTCTTCATCGACACCGATGTGATCGTGGACGCGCCAACCGCCACGACCAGAACGCTGAGCATGACGAGGGCCACCAGGACGGACATGATGCCGAAGCCCTGCTCCGAGCCGTGGGTTCCCGGAAACCTCGCCACCCGGCGAGCCTCCTGCGACGATGTGACCGTTACCGCTTCCAAACTGACCTTCCGGTTCGCGCCCCGCCGAAGGAAAGTGCTGGTGGCCCGCGGCCGGGCTGGTTGCGTGCCATAACGGACGATTGAAGACGCATGGCCCGTGCCCCCGTCTCTCGGACCCGCCCGGTACTCGGAACTATATGGTTTTCGGAGACTTAGATAAGCCAAAGCTCGCCGTCTGGTCGGCGGTCGGGCACACCCGACCGGGCAGATTGACCGACACGGCGTAGAAATTGCCGAACCCCGCTCCATCGAGAGGTAAGCGATCGACCGGCAAACCGCCGAACGCCAGACGTCTCAAGCGTTTGGCGCAGCCGTCGCAGGGGTCCAAGCTGGCCTGGAACTTGCCCCCTCAGACTCCGCCCGCTATGCGAAAACGGCCGAACACCCTGTAAGAGGCCGCGCTCAGCCAGCGATGGCGCCCGCCGCGCGGAAACTGCGGAGATGAAGATTCGATTGCCCAGAGTGCCCCGCCGCACCCGAGACCAGACCGGCCTGGCGTTGATCGTTACGCTGATCATCATGGCGGCGACCGCCGGTCTGATCACCGCGGTGATTACCGCGGCGATCCTCGAGCTACGGAGCACTCTGAGCGATCACCACGCGTCTCGCGTCTTTTACGCGGCGGAAGGAGCGGGCGAGGCGATACTCGGCCAGATCCAGCTGGCGCTTCAGGACGGTATCCTCAGCGATGCCGAGATCAGCGATCTGGAGCCGCCCACCCTGGATGGGTTCGATTTCACCGGCTACAAAGTCGTGAAGGTCGGTGAGTCCTACACCGAGATGATTCGTGACGGCCCCTACGCTGGCCTCCAGGCTCTGACCGAGGACATCGAGATCACGATTCCCGCCACTGACCAGACGGGGTCCTACGCCCTAGTCGAGCTGGGGGCGAAGGCGCAGGCGATCCCCATCTTCCAGTTCGGCGTGTTTTACGAGGAAGACCTGGAAATCCATCCCGGTCCGCCGATGGACTTCCTGGGGCGGGTGCACACCAACGGGCGACTCTATCTGAACGCCAACGAGGCCCGCTACTATCAGCTCCTCACCACGCCCGCAACGGTGATCGCCAACTACAAGCACAAGGTGGTCAGCCGGGACGGCGTCTGGATCAAGTATGACGCGAGCACGTTCAACCTGCTCCAGTTCGACAGCCGCAGCATCACCGACCCGGAAGCGTTCAAGACTCGCAGCTGCGCCGATTTCGACTGCCGCCTGCAGACAGCGGCGTTCGGCGTCGAGCCGCTGAACCTGCCGCTTCCCGAAGGCATCGCGCCGCGGGAAATCGTGCGGCCGAAAGAGACCGGAGCCGGCGGCGACACGCCAGCCGAGCAGCAGACCAAGCTGGCGTGGCTGTCGGAAACCTATGTCACGGTCGACCTCGCCACGCTGACGACCAAGGGAAACGTCTGTGACAGCGGGGCAAATGACGACTACCCCACCGTCACCGTGGACCGTCTGCTCGGTCCCAGCTCGATCAACAAGAGCTGGACCTGTAAGATCTTCTCGTGGAGCTTCGAGACGTTCGTAGATAGCCGGGAAAAGAAGCCGGTCGATGTTCTCGACGTCGACATAAACGAGCTGAAGAACTGGGTCGACGCCCACTCCACCGACAACGTCGCACTGATCTACATCGAATTCGTGCCCCGCACCACCAGCGCACCGGCGGCGACGGATCCGAGCGACGACGGATACTATCCCGCGGTGCGGATCAAGAACGGCCAGGAGCTGCCCGGACCGCTGACCATCGCCACCGAACATCCGCTCTACGTCTGGGGCGACTACAACACCGTGAACAAGCAGCCGGCCGCGGTGGCGGGCGATGCGTACCACGTTCTTTCCGACGCGTGGGATGACTCCGACCACCAGATCATTCGCGAGAAGAACGCGGCGGGCCTGACCGACGCCAGCCCCACCACGATCAATGTCGCGATCCTCGCCGGTCACAGCGCCACGACCTGCGACATCAACGAGGACGCCGGCTGTACGACGGCCGAATACGGCGGCGGCTTCGAGAACTACCCACGCTTCCTCGAGGACTGGCGCGACGTCGAATATCAGTACCTCGGGTCGATCGTCAGCCTCTGGACCGCGGTGCACGCTCTGGGTACATGGTATCGCGGGTCCGACGACTACTACCGGCCGCCCATCCGCAACTGGGGGTTCGACCTCGATCTCCTCGACGTCGACAACATGCCGCCCGGCACGCCGACCGTGGGCGCCGTGGTCCGCACCTCGTTTCGGGAAGGATACTGATCGATTTCGCCGGCCGCGGCATAGCGGTCGGCTCCCCGCAGCTGACGCGGCTCAGACCGGATCGTCCTCTCTCTAAGCATCCTTCTGGCCTCAGCCGCCTTCCGACGTGATCGCCAGGGCACGCAGCGATGGCGGACTCTCCGGAAAGGCAGCGATCCGCTCCCAGCTCGCTCCGCCGTCTTCGGAGCGGTGGATCCCGCGCTCGTCGGCAGCCCACAGCTCGCCGGGCGTCCGGCCGGCAGTCAGCAACGGGGCGATGGTGTCCAGCGGCTCGGGCCAGCCATCGACCACGCGTTCCCAAACGCCTTCTCCCACGCGTCGATAGAGACGGCCGTCGGAGTGGCCCGCCACGTACGCGCTGCGCGGCCGTGACGCGGCGGACACCACGGCCACGTCCGGGTCACCGGGGTCGATCGCCACGCTCCGCAGATATGTCACGCGCAGCCCCCTTTCCGGCGAAGCCCACGTGGCACCGCCATCCTCGCTCTCGAAATAGCCGTCCCCCGCGGCGACCCGCAGCGTCTCCGGGCGCTCCGCATGAACCGCCAGCTCGTGAGTGTCGTACGGGCCATCCGGCACCCGGTCCCGCCAGGTCGCGCCGCCGTCGGGTGTCGTCACCAGGGCGCCCGCCTCGATGGCGACCCACAGCCGGCCCGATTCGGCGGGATGGCACGCGATCCAACGGACGTGGTGGGTCTCGGGCCGCGGCGGAAACGACCACTCCGACGAGGAGGGGAGCGCGAGCAAACCTTCCCTGCGCTCCCAGCTGGCGCCGCCATCGGCCGAGCGGTACACCGCGCTCGGCTCGGTCCCCAACCACACCACATCCCGCTCCGCCGGAGACGCCGCCACGGCGGTCACCTCTTCGCCGACTTCAGCCACGACGCTCCAGGTGGCGCCTTCATCGTCGCTCCTCAGCACCGTACCGTCCGACGTGCCGCACCACGCCCGGCTCGTGACCCACGGATCGGCGGCCAGGCAGGTCGGGCCCCGGTCGCCCAAACCCCCGGCCCGCTTCATGGCTCCGGCCGTCGGATCGGCTGCGTACAGACTGTCACGGGCGGCGATCAGGATCTTCACGGCAGAAAAACGCTCCACTCGAGAACCTTCTCGAGATCGTTGTCGGCTCGCGTCCCGAGAACATAAGTCCCCACCATGGAAGACCACCAGCGAACCCATGCGGCGACGAGTTCAAGAGGGCGAGATCGAGGTGCCGGCCACTTCGCGTCGGGCAAGGAGGAAAGCCTGCAGCGCGCCTTGACACGACGGGATATCCTCCGAAGATGTTGTACCCATAGCACTCTTATGTATCGGGCCGATAGGGATTAGCGCGGACCAAGCGGCCGTTTCTCCCCCCAACGGTCGGCCAGCCGCGTTGCAGCTTTCGCAAGAAGCGGAGACAGGAGCGGAGACATTGGCGACTCAATCGTTGGCGTTGCTGAAGGGCACGCTGGATCTGCTGATCCTGAAGACCGTGAGCTGGGGTCCCATGCACGGCTACGGGATCTCGCGCTGGATCCGCGAGCGTTCGGGCGAGGCGTTCCGCATCGAGGAGGGGGCTTTGTATCCGGCGCTGCGGCGGCTGGAGCGGAAGGGGTGGTTGAAGGCGGAGTGGGGTGAGACGGACACCGGTCGGGAGGCGAAGTTCTACGAACTCACGCCGGAGGGACAGGCTCGGTTGGAAGCCGAGGCGCGGGAGTGGGGTCGTTACGTGGAAGCCATGGCGCGGGTGCTGAACGCACCGCGCCCCGCCTGGGCGATGTGATGAGGCGATCGAAGCCGGGAGGTCGACGCGGTCCGATCTTCGACTACACGGTGGCCGAAGACGTGGACCGGGAGTTGGCGTTCCACCTCGAGATGCGGACCCGGGAACTGATCGAGGCGGGCTGGGATCCGGGCGAGGCACGGGCGGAGGCGTTGCGTCTGTTTGGAGACCCGAAGGAGGTCGGGATGGAGTGTCGAGAGATCACGAGCTCGCAGGATCGGGCCCGGGAGCGTGCGCACTGGCTCCAGGCGCTCTGGCGTGACCTGAGGTTCGCCGCCCGCGGCCTGGGCCGCTCTCCGGCCTTCGCAGCGGTCGCGGTGCTGACCCTCGCCCTGGGCATCGGCGCCAACACGGCGATCTTCAGCGTGGTCAACGGCGTGCTGCTCGAGCCGCTGCCGTACCCGGAGCCGGATCGCCTCGTACGCGTGAGGGAGGTGGCGCCCGAAGGGTTCACGCTGGGCCGGGTGGCGTATCTCACCTACACCGATTGGCGCGAGAACGCCGAGAGCTTCAGCCACCTGGCGGCCTACCAGGGAGGGCCCACCACGGTGTTGGGCGGCGACCGGCCGCTGATCACGGGCGTGGCAGGGGTCGGCGCGGATTTTCTCCCCCTCTTCCGCGTCCAACCCGTCCGCGGTCGGGCGCTGTTGCCGGAAGATTTCCAGAGCCGCGCACCGGGGGCGGTGGTGAGCCATCGCTTCTGGCGCAACCATCTGGGCGCGACCGGCGACCTGACGGACACCCGCCTGGAGGTCCTCGGTTTCGACCTGGCCGTGGTCGGCGTTCTGCCACCCGGCTTCGACTATCCCAACGGGACCGACATCTGGTTTCCCCTGGAGCTCTTCGACCCGGAGCCCTCGCGGACCGGGCACAACAGCCTCGTCATCGCTCGTCTGCGTGACGATGCGACGTTGACCGGGGCACAGCAGGAGATGAGCGCGCTGGCGGCCAGCCTGAGCCAGGCGTATCCCGATCACGTGCACGCCGGCGCCAGCGTGGTCCGGCTGCACGACCTGGCGGTGGCGGGGACGCGACGGCCGTTGCTTCTACTGTTGGGCGCGGCCGGGCTGGTGCTGCTGGTGGCCTGCGTCAATATCGCCAGCACGTTGCTGGCCCGGGGCGAGACCCGTCAGCGCGAGCTGGCGATCCGGGCGTCGATCGGCGCGGATCGCGGCCGCCTGGTGCGGCAGCTGTTCACCGAGAGTTTGCTGATCGCGGCGCTGGGCTGCGTCGCGGGTCTGGCGGTGGCGTACGTGCTGCTGAGCGGGTTGCTGAGGTTGGCGCCGGCCGACCTGCCGCGCCTGGAGACCGTGGGGCTGGACCTGTGGGCGATGGGTTTCGCTCTCGCCATTGCGCTGGCCACCGCCGTGCTCTTCGGCCTGCTGCCGGCCTTCCGCACCTCCACCACCGACGTGTCCGAGACCCTGCGGGCCGGTGGCCGGGGCAGCGCGGGAGGCGGCCGGGGCCGGATGTGGAGCCTGCTGGTGGGCACCGAGGTGGCGTTGGCGCTGGTGCTCCTGGTCGGCGCCGGGCTGCTGATCAAGAGCTTCTGGGGGATTCTGACCGTCGATCCTGGGTTCGACGCGACGGACGTGCTAACGGTCGACGTAACGCTGCCCGCGACGAAATACGAGTTCGGTGACCCGGCGGTCGCCGACTTCCATCGCCGGCTGCAGACCCGCTTGGAAGCGTTGCCGGGCGTCGAGCGGGCCGGTCTGATGAGTTCGCTGCCCTTGAGCGGGTCGGACCCCGACGGCGGGTTCGCCATCGAGGGGCGTCCGGGCGACCGCTGCTTCGAGGTCCCGGACCGCGGCACCTGGTGCTCCGTGGGATCGGCCGGCTACCGGGTTGTCAGCGCGGGCTACTTCGGCGCGATGGATATCCCTCTCGAGCGTGGTCGGATGTTCTCCGAGCGAGATGACGCCGGCGCGCCGATGGTCATGCTGATCAACGAGACGATGGCCCGACGCTTCTGGCCGACGAGCGATCCGATCGGCCAGCGCGTCCAGACGGGCGGCATGGACCGCTACGGCGTCGAGTGGACCACGATCATCGGGATCGTCGGCGACGTACGCCACGACGCGTTGTCGGCCGAGCCCGACCCCGAATACTATGTCCACTACCTCCAGCGGCCCGACCGCGCCCAAGACGCAACGGTCGTGATCGAGTCGTCGCTGGAGACGGGTACCCTGATCCAGCCGGTACGCGCCGCGTTGCGGCAGCTCGACCCCGACGTGCCGGCCGAGTTCACGACCATGGCCTCGCGCCTCTCGGCGTCCGTGGCGGACCGCCGCTTCACCATGCTGGTGCTGAGCATCTTCGCTGCGCTGGCGCTGATCCTGGCGGCGGTGGGGATCTACGGCGTGGTGTCGTACTCGGTGGCGCAGCGGACCCGGGAGATCGGGATCCGCATGGCGATGGGCGCCGAGCCCGCGTCGGTCCTGGCGATGACGCTGCGCCGCTCGCTGGGCGTGGTCCTGGTGGGGATAGCGGTCGGCGGCATCGGAGCCTTCGCCCTCACCCGGGTCATGCGCAACCTGCTCTTCGAGGTGAGCCCCACCGATCCGCTGACCCTGATTGTCGTGGTCCTCGTGCTGACCGCCATCGCCGGGCTGGCCAGCTACGTCCCGGCAAGGCGCGGCACCCGGGTGGACCCGCTGATCACGATGCGGGTGGAGTGACGGGTCCAACCAACGGATCTCTGTACCGATCGGTCGAACCGATCCCCTGGCCCCGCCACGATGGCGTCAGCATTACCGAAACCATCCGCGCGGAACCGTGTATTGGGATTACCCCCCGCCCCAACACCCGGAGAATGTCATGGTGTCCAGAATGCGGTACTTGGCGGTCGCTCTCGTTCTTATGAACGCGTGTGAGGTTCGCTTCGGCGGCGACGGTGCGGAAGAGGCGGACAACAAGAACGTGTCGTCAGCCCCGGAGGTGCCGGCGCAGCCGACTTCTGGAACGATCCACGGCCAACCGTTCGCATACGAGGACGCCAGCATCGATGAGGGAATTCTCAAGCTGCGCCAGGGCGAGGACTTCTTCGCCGACCTCGAGGTCACGCTCTTCCTCTGGCTGGACGACAAGACACAGGTGCCGGAAGGCCGCACATGGGACATCGACTGCCAGGACGGTTGGACGTCGGAGGTGCCCCACCTGCACATCGCCTGGCGTGAAGACGGCCAGAGCATGCCCGAGCACGACAACATCATGTGTGACTACTCGCTCTTCCTCGAGTTCGGCGAGGAGACGGCGGACAAGAAACTGCCCGGCACTCTCCTACTGAAAGCGCCGACGCTGGATACCGAGCTCGCCGGCCGGTTCGAGGCGACCATCGAGGGCTTCCGCATCGTCGACGGTCAGGTCGATCTGTCGCAGGACGACATGGAGGTCGCGCAGTATCTGGCCGAAGAATGGTTGTCGGGTCAGCACGGCAGCGCGATCGAGATTGAAGACCGTTCACTGGGCTGGCTCGAGCTCGAGGAACGAGAGGGACGGCAGCAGGCCGGCTACTTCGTCTATTGGTGGCGGCCCGTTGACGGAACCGAGACCCGCTTCTCCAAACTTCAATTCAGCAAGAATGGCGGCCTCTGGCAGGTCGAGCGTGAGCTCGAGCCCTGGCAGGTGCCCGACGCCCATCCGCTCTCCACACCCTCAAGCCTCAGTGCATCGTTCCAGTACAGAGCGGCGCGTCGCTTCGAGGAGGAACATCGAGCGGCCCGCGGCGTGAGCCCCCTTTTCGTGATCCGCATCCAGGTCTCCTACAACCCGACGACCGGTCTGGCGGAGGCGGTGGTCCGATACACTCGCGACCCGGAGCGCGCGCGGGAAGCCAACAAGCTCATGGGCGGCGGAGATGAGGAGCACGCGAGCGTCCGTTATCTGTTCCGGACCAACGCCAGCCATCCGGCCAACAAGGACCCCGAATCTTGGACGCTGGACCGGAGGCTGGAGCCTAACGAAGAGGTGGATATGCGGAGCGGCCGCGTGGTGGCCGGGTAGCGGGCCCCGATCCACCCACGTCTCCCGGCTGGCCTGAGCCCCGGGCGTTTCTGTCCTCCCCATCGTCCGCCGGGCTGTCGATCTTTCGATTTCCGGGACCGTGGGGCGATGAGTCACTCGAGCCGCGTGACCGACCCGGCCGTTCCGTTCACCCGTACCCGCTCGCCGTCCTGAAGGGCGCTGAGGGCGTTCCGCACCCCCATCACGGCGGGCAGCCCCACTTCCCGGGCCGTCACCGCGCCGTGCGAGAGTGGGCCGCCGCTCTCGGTGATCGCGGCGGCGGCCGAGTAGAAGAGCGGCGTCCAGGCGGGGTTCGTGGTTCGGGCCACCAGCACCGCGCCGGATGGGAACCGCGGGAAATCCTCGACCCCGAACACCCTAAAGACCGGACCCTCGACGGTCCCCGGCGCGCCGGGCAGCCCGCGCAACGCGCCCTCGGCCGGAGCCTCCATCTCCTCCCCGATCACGTGGGGCGGCGTCGATCGCAGCTGCCGGGCGAACTCGGCTTTGTGAGCCCTGGCCTCGCGGGCCGTCTCCTCGTCTATGCCGTCCCCAGCGATCAGCGAATCGAGCGTCGGCTTCCGCAGAAAGAAGATGTCCTCGGGCTCATCGAGGACACCGCGCCCCTGCAGGCGACTTCCCAATTCCACCAGGGCGGCCCGGAAGGGCACCGACAGCCGCGTCGTCTGGTAGTGCTCCAGGTCGTCCAGCGCGGTGTACGCCCGGGTCAGGCGGAGTAGCTCGGCCACGAAGAAGCGAAGCGACTCGGGCACGATGGCGAACAGCCGCCCCTCCGCCTGATGCTGCCGGACCCTCAGCTCCCTTTCCCTCTCCGCCGGGTCGGTGACGCCGTCCTCTCGCTCGAGCATCAGGCGCAGGTTCTCCAGCACGACCCAGGGCTGGCCGCGCCACGTGGGGTGGTACGCATCGAACTCCACTTCCCGATGCCCGTGGTCCTCGATGAACTGGCGGAACCGCTCCAAAAACGCCGGATGGCGATCGAGCACACCGGAGCGCCAGAGCTCTTCTCGATCGACCCCGCTCAGAGTTCGGCAGAGCTCCGGGTCCTCGAGCGCGATGAGGTACACGCGGTAGAGATCGCGATTCACCACGTTCGTCTTCGTCTCGCAGAACCCGGTGAGCGAATCGTACAGAACCGGCGCCTCCTCGGGGCCCAGCAGCAGAACCAGCAGCCGATACAGCGTACGGTGCAGCACGCCCTGGGTGATCGAGATCGCGATGTTGGGCTCGAAGTACTCCCGGCCCAGCGCGTCGATCGTCAGCACGTGATCCCACAGCTCGCTTTCGGACAGCGCCGCGGTGTCCACCGCGCTCAGCTGGCCCAGCCTGAACAGGTAGCGATCCAGGTCCCGGGCCCACGTGACCGGCAGCTCCTGCACCCAGCGAAAGCGGTCACGAAACGTCGGGACCGCGGCGGCCAGCTCCTCCAGGCTGTCGAACGCCACACCCTCGCCGCCGGTGTAGAGCTCCACCATCGTCTGGTTGCCGTAGATGAACCCGTCGAAGCGCTCGAACCACTTCGTCTCGCAGGGCGGAAAGCCCATGAGGCCGAGCGAGTGGGCCAACGATTCGTGGAAGCCGTCGCTGGTGAAATCCCAGGTGAGCGGCGTGATCGGGCTGGGAAACCGCTCCGCCGATTCGTCGCGCGTCCAGCGAGGCGGAAACTTCGTCACCGGTCGCGACTGGAGCAGATAGAGCCGACGCTCGGCGATCGCCCATTCGATATCCTGGGGGAACGCGTAGAAGCGCTCGACCCGGCGGCAGAGCTCCGCCAGTTCCGTGATGTCCTCATCGGTCAGCGAAGGCTGGCCCGCCCGTTCCGGCGGAAGCTCCACACGCTCGGTTCCGTCCGCCGTGCCGACGATGGCGTGTGACTTCTCGGCGATGTGTCGATCGACGGCGGCACCCGTCGTTTTGTCCACCACGAACTGGTCCACATCACCCTCGCCGGACACCACCAGCTCGCCCAGACCGAACGCCGCGTTGATCACGACCTGGCCCCGGGCGCCGGTGATCGGGTTCATCGTGAAGGCCACTCCGGCCACGTCGCTCGCCACCATGCTCTGGATCACCACGGCCATGGCGGCACGCTCGTGAGCGAAGCCGCGCTCGTGCCGGTAGCGGACCGCCCGGTCTTCCCACAGCGAGGCGAAACAGCGACGCGTCGCCTCCAATGCCGCCTCGACGTCCGCGATGTTCAAATACGTGTCGTGCTGGCCCGCGAACGCGGCGCCCGCCAGGTCCTCCAGAGTCGATGACGAGCGGACCGCCACGGGGCCCAAGGTGAGGAGCGTGGGGAGCTTTTCCCGGAGCGAGTCGGCGACGGGTTCCGGCAACGGCCGGCCGATCAGCCGCTCGCGGATGGCGCGGCACCCCTCGACCAGCTGTTCGGGCCTATCGTATCGGAGCCCGGCGACCTCTGCGGCGTGTCGATCGTCATCGGCCAGGAAGGCGCGGTAGGCGTCGGCGGCGACCACGAGCCCCGGCGGCACGGGGAAGCCCCCCTGGCTGAGGCGCGCCAGGCTGGCCCCCTTCCCTCCCGCCTGGCCCGGATCGACGGCCAGCGGATCGACGAACTCGAGCACGTAGTTCATACGCCTCCTTCTACCCCAGCTCTCGGCCCAGCCGTTCCACCTCTCCGATGATGGCCCGGCCTTCAACGGCCAGCCGATCCTGCAACCCGGGCTTCAGCAGTAAGCGGAGGAAGGCCGAGGTGCGCTGCCAGATGCTTCCGACCCGGTCTCTATAATAAAGCGTCACCGCCCCGCTGTACGGCAAGGATACCGCGTAGAGCGCCGCGAGCCACAGCGGCATCAGCCAGACGGCGGCGGCGATCTGTATCAAGTAGAAGAGCGGGAAGGCCGGCAGAGCGATGAAGACGGCGTTCGAAGCGAAGTGGTCCTCGTCGGTGGACATCTTGCGGGCGATGACCCGGGTCAGCTGGTACGGCACCAGATGATTGAGGGCGCCCCACAGAGCCACCGGCAGCCCGATGAGCACCAGCTCCAGTTCCCTTAGGACAAAGAAAGCCGCCCGGCCCGCCGACATCGGCAGATAGACCTCGGCGGGCGTGATCCCGAGCGCTCGCAGCTCGCCGCGGTACTCCCGCAACCGTCCTTCGAGAGCCGCGATCTCCTGCGGCCGGCGATGGCGCAGCTCCCGGTGACCCGCCTGCAGAGCTTTGATCCAGTCGACGCGCCGGCCCAACCGCGTCGCTTCCTCGCGGCCCAGCGCTTGCGGCTCGCGTCCGCCGGTGGCGACCACCTCCGCCGCCCAGGTGTACAGCTCGACGTCGCCGCGCGTCTCGAAGTTCAGGGTGAGTTCCCGCACCCGGGCCTCGATCTCCGCCGTCAACTCCGCCGCGAGCGCCCGATCCTCGCCCGCGCCGGCCTCGCGCCGCGCGTCGAGCCACTCGGCCACGTCGAATGGCTCGCCGAAGCGCACCCAAACGGACGAGCGGAAGCGGTCCTTCTTCTCGAAGTAGAGGCCGACGGGTTGAATGAGCAGGCCGTCTCTATCCGCTTCATGCTCGACGAAGTCGAGGGCGATGCGTGCGGCCCCGCTCCTGAACGGACGCAGACCCGGATCCGAGTGGCTCACACCCTCCGGGAAGATGCAGATGGCCGCGTCGCTCTTCAGTCGGCGGCGGCACTCTTCGAAGGCCCGCGCGTTGTGATCGGAGTCGCTGTCCGCGTCCACATCCTGCCGGCGCTGGAACGTGATCACGTTGAGCGCCCGCATCAGGACCGCCAGCAGCGGGTTCCGGGCCAGGGTGGTTTTCGCCGTTACCGTCACCGGCCGCTCGAGCCGGGTCAGGATCACCAGCGGGTCCACCAGCGCGTTGGTGTGGTTGGGAACGATGAGCAACGCGCCTCGATCCGGAACGTGGCCCCGGCCTTCCACCTCGATGTCGCGGAAGAAGACCGTCAGCGCGATCCGCCAGAAGCCGCGAAGAACTCGATACAGCATCGCTAGCTCGCCCCGCTCCCGTTCCCGGCCTGTTGAGACGCCGTCCAGGCGTGACCCAGACGCATCGCCAGCAGCGCCAGCGCCAGACCGGCCAGCAGGTCGATCACGTAGTGATAGCGAAGCGCCACCGTCGAAACGGCGATGGCCAGCACGATCGGCAGATAGATGAGACCCCGCAATCGGTTGTGCCGCAGGTCGAAAGCGCACGCGAAAACCGAGGCGCCCACGTGAAGGCTGGGGAACGCGCCGTGCGGGCCGCCCATCCGATCGATCGACGAGGTGACCAGGTCATAGAAGAAGCCGCCGGACAGCGCGCTCTGGAAGTCCGCCGCCTGGTACACGACGGGTCCTCGCGCCGGCACGAACAGATACCCGAAGAAGCTCGCCGCGTAGAGCAGCGCGAACCCGGTGACGAACGCCTCGCGTTCGGGACCGGGCCGCCCGATGAGCCCGAGAAAGATCGACATGTACAGATACGGGATGAACAGCGCGTAGATGAAGGCGAATATCTCGAGGTTCTCCGGGCCGATGTGGGGCGCCATCAGCAGGACCGGCGACGCGCCCAGGAACAGCACCCGGTCGAGCGACGCAAGAGCGGCGTCCCCCGTCCACGGGATCGCCTCGAACGCCACGTGGCCCAGCGTGGTGTAGAGGGTGAACATGACGCCGATCACCGCCGCGCCGCGGACCAGGCTCACCCAGCCGGTCTCGGGGAAACGGGATAGGAATCGGATGAGGGCCGCGTAGCCGACCAGCAGCGCTCCGTGGAGCAGCAGGTCGTCGGCCACCGGCACTTCGGCGGCCGATCGCACGGCCAGCGTGACGACGATGACCGATACGATGGCCACGGTGATGATGTCGGCGACTTTCATCTCGTCCTCGGTCAATCTGCCGTATCACGATGAACACCACACACGGCCCACCGCAATGGGCGGGCAAGGTCAGGCCACATCCGCCGCTCGCCGGTTCGGACACCGCCCTGGCCTGTCCCCGAGTTTGCCCGATTCATCATCGAGGAGCCCGGGTCTGTCACAATATCCTTCCATCGCGACACGCGAGGCCACTGTATTCCCATCGCGGGCGGGTAACGTCACCGTGATGCGATGGAGGTCCCATGAGAAGCATGTTCCCACTGCTCGGACTGCTGGCGCTGGTAGGGCCGGCGACGGTGGCCCAGGGCCAGGTTTCGGACGAGGCCGTTCCTGATAGCGTCACGCCGGAGCGGGTGCTCGCCGGAAGCAACACTTTCAACAGCGGCACATGCGTCTTTTGCCATGCGATCGCCGGCCGCGGCAGCGGCCGCTGGGCCCCCGACCTGTCGGACGCCGAGTGGCTCCACAGCGAAGGCGACTTCAACGGCATCTTCAGGACCATTTACTGGGGAGTGGAGGAAGATGAATTCAGGGCGATGACGCCCCGGCGTTTCGAGATGCACCCGCAGGGCGGCATGTCGGTCGACTGGGAGCAGACAAAAGAGCTCGCCGCCTACGTGTGGACGATCGGTCACCCCGGCACGCATCCGCTCGTGGCAGCGCAGTCACGATTCCTCGAGCTCGTCCGCGCCGGCGAGGTCGACCGGGCGCTCGACCTGTTCCACCGGATGCAGCGGGACGACCCGGAGCACCTGCTCTTGCCGGAACGTTCGCTCAACCGCCTCGGCTACGAGTTCATGCCGGAGCGGGCCGAGATCGCGCAACGGATCTTCCAGCTCAACGTCGAGCTCTTCCCCGACTCCTGGAACGTCTACGACAGTCTGGCCGAATCTTACATGGTCCAGGGCGACCGGGAGAAGGCGATCGAGCTGTACGAGAAGTCACTCGAATTGAACCCGCAAAACGAGAACGGCCTGGAGAAGCTCAGGGAACTCGGCGCTCGTTGACAGCGCCCTCAAAGACGAGCGGCGTCGGGGGAGGAGTCGCGATCGGTCGAAGCGCTTCGGGCCGAAGACGCGGCGTACGCGGCGATCGGCCAAGCTAGACACGAGGGGCCGGCGCTCACCAGATTATCGAATGGCCAAACCGGACGTTCGCCGGACCGCCGCTTTCGTCCTCCTCGCGGCGACAGTGCTGGGCCTGCTGTTCGCGAGCCGGACGTACATCACATCCACATTCTACCCGGATCGCGGCATCGGCTTCGGCGAGGCGCTGGTCCCCGCTCTCGCCGACTGGTACGCGTGGGCGCTCCTGGCCCCCGCGATGTACTGGCTCGTGGTGCGCGCCCCGATCGAGATGGCGCACCTGGCGCGCCGCGTGGCCCTGTACCTCGCCGCGGGAGCGGCCATCGCCACGGTCAAGTTCGGGCTGGACTACCTGGTGAGCGCCCTGCTCCTTAATAATCCGATCTCTTTGTCCCTCCCTTCGTTCATCTATCGCTTCTACGCCAACTTCATGACCTACTGGGTGCTGATCGCCGTCGCACACGCGATCGAGTACGGCCGCAAGTATCGCGACCGGCGGCTGCGAGCGTCACAGCTCGAAGCCAGGCTGGCGCAGGTCCAGCTCGAGATCTTGCGCATGCAACTGCAGCCGCACTTTCTCTTCAACACGCTTCACGCCATCTCGACCCTCATGCACCGCGATGTCGACGCGGCGGACCGCATGCTGGTGCAGCTCGGCGACCTGTTGCGGCTGACCATAGACAAGATCGGAGTACAGGAGGTCTCGCTGAAAGAGGAGCTCGACTTTCTGCGCGGCTATCTCGAGATCGAGCAGACGCGCTTTCAGGATCGGCTGACGGTGGCGATCGAGATCGAACCGGAGACGCTGGACGCGCGCGTGCCCAACCTCATCCTGCAGCCGATCGTCGAGAACTCGATCCGTCACGCGGTCGCGCCGCGTTCGGCGGCGGGTCGTATCGAGGTGCGCTCGCGGCGCGAAGACGGCAGGCTGCACCTCTCGGTCCGGGACGACGGGCCCGGAATCGATGACGCGGACGCCGTGCGCAAGGAGGGAGTTGGCCTCTCCAACATCCGGGCACGGCTGGAGGGTTGGTACGGCCCCGACTACGACCTCGCCCTCGAGAACCATCCCGACGGCGGTCTTGTCGTAACGTTGTCGATCCCCTACCGGGTCGACGATTCCAAGGCCGCGAGGGCCGGGGCCGCAGCGAAGGCGAGCCGATGAGCATTAGAGCGCTGATCGTCGACGACGAGCCGCTGGCGCGAGAGAAGATCCGCACGCTCCTGGCCGAGGATCCCGAGGTCGAGGTCGTCGCCGAGTGCGGCGACGGGCGCAGCGCCGCCGCCGCCATCGTCGAGCACGACCCCGATCTGGTCTTTCTCGATGTGCAGATGCCCGAGGTCGACGGGTTCACCGCACTCGACGCGGTCCGCGGCGTTCGGCTGCCCATCGTGATCTTCGTCACCGCGCACGACGAATACGCGCTCAGAGCGTTCGAGGTGCACGCACTCGACTACCTGCTCAAGCCCTTCGATCGAGGGCGCTTCACCGCCGCACTGGCTCGGGCGAAAGAACGCGTTTACAGCGACCGCCGGTCCGCTGACCGTGACCCGGTGTTCGAATTGCTGGACGAGCTGCGGCGCGAGCGCCGGGGCCGCTGGCTGGACCGGCTGGTGGTCAAGGCTCGCGGTCGGGTCTTCTTCGTGCCGGCAAACGCAATCGACTGGATCGAGGCCGCGGGCAATTACGTGGAGCTCCATGTCGGCTCCGAATCCCACCTCATCCGCTCCACCATGAAGGCGATGGAAGAACGCCTCGATCCGGCCCGCTTCCTGCGCGTACAGCGCTCCGCGATCGTCAACATCTCCCGCATTCAGCATATCGAGCCGTGGTCCAGCGGTGAGTACCTGATCACGCTGAAATCGGGCGCGGCCGTACAGAGCGGCGCTTCGTACCGAGAGGCGCTGAAGGCGCTGATGGAGAATCCGGGCTGATCGCCCTGCTCGAACCGGCCCGGCGGACGAGACGATGCCAGCCGCTGTGGGCAGCGTGCGCGATCGATGGAGTCGGTCACCCCGGCAGAAGCGCCCGCAGCAGAAGCTGCGCGTTGCCCGGGCTCTCGCCGATCCGCCGCACGGCGTACGGCCACCAATCCTCGCCGAACGGCGCGTACACCCGAACCCTCAGACCCCTCCGCTGCAGGGACCTCTGGTATTCCCGCCGCACGCCATACAGCATCTCGAACTCGTACGCCTCGCGTGACCACCCGGCATCATCCGCGATGCCGATGATCTCCTCGACCAGACCGCCATCGTGGGTCGCGAAGATCGGGTAAAACCCGGCAGTCCGGGCGTCCCGCGAGAGCATTCGCCGACTCAATCGGAGGTAGCTGTCCCGGATCCCCTCGGGCCGGGTGAACGCGACCTCGGGTCCCGCCGCGAACGCGCCCTTCACCAGCCGGATACGGGCAGCTCGCGAGATGAGCGGCGCCAGATCGGACTCGGTCCGCCTCAGATATGCCTGAAGCGTGAGGGCGGCTGGCAGCCCGAAATCGATCAGGTGCCGGTAGAGCGAGAGCGTCACGTCCACGAGGGGCACGTCGTCCATGTTGAGCATGAGGGCATCGAAGCCGTCCCCGGGGCGCCGTCGCGAAGACTCGGCGACCGTCCGGGCGATGGCCTCCGCGTTGGCCCACAGCGTCTCCCGGGAGACCAGCTGACCGATCTGGGTCGGCTCGACCGAGAGGTGCACATCGAATCCATCTTCAGCCAGGGCCCGGGCGGCTGCTTTCTTCCGCTCCACGGTATGCCGTATGCGGTTCTGGTCCGACACGTACTCGCCGAGATAGTACAGCGAGGCCCGGAGGCCCTCATCCCGAAGGCGCCCGCAGGACCGGAGGGCCTCAGACAGATCGAAACCCGCCACGAACCTCCGAGCCAGCGAGGATGCCGGCGCCCAGCTCTCCATGATGCTCTTGGCTTTCGAGCTTCGCGCCGCTCGGATCATCGCCTGCTGCCAGATCCGCATCGGACTACCGTGAGGCCATCCGGTCCACGATCGCCCGAACGTGAAGGTCCATCGTGTCCACGAGAGGGATCGAGGTCGAGCCCGGCTGGATGAGCAGAGGCAGCTCGGTGCAGGCGAGGAGCACGGCATCCGCGGCGCACTGGCGGATGAGCTTCAGGAGACGCCTCCGGGAGGAGCCGCGGACGCGACCCCTGGCCAGCTCGTCGAAGACGATGGAGTCCAGCAACGCCTGGTCGGGGGCGTCGGGAATCATCACCTCCGCGCCGACCGCTTCGAGCTCGGCCCGATAGAGCCGCCCCCTCACGGTGGCGCTGATCCCCAGCAGAAGCACCGTCCGGGCTCCGAGCCGACCGATCTCCCTGACGACAGGATCGACGATCGACACGATAGGAAGCGGCGCCCGCACTCGGATCCGCTCGAGCGCGACGTGGGGCGAATTCGCCGTCATGGCGGCGAAGTCAACGCCCGCTGCGGCCAAGCGCCGCAGCCCGGACAGGATCTCCTCCACGTACGGACCGCGATCTTCGGCGTCCTCCAGCTTGGTAAAGCGCTCGAAGTCCAGACTGACGACGACCAGCTCGGGATACCCTGGGCACCGCGCCATGCATTCGGCCATGATCTTCTCGTAGTAGCGGGCGGTGGCGAACGGGCCGATTCCGCCGAGTAGCCCTGCGACCGCTCCTCCTTCCGGCGAGATCATCTCGGTTTCCTCTCAGAGCTGCCGCCGGAGGAAAAAGACAGCCGGAGCAACGGCCCGGGCCACCGCCAGGACGCTATCGAGATAGTCAGACTCCAGGCGAACCGGCCGGCCCGCATCAGACAACCGAGGTGGTCACGGCGTGCTCGATTCGTCCCCGACGCGACTCAGCCACCGTTGGACGAACCTCCGGCTTCTCTCCCAATGGGCCTGGAGCAGCGAACAAGCCGCGGAGACATCCTCGGCCAGGGCTTCGGCAATCCGTCGATGGTCTGCCGTAGAGAAGGCGACCTTTCCCGAGTACCGCATGTATGCCCGCTCGTACCTCTCGGCTCGATTGCGGACCGATCGCAGGTGCCGCAGCACGAGAGAGTTGGGACAACCCTCGACGAGAGCCTGATGCCACTCGAGGTCCCGCTGGAAGAGCGCGGCGGCGTTGCCGATCTCTGCCTCCATTTCAGCGTTCACCTGCTCGAGATGTCGGATGCGGTCGACGGGAAGAAGCCCCTGTAGCTCCAGCGCGAGCGTTTCCAGCCCCGCCAGCAGGGGGTAGATCTCCAGAGCCTCGTCGAGGGTCATAGCAGCCACGAAAAAGCCCCGGTTGGGGTGCAGCTGGATCAGGCCTTCTTCCTCCAGTTGGGCCAGCGCTTCACGGGTTGGTGTTGGGCTGACCGAGAGACGCCGGGCAAGAGGGGCGAGAACGAGCTGCTGGCCGGGGGCCAGTCGCCCGTGGATGAGCTCATGACGGATCTGGTCACGGATCTGGTCCCGTAGGGGATGGGGTGAAATCANNATCTGGTCACGGATCTGGTCCCGTAGGGGATGGGGTGAGATCATATATTATATATAATTACCCTCCCTCCCCGCGCAACCTTCCCGGTCCCATTTACACCCCCATCCTTTCACCGCCGATCCGCCCCCAAGGCATTGCATGAAAGACCGCCGGCACGGACCTTAAGAGTGTAACCCGATACCAGAAACAGACCCGCGCTGAAGCATCGCGCGCCTCACCATATAGACAGGCTGTCCGCAAGTTGAATCCCGGTTCCCCACAACCGCCCCGCGGGGGCAAAGGCCTCGGCAGCATGGGCCAGAACAAACCTCCCATGCTCGGCCGGGTCCTCATCTGGCTCCTGGTCGGCATACTCATCGCGTACGCCCTCCAGGGCGTCTTCGGCGTCGGCCAGCAGGACGTCACCCAAATCAGCTACACCACTTTCCGGGAGCACGTCACCGCCGGCAGCGTCCGCCGCGTGACGGTGAAGGGCGAGCAGATCCGCGGCGAGCTGAAGACGGAGGCGATGCGGGTGGGCGCAGAGAACGATACGACCCGCTACAAGAGCTTCATCACCTACCTGCCCTCCTTCGGTGACGACGAGCTGATGTCGGCGCTCCGCGCTCAGGGCGTGGAGATCGAGACCCGACCGGCCGACGATTCCTCCTGGTGGCCCATGCTGCTCACCGCGATCCTGCCGCTCCTGCTGATCGTGGGTCTCGGCTACCTGTTCATCACCCGCATGAGCTCGCAGGGCCGGAACATCATGGGGGTCGGCAAGAGCAAGGCGAAGCTCTACGACCGCAGCCAGGAGGAAACGACCTTCGACGAGGTGGCGGGCGCCGAGGGGGCGAAGCAGGAGCTGCGTGAGGTGGTGGAGTTCCTGAAGGAGCCCGCCCGGTTCGAGGCGGTGGGCGGCGCGGTGCCGAAAGGCGTCCTGCTGGTGGGTCCGCCGGGGACGGGCAAGACGCTGCTGGCCCGGGCGGTGGCCGGCGAGGCCGAGGTGCCGTTCTTCAGCATCACGGGCTCCGATTTCATGGAGATGTTCGTCGGCGTGGGCGCTTCCCGGGTGCGCGACCTGTTCAAGCAGGCGAAGGAGTCGGCGCCCGCGATCATCTTCATCGACGAGCTCGACTCCATCGGCCGGCATCGCGGCGCCGGCCTGGGCGGTGGCCACGACGAGCGGGAGCAGACGCTCAACCAGCTGCTGTCGGAGCTGGACGGATTCGAGCCGACGCAGAACGTCATCGTCATGGCGGCCACGAACCGGCCCGACATCCTGGACCCGGCGCTCCTGCGGCCCGGCCGCTTCGACCGGCGTATCGCGGTCAACCTGCCCACCGCCCGGCAGCGAGCGGCGATCCTGAGGATCCACGCAAAGGACAAGCCGCTGGCGAAGGACGTCGATCTCGAGCGGCTGGCGAAGGCCACGCCGGGGCTGAGCGGCGCGGACCTGGCGAACCTGCTCAACGAGGCGGCGCTCAACGCGGCCCGCAACGACCGGGAGGCCATCGAGAACGCCGACATCGAGGAGGCCCGGGACCGCATCCTGATGGGCCGCGAGCGCACGGGGCTGGTGCTCACCGACGAGGAGATCGACCTGCTGGCCTACCACGAGGCGGGCCACGCCGTGGTCGCCGCCGCCCTGCCCCACGCCGATCCGATCCACAAGGTCACCATCGTCCCACGCGGCCGCGCGATGGGTGTCACCCAGCAGCTGCCAGAGAAGGAGCGCTACATCTACGAGCGCGAGTACATGCTCGACCGGTTGGCGGTGATGATGGGCGGCCGGGCCGCCGAGCAGCTGGTCTTCGACACCTCCACCAGCGGCGCCGAGAACGACCTCAAGCAGGCGACCCAGCTGGCGCGGCGCATGGTCCTCGACTGGGGGATGAGCGAGAAGCTGGGACCGATGGCCGCCGGCGGCGAGCGCCGCCAGGTCTTCCTCGGCGAGGAGATCGCGCACCAGAAGAACTACAGCGAGGCCACCGCCCGGCAGGTCGACGAAGAGGTGAAGGCGATCGTCGACGGCGCCTACGCTCGGGCGAAGGAGACCATCGAGACGCACCGCGACATCCTGGACCAGGTCGCGGAATTGCTGAAGGAACGCGAGGAGATCGACGGCGCCGAGGTGACCGAGCTGCTCGACTCGGCCGGCGACTGACCTGGCCGGGAGCTCCGGCACGACAGACGCAACGAAGCTCATCCTCGAAACCGTCGTCCCTCAAGAACGGCGGGACCAACCAAACGGGCCTCCGAGCTATCCAAGTTCCGGGTGCACTCATCTTTTGACCCGGAGGGAAGAATGCCTCAGGCCCGAATCGCCATGCTGGTGTCATTCCTCGGCGCCGTGCTGACGTCACCGCTCGCAGCGCAGAACCCATCCCCAAAAACGACCGACCTCTCGGACGCCGAGAAGCTCTACGGGCTGTCGCTCATCTGGCAGGAGGCGAACTACAACTTCGCGTTCTTCGATCAGGTCCCCGATCTCGATTGGGATAGCGCCTACCGCGCGTTCGTGCCGCGGGTGCTGGCGACGGGGAACAGCTACGAGTACTACCAGGAGTTGAAGCGCTTCGTCGCCCTGCTCGAGGACGGCCACACGAGCGTATATCTGCCCGATCCGGACCGGCGATTCGAGTCGTACCCCTGGATCCTGACCGAAAACGTGGAGGGCCGGGTCCTGGTCGCAAACGTCGGGCGCACCCTGGAGAAAGAGATTCCGGTCGGCTCGCTCATCGAAGAGATCGACGGCGAGCCGGCGGCCGAGCGCACCTTGCGCGTGTGGCTGCCGTACGTCTTCTCCAGCACCGACCATCACCGGCGCGACCTCACGCTGGCCAGGGCTCTCCACGGACCGCCGGCGCAGCCGGTGACGATCGCCTACGTCACCCCGAACGGCGAACGGCGCGAGCGGACGCTGGCCCGCGATCGCGGGACCCGGGACGACGAGTGGCTGTTGCCCACACGGTCCACGCGGCCGCGCTTCGCGTTCCGCTGGCTGGACGATGGGATCGCCTACGTCGCGCTCAACACCTTCAACGATGAAGGCGTGGTGACCGACTTCGAGGCGGCGCTACCCGAACTCTATCGCGCCAAAGCTCTGGTCGTCGACGTACGGCGCAACGGCGGCGGCAGCAGCGGCAACGGCTACGCCATCGCCGCATTCTTGACGGACGACACGCTGCGTACGTCGGCCTGGCGCACGCGGGAGCACGTCGCGTCGTTCAAGGCGTGGGGACGATGGTCGGACCGTTACAAGAACTACTTCAACATGGAGGCCTGGCGCGACGGCGGCACGCACGGCGATGTGCCGCCGGCGGAAGGGCGACGGCTCATCGTCCCGACGGTCGTGCTCCAGGAGCACGCGACGTTCTCGGCGGCCGAGGACTTCCTCGTGGCCATCGACGCCATCCCACACATCACGACGCTGGGCCGACCGAGCGGCGGTAGCACCGGCCAGCCGCTGTTGCTCCAGCTGCCCGGGGGCGGTGGCGCGAACATCTGCACCAAGCGCGACGCCTACCCCGACGGTCGCGAGTTCGTCGGCTATGGGATCGCGCCCGACATCGTCGTCGAGTCGACGATCGAGGACGTGCAGGCGGATCGTGATCCGCAGTTGGAGCGCGCCCTCGAGCTGTTGCGCGAGGAGCTCAGTTCCTCCAAGGACTGACGCTCGGTCGTCGGCGACAGCGACATCCGACCGGAGACGCCTTGTGGCACTCCGCGGTGGAGGCCGTGTCACTGCTTGCGCGTGCCCGGCATGTCGCGGCCACCCTGGTGCAGGACCAGCTCATCGAACGCGCCTGAGTCGCCGCGCACGAAGGTGATCTGCGCGTCCACGACCTTGAGGAAGAACTCGGTCTCCGATTCGGCGAACAGCTCGAAGCGTGGCTGACCCGTCGCCTGGACGAAGAGCTGGTCGTCCTCCCGGGTGATGGTGAGGTCGAACCCGGGCCTCAGCTCGTACACGCCCACGTAGCGCTCGAGGATCGCCGGATCCAGCTCCACCGCCTCCCGGGTCGGCACCTCGTCGGAGACCTTCACCGCCACCTCGGGCGTCCTGGCACCGCCCTGATACATCAACATCCGAACGACCCGGTCACCTTCCAGCACGAACTCGAAGTGGGAGAGCGAGTGTCCGTAGAAGAAGTGGGTCTCCGACGACGGGTAGGCGCGGAGCCTCGAGCCGCCCGAGCGCTGGGTGTAGAGCGTTCCGTTCTCGACGGTTACCACGCGCTGGGTGCTTTCGTCGATGCGGTAGACCCCCACATAGCGCTGTAGCACCGACGGGTCGAGTGCGATCTCCTCCCATTCCGGGTACGGGTCGCCGAGCGCGATGGCCGCCAGCTTCCTCGCCACCATTCCGGGTCCGATATCCGACGCCGTGTTGTTGGAGAAAACCGCGACGAAGATCTCCTGCCCGGGGATGTAGATCGCCTGGGTCAGATACCCCGGGATACCGCCGCCGTGCGAGATCGCGCGCCGCCCCC
>JAACAK010000034.1:2490-2683 GCA_011774835.1 Candidatus Kutchimonas denitrificans | reverse complement strand
GCTTGCGCCCGGTCCGGGTCGAGTAGGTCGCCGTCACCGGCGCCTTTTTTTCCATGACCAGCAGGCTGGCCGAACCGGAAAAGAGGTTGTCCGGTCCGACCATGTCGTAAAGCGACCGGCCGACGAGCTCGGCATTGGTAAAGCCGGACATCTCCTCGAAGGTCTTGTTGACCCGTATCGTCATCCCCTGGCC
>JAACAK010000034.1:2151-2483 GCA_011774835.1 Candidatus Kutchimonas denitrificans | reverse complement strand
GGCCGTCGACGATATAGATGCCGTTGGCGACGTTGTCGAAAACGATTTCATGCAGTTCCAGGTCCACGACAACTCCGTCAGCAGGCGGTCCAGCCGCAATCGATGGTCAGGGAGGTTCCGGTCATGCAGGCCGCGGCATCAGAGCAGATAAACAGGACGGCATCGCCGATCTCCTTCGGCTCGATCATCCGCTTGACCGCCGCCTTTTTCAGCATGACCTTTTCGATGACATCCTCGCGCGGGATGCCATGGGTCTTGGCCTGGTCGTCGATCTGGCCGTCGACCAGCGGCGTGCGCACATAGGCCGGGCAGATGGAGTTGACGGTGATGCC
>JAACAK010000034.1:1373-2104 GCA_011774835.1 Candidatus Kutchimonas denitrificans | reverse complement strand
CGGCCAGCTGTACTTGGTCAGCAGAAACGGCGCGGTCAGCATCAGCGCGATCATGAAGTCCCACTTCTCCTCGGGGAACTCCTCGACCGGGCTGACATGCTGGATACCGGCGTTGTTGACCAGGACATCGACCGACCCGCAGGCAGCGACGGCCTCATCGATCAGCGCCTTGCAGTCGGCCGCCTTCGAGAGATCGGCCTTGACGAAATGACCGCCGATCCGTTCGGCCTGCTGCTTGCCGGCCGCTTCGTTGATATCGGCCAGCACCACCCGATAATCGGCCTCGGCCAGGGATTCGGCAACGGCGAGACCGATGCCGCTGGCAGCCCCGGTGACCAGGGCAACACGTTGACTCATCTTTCCTTCTCCTTGATACGATTCAGGCGCCCTTGAGGTCGGGCGCTACAGCAAATTCACAGCCGGTCGCCGCCCTGATCTCCTCCAGCGACGAGTACGGCGATACTTCCAGCAGGGTCAGGCCCTTATCGCCATCGACGTCAAAGACCCCCTTGTCGGTGACCAGCAGGTCGACGACCCCCTTGCCGGTAATCGGCAGGTCACAATCATCGAGGACCTTCGGACTGCCGTCCTTGGCGTTGTGATCCATCATGACGACGACCTTCTTGACGCCGGAGACCAGGTCCATGGCGCCGCCCGGCCCCTTGACCATCTTGCCGGGGATCATCCAGTTGGCCAGGTCGCCGTTGCGGTTGACCTGCATGCCGCCGAGG
>JAACAK010000034.1:266-1309 GCA_011774835.1 Candidatus Kutchimonas denitrificans | reverse complement strand
ACATTTTCTTCGGTCGGGAACGGGCCGATGCCGAGCAGGCCGTTTTCCGACTGCAGGGTGATGTTGATCCCGTCCGGGATGTAGTTGGCGACCAGGGTCGGCATGCCGATGCCGAGGTTGACATAGTCGCCGTCGGCGAGCTCCTGGGCCACCCGTTTGGCCATCCACTCGCGGGTTTCGCTGAACCCCCTGGCCGAGATGCCGGCCCCGGAGAGGGTCTTCTGCTCGATCGGCTTCTCGTAAGCCTGTCCGAGCACCAGGCGGTCGACATAAATGCCGGGCACGTGGACGTGGTGCGGATCGATCTCGCCGATCTCGACGATCTCCTCGACCTCGGCGACGGTCACCCGCCCCGCCTTGGCGCAGGCGACATTGAAGTTGTTGGCGGTCTTGCGCAGGATCAGGTTGCCGGCCTTGTCGGCCTTCCAGGCCTTGACGATCGCCAGGTCGGTGGTGATGCTCTCCTCGAGGACGTAAGGGTTACCGTTGTACTCCCTGACATCCTTCCCCTCGGTCAGCCGGGTGCCGTAGCCGGTGCGGGTGTAGAAGGCCGGGATGCCGGCGCCGCCGGCCCGCAGCTTCTCGGCCAGCGTCCCCTGCGGCGTCAGCTCGACCTCGAGCTCGCCGGCCAGGAACTGCTGCTCGAAGGTGGCGTTCTCGCCGACGTAGGAGGAGATCATCTTTTTGATCTGCCGGGTCTGCAGCAGCAGCCCGAGGCCGAACTCGTCGACCCCGGCGTTGTTGCTGACCACGGTCAGCCCGTGCGTCGCCGCGTCGCGCAGGGCGACGATCAGTTTTTCCGGGATGCCGCAGAGGCCGAAGCCGCCGGCGGCGATGGTCATATCATCCTGCAGCAGGCCTTCAAGCGCCCGGCCCGCATCTTCGTATATCGGTTTCATCGTCTCTCCTTCTTCACTCAAACCCGTTCGAACAGGGCGGCCACCGCTTCACCGCCGCCGATGCAGAGCGCCGCGACGCCGTAACGGGCGTTGCGTTGTTGCAATTCGCGAATGACCGTCGCCGCCAGGCGGCCGCCGCTGGCT
>JAACAK010000034.1:0-215 GCA_011774835.1 Candidatus Kutchimonas denitrificans | reverse complement strand
CTCCGGGTCAAGCCCGAGCTCCCTGATCGCCACCAGCGGCACGGCGGCGAAGGCCTCGTTGATCTCGAACAGGTCGATGTCGGCGAGTGAAAGGTCTGTTTTGTCGAGTAGCTTGCGGATGGCTCCGACCGGTGCTTCGGCGAAATCGTCGGGATCAATGCTGTTGGTTGCGGAAGCGACCAGACGGGCCACCGGCTCGAGGCCATGCCGGTCTA
>JAACAK010000010.1:253-21899 GCA_011774835.1 Candidatus Kutchimonas denitrificans | reverse complement strand
AATCCCGTTGAAAGCACTCATCTTAACCGCGGTCGCCGCCCTGGCGCTGAGCGGCTGCGGTCAGACGGTGACCGTTTCATCCCGGCCACCGCAGCCCGAGCCCGCGAACGAAGAATCCACCGACAACCGGGGCCCCAGCACGGCGGCCACGCTGGGCATCCCGCCGGGACACCTGCCGCCGCCGGGGGGTTGCCGCGTCTGGATCCCCGGGAAGCCGCCGGGCCACCAGGGCCCTAAGGGCGACTGCGGTGCGCTGGCCAGCCAGGTCCCGCCGGGCGGCTGGCTGGTCTATCGGCCCTCGCGAAACAAGAAAGAGGTGAAGGTCTCGGTCTACGACGAGCGGCGGCCGAACGTGGTGGTGGTGATCCGCTTCTACGACGCGGTGCGGGGCAAGCTGCTCCGGGAAGAGGCGCCCTGACGCTCCTCACGCGGGTCGCCGGCCGGGACACCAATAAGAGAACAGCGCGCCACCGCGATCGGGGCGCGCTGTTCTCATCCTCGGTAGGACTGGAGGAGAGCCGCGTCCTCGATCGGGGACGCAGCGATCTCCTTCATGCGCCTAGTTGCCCTCCTCCATCATGCCGCTCTCCATCATCCCGCCTTCCATCAGCGGCGGCTGGTCGCTGGTGGAGACGTGGGCCTGGATCTTCCAGCTGCCATCGGCTTGACGTTTGGCCACGACCAGGTAGGTGCCGTTGGCCTCGTACGGCTCACCCTCGACCTCGGCCGTCAGCGTGTAGGTGCCAAGTCCGTAGCTGAGCTCGCCGCTCATGCCGAACTCGGTTTGCGTCACTTCCAGCTGACGGTTCACCATCATCGCCATCGTCTCGGTCAGCATCCCCTCGATGGCGGCGCGGCCGCTCGCCGCGTCGCTGGACGCCGGCGCGTAGACGCCGTCGGTCGCGTACAGCGCCGCCACCGTCGCCGCGTCGCCCGCCTCGTAGGCCTGCACCCAGGTGCCGCGCATCTCGTCGATCGCCGCCGCTGCATCCTCCATCGCGCCGGCCGACATCTCCATCTCCTGGGCCTGCTGGGCGCCTTCCTGGGCGCAGGCGGCCAGGGCTACGGCCATCGCCACAAGCGCTAAACGTTTGGAACTCATGAATTTCCCTCCGTGATGGTAGGGTTAAATACCCATCCCCAGTTTCCCACGCTCCCATTGTTTCCGTGGCTGTCACAGACAAGGATAACAAAGCAGGCCCGGCCTGAACAGCCGCAAGGTTCGGCCTGCGATCCGGTCGTTGTACGCCGCGTCCGGGTGGCCCATCTTGTAGGCGTCAGCCAGCGGGAACAGAAGGACGACTCCATCACGACGGCTCGATGTCCGGTCTGAAGAAGCTCATCGTCGAGATCCACCGGCGCTCGCTGTGGCAGGTGGTGCTGATCTACATCGGCGGCGCCTGGGGCTGCTACGAGATCATCGACACAGTCACCGACCGGCTGGCGTTGCCCGCCTGGCTCCCTGTCTTTGCCATCATCCTCTTCCTCCTCGGCCTGCCGTTCGTCGTGGCCACCGCGTTCGTACGCGAGGAGACGGCGGCCGCGTCTGCCCCGGACGCCCCCGGTCCGGACGTGAGCGGTGGAGGACCGGTTCCCGACACGGTACGCCGAGCAAAGGCCCGGACCGAGTCGGAGCGGCTGGCCGCGCGCCGTCGCCTGCTCACCTGGCGCAACCTGGGGTTCGCGTTCGTCGGCGTGCTCGCGGTGTGGGGCGCGGCCGCGGCCGGCTGGCTGATACTGGGCAGCCCGGTCGAAGTCGAGCGCCCGGCGCTGGAGGCCTCGGACATCTCGGCGGCGCGGGTGGCCGTGCTGCCGTTCTCGGTGCGGGGCAGCGAGGAGGTGGCCTATCTGGGCGAGGGGATGGTCGACCTGCTGAGCACGGCGCTGGACGGAGCCGGCGCGCTGCGGGTCGTCGATCCGTACGCGCTGATGAAGTTCCTGTCGAACCGACGCGATCGCGAACTCGACCCCGAGACGGGCGAAGCGGTGGCGGGCCGGTTCGGCGCCGGTCGCTTCGTGCTGGGCAGCATCGTCGAGGCGGGCGGCCGGCTGCAGATCAACGCGGCGCTGTACACCGCGGATGGCGGCGTCGAGATCACGGCGGAGGAGGTCGCCGAGGACGAGAGCCAGGTTTTCGATCTGGTCAACCGGGTGGCGCGGGAGCTACTGGCCGGCGGCCTGGGCGCCGCGAACGCCCGGCTGACCCGAGTCGCGGCGGCGACCACCGACTCGCTGGCCGCGCTCAAGGCCTACCTGGAAGGCGAGAGCGCGTTGCGGACGGGGCAATTCAGAGACGCGGCCGCCGCCTTCCAGCGCGCGATCGAAGTGGACAGCTCGTTCGCACTCGGTTGGTACCGACTCGCCCTCGCGACCATCTACTCTCCCACACCCACAGGTTTCAGGTCGGCGCGCGCCGCGGCCGAAGCGGTGCGCCTGGGTGCACGACTGTCGCCGCGGGACCGGGATCGCCTGGCCGTGCTCGACGCGTTCCTCAGGGGCGCTTTGCACGAGGGCGAACAGCGTGCCCGGGCGATCCTCCGTTCGTACCCGGAGGATTTGGAGGCCTGGTACTACCTCGGCGAGTTCTTCTTCCACTTCGGGGCATTGGAAGGTGGTTCGATCAACGAGGCCACCCAGGCGTACCAACGGGCCCTCCAGTACGATCCTGACCACTTCCAATCGCGTGCGCACCTGAGCTGGACTCTTTCGATCGAGCATCGTTACGACGAGCTGGAGCGGGAACTCGAGCGCATGGTCGATTTCGAGCGCGGCAGCGACATCCCGCTGTTCAGCCGGCCGATCCTGTCGTTCCTACGCGACGGCCGGTCGGTGGTCGATGAGCTACTCCCCCAGCTGCGCAGTGCGCCGGCGTTCACGCTGTCCTTCGTGTCTTTCCGCCTGGCACTGCTCGATGACGGGCTGCCGGCCGCCGTCGACGTGGCCCGTTTGCTGACCGATCCATCACGAACGGACGGCGAACACCAGAACGGTTACCTGCTGCAGGCCTACTTCGAGGCGGCGCAGGGGCATCTGCGCGCCGCCGAACAGGCGTTACACGGTTTGGAATCCGTGCCGGTGATGACCCCGCTCTACACACCCCTCGAGGTCCGAGGGTCTTTGTGGACGAGCCCGTTCGTGCCCGTCGTCGAAACCGAACTGGAGAGCCTGCGCCGCGAGCTGGCCGGACTCGACTACGACACCGTCTACGCGCCCGTCACCCGGGCCTACCTGCTCAGCCTGGTGAACGGCCGTCTGGGGGACGAGGGTCAAGCTCGACGCTACGCCGACCAGCTGGAGCGCCGTGCCGCGGCGGCCGACGCGGCGGAGCCCTCGAACGTCGAGTCGTGGGCCGCCTACTTCGCCGGGATCGCCAGGGCACAGCTCGCCGTTCAAGCGGGCGAGGTCGAGGAGGCGCTGCGCCAGCTGGAACGGGTGGAGCCCGAGGCGCGCTGGGCGCTACCGGCTCGAACGCTGCCTATGGCGCTTGAGCACGAGCGCTACCTGCGGGCCCTGGCGCTGGAAGCCGCCGGGCGCGACGAAGATGCGCTGCGCTGGTACGAGTCGCTGGGCTGGTGGCATTCGGGGATCCCGTATACCGCGCCGGCGCTTCTGCGTCGGGCAGCGATCCACGAGCGGCTGGGGCAACCGGAAGCCGCGGTGGATTGTTACCGGCAATTCCTGGCGCGCTGGCGCGAACCGGACCCGGAACTGCAGTCGCGGGTCGACGAGGCACGGCGCGCTCTGGCCCGTCTGACCGGCGCCGAGCGGTCACCGTAAGGCGGCAAGCTACCGCGAACCCGCTGCACCTCGACCGTCCTCTCGACCGTCCACACCGACACGCGCCGCGGTCTAACCTCAGCGGGTTCGCTTGACCCGAGGCGGCGGCGTGGCCCATATTGGTTTTTGAACCTCATTCGCTGATCGATTCTTCATCTCGAGCCAGGCCGCGCGCCGCCGGCGCCTACGCGCCCTTAGCATCCCGAGGAGGGAGCTCATGTGGTCTTACAAGAAATACAAGCAGAGCGTCGCGCCTATCTACAAGAGCGAGACCGAGCGGCGTCTGTTCGCCACGGCATCGGGAGACACGGGGAAGAAGCTCAAGGAGGAACTGACGAAGTTGATGAAGCTGCGGGAGCGGGTGTTGGGTCGGGCAAAGGAAGAGGGTGAGCCGGAAGGCGAGTAGGTGCGGGAACCAGGGAAAGGGACACTATAATATGACAGGCAAAGATCTGGCGCAGAAGAAATGTGAGCCATGCCGCGGCGGCATACCGCCGATGGAGGAGAAAGAGGCCCGGGAGTACCTGAAGGACGCGCCGGGCTGGGCGCTGGCCGACGACGCGAAGCGGATCTCGAAGGAGTTCAAGTTCGAGACCTTCCCGGGCGCCATCGATTTCGTGAACCGCGTGGCCGAAGTGGCCGAGGACCAGGGCCACCATCCCGACCTCCACATCCACTACAACAAGGTCGAGGCGGAGCTCTGGACCCACAAGATCGACGGGCTGCACGAGAACGACTTCATCATGGCCGCCAAGCTCGACGAGCTGGCCGGAGACTAGTGCGCTAGCTCGCGGTTCCGACCTCCGCGCTGGCCCCGGCGCCGAAACATCGTAGCCAGCGGTATGAAAAGATTGCCGAGCCCGGCGGCATTGCCGGGCTCGCACCGCCCAGATCAAGGCGGCCCTCCCCTCCTCTTATCGGCATCGATTTTGCAACTCCAATAAGCGCTACTAACCGTTCCGGCCTGCTCCCCGCCCGGTCTCTGGCTCGGCTCTGAGGAGTGAGCATGACCACGGCGCAGCATCAGCAGGCGCACGACCAGGAACGTCGCTTTCGGACCCACACCATCGGTTGGGCCTGGCGTCGGGTGCTGGACGCACTGGAGCGGCTGGCCGTGATGGGCCGCGCCGCTCTGAGCTGGATGAAACGGCGCGAGCAGAGCGAGCTCGACGCCGCTCAAAAGGCCCGTGAAGGTTTCGAGAGAGGCGCGAAAGGCGATCCGACCACGATGACGAAGCGCGCGAACTTCGAGAACGATTTCCGAAAGGCGATGCCCCGCAAGGTCGCGCTACCCTCCGAACCGCGAGAGACGCCAGCGGCAAAGACCCCCAACTCGATCGAAGCCTGGCCCGACGCCCGGCCACAGCTGGCGGCCCGGCGAAGGAACCACCCTGTGATGGCCATGCTGGAAGAGATCGCGACCTCGGAGCCCGGGGTCCTCTACGATTCCCTGGCGCAGATGCACAACGGCGACGAGACCCGGGCCGTGAAGTTCGGGCTGGCGGCTCTCGAGTATTGCGCCTACGACGGCAACAGCGAGCTCGCCGCCGACCTGTTCCGCGCCCTGTGGCCGCATGTCCGGGAAGTCGATCTGCCGCCTGGCGCGCTGCGCGGCATCCTCAGCCATCTGATGGGGCAGCGGGACCTGACCAGCGCCGCCCGAGCGGCCGCGATGCTGATCCTGAAGGATCCCAAAGACCCGTCCGCCGTCCGCTGCCTGCTGGAGACGGCCGAGGCGTCGCGGCAGACCGCCGCCGGGCGGGCCAGCTCCCGGAGCATCTACGCCTTCCTGCTGAAGCACTGCTCCGACTCGCCCTATGTCGACCGCTTCCAGCAGGGCCTGAACGAGACGCAGGGTTCGGCGTAGCCCGCGGCCGCCGCGGCAAGCCGGCTCCCTTTCGCGGCGGCGCCGGGCGTCTCGAATCGATACAACTGCCCGGGTCCGCTACAGGGCCCTCCAGCTCCCCACTGTGAGAATTCCCCGCAGGCAAGCGCTTTCCACGCTGGCACAGCCTCTGCCCCTACCTGACGGCGTTCGGGAGACACTCGAGAATCCGGAGCCGAAAGGCTCAATAACCCGTGGAGGTAATCGTATGCCAAGCTCGAGTCGCAGACCCGTCGCGGCCGCAGCCGTCGCCCTGGCGTTGGCGTTCGCCGCCTGCGACGGCGACGGGATCAACGGTCCCGGCCCCAACGGGGGGCTCACCTTTTCGCGGACGATCGGGCTACCCGATTTGGAGAACACGATCACGAGCGGGCCGGCCCGGCTGGAGATCGAGCTGATACCCGGCTCTTTGACGTCCCGCGAGGTCGAGGTTCAGCGTCCCACAGAGCTGACCGACGAGGAGGAGATCGAGAGCCGCATCGTGCAGCCCCCGTCCGCTGGCACGCTCGTGCTCGCCATCGATGGGCTGGAAGTGCAATTCAACTCGTCCACTGAGTTCCGGGGCGAGGACGGCGACCTGACCATGACCGAGTTCCTGGACCGGGTCAACGCGGCGCTGAGCAACGGCGAGCAGCCGGCGGTGGAGGCGAAGCGCCCGGCGCCGTCGGAGCCGCAGGACCCCACCGACGCGACGTTCCTGGCGACGCGCCTCGAGCTGGACGACGAGTCCGGTGAGCCGGAGATCGAGATCAACGTGGATACGGACAACCTGGAGCTGTTCGACGCGCCGGCGGCCGGCGAGCCCGACGGCGTGATCCGGGTGCTGGGCCTCGAGATCGAGCTGCGTGTGAGCGAGGGGATCACCGAACTGGAGGAGGAGACGGAAGAGGCCGAGGGTGGCATCGAGTTCGAGGGGCTGGTGTCGAGTGTGGATCCGGACCCCGACGACCCGACGATCGGAACCGTAACGCTGGGTGACGAGACCGTGATCCGGATCGTGCTGGGCACCGAGATCGAGGACGATTCGGACGACGGCGACGACGAGCACCTCACCTCGCTGGCCGAGGTCCAGACGGCGCTCGACGACGGCTTCATCGTCGAGGCGGACGGCGAAGGCGTGCTCGAGAGCGCCGATCCGCGCACCCTGGTCGCGATCGAGGTCGAGTTCGAGATCGAGGACGACGAGGACGGCATCCCCGGCGCCCTCCAGTTCGAGAGCACCGTCGCTTCCGTGGACGTGGGCGGCGGCACGATCACGCTGGCCGACGATAGAATCGTTCGGATCGCCGAAATCGTCATCGACGACACCGGCGATCTGCTCACCCTGCAAGAGGTGGCGGACGCGCTACCGGGACCGGTCAGGGTCGAGGGCCACGCCACCGTAGAGTCGGTGGGGCCGCCCGCCGTACTGGTGGCGCTCGACGCGAAGTTCGAGGTCGACGACTGAGGCTCGATCCGTCCGGTGCCTCAGGGGCCCTCGCTCGACGCGGACATCCCGCGCCGGGTCGAGGGCCCCCTGACACCTCGGGCCGGTCAAGATGTGACGTAGTCGTCGTTGAAGTAGAACCGCACCTGCAACAGTCGCAAGCCGTTGTTGTCGTAGTCCCAGAAGTAACCTTCGAGGCAGGGATCGAACAAACTGACCTTGGTATCCCCACATTCCAGCGCCGCTTCGCTTCCCTCCTCCAGCACGATGCTCGTCAGCTCGTCGGTCACGTTCTCGAACTTCCGGCCGCCGCGCTCCCGGACCTGCACCGTATATTCGCTGGAGCAGATCGTCCCGTAGTCCGGATCGTCGACACAGGTCGTCATCTTCGCCTCGCCACCCGGCTGGCCTCGCGGCCGCACCCAGATCGTGTAGGTGCCGGGTTCCGGGAGCTGGAAGATCGCGCCGCCGTCCGTACCGTTGGCGTCCAGCACCTGGAAGGTCCCGTCGGTATCCTGGACCAGGTTGATCCGCGTCTTCACCGAACTGCCGGGCTTCTTCTTTCCCAAGCTGACGAAGATGCGGTGACCCTGGTTGCCCGTCATGTCGGCGCTCTTTTCCTTCTCCACGCCGATGATGTTCAGGTTGTAGTGGGGACCCTTGGGCGCTCCGTTGCCGGTCAAGTCATCGTCCTGGGCGAGCAGAGAGCCGGCCGAAGCGGGGACCGCGAGCAGCCCGACGAGGGCCAGCGGCCAGAACCTGGTGGATCGCATCTTGACCTCCATCTCAGTCGAATGAGGGCGGGTCGGCGGGCCGACGCCGGGTCGCGTCGCCGGTCGACTCAAGCCACTGACATGGCCCGGATAGCTGGGCAGGCCGTTCAATAGCGATTCCCGTGCCCGCCCCGCCGGGAACGATGGGTCAACGACTTACACGATCGACGGACAGCCTGACCGCGAAATTTGTAGCGGCTGGCGGAAGCGATTTCACCGCTCCGAGGTGAGCGCACTTACTTTTGGCCGCACGGCGGACCGGGATCGGCGGCTCTCGGCGGCAGCCTGACGGCCGGCATGACCGCTCAAACCCCGCATGATACCTACATGATCGCGGCATGATGGCCGCTTGATCGCCACATGATCCGGCTTCCCTATCGTGTCCCCCAGCCGATAGGCCCGAGACCGGCAACCCAACCACAACCGACGAAAGCGCGCCCGCGAGGCGCCACAACGTGCGAAGCCGATCAGGAGGGCACCGACGATGATGACGTCTTACATGAGCTACAAGCGGCACGTGGCACCCCTGTACCGAAGCGAGCTGGACCGGCGACTGTTCGCCACGGCATCGGGCAAGGGCCGGAAGAAGCAGCGCGAGCAGGCGAAGAAGGCCCGGGCCGAAAAGAACCGGCGCGAGTGGCTGCGCGGCCGCTGGCTGAAGCGGACGCGGCTGAAGAGCGACCCCGAGTCGACGGCGGCCTGAGGCCGGGTCAACCAGAACAGATCACCCACAATCTTCCGTGGCCCGGACGCGGCTTCCCCCGCCGTGCCGGCCGGGCCCAGGTCGTTCCGGAACCCTGCCGGTACGACAATACGCTCGTTCATTCCGACTCTAATCCCTGGCTCGCTCAGGCGGATCCGGCGGTTCCAGCCCATGTCCGATTCGACTCGAATCTCGCGCATCTCCATGTGGTAGGAATATCTCGGCGCACCCGGACCGTGCGCCTGCCGGTATAGACCGTTGGAGCGAGAGGACCCGAGGCCGATGTTCTTCAAGAAATCGAAGCGGAGTGGCGTATCGTCCAGGGACGCCGCGCACCGCCCCAGCGTCATGGAGCTCGGCGCCGTCGTCGCGGAGCGGCTGGGCCAAGAGAAATTGAGGCGCGAATGGCTCCGCGACCGCTGGGCCCGGCGCCGCCGGGACTGGCGATCGAAGGAGAAATCGGAGCTCTAGCCGACCGAGCCGTTCAGGGTGCGACGGCCACCAGGATCATTGGCCTCCCCCTGGCCGGCCAGCCAGCGATCTCGAAGCCGGCGGTGTTCAGCGCCATCTCGACCGTTAGCGGCGTGAAATGGTACAGATGCAGGTACCGCTCGAACTGGAGGTACTTCCAGAAGCGGCCGCGTATCCGCGCTTTCAGCACACCCGCGTTCGGCGTGCTGATGAGCAGCGAGCTGCCGGGGCGCAGCAGCCGGCGCGCGTGGGTCAGAAACTCGACCGCTAGCGCCGCTGTATCGCCTTACTCGACGCTCCGGATCAGCGCCTGGAAGCGCGGGTCATCCCGGAAGAAGTCCCAGGTGGGCTCGAGGGCGAGCTCGGCGCGGGTGAAACCAGCGGGCGTCTGGAGCAAGCGCTCGATCTCGGCCAGCGCCGCATCGCGCTCGCCGACCAGGGCCCTGGTCAGGGCGCACCAGCTCGAGGCCCCGACGCCGTGCACCTTGTCTTTCGATTCGGGCAGGATGCTGGCGGCGCGTCGGCAGCTCTCGAGGGCCTTCTCTCCCTCGCCCAACCACCCGTAAACCCTCCCGAGGACGACGTGCGGCCAGACGTAGTTGTCGGCATACGGCTTTTGCGTCTCTGCTTCCAGCGTCGCCCGGGCCCGGGACAAGCGATCGCGGGCCCGCGCCTCCGCGCCGGCGGCGACCAGCGTCTCGCCCGCCAACCAGTCGGCCGCTCCCGGCGTCAGCCAATCGAACTGGTGTCCGTATTGCTCGAGGACCTCGAGGGCGCCGTCGTAGTCTCGACCCCACAGGGCGGCCAGCCACCTGGCCCGCGCGTAGAACTGCTCGTCGACCGGCGCCACCCGGGCCAGTGTGGCCCGTGCGGAATCCACCGCGCCCTTGTGGTACAGATAGAGCATGGCGCGATGCGCGGCGAAGACGCTGTTGTCGGGATCGCGCCCATAGGCTCGATCGGAAGCTTCCCACGCCATCTCGTAGTCGCGGGCATCGCGGGCCGTGTTGATGAGCTCCGCCCGGGTGCCGACGTTGCCCGGATCCAACAGCGTCGCCTCTTCGAAGGCGGCGACCGACTCGTCCCAGCGACCGAGGCGGCGCAGCGTCAAGCCCATGAAGTAGAGCACGTCGGCGCTGTTGGGCAGAGCGTCGTGGGCCAGCTCCAGCTGCTCCAGCGCCCGTTCGTAATCATAAAACCCGCGGTAGTAGTAGGTGCCCAGCGCCAGTCGGGCCTCGGGCAAGTCGGGCTCGAGGGCGAAGGCCCGGTCGGTGGCGGCCTTGATGGCGGCCAGCCGTTCCGGCGAGCGGTCGGCGGCGAACCAGTAGACGTCGCCGCGCACCTTGGCGAGCAGCGCCCAGGCGCGGGCGAATTCGGGGTCGATCGCCACCGCCTGCTCGAGCAGTTCCTCGGCCGCTTCGTCTTTGCTCAGCGCCAGCCCGCTGCCGCTGATCGTCTCACGGGCCCGAACGTAGAGATCGTAGGCGTCGATATCGTCGGTCGGTTGCTTGGCGAGCCGCCGCTCCTCGTCGGGCGTGAGATTGGCCTCGAGTGCCGCCACGATCTCCTGCGCTATAGCCGTCTGGATGGCAAAGACGTCGGCCAAGTCGCGATCGAAGTTGTCGGCCCACAGATGCTCGTCGGTCCGGGCGTCGATGAGCTGCGCGCTGACGCGCACCCGGTTTCCTTCGCGCCGGACGCTTCCTTCGACGATGTGCGCCACGCCCAGCTCCCGCGCCACGTCCACCAGGTTGATCGGCTGGCCGGCGTAACCCATCACCGACGAGCGTGAGATCACCCGCAGGTCCCGCACCCTGGACAGGTACGTCAGGATGTCCTCGTGGACGCCGCGGGCGAAGTAGAGGTTCTCCTCGTCGGCGCTCAGGCTCTCGAACGGCAGCACCGCCACCGACTTGTCCGGCGCGGCAGCTTCGACGGGCCCAGCGCCGCCGGTAAGCGATCGCCCGAGGACGACCCAGCCGGCGGCGATCACGCCCCAGAGGGCGAAGGCGGCCACGCCGCCCGTGATCGCGTTGCGCCAGGTGAGCAGCCGCCGCAGCCCCGGGCCGACTTGCCGTTCGCCCGCGACCTCATCTCGTCCCGGCAGCAGGGTCGGGTCGGCGGCGCCACCCGGGAGACCGTGCTGGACGAACGCGGTGGCGAGTACGATGGGGAGGCCGATGATGAAAAGGACGACGGCGAAGCCGGGGAGCCAGCCGGGCAACGCCAGCCCCTCGGTGAGGCTCTGGATCACCTCGTACGCCACCCAGGCGCCCACCAGGTAGATGCCCAATACTTGCCAGAGCGAGCGACGGTGGATCTCGCCGACTAACCGCTTGAGGTCTCTCATACGCTGGGGAAGATGAACCCGGTTCGGGGGGTCGGCAAGCATGGGCGGTTCCATCGGTTCGACCCGCCTGGCGTGGGATAGCGTCAGAGCGTGCACGGTGGTAGGGTATGTGGCGCGGACAGGATATTACGTCGCCCCCCAGCGAGGAGAAGCGAGCATGGCCGAATTCGACATGAGCCAGGTCCAGTGCGGAGCGCGCAACCGCCGCACGCCCTACTACGAAGCCACCCAACGGTACGGACCGCAGGGGTTCACGGTCTATAACCACATGTACTTTCCGATCCGCTACGACACGTTCGAAGCGGAGTTCGAGGCGCTGCTGAACGATGTGACCCTATGGGACGTGTCGGTCGAGCGCTGCCTCGAGATCTCGGGCCCGGACGGGTTCGCGTTCGCGCAGCTGCTCACACCGCGCGACCTGTCGAAGTGCGCTGTGGGACAGGCGAAGTACGTGCTGATCTGCGACAGCGACGGCGGCGTGATCAACGATCCCGTGATGACGCGCATGGAAGAAAACACGTTCTGGTTCGCCCTCGCCTCGAGCGACGCGCTCCTGTTCGCCCGCGGGCTCAAGAACGCCTATCCCGATCTGGAGGTGACGATCCGCGAGGCCGACGTGGCTCCGCTGCAGGTCCAGGGACCCAAGTCGAGGCAACTGATGGAGGAGCTGGTGGGGCCCGAGGTGCTCGACCTCAAGTACTACTGGTGGATGCGAGCCGAGATCGAAGGGATCCCCGTCGTCGTGACGCGGACCGGCTGGACTTCGGAGCTGGGGTACGAGGTGTACCTGACCGACACGAGCCGCGGCGTCGCGCTATGGGAGGCGATCATCAAGGCCGGCGAGCCCTACAACATCCGGCCCACCGGCCCGTCGGACATCCGCCGGATCGAGGGCGGCATCTTCAACTGGGGCGCCGACATGACCTACGAGAACAACCCGCTGGAGCTGGGCCTGGAGCGGCTGGTCGATTGGGAGCTGCCCGACGACGCCAGCATCTCGCTTCCGGCGCTGCGCGAGATCAAGCAGCGTGGCGTTAGCCGGATGATCAACGGGGTCGAGCTGGACGGAGATCCATTCCCGACGTTGAACAACCTGAAGTGGCCGATCGTCGAGGATGGAGACAGGGTCGGCAAAGTGACCTCGGCCATCTACACGCCGCGGCTGAAGAAGAACATCGGCTATGCCTGGCTGCCGACCGACAAATCGAAGCTCGGCACGACGGTCACCGTCGAGAGCGAGTGGGGTACGCGCACAGCGACGGTCGTCGAGATGCCCTTCGTCGACGCCAGCAAGAAGATCCCGGTATCGTGAAGCGGTGCCGCGATAATTAACCCGTCACTCCGCCAGCAGCGGAGCGTCGCCACGTCCTGGCGGATCGCCGCGACCGGAAGCGTATCCAGCGTAGGTTTCTGTCGCGCGCTCAGTGTATCGTCCAGCCGAGTGCCGGAATCACCGGAAGAAGATAGGCTATCGCCTCTCTATGATGGGTAGGAGCAGTTGGGATGCCCGCCCGGAGTCCCGGTAGACTCGCTGGTGTGCCGGGACCCAGTCGGTCTCGAGCTCGTTGTGGCCGCCGGTGTTGAGGTTTCTCGAAAACTCGGGAAACGCGGCGGATGCGATCTCGAGCCGCAGCCGCTCACCTGCCTGGACGGTCACGGCGGTGTGTCCGAGATCGATAACGAAGGGATATACCGTTCCTGGCTCGAGCAGCGACGGGGTGGCCAAGGAATCTCTGTATCGAGCTCGGGTTATGCCGAAGGTGAGACCCAAGACGCGGACATCGCCCGTGGAGGTCAACCCGTAAAGCGTCGCGGTCCAGTCCGTGTCCTTCGCTGATGATGATGCGTAGAGCCTGGCTTCGATGGGTCCAACAATGTCGAGCGGCGCGTCGAGCGGTTCCGATTCGTAGACCAGAACATCGCTTCCCGTGTCGACCCGTGCCCGGTACTCGTCAAGCGTTCCTCGCTTCAGCGCGGCATGGAAGGAGGGTGTGGGCTCGCCCGGATCGTAGGTGAAAGTGTCGAAGGCATCGAGCCCGACGGGCTCGTCCCATTCGAGTCGACCGTGGGCGTCTCCGCCGGGGGAACCGGCCAGGTACAGGGGGCGAAAGGATGTCCCCTCTAGCGGATAGCGGACCCCGCTGAGCCAGTGGTTCGATCCCATCACGTACAGTTCCACGCCCGGCGCGTTCGGCGCATCGCGGGCGTCGGTCGTGAGCCAGAAATCGAACCACCTCCGGTACTCGGCCATCAGGTCGCGCTCGGCGGCGGCGCCCATGTCGACGCCGTTCAGGTAGCGCGTTCCCCGGTCTCCGTGTGCCCACGGCCCCAATACGAGTCGGACGTGAGGATTGCCGCCACGCACCAGGCGCCTGAACGCCAGCCGTGCGCCGCGCGTCCCGGGGTCGAACCAGCCACTCTGCAGAAATACGGGGATCTCAACCTCTTCCAGCGCTGATAAATAGGAGACGGGTTCCCAATAGTCGTCGCCGGGCCGGTGATGTATCCAATCGCGGAAATACGAGACTTCATGTCCGACAACTGTCCGATCCAATTCGATGACCGGGAGCCCCGCCAGCGGCTCTGACCAATCCTCGACGATGCTGCGCTCGAGCTTCGCTTGAAGCTCCCGCCCCGTCCGGGCGTTCTCCATGATGTCCGTCCACCGCACCGCCCACCCGAGCGCCAGAGCTCCCCCCTCGCGCGGGATGTTGTGGTAAGGCATCGCTGGGGCGACGTTGGGGACGATCGTGACCAAGTGGGGCGGTTTCTGTACCGCCGCAGCGAACTGGATCGTGCCGGAGTATGAGCCGCCGACCATGCCCACCTTGCCGGTACTCCATTCGCGGGTTCCGAGCCATTCGATGGTGTCGAAGCCGTCGTACCCTTCGTGGAGGAACGGCTCCCAATGACCCTCTGACGCCCAGCGGCCGCGGACGTCCTGAATTGCCACCACATAGCCCGACCGTGAATAGTACTGGCCGTATCCGGCCAGCCAGCTCTTGTTGTACGGCGTGCGGATCAGGATGACGGGATACGGCGGTTCGCCTGCCTCCGGAACATAGAGGTCGGTGGCCAGCCGAACACCGTCGCGCATCGGAATGAAGACGGTGCCGTCGACCGGTTGCGATGTCGACGGCTGGCAGGTGATCGTACTCAGGATCGCCAGGGTGAGCACTGACTTCGAGACCTGCATCATTTGTCTGCACGGGCAGGAAACGGCAGCATGAGCAATGACGACCTGGGCGATACGCGAGTTCTTCACCCCCGGCCAGATGCCTTTCTGTCTTGTCCTTACGGTATGGGCTTCCCGCACGCGGGCTAAATCGAGGATAATCCTAGCTCCGGACCGCAGCTTCAACAAGCGAAGCGAGGGACGGCGGCTACCCGGGTCAGTCGGCCAGTAGCGCGTCGAGGTCGAGGGGGCGCGTGAACATCTGCAGCTGTCCGTCCGGCGTACGCGGCCACTCGTCGCGCGGCCGATCGCGGTACAGCTCGACGCCGTTGCCGTCGGGGTCGCGGAGATAGAGGGCCTCGCTGACGCCGTGGTCCGCGGCGCCGTCCAGCTCGACCCCGGCGGCGGCGAGCCGGCGCAGCGCGTCGGCCAGCGCGGCGCGGTCCGGGTAGCGGACCGCGATGTGGTAGAGCCCGGTGCTGCCGGGGGGCGGCGGCGCACCGCCCTCGCTCTCCCAGGTGTTGAGCCCGATATGATGATGATAGCCGCCGGCGCTCAGGAACGCGGCCGAGCCCCCCATCCGCTGGGTCACCTCGAACCCCAGCACGCCGGAATAGAACGCCACGGCGCGCTCCAGGTCGGCGACCTTCAGGTGGACGTGGCCGATGTGGACGCGGGGATCGAGTGGGTTGGATTCACTCACGGGGGCGCGGGCATGTCGGGCGCTAGAAGTCGCCGCGCAGCCGGACCATCGAGCGCTTCGCCTCCTCGACCATCGGCTGCAGCTCGGGGTCGGCGTCGGCCCAGGCCTCGACGAAGTAGGCGTAGGCCTCGTGCGCCTTCTCGCTCTGCCCCAGCAGCTCGTAGGCCTGGGCCAGCTTGAGCCGGGCGACCGGGTCGGTCCAGTCGGTCCGGTAGTGGCGGACCGCCTGCTGGTAGTCGCCCATCTCCATCAGCAGATCACCCGAGATCTCGGTCATGGAAACGCCGTTGCGGCGCCCCTCTTCCATCAAGGGGAAGCCGGCCTCGGGGCGTCCCCGCTTCCATTCGCCAAACCCGCGCGCCCAACTCGACAGGGCCGCGTTGAGGCGCTCCGCATCCTCATCGCCCTCGGCCCGAGCCCGGTCCGTCAGGGCGTCCAGCTTCTCGACCAGCATCCGATGGTCGTCCCAGCGGCTTTCGTTCGCGGCATACATCGCCGCGCAATTCAGAGGCCAGCCCGCCGTGGTATCGACGTTCGCCAGGCTCGCCGCGGACTCGAGGCGCGCTTCGCCGACCGGGAGCCCCACGACGTGCAGAACAACGAACATGCAGGTACGGAGCCCCGCCGGCGTGGTCGGCTCCTCGAGCCCCGCGATGGCTTCCTCCAAAGCTCCGTGAGCGAGACTCGATCGGACTCGGTTGAAATGATTGAAAAAGAGCAACTCGTCCCGCTCCAGCATTCGGAACCCCTCGTCCCATATTCGCCAGAGGCGGGCGTCGGGCGTCAGGGCGGCCAGGTAACTGTTGATTTCTTGCCCCGGCAGCGATTCCAGCGTTCGGCGCGCTGCGGCTTTGGCCGCCGAGTCGCCGTAGGCGAAGGCCATGGCCGCCTCGACGCGCCTCAGGTTGTCGCTCTTCACCGCGAGACGCTCATATTCGGCCAGACGGCCCGCAGCCAGCGCGCTGTCGGCGACGGAGAATGCGATGTCCACCCTGTGCGCCCAGTAGGGCGCGAAGGAAGGATCGAGCTCCACGGCGCGGGTGAAGGCTTCGTCCGTCTCCTCCCAGCTGCCTAGCGACTGCCCTCGCTGGTGGTAGAACACCTCGCCCAGCAGGTACCAGGCGCCGGGGTCGTCCGGATAGCGGCGCACCGCCTCCCGCGCCAGTTCGACCGCCTCGTAAGTTCCGCGCGCGGCATCGGCGCGGACCAGAAGCGCCTGGCGCTCGGGGAGCCGGTCGACCAGCTCCAGCGCCCGCTGGCGGTTCTGGATCGACAACGGGTGGCTGGCGTACTCCTTCCAGCCGTACGCCTCGCCCAAGCGGGAGAAGGCCAGGGCGAACGTCGTGTCGACCTGCACCGCCCGTTCGTAGGCCGCCACCGCCGCGCCGTAGTTCGCCTGACGGAACGCGGTCTCTCCCTCCAGGAACGCTTTTAGCGCCGGAACCGACGAGGTGGTAATACTGGCGAGATCGAACGACGGGAGCGCGTCCTGGCCGCTCCCCATGATCGAGCGCAGCACCTCGATCGACAGCCGGTCGACCAGCGCCAGCACGCTGTCAGGCGAGCCCTCGACGCTGGCCTGGCCCAGGGGTCGACCGCTCTCCACCTCGTACACGTCGGCGACCAGGCGGACCCGGGGCCCGATCCCCACCGCCGAGCCCAGCAAGGCGAAGCGGGCGCCTGTCGCGCCGGCCACCTTCAGGCTGGTCGGCTCGTCGACCCGGCCTGCACCGCCCACCAACTCGTCCCAGCGGGCCAGCACGGTACGGCCGTTGATCGCCCGCAGCCCCGCCGCGCCGTCCAGGTTGGTGGAGAGCAGGTTGACCATCCCCTCGCGCCACTCGTCCAGCTCGCCGCCGCTGACGGTGAACGGCAAGACGGCGAGTCCGACACCGGCATCGCTCGCGATGGCTTCGGCCGGCGCGAAGCTGCGGCCGCGATCCTTGATGATCACGTAGAGACCGGCGAACCCGAACAAGAGCGAGAAGGCGACCACACCGCCGAGCAGCGACCGGGCCCAGGTCAGGTGCGGCAACCGGCCCCGGGCCAGCGATCGAGTGATCTCCGCCGGTTCGATCTCCCACGAGTCGGGCAGCTCGTCGCGCGCCGCCCGCTCGCGCGTCTGCGGATGGGCCTGCACCCAGGCGGTGGCGGAGACGATGACGAGCCCGATGGCCAGAAGCAGGACCGCCACGCCCAGAACCCAGCTGGGGAACTGGAGCGCCTCCTGCAGGATCTCGCTGACCTCGAGGATGCCCCAGGAGACGGCCAGGTAGGCGACGAGGACCTGGGCGATGCGTGACTTCTTCACGCGGGACCAGAAGCCGGCCGGGCCTGAACTGTCGGGTTGGCTCATTCGGCCTCCGCACGAGGAACGGTGATCGCGACCATGCTAGTCTAGCCACCCGGAGGGGAATCTACAACCTGGGTGTGTACCACGGGGCCCAGCTTGCTAACTCGGCGATATACAAATATCGGTCCCTTCCAAGAACCGCCGAGTCTACGACTCGACGATCACGAACTCTAGCCTCTCGATCACACGGCCGCGCGGATCGGTTACCTCGACGGCCCAAGCGCCAACATCTTCGGGAGTGAGAGAAACGCGACTCCAGGTCCGCCACGAAGAACTCCTCACATCGAGCACGACACGCGAGATCAGGTCACCCTCATGATACCACAGATGATGGACTTGCGTCGCTCGATCTCCCCGACGCGCATCGCGACCGATGCGTGTCCAAAAGTAGATCGTCCCGACCGTCGACGAGAAGACCGATCCCGTGTCCTGCGGCTGGCGATCGGAAATCCCGCGGGCGACGGCAGCGTCGATCACATGATGGTCATCGTAACCGGAAGGCCCACCGGGAGGCGGCGCAATGTCCGGGTCGCCGGTGATCTCGATCTCATCTTCATCCGTAAACACCAGGACCCCGATAGAGCTCACTCCCGCCGCCGCCGCCTGATAGAGCGTTTTGAGCGAGACGCTGGCTTCCCACCTGAACAAGAGACCGACTGATCCACTAACGTGGAGTCTCCCGTCCCGCAGTTCGACGGTCCAAGAGGGCTTCCCTGACGGCGGCGTGAACCGCCGTTCCTCTCGACGGATCGCCTCCTCCAACCGGCCCTCGAGCTGCGGATGATTCGGTCCGACTCCATCCGCCTCCAGCCGCCGCAACGCACGCTGGTAGACCCCGTCGACGATGTTTCGAGCGGAGGAACGCCCCTCGTCCTTGAGACTCGCTTCCAGAAGCTCGGCACCGAAATCGATGGCACCCATTTCATTCGTCAGACGCTGAGTCAGGTCAGGGGCAGCCCTGGAAAAGGCGCGAGCGACGTCATCGTACAGCTGTGGGTGAAGGCTCACGAGTTCGGTCAGCCCCTTCTCCGACCGGAGCGCTGACGGAAGCTGTGGATACTTGGAAAACAATTCGGGCATTCTCGTGGCCGTAAAGATTCCTGGATAAGATCTTAGCGCCCGGCTGACGAACTCCTGTACCACTGCCGGTGCCTGAGCGTAATGCAGTTGGATCGTCGGGTTGACGGGCGACTCAGCCTTTCGGCGAAATGTCTCAGTGTCGTGGGGATGCACCATCAGTAACGCGGTCGACATCCAGACGATACAGGTACACAACGATCCCAGATGAGTCATGATCATGCCGTCCAGACTGCAGCCGAAGATATTATGCCGATCGAGTTGTCCGGAACTCCTGGCATGAGTACCGACAACTCACTTCTCTGTCTTGGCCTCCAGCTCCTGGAAGAAGTTCTGCACGATCACCAGGTCGCCCGACACGTCCGGCGTCCCCAACCGCTGGATCACGATGAAGCGGCCGTCGGGGGCCACCTCGTACAGGCGGTTGCGCTGGTTGCGCTCGTAGTCGTTCTGCGCCGGCGGCCGAACCAGGACGCGGGTCGCCGCGTAGCTTGGCCCGCGCGTCATGTCGGTGACGAGGATCTCCTTGCCGTCGATGCTGCGGAAGTAGAGCTCACGCCCATCGGCGCTCCACGCAGGTTCGCGGGCGCCGCCGGCCGAGATCTGCCACTTCCCGTCCCCGGTGTTGGGGAACGGTCTGACGTAGACTTCCTCGCGGTCCGACTCGTCGGAGACGTAGGCCAGCCAGCGGCTGTCTGGGGAGAGCGCCGGCTCGTACTCGTCGAANNNTCGTCGGTGCCGGGCGGCCCGTCGACGCTGGCGATCAGCCAGCTTCCGTCTTTCGACCAGGTCACGCCCCAGATGTTACGATCGAGGTCGAGGAGCGGCTCCTCCGGCCCGCTGCCGTCGGCCCGCTTGATCCAGAAATTCCACTCGCCACTCCGCAACGAGCCGTAGGCCACCGACCGGCCGTCCGGCATCCAGCTGGGATAGCCGTTGTAGACGCCCTGGAAGGTGAGGCGCGAGAGCGGGCCCCGGTCCAACTGCTTGATCCAGACGTCACCGCGGTCCTGCGTCTCGATCACCACGGCCAGCCGCTCACCGTCCGGCGACAGGGCGACCGCTTCGAACTCCCAATCGCGGACCCAGTTCGGGTCGACCTTCCGCGTCTGGCCGTCACGCGTGAGCCAGGCGATCTCCTCCGGCGCGTTGAAGCTCTGCGTCGTATAGACCAGCGTACCGTTCCGTGACAGCGTCAGGTCGGTAGCGCCATCGACCCGGACATCGAGACCCTCCAACAACGCCGCCGGCCGACCGGTCAGCGTCAGATCGCCCTCGTCGAAGGGAGCGGCCAGCAGCGATCCTTCCCGCGTCACGTAGAGCAGGTGGCCGGAAGGCGAGTAGATGCCCTGGGCGCCGGCCACCGAGGCCCGCGATTCCCCGCTTTCCATGTCGATCACGTGGATCTGGAACTCGCTGATCATCGACTGGCCCACGGCACCCTGCGAGCCTTGATCCGATTGGCCTCTGGGGATCAGCGTCAGGACCACGCCGCGCCCGCCCGGCAGCACATACGGCCACTCGTACCTCATGCCCTCAGCGACCGCGAGCTCCGTCACGACCTCGATCGGTCCGCCGCCCGCCGACACTCGCAGCAGGCTTTGAGTCGAGTCGCCGGTGGAAAGGAAGTACAGGTGATCGTCGGGTCCCCAGGCGACGCTGCTGCCCACCGCCGAGTCGGCCACGGCGACCGGCGGGCCACCGGCCAGCGACAGCACGCGGATCTGTACGCCGCTGCGCTCGGTAATGAAGGCCACGCGCTCGCCGTCGGGCGCGAACGCGGGCAACCACGCATCCTCGGTGCCGGTGAGCGGGCTGGCCTGAAGTTGGTCGAAGCGACGGTGCCACAGCCTGCGGTCCTGCTCGCCATCCACGCCCACATAGACCAGCTCGGATCCGTCGGGCGAGATCGCCAGCCGCCCGGGATTGCCCTGACTGTTGAAGAACAGCGCTTCCTCTTCATCGAAAGTGACCTTGAATCGCACGACGGGCTCTGGCGGCACGGGTCGCAGAAGGGCCAGCAGCGCCAGCAGCAGCAGGACGGAGGCCGCGGCGGTGGCCGCGATGCTGAGCGGGTTCCAGAGCGTGGTACGCGGCGCAGCACCCGGCACGGCCCGAGCCGTCGGCGCCGTGAACGACCGGTCGGTCAGCGCCTCGGCGAACTCCGCCGCCGAGTGGAAGCGGTCCGCCGGTAGCTTGTTGAGCGCCTTCTCGATCGCCGCCGCCACGTTGGGCGGCACCGTCTCACGCGTCCGCGTCACCGGCGGCGCCTTCTCGGTGATCACCTTCGCCACGATGGCCTGCGCCGTGGAGCCCGTGTAGGGCGGATCGCCCGCCAGCATCTCGTACAGCATGACCGCCAGCGAGTAGACGTCGCTCCGCGCGTCCAGCTCGCGGTCGCCCATCGCCTGCTCGGGGCTCATGTAGTGCGGCGTCCCGATGCTCAGCCCCGTCTCGGTCAGCCGGTTGCCGCCCGCCTGGCTCACCGCCAGCGCGATCCCGAAGTCGGCCACCAGCGCCTGCCCGTCCTGCAGCAGGATGTTTTCGGGCTTGATGTCCCGGTGGATCACCTCACCTCGGTGCGCGTAGTCGAGCGCCGCCGCCACGCTGCGGGTGATCTCCACCGCCTCGTCGATCCCCAGCTGCTTCTCGCGGTCCAGCTTGTCGCGCAGCGTCTCGCCCTCGACGTACGGCATCACGTAGAACAGGAACCCGTCCGCCTCGCCCGAGTCGTAGAGCGGCAGGATGTGGGGGTGCTGCAGGTTGGCGGTGACCTTGATCTCGTTGAGGAAGCGCTCGGCGCCGATCACGGCGGCCAGCTCGGGGCGCAGGACCTTCAGCGCGACCTTGCGGTCGTGCTTGACGTCGTGCGCCAGGTAGACGGTGGCCATGCCGCCCTGGCCCAGCTCGCGCTCGATCGTGTAGCGGTCGGCGAGGGCCGCGGTCATGCGAT
>JAACAK010000010.1:0-195 GCA_011774835.1 Candidatus Kutchimonas denitrificans | reverse complement strand
AATCGATGATCTCTGCTTATCGTTCGGCCAGCTGTGCTCGCTGGCTTTCTATCCAGTTGACCACGACGGTCAGGTCGATCTCTTCTTCCTCGAAACGGAACAGCAACATCCGATCTCCACTCGGGTCGATGTCGTACTGGCGCTGCCACGAGTAAGCATAGTAGCGCCCCTCGATGAAGGTCCGCGGGCGGCTCA
>JAACAK010000107.1:1188-1604 GCA_011774835.1 Candidatus Kutchimonas denitrificans | reverse complement strand
CGAGGCGAGCACCGACGAGCTCCGGGACATCGCCCTGGACGAGGGGATGCTCACGCTCCGGATGGACGGCCTCAAGAAGGTGGAGCGGGGCATCACGTCGCTGGAAGAGGTGATCAAGGAGACGGCGGCGCAGACGTAGGGATCCGAACTGAAACCGACCCGAACGCCAGGGTAGAGCATAGACATGCCAGAGACCCAGCAGGCCCAAGCGAAGCAGCAGACCGAGGTGAACCTCCGGGTCCTCCTCCAGGAGATGATCCAGAAGGGCGCCTCGGACCTCCACATCACCGTGGGAGAGCAGCCGAAGCTCCGGATCGACGGCAACCTCTTCGACTCGTCCGTGAACAAGGTCCTGACCCCCAAGGACACCCTGCAGGTCGCCTACTCGATCCTCACCGAGAACCAGAAGAAGCGCT
>JAACAK010000107.1:0-1150 GCA_011774835.1 Candidatus Kutchimonas denitrificans | reverse complement strand
GTCCAGAACCTGTCGCGCTTCCGGGGCAACGTCTTCAAGCAGCGGGGCTGCGTCGCCATGGCGATCCGGCAGATCCCCTACGAGATCCGGGGTATCGAGGAGCTGGGCCTGCCGGGCTCGGTGGCGAAGCTGGCGGACCGGCCCCGGGGGCTCGTCCTGGTGACCGGTCCCACCGGGGCCGGGAAGTCCACCACCCTGGCGGCCATGCTGGACAAGGTGAACCGGGAGCGGCGGGGCCACATCATCACGATCGAGGACCCGATCGAGTTCGTGCACCGGCACAAGAAGTGCATGGTGAACCAGCGGGAGGTGGGGGCGGACACCCAGTCGTTCACGGCGGCGCTGAAGTACGCGCTGCGACAGGATCCGGACGTGATCCTGGTGGGCGAGATGCGGGACCTGGAGACGATCGCCGCGGCCCTGACGATCGCCGAGACCGGTCACCTGGTCCTGGCCACCCTCCACACGAACTCCGCGGCCGAGTCGATCAACCGGATCATCGACGCCTTTCCCTCCCATCAGCAGTCCCAGGTCCGGGCCCAGCTCGCCTTCGTCCTGGAGGGTGTGGTGACCCAGACCCTGCTGCCCCGGGCGAAGGGGTCGGGCAGGGTCGTGGCGTCGGAGGTGATGATCTGCACGCCGGCGATCCGGGCGGTGATCCGGGACGAGAAGATCCACCAGATCTACTCGCTCATGCAGGCCGGGAAGAAGCACGGCATGCAGACGATGAACGACTCGCTCCAGCAGCTGGTCATGCAGGGCGAGGTCACACTGGAAGAGGCGCTCAAGCGGTCCGCCGATCCCAACGAGCTGCTCAAGGCGTTGGGTGAGCCGGTCCCCAGCTAAGGACCTGAGAAGCCATGGCTACATTCACGTACAGCGCGAGGCCCGCCACCGGCGGCGAGATCCAGACCGGAGAGCTCGAGGTCAAGTCCAAGGAGGACGTCCTCTCCTACCTCCACCGGCAGAAGCTCATCCCGGTCGCCGTCCGGGAGAAGCCGAGGGAGTTCACGATCCAGTTCGGCACCGGGATCAGGACCCGGGACATCGTCATCTTCACGCGACAGTTCGCGACGATGATCAACTCCGGGCTGCCCCTGGTGCAGAGCCTGGACATCCTGGCCGAGCAGACCGAGAACGACAACCTGCA
>JAACAK010000083.1:187507-187632 GCA_011774835.1 Candidatus Kutchimonas denitrificans | reverse complement strand
GCGGTAGAGGCGCTTCGTCTTCTCGTCGGACTGGAGGCCGGGGCCGGGGAAGACGAACTGCCGGGCCCACTCGCGGTTGGCGTCCGGGTACTTCCGCTCCAGCGCGTAGGGCAGCCGGGCGTACC
>JAACAK010000083.1:158822-187476 GCA_011774835.1 Candidatus Kutchimonas denitrificans | reverse complement strand
CGCCAGGTGCCGCTTCAGCTCGGCCCGCAGCTTCCGGGGGAGCACGGTGACCCGGTCCTGACCGCCTTTGCCGCTGCGCACGATGATCTCACCGCGGTTGAATTCGATGTCCTTGACCCGCAGCTCCAGTGCCTCGCTGAGGCGGAGGCCGGTCCCGTAGAGGATCGCGGCGATCAGCCGCTTGACCCCCCTGAGCCGCCGGAGGACGGCGACGACCTCCTCCCGGGCGAAGACGACCGGGACCCTGGGCCGTTCCTGGGCGCGGACCACACCCTCCACCCGAACGATGTCGACGCCGAGGACGCGCCGGTAGAGGAAGAGGATGGCGCTGGCGGCCTGGCTCTGGGTGGAGGCGGCGACGTTGCCCTCCTCGGCCAGGTGGGTCAGGAAGCGGGCGATATCCTTCGGGCCCAGCTTCGACGGGTGCACGCCGCGGTGGAACTGCATGAAGCGGCGTATCCAGCCCAGGTAGGTCTTCTCGGTGCGTCGGCTGTAGCGCCGTACCCGCAGCTCGCGTCGTACGCGCTTCAGCAGCTCGGTCCCGGACTCCAGCCGTGAATCGGATGAGGTTTCGGATGACATGGCTCCCGTCCGTTGGGCCGCCCTCCCGGTGGCGGAAGAGGCAGCGACGCAAGGGGCGAAAGCGCGCACGAGTCGCTTCGAGCCCACCGTCGAGATGACTAGCGACCGGAGATCAACAGATCGTCAAAAGCTGCGGCGGGCTAGCGCTGGCTGGCGCGGATGCCGGCCCAGACGACGACCGCGGTGAGCAGGGCGGCGCTGGCGCCGGCCACGGCGGCGGCCGCCACGCCCGTGCCGCCCCAAGCAATCGGAGCGAGGAAGGCGGTCAGGGTGGCGGCGCCGGCCCAGCCGAACAGGAGCCAGCGGGCGTCGAAGCGCAGCTGGAGGACGGCCAGGATCCCCAGGCCGCCGCAGATGGCGTAGAGCAGCTGGCTGGTCACGGCCAGCTTGCGCAGAAACGTGTCGGCGGCCTTGAAGCTGTCGAGGGCGTCCATCAGGCCGAAGTACGCGGTGCCGCCCAGGGCGACCACGACGAAGACGAGGCGCAGGATTCGCAGGGTGCGGCGGTGTGACAGCCGGGCCATGAGGCTCCTCGGTATCTGACGGCCGGCGCGTGAAGCCGAGCGGACGCGCGCGGCCGTCGAACGGGACGGGTCGGTCTCAGAACTTCCGAATCAGGATGTTCTCCGTGGGCAGCCGCGCCAGATCCAGGCCGCTGAGCACGTGGCCCACCGCGGCGACGTAGCGGTCGGACCGCTCCTCCACGTCGTCGTAGAGCGTGAGCGACAGGTTGCTGAAGAAATACTCCTCGGACCGGATGTTCACCGCGCTCACCCGCGGCGTCCCGTCGTCCCGGACGATGATCAGCTCGCCGGCGGCGCGGAGCGGCTCGCCGTGGGCCAGGAGCGCGGCGCTGAAGGCGCCGGCGCCGGCGCGTTCGGTGGCCGGCGCCGGGGCGACGCGGATCACGCCGTAGCGATCGGTGATGTAGGTGTGGCGGCCCGGCGCCAGCTCGCCGATGGTCCGGGCGCTCAGGACCGGGACCCCGGACCAGCGGCCTCCCATTTTAGAGTACTCACGATAACGCCCCTGCAGGGCCCGCTCGCCGTCCTTGTTGGGGAAGAGCACGGAATCGACGCCGGCCTGCAGCCGGACCACCAGCGGCGGCCCGGGCACGAAGCCGTCCACGTCGGTGACCTCGCCCTCCAGCGTGAAGGTCCGGTTCTCCGCCAGCAGGCGGAGGTAGCCGCTCCGGTCCCGGACCACCGGGGGCGGCGGCGCGGCGTAGAGGTCGAAGAACGGGTCGAGCCCGAACTCGGCGGCGCGGGGCGCGTCCTGCCGCGCCAGCCCGCTGTCCACGGCGGCCAGGTAGCGGTGCACGGCGCCGGCGTAGCGGGCGACCGGACCGGTCACCTCCTCGGTGATCCCGGCGATCTCGGCCCGCTGCGCCCAAAGGAGCCAGCGATGCTCCTGCACCGTGAACGCCTGCACCAGCGTCTCCCGGCCAGCGACCGTGCCCTTCAGGAAGCGGCCGGAATAGCCGGGCGGCAGGGCGTGGGGGACGATCAGCGTGTCCGACGGCTGCAGCTCCTCCAGGGCCACGCCGCCGGTCGGGTACCAGAGCCGACGGGTCAGGTTGCGGGAGGACCGGGGATCGGGCGCCAGGATGCGCAGCGTGGTCAGCACCAGGTTCATCGTGTCCGGCCGGTCGACCTCCAGGTCGACGGGGCCGAGGACGAAGAAGCCGGAGTCGGTGGGCAGGTGCCGGAGCAGGGCGGCGACGGCGGCCTGCTGCCAGCTGGTCGGCCCATCGTAGCGGATGGCGTTGGGGTCCCAATCGGTCTGGGCGANNAGCACGCACGGCAATGACGACAGCGGTCGCCAGGGCGATGAAGATGGCGAGTCTGGGCTCAAGTTCTTACTCCCGGTCGATGATCAGGGTTACGGGGCCGTCGTTGACGAGGTCGACCTCCATCATGGCGCCGAACGAGCCGGTGGCGACGGGGACGGTGCCGCCCCGCAGGATCTCGACGAAACGGTCGTAGAGCCGTTCCGCGGCGACCGGGTCGGCGGCGGCGACGAACGAGGGGCGCCGCCCTTTCCGCACATCGCCGTACAGCGTGAACTGCGAGACCACCAGCAGCTCGCCGCCCACCTCGTCCAGCGTCCGGTTCATCTTGCCCTCCGCGTCGGGGAAGAGCCGCAGCCCCGACACCTTCTCCGCCATCCAGCGGACCTGGTCCTCGCCGTCGCCGTCGGTGAAGGCGACGAGCAGCAGGAACCCGCGCCCGATCGAACCGACGGGCTCGCCGTCGATGCGGACTTCGGCCCGGGATACGCGCTGGAGGACGACTCGCATGGGGAGGGAAATTCGCTGGGGAGCCGCATGCGGCGCAACCGGGCGGCCGAAAACGGGGACGGCCACGCGTTGCGCCGCCGCCGGCTCAGCCCCCGCAGAGGCTGGCCAGGAGCAGCCCGGCGGCGACCACGACCACGGCGGCGGCGGCCGGGGCGACGACGGAGCTGCGCCGCCAGCCGGCGGCTCCGGCAGCGGGCACCCGGCGGGCTTCCAGCGCCTCGGCGAAGTCGGCGGCGGAGTCGAACCGCCCGTCCGGGTCCTTCGCCATCGCCTTGCCCACGGCCGCCTCCACCTCGGCCGGCACGTCCGTCCGGATTTCGCGGAGCGACGGGGGGCGACCGAACAGCACCTGCCGGATCACCTCCTGCGCCTCGCCCACGTACGGCGGTCGGCCCGCCAGCATCTGATAGAGCACGCAGCCCAGACTGTAGATGTCGGACCGGCCGTCGATCTCGCGCCGCTCGCCCAGCTGTTCCGGGCTCATATATAGCAGCGTGCCCACCACGGTGCCCGTCGGCGTGAGGGCGCCCTCGGCGCTGCCCTGCACCGCCCGGGCGATCCCGAAGTCGGTGATGACCGCCTGGCCGTCGGAGATCAGGATGTTCCCCGGCTTGATGTCGCGGTGGACCACGCCGGCGCGATGGGCGTAATCCAGCGCCTCGGCCACGTCACGAGCGATCCGCAGCGACTCGTCCACCGTGAGCGGACCTTCTTGCTTGAGCCGCTCCTCCAGCGACGCCCCCGGCACGTACGGTGTTATGTAATAGAGCAGATCGCCCACCGCGCCGGAGTCGATGAGCGGCACGATGTGCGGATGCTGGAGCTTCGACGTGATAGCGATCTCCCGCTCGAACCGCTTCGACCCCTCGCCCCGGGTCAGCTCGGGGTTGATCACCTTGATCGCGACCCGGCGGTCGTGCTTGGCGTCCCGGGCGCTGAACACCGTCGACATGCCGCCCCGACCCACTTCGTCCTCCAGCAAGTAACGGTCCGACAGGGCGTTGTGGATCAGCTCGTGTGGATCGCCGGTCGTGCCGGTCCCGCGCGTCGTCGCCGCGGCGGCCGGCCGCGGCGCGACCCCCAGGAAGCGGCGGAGCTCGGTCATGAACTGGCGGAACGCGGGCTCGTGCTCGAGAAGGATGTGGTTGGCGCCGTCCAGCGGAACGAAGCGGGCGTCCGGGATGCGGGTGGCCAGCCAGCGGCCCTCGTCGAACGGGATGCGGGCATCGCCCCGAACGTGCATGACGACCGTCGGCGCCGTGACCTGCGGAACCAGCTCTTTGACATCGATGTTGCCGAACTCCCGGATGAACCGCGCGGCGTTCTCCGGCGAGGTCGAGACCCGCTGCAGCTCGTTGAACAGGTGGGCCTGCTCCGAGGTCGCTTCGGGGATGAACTGGTTGGTGAAGACCTGCCGGTACGACGGGTCGTCTCGGCCCCAGCCCTGTCGGGTCAGCGTGATCAGCGCCTCCTGTTCCGCCAGGTACTCGGGCGGCGCGTTCCGGTGCGCCCAGCCGCGGGCGTAGGTGCCGTAGAGGACCAGGTGGCTGACCCGCTCCGGGTGGCGCACGGCGTAGGCGATCGCCACCGGGCCGCCCTGCGAGAGACCCAGGAGCGGGAACCGCTCGAGGCCCGCCGCGTCGACCACCGCCTCCAGGTCGTCTACCCAGGCGTCGAACGAGAAGTTCTCCACGTCCCAGTCGGAAAGCCCGCAGCCGCGCTCGTCGTAGCGGACGTAGGTGTGGTCGCGGGACAGCTCGCGCAGCCAGCCACGCCAGACCGGCGTGCGCAGGTCGTATTCCAGATGGCTGAGCCAGTGGGCGGCCTTCACCAGCGGCGGCCCATCGCCCATGGTCGCGTAGGCGATCCGAACGCCGTCCCGGGTGGTGCAGAAGCGGATCTCCTGGTCCACGTCTACTCCAGATCGCCCAGCAGCAGATGATAGCGGCCATGCCGCTCCACCGCGGCGATCCGCAAGGCGAGCCGGGGGTCGGGCACGTCCGGCGCTATGGCGGTGAGATCCAGTTGCGGCAGGGGGACCGCGCCGACCGCTTCGCCCAGGAACTCGACCAGGGTCGTCTGCAGGTAGTCCTCGAACAGGCGACCCACCGTCGTTCGCTGCCGGCTGCCCTCGAACGAATCGATCTGGACGTGGACCTCGGGCTCGCCGCTGCCCTCGAACCGGAAGCCGGCCGCCGCGCTGCCCCCGACGATCGAGCCGCCGATCAGCGCCGAGATGTACCCTTCGACGTCCACGCGGCGGCCGGCGTTCAGGCCGGCGTCGCCCGCCGCCGCCGCGTCGAACGCCGCCTCGATCCGCAAGTCGCCCCACCCGATCACCACCCGGGCCGGCTCGCCGGGATCGGGCATCACCACCGGCGGCAGCGCGGCGAAGGTCGTCACGTCGTCGGAGCCGGCCAGCCCCGGCAGCTCCTGGAGGTCGAACGCCCCGGCCTGCCAGGCGGCCCATAATACCTGGTTCAGCACGTCGTCCTTCAGGGCCAACGCCACGCCGTGCCCGGTCTCCTGGAAGACGGGCGGCTCACCACCGCCGAAGACGGCCCCGTGTCCGGTCGGGTCGAGGGGCGCTCGCGGCGTCTCCGGGTACAACTGCATCGCCAGCCCCAGCTCGGCATGACCGTCGCCGAAAGTCAGCCCGTCCAGCTGGCTGTCGACGATCAGCGCCGCGGCCAGCGGGGCCGGCAGCTCGATGGGCCCGTCCAGCTCCAGCTCGTCGAGGAACGTCACCAGCCCCGGGCCCAGCTCCTCCTCCAGCGCTCCCGCCAGCATCGTCTCCACCTGGGCTTCGAACTCGTTCTTCACCCCGTCGATGACCTCTTCGATCAGCTCGTCCAGCAGTCCGTCGCCCAGGTCGACGACCAGCGATTGCACGTCGATGACGATCCCGTCGGCCTCGACCTCGGGCGTGCCGTCCGCGCCCAGCGAGACCAGGAAGCGGCCGTTCCCCACCAGCCGCTCGGCCCGCACCGCGCCGTCGGCGGACACGGCGATCTCGCCCAGGCAGGCGAGGTCCTGGTACTGGCGGATGTAGAGCGGGACCTCCGGGCGCGACATCTCCATCTCGAACTCCAGGCCGCCGGGCACCGCGGCCAGCCGGCCCAGCTGGAACCCGCCGTGGGTGAACGGTCCGTTCTTCGTCACCCGGTACCCGGTCCGGTGGTTCACCTCGGTCCACAGCAGACAGTCGTGGGAGGTGAGATCGACGAAGCCGTCGCCGTCCACGTCGGGATCCACGGCCAGCAGGTCGGGGACGAGCGGGTCGAAGTCCCGGTCCTTGAGCGACCACCAGAGGATGGTGGCCAGGTCGTCGACGTCCTCCCGGTCGCCGTCGTCGAGGGCCGAAGCGCCGAGCCGCAGAACCGCGCCACGCTCCGCCCGGGCGTCGGCGCTCGGTTCGCCGGCGGCGGCGAAGTAGCGGTCGGCCGCCAGGTACGACCGGACGGCGAAGCTGGTATCGGCCGCCGACGTCGCGGCCATCGCCCCGACGATCGTCATCCCCCAGCCGGCGGTCTGCGTCACGTCGAAAGACTCGCAAAGCGCGTCGCCCGAGACCGGGACGTCGCTGCCCGCGGCCCGCAGCGCCACGATCGGGTTCACCGGGTCGCACGCCTGGCCGCTGACGGCCACCGGGCCGCCGGTGGCGCTCGGCAGGTCGAGCATGGCGCCCAGCTCCGGCTCTGCGATGGCGAGGGCCGGCCCGGGCGAGGGCGACGGCGAACCTTCGTCTTCTCCTTGGGAGCCCGGCGCGGTCGGCTCGTCGGAGCAGGCGGCGACCGCGAGCGCGAGCAACGCGACCAGCGCGAGGCGAATGGCGTGACGCTCGTTCATCTCTGACTCGGAGCCTGGTTCGTGATGGGTCGTCGGGAAAGGAAGATACGGGGGGCGTGGAGGGGGAGCAAACGGGCGGTGTGTTAGTGTGTTAGTGCGTTAGTGTATTGGTGTGTTGGTGCGTTAGCGATGGCGGTATGATCATGCCGTTATCCGAACCCACTAACGTACTAACGTACTAACGCACCGACGCATTACTCAACCGTCACGCTCTTCGCCAGATTCCGCGGCTGGTCCACGTTGCAGCCGCGGAGGACGGCGATGTGATAGGCCAGGAGCTGCAGCGGGATCACGGTGAGAACGGGCTGCAGCATCTCGTGGGTGGTGGGCACGGTGACGATGTGGTCGGCCAGCCGATCCAGCTCGCCGTTGCCGTCGGTGGTGATGGCGATCACCCGGCCGCCCCGCGCCTTCACCTCCTCGATGTTCGAGAGGATCTTCTGGTAGACCCGGCCCCTGGGCGCGATGACGACCACCGGCATGTTCTCGTCGATCAGCGCGATGGGCCCGTGCTTCATCTCCGCCGCCGGGTAGCCCTCGGCGTGGATGTAGCTGATCTCCTTCAGCTTGAGCGCGCCCTCCAGCGCCACGGGGAAGTTGTAGCCGCGGCCCAGGTAGAGGAAGTTGCGGTTCAGATGGTAGAGCCCGGCCATGGCGCGGAGCTCGTCGTTCCGCTCCAAGATCTGGGCGATCTGGTCGGGCAGCCGGCTCAGCGCCTTCACGACTTTGCGCGCCTCGTCACGCGTCTCCTCGGCTCCGGTCGTCAGGTAGAGGGTCACCAGCGCCAGCGCGACGACCTGCGAGGTGAACGCCTTGGTCGACGCGACCCCGATCTCGGGGCCGGCGTGGATGTAGACGCCGCAGTCCGACTCCCGGGCGATGGTCGAGCCCACCACGTTGACGATGCTGGCCACCCGGGCGCCCTTGTCCCGGGCCTCGCGGATCGCGGCCAGCGTGTCGGCCGTTTCGCCGGACTGGGAGATGGCGATGACCAGCGAGCGGTCGTCCAGCACCGGGTCCCGGTAGCGGAACTCCGACGCGTACTCGGTCTCCACCGGTATGCGGGCGAACTCCTCCAGCATGTACTCGCCGATCAGCGCGGCGTGCCATGACGTGCCGCAGGCGGTGAGCACGATCCGGTTGTAGTGCTCGATCTCCTGCCACGGCAGGCAGCTGGACAGGCCGCCCAGCCGCGCGCTCCCCTCCTCTGCCAGCAGCCGGCCGCGCATCGTGTCGCGGACCGAATCGGGCTGCTCGAAGATCTCCTTCAGCATGTAGTGCGGGAAGCCGCCGCGCTCGATGGTCCCCAGGTCCCAGGAGACCCGGCTGACCTCCTTGGTCAGCGGCACGCCACGCAGGTCGACGGTCCGGAAGCCGTCCCGGGTGACGACGGCCAGGTCGCCGTCGTCCAGGTAGACCACATCGCGGGTATGCTCGATCACCGCGGCGGCGTCGGACGCGACGAAGTAGGTGTTCCCCTCGCCGATCCCCAGCAGCAACGGCGAGCCGTTGCGGGCGGCGACGAGCTTCTCCGGGTCGCGGGTCGACACGACGGCGATCCCGTAGGTCCCGTCGACCTGGCGGAGCGCCGCCGCCACCGCCTCCTCCAGGTTGTCGTCGTACGCTTCCTCGATCAGGTGGGCCAAGACCTCGGTGTCGGTCTCGCTCTGGAGCGTGTGGCCCAGTTCCTCGAGCTTCCTGCGCAGGACCCCGGCGTTCTCGATGATCCCGTTGTGCGCGACGGCGAAGTCGCCGCTGCAGTCGTGGTGCGGGTGGGCGTTGATCTGGTTGGGCGCGCCGTGGGTGGCCCAGCGGGTGTGGGCGATCCCGGTCGTGCCTCTCGGCAGGTCGCCGCCGATCGCCTGGGTCAGGTCGGCGATCTTGCCGGGCATCTTCCGGGTGTCGATCGCCCCGTTCGAGCAGACGCTGATCCCGGCGGAGTCATAGCCCCGATACTCGAGGCGGCGCAGCCCCTCCAGCAGGAGCGGCGCGGCCTCCGACGGTCCTATATATCCAACGATTCCACACATGGATTCTGTCTGATCTCCCCCGGTCAGCCGTCCCGGTCCTGGACGATCGCCCCGGCGGCGGCCACCAGCTCCCTCACGTCCGCTTCCTTGTCGGCGGGTCCCTCGGCGATGACACGCAAGATCGGTTCCGTGCCCGACGGTCGGCAATGTAGCCACATCCGGCGGTCCCGCCAACGGAGATGGAGGCCGTCGCGCCGGTCGATCTCCGCATCGCCAAAGGCCTCTTCGATCCACCCGAATAGCTCCCTGAGTTGTACATCGGGCCGGTCGAAACGGTCCTTCACGATGCAGAATTGTGGGTATGCCGCTACAGTCTCCGCGAGGTCGGCCCCGGTCTCGGCCAGCAGCTGCAGCACCAGCGCGGCGGCCAGCGGGGCGTCCCGGGTCAGGTGGAGCCCGGGCAGGATCACACCGCCGTTCCCCTCGCCGCCGATCACGGCGCCGGCGGCCCGTATCCCGGCGGCCACGTTCGCCTCCCCCACCGGCGTCTGCCGGTACTCGGCGCCGGCCTCCTCCGCCACCGCCTCGACGATCTGGCCCGTCGACAGGTTGGCCACCACCGGCCCGATCCGATGGGCCAGGGCCAGCTTCGCGGCCAGTGCCAACGTATAGTCCTCGCCGATGGCGCGGCCCTCCTCGTCGACCAGAGCCAGCCGGTCCACGTCCGGGTCCACCGCCATCCCGAGATCGGCACCGTGCTCCCGAACGGCTTCGCAAAGCGCCGTCATGTTTTGAGGGATCGGCTCCGGCTCCCGGGTGAAGCGGCCGTCCGGCTCCCGGTCGATCCATTCGACCTCGCACCCCAGCCGATCCAGCAGGCCGGGCAGGATCACGCCGCCCGCACCCCGGGTGCAGTCGACGACCAGCCGGAACCCCCGGGCGGCGACCACGTCGGGGTCCACCAGCGGCAGCGCCAGGATGGCGGCGATGTGACGGTCGATGGCGCCGGGTAGCGGGTCGGCGGAGCCGAAGGCGCCGTCACCGGCCAGATAGCCCGGCCGATCCCCCGACTCGAGTGTCGGCAGAAACTCGGCGCCCTGCTCCGGCGTCAGGAACGCGCCGTCCGGCCCCGCCAGCTTGAGGGCGTTCCACTCCTTCGGATTGTGGCTGGCCGTGACCACGATGCCGCCCGCCAATCCGTTCTCCTCGATGGCCAGCAGCGCCGTGGGCGTGGGGACGAGCCCCAGGTCGGAGACCCGGCAGCCCACCGCCATCAGGCCTGCCGTCGCGGCCCGGGCCAGCGCCGGGCCGCTGGGCCGCGAGTCGCGAGCCACCGCCAGATGGTCGCCCCACCCCTGGCCCCGGACGTAGCTCCCGAACGCCGCGGCGCAATCCGCCACGAGACCCGGGTCCAGGTCGACGCCGACCCGGCCGCGGATGCCGGAGACGCTGACGATCAGGGTCTGGGGTAGAGCCATGTTCGGTGCGTTAGTGCGTTGGTGCGTTAGTGTCACCTGTAATTAACCCGAATCTGCCATCTCCCTCAACTCCGGGCACTCACCAACCCACTAACCCACTAACGCACCAACGCACTAACTCACCGCCTCCCCCCAACTGGACGCCAACCGCCCGCCCGACTAGACTGTCTAATTCCGGGATAGCCACCTGAGGCGTGAAACCAGCCAGGAGCAACGATCAGCCTCATGACTGACGAGAACGAGTATCGGTTCGGAACCCGGGCCGTCCACGCCGGTCAACAGCCGGACCCGACGACCGGCGCGATCATGACGCCCATCTACCAGACGTCGACCTACGCGCAGGAGGGGATCGGCGTCCACAAGGGGCACGAGTACGCCCGGGTCTCGAACCCGACGCGTACCGCGCTGGAAGGCAACGTGGCCGCGCTGGAGGGTGCCGCCCACGGCGCCGCGTTCGCGTCCGGGGTCGCCGCCATCGAGGCGATGGTGAAGCTGCTCTCGGCCGGCGACCACGTGATCTGCGGCTCGAACGTCTACGGCGGAACCGACCGGCTGTTCCGGCAGGTGCTGGCCCGGTTGGGGCTCGAGTTCTCGTTCGTCGATACCCGGGAACCGAAGCGCATCGCCGACGCGGTGACCGACCGAACGCGGATCGTGCTGGTCGAAACGCCGACCAACCCGATGATGCACCTGACCGACATCGCCGCGGCGGCTGAGATCGCCCACCAGGCCGGCGCCTGGCTGGTCGTCGACAACACGTTCGCCACGCCCTACTTCCAGAAGCCGCTGGCGCTGGGCGCCGACGCGGTGGTCCACTCCAGCACCAAGTACCTGAACGGCCACAGCGATGTGGTGGGCGGCATCGTCCTCACCTCCGACGACGAGATCATCGAGGGGCTCCGGTTCCTGCAGAAGTCGGCGGGCGCGGTGCCGGGCCCGATGGACTGCTGGCTGGTGCTCCGCGGCACGAAGACGCTCCACGTTCGCATGGAGATGCACGACGCCAACGGCCGCCGGATCGCCGAATGGCTCCAGCACGAGCCGCGGGTCGAGGCGATCTTCTACGCCGGGCTGCCCACCCACCCGCAGCACGCGCTGGCGAAGAAGCAGATGACCGGCTTCGGCGGCATGATCTCCATCGAGCTCAGCAGCCGCGAGCGGGCGGAAGCGTTCCTGCGCGGCACGCGGATTTTTACGCTGGCCGAGAGCCTGGGTGGGGTCGAAAGCCTGATCAGCCATCCGGCGGCGATGACGCACGCCGCGGTGCCGAAGGAGGATCGGGAGGCGATGGGGATCACCGACGGTCTGGTGCGGTTGTCGGTGGGGATCGAGGATGTGGAGGACCTGATCGAGGATTTGGATCGGGCGCTGCCGAAGTAGATGGAGCTTCGCTCTCTCGAGCACGAGCAGGAGCGGGAATACCGAATAGGATAAAGAGTACGAGTACGATAACGAGTACGAGTACGAGCGTGATATGAGGATTCTGGTTGTGGGGTCCGGGGGGCGCGAGCACGCCCTCATCTGGAAGCTGAAGCAGGAGAGCCCCGACGCGCAGATCTACGCGGCGCCGGGCAACGGGGGCACGAAGGCGCTGGCCGAGTCGGTCCCGCTCAAGCCCGACGAGGTCGACGAGCTGGCCGACTTCGCCGATTCTCGGGACATCGATCTGACCGTGGTGGGGCCCGAGGCGCCGCTGGTCGCGGGGATCGTCGACGCGTTCGAGGAGCGCGGGCTCAAGATCTTCGGACCGACGGCCCGGGCGGCCGAGATCGAGGGCTCGAAGGCGTTCGCCAAGGCGCTGATGAAGAAGGCCGGGGTCCCCAGCGCCGGGCACGAGACCTTCAGCGAGTTCGACGAGGCCGAGAAGTACATCCGCAAGCACGGCGCGCCGCTCGTAGTGAAGGCGTCCGGGCTGGCGGCGGGCAAGGGCTCGATCGTCTGCGAGTCCGTCGAGGAGGCGGTCGAAGCGGCGCAGTCGATGATGGTGGACGAGAAGTTCGGCGATGCCGGCGCCACCATTGTGGTGGAGGACTTCCTCGCCGGTGAAGAGCTGTCGCTCCTCTACCTGACCGACGGCGAAAACGCCGTACCCCTCGTTCCGTCCCAGGACCACAAGCCGATCGGCGAGGGCGACACCGGGCTCAACACCGGCGGCATGGGCGCCTACGCGCCGGTCTCCATCGCCGACGACGCGCTGGTCGGCGTCGTGACCGACGAGATCATCCTGCCGACCCTGGCGGCGCTCCGCGACGACGATCGCACGTTCCGGGGGGTGCTCTACGCCGGGCTGATCCTGGTCGACGGCGACCCCTACGTGATCGAGTTCAACTGCCGGTTCGGCGACCCGGAGACCCAGGCGGTCCTGCCGCTGATGCAGGAGGGCCTGCTGGACGTGTTCGTGGGGCTGGCCGGCGGAGGCGACCTGGACGTGGACCGGTTCCGCTTCCGGGGCGGCGCCGCGGTCTGCACGGTCCTGGCTTCGAAGGGGTACCCGGGCAGCTACGAGAAAGGGAAGCGGATCACCATTCCGAAAGGGCTGGAGGACGACGATGAGCTGATCGTCCTGCACGCCGGCACGCGCCGGGACCCGGAGGGCAAGCTGGTGACCAGCGGCGGCCGGGTGCTGGGCGTGGTGGGGCTGGGCGCCGACGTGACGGCGGCGGCGGCCAGGTCACGCGAGGGGGCCGAGGCGATCAAGTTCCCGGGGAAGTACTTTCGCCGCGACATCGGGTACCGGGAGATCGACCGGGAGGCCGCCGGGTAGCGAATGCCGGAGCTGCCAGAGGCGGAGACCATCGCCCGCGGCCTCGATGCCGCCGTCGCCGGCGGCCGCGTGGCCCGGGTCCGCATCCACCGCGCCGAGGTCGTCGAGCCGCTCTCGGCCGCCGTCTTCCGTCGGGCTTTCACCGGGCGCCGCATCGCCCGGATCGGCCGCCGGGGCAAGTGGATCGTCGGGCTGCTGGACGACAGCCAACGGTGGGTCACCCAGCTCCGCATGACCGGCCGCTTCACCTGGCGGGCCGCCGGCCCCCGCCAACCCCTCCGCGCCGAGCCCCACCTGTCCGTCAGCCTGCTGATCGAGCCCGACGGCGGCGAGCCCGGCGTGCTCCGCTTCTACGACACACGACGCTTCGGCCGCATGCGCCTGCTCGCACCGGCCGTCTATGCCGAGCTAGACGCCCGGCTGGGCGTCGAGCCCTTGAGTGACGCGTTCACCCCGGCCCGCTTCGCCCGCATGCTCGAGGGCGGCCGTGCGCCGATCCGCAACTGGCTGTTGGACCAGGGGCGCGTTGCCGGCGTGGGCAACATCTACGCCGTCGAGGCCTGTCACATCGCCCGCCTCGATCCGCGCCGCGCCGCCGGTGACCTGGACCGGAACGACGTCCGGCGCCTGCACCGGGCCGTGCGCCGCGTCCTGTCCGACGCCATCGCGCGCCGGGGCACGACGTTCAGCGACTACCGGGACCTGCTGGGCGGCAGCGGCGACTTCCAGAACGCCCTCAGGGTCTACGGCCGGGAGGGCGAAGCGTGTCCTCGCGGCGATGGGACGATCGAGCGGGCCGTGCTGGCCGGCCGCTCCGCCTTCTACTGCCCCGCCTGTCAGCGCTGAGGAAGCTGCGGCCCCACCGAAAGGGTCAGTCGAGCAAGTCGACCAGTCGGGCGGCGGGCCGCCGGTTGCGGGCCAATTTCAGGGTCGCCACGGTGACCGGCTTGCCGAAGCGCCGGTGGCCCGCACTGCCGGGGTTCACGATCAGCGGGCCGTCGGTGCCCTCGATCAGCGGCTCGTGAGTGTGGCCGTACACGACCACCGCGAAATCGTGAAACGCCTCGGCCAGGTCGGACACCCGCGGCGAGCCCCACTGGTGGCCGTGAACGACGGCGATGCGGTGGCCGGCCCGCTCCAGCTCGAGACGCTCGGGCGTGACTTCCCGCACATCGAACCCGTCCACGTTGCCGTACACCGCGCGCACCGGCGCTATGACCTCGAGCTCGTCGAGGATCGCCGGGTCGCCCACGTCGCCGGCGTGTAGCACCTCGTCCACGCCCTCGAAGGCGGCGTAGACCTCGTTGCGCAGCAAGCCGTGGGTGTCGGAGATGAGTCCTATGCGGAGTCTGTCAGTCATCGCGAGCGAAGCGGCTGAACATCGAACGTCCAACATCCAACGTCCAATGTCCAAATTTCTGGATCCCCGGTTCCTGAGTTGACGCGCTCGATGAGCGAAACGACCCGCCAACCAAACAAGTTGGGTGTTGAGCGTTGGACGTTGGACGTTCGATGTTCACCTCAGGTCTTGAGCTTGCGCACCGATCCGCCACGGTACGCCGCGACCGCGGCCAGTCCCATCAGCAGGCCCTCGGCGAGCCAGAGCCCGTACTTTAGCGCCGTGGCGCCGCCGGTGGCCAGCGAGATCTGGCGGGCCAGGTCGACGCTCTGGAAGAAGGGCGTCGCGGTAGCGGACGGCGCCGCGCGCAGGAAGGCGAAGAACGACTGGTCGGGGCGGAAGCCGGAGCTGGCGAGCCAGAAGGTGAGGTGGACCAGCAGGTAGGTGAAGCAGCCGAGGCCGAAGACGTAGAGGTAGGTCCAGCGCGGCGGATGCCGCCGACGGACCGACGACGGCGCGGCGGCGGCCTCGCCGATTACCACGCCGATGGCGATCGCCTCGAGGGCGAGGATCCAGATCCAGATGCGAAGGAACCCGGTGAGCACCGCGGCGACCACGGCGACCACGGTCCCCCAGGTCAGCGCTTCGGCGTAGGGCAGCCGATCGGCCTGGCGGCGCCGGCGGCTGACCTCGCGCCAGACACGATCCGTCTTCGACTCGTCAGCCGGCGGCGACGTGGACGGCTGTGCCCGCTTCTTGCGAGGCCGCTTCTTCTTCGCGCCTGCCGTTGCCTTCGCCTTCTTCGCCATAGGGCCGCGTGGTCTTGTCGATAATGAAGAACTCCGCCAGGTTCGCCAGCTCGAAGGCCGCCGTGTTCAGCCCGGTGACCGCCGCCGCGATCTCTTCCGTCGACGCGTTCTGCTCCTCCATGCCGGCCGCCAGCTCCTCCATCGCCGCCGCGAAGTCGCTGATGCCGCTCGCCACCTCCTGCAGCTTCCGGCCGGTGTCCTCCACGCCCGACTCGACCCCGCTGCTCACCTCGTCCACCCGGCCGGCCCACTCGTCCGCCTCGACCGTGGCGTGCTCCACCGCCTCGATCCCCTCGTTCAACACGTCCACCACGCCGCCGACCTCGTGGGTCGCGTTTCGAGTGTCCTCGATGGCCTGCTGCACCGTCTCCAGTTGGCCGCTGATCCGGTCGCTCGTCTTCTGGGCCTGTTCCGCCGCCTCGCCCGCCTGGTTCGCCAGCTTGCGGATCTCGTCCGCCAGCACGCCGAACCCCCGGGCCTCGCTGCCCGCACGGGCCGCTTCGATGGCGGCGTTGAGCGCCAGCAGGTTGGTGCGCCGGGCGAACTGGCGGATCAGATCGACGAACTCGCCGAACCGCTTCGACGCCTCGACGAACTCCAGCAGCCGATCGGTCGCCAGGTCGGACCGCTCGGCCATCTGCTCGACCCGTGACCGTCCCTCGCGCAATCGCTCCCGGCTCCCGTCGACGATCTCCCTGAGCTTACGGCTCCGCTCGGTCGCCGCGCTGGCGCCCTGGGACAGCTCCCGGGCGCCGGCGCCCAGCTGCTCCATCTGGCGGTTGATCGCCTGTACGGTGTCCGAATGCTGAGTCGCCTCCGTGGTCAGCCGGGCCAGGGTGCCCGTCATCTCCTGGGCGCCCGCCGACAGCTGCTGCACGGCGCCGGCGATCTCTTCGGTGCGCGACTGGGTGTGGCGGCTGGCTTCGCGGATCGAGCCGACCAGCTCGTTCAAACGACCGACCATCGACTGCACCGCCTGACACAGCTTGACCACCTCGCCCTTCCCCACCGTGGGGACGTCGACCCGCAGGTCGCCGCCACCCACCCGGTCGGCGGCCGCCGCCACCGCCCGCACCGGCCGGCCGATTTCCCGCGAGATCCAGCTCGCCGCGATCAGCATCCCCACCAGCGCGGTGGCCAGCGCGATGACCAGTCCCCAGCCGATCGCCTTGCGGGCGGCGAACAGCAGGTCGAACGCCTGCTCTTTCGGCACCCAGTAGATGACGGTCCAGCGGTTCGACAGCGCCCCCCGAGCCAGCCCGACCACCGGGACGCCGTCAGGGTTGGTCGACTCGAGCATCGCACCCTCGACGATCAGGTCGAGGTCGGGGTAGGTTTCCAGAATGTGCTCGGCGTGCGGATCGCTGATCAGCAGGCCCCGGTCATCGATCACCTGCACGTAGCCCCAACCGCGGGCCATCGCCGCCAGGGCCGGCTTCAGCCGCTGCAGGTCGATCACGCTCTTCATCACACCGGCCGTGGCGCCGCCGGCGCCCTGCACCGGCACCGAGACCGACAGCGAGATGACGTCGCTCGACTGGTCGACTTCGACATCGGACACGTTCGCCAGCCCGGCGTACCCCTCCTGCCACCACCGCTCGTCCCGCTGCACGAAGTCCGATGTCCGGCCGCTGCCCGCCACGACGAAGCCGTTCACGTCGGCGATGAAGACCTCGGCGAACAGCGAGCCCTCCACCACGTCCCGCAGGTAACGGTCGGTCGCCGGGCTGGCCTCCAGCGATCGGGTGGTGGACATCCGGGTCTCCGCCTCCTCGATCGACAGATCCTCCAACCCGCGGCGGCTGGCCAGGTCGGCACCCCGCACCGCCACCTCGAAGATCGATGGCGAGAGCGCCAGCAGCTGCGCCTGGTTGATCGCGCTCTCCACCGAGCTCTCCACCACGTTGACCGCCGAGGCGCTCCGCTCCTGGAGCTGGCGCTCCACCGCCGGTGCGACCAGGTGATCGGCCTCGCTCCAGGCGATGCCGAAGAAGGCGACGATGACGACGAACAGGATACCGCCGACGGCGAGAAAGAGGAGGCGCGTCAAGTCGACGGACTTCAAACGCGTTAGAATGGACACCGGTGCCTCCGGGTGGCTTCGGTCGCTGGCCGGGAGATTCGGGAGGGAGGGAGAGATAAGAACTACGCAGACAAGAACTTGCCCAGTTTTTCGCCCGCCGTCAAGTCACCCTGACTCGCCCACCCTTCAGCCCCTACCCCCTCCCTACTCCTTGGTCCCCACCCAGATGCACGCGATCCCCCCGGTCTGCGACTCCCACTCGACGCCGCCGAAGCCGGCTGCCGACATGGCCCCGGCCAGTTGGTCCGGCTCGGCGAAGCGCAGCACCGACTCTGGAAGGTACCTGTAGGCATAGCTATGTTTCGAGATCAAACGCCCGACGAAAGGCAACACGCGCGTGAAATAGAGGCGGTAAAGGGTCCTCAGCGGCTGGCGCGTCGGCATGGCGAAATCGAGGATCACCAGAGGGGCGCCGGGCCGCAGCAGACGCCGCAGTTCCCGCAGACCGGTCTCGATATCGGCCAGGTTCCGGACGCCGAACGCCACCATCGCGCCGTCGAAGCCCGCGGCGGCGAACGGCGTTCGCAGGGCGTCGGCGCACACGGGCAGGACCGGCACGCCATCGATCTTCGAGAGCCCGCGTCGCAGCATCGGCGCGGCGAAATCGGCCGCCACCACGCGACCCCGGAACCCCTTCCGTCGTGCCAGCTCGAGCGCCAGATCGTAGGTACCGGCGCAAACGTCCAGATAGGTGCCGTCCGGACGCGCAACCCAACCCAGTCGATCCACGGCTCGGCGGCGCCAGATCCGATCGATGTTGAGGCTGAGCAGGTGATTGAGCAGATCGTAGCGGGGAGCGATGGCGCTGAACATCTCCCGGACCGGCCGGGCACGCGCCTCCGACGACTCCGTCTCCAGAGGTGCACGATGATGATGTGGAGGGCGGTTCATGATCGGCGGCGAAACTACCGGCACGGGAAGCACCCGGCAACCCGGTGACTTCGGACCCGCTTTCCAGCCGTAAGGCTGAGCACTCCGACGAGACGCCCCGCGTCGCCGACCTCGACGACAAGGAGCTCGTCTCCCGCGCCCTCGATGGCCAGGAGGCGGCCTACGGCGAGCTTCTCGAACGCTTCCGGCGGCCGGTCTTCTCCCTCATCTACCGCATGATCGGCGATCGGGAGCAGGCCGAGGACCTGGCCCAGGAGTCGTTCGTCAAGGCGTTCAACAACCTGGACAGCTACAACCCCAACTACCGCTTCTCCTCCTGGCTGTTCAAGATCGCCAACAACCACGCCATCGATCACCTGCGCCGGGCCCGTCTTTCCACCGTCTCCATCCACGGCTCACCCCACGCCGCCACCAGCGAGCGGGAGGAAGAGACGCGGATCGTCCTCGAAGCGCAGGACGAGTCGCCCGAGCAGGAGATCATGGCCCTCGAGCTGGGCGGCGAGATCGAGGAGGCCATCTCCCGGCTCCGACCCGAGTACCGGACCGCCGTCATCCTCCGCCATATCGAGAGCCGGCCCTACGAGGAGATCGCCGAGATCATGGACGTCCCCATCGGCACCGTGAAGACCTTTCTCCACCGGGCCCGGGCCGAGCTGAGAGATGCACTCCGGCACCTGCGGGAGGAATGACCGATGGGAATCGGGGATTCCCCTACCAACATGAAACCTGCGGACCATATGCTCCGTAGGGCCAGACAGCGGGCAGGTAAACGATGAAAGAATGGACGACTGAGGGACACCTCTCCGAGCTAGCCCTGGAGATGTGGGCGGCGGATGAAGCCGAAACCCACGAGACCGGGGCGATACGCAGCCACCTCGAGGCTTGCCAGGCCTGCCGGGCCCGGGAGACCGAGTGGCGCCGGCTTTTCCATGCCCTGGCGTCGCTGGAAGCGGTCGAGCCGTCGCCGTCGTTCGACGACGCGGTGATGGCGAACCTGCGGCTCCCGGCTGAGGACGAGGTGCAGGCGGCGGCCTGGCTGCCGCAGCTGACGCGGCGGCTGCGTCCGGTGGCGCTGGGAGCGGCGGCGATCTGGACGGCGGCGGTGCTGGTCGGCACCGCCTGGGTCCAGACCCGGCTCGATGTCTCCCTCACGGCCCTGCTCACCGGTTTTCTCGCCTACGTCCGACAGCTGACCCTGGAGGCGTTGATCGAGGTGGCGGCGTTGCTGCAGCTCAGCGGGCTGGGAGAGGTGTTCAACCAGGCGAGCCAGCTCTCCGGTGCCGGCGTGCTGGTCGCCGTGGCCCTCATGACATCGATATCCGGTCTCGCGCTATGGACGCTGTACCGCGTGGCCGGCACGACAACAACCTCGAGGAAACACGCCAATGCGTAAGCGCGTGCTGAACATCGTGCTCGTTCTCGCCGTACTCGCGGCTCCGGGCGTCGTGGCCGGGCAGGAGGCGGCCAGCGACATCCTGCAGACGTCGGTCGCCTTCAACGGCGATGGCGCGACGCTGGAGCTGGAGCTGGCCAGCGGCCGTACGCTCAAGCTGCGGCTGGACGACGGCATCGCCTACATAGGCGGGACCGAGGTGGGCCGCTATACCGAGGGCGGCACGCTGGAGTCGTCCTGGCGCGAGCTGCTGAACGGCCTGGCCGATGGGCAGACGGCTTCGGCCTGGTCGGAGTTCAGCGAGGCCGAGTTCGGCGCCGATGAACCGGTCGCCGACGCGATCGCCCAGGCGCTGCGGCCGCATTTCGCCGGCGCCACCGACCAGGCGGCCGCCGGGCCGGCAGCGGCGGACGTGGCCGACGAGGCCGCGACGGCCCGAACGGCACAGGAGATCGCCGAGCAGGTCGGCACGACGGTGGGCCAGGCGGTTCGCGAGGCCGTGGTCGGCGGTCTCGTCGTGGAGCTCTCGAACGCCGACAACCTGGGCCGTTCGCTGGAGCGGATCGGGCTGTCGCGCGAGCTGGTCGACGTGTTGAACGGCGACATGGACAGGCGGGTGCGCGTCGTGCTCGATGCCGATGAGTACCGTCTGCCCGAGGGCGCCGCCCTGGACGAGATGCTCGTCCTGGTCGAGACCGACGGAGTGATCGCGGGAACGGTCGACGCCAACGTCCTGGTGGCCGACGGGTCGCTCCTCATCACGTCGAGCGGCCGGATCGAGGGTGACGTGATCGGGATCGACGCCTCGGTGCACAACCAGGGGACCATCGCCGGCGAGCTCCGCTGGCTGGAACAGCCGACGCCCGTGTTCGTCGGGCCGCGATCCCCTCGCGTGTCGCTCGACCGGCCGGGCCCGTCCATCTTCAGCAGCCTCGGGCGCGGTCTGAGCGCGCTGCTCCAGACGATCGCCATGTACGCCCTGTTCGCGTTCCTGGGCGCGGTGGCCGTCTACTTCTTCCGTGGCCACCTGGAGACGGTCAGCGACACGGTCTCCTACAGCTTCGGGCGCTCGTTCCTGGCCGGGCTGGCGGGGCAGGTCCTGTTCCTGCCGATCCTCGTCGTGATGGTCGCGCTGGTCATCACGGCCATCGGCGCGCCCTTCTACGTGATCGGCGCCATCCTGCTGGCCCTGTTCGGCTACCTCGGGGTGGCCCACTCGGCGGGCGAGAACCTGACCCGCTACCGGTTCCCATCGTGGGCGGCGCGGGTCCGGCGCTCCAACTCGTACTACTACGTGCTCAACGGTCTGGGTGTGTTGCTGGCGCTTTTCGTCGGCGCCGCCGTGACGCAGGTCTTTTCGCCGATCCTCGGCTGGGCCCACGACCTGCTGATCGTCTCGGCCTGGATCCTCACCTGGGTGGCGGCGACCGCCGGTCTGGGCGCGGCGCTCCTCTCCCGCGCCGGCACGCGTCGCACCTACGCGCGGCCGCGTGAGGTGCCGGCCGATTCGTTCCGGGGCGCGGATCGGGAACGTCGGGCGAGCTGACCAGGAGCGATAGAACCATGAAGAAGACCGCTGTCACCGTACTGGCCGCCGCCGCCCTGCTGGCTTCCGCGATCCCGGCGGGCGCGCAGAGCTGGCGCACCGAAGCGAAGAGCCGGGGTTACCGCGGGCAGGACTTCCTCGACGTGCGCATCACCTACGCGGTGGGCCGGCTCGACCTGCACAGCGCGCCCGATCACCTGCTCTACCGAATCGACACGCGCTACGACGAAGACGTTTTCCGTATGCGCAGCGATTACCTCGAGTCGGGGGGCCGGGGCAGCCTGCGGATCGAGATCGAGAGCATCGAGGACGACCTGGACCTGGACGAATGGGACGACCGCGACTACGAGGCCGGGCGGCTCGAGGTCGGGTTGCCGCAACATACGCCGGTCGCCCTCAACCTGAAGCTGGGGGCCGCCGAGGCGCGGCTCGATCTCGGCGGTCTCACGCTGGAGCGGATCTCGTACGAGACCGGCGCCAGCGAAACAGAGATCGGGTTCAGCGAGCCGAACCGCCAGGTCGCCGAGTACTGCAGCTTCAAGATCGCGGCCGCGGCGCTGAGGCTGAACGACCTGGGCAACTCGCGCTGCGAACGGATCAACGTCTCCGGTGGCGTGGGCGACCTGAAGCTCGACTTCTCCGGCGACTGGACGCACGACGCCAGCGCCGACGTCAACGTGGGGCTGGGCGGCGTGGAGATCCGCGTCCCCGACGACATCGGGGTGCGGATCGAGAAGAGCACGTTCCTGATGAAGTTCGACGCGCCCGGTTTCCTGGAGGAGGATGGGGGCGTTTACCTGAGCCGCAATTGGGACGATGCCGAGCATCGGCTGACGATCACGATCTCCGGCGCGCTGGGCGGCATTCGGGTCGCCCGCATCTGACGGCGCTCCCCCTTCTCAGCCCTTGATGAGCTCGTAGAGCTGGACGTGCTCGATCCCCAGCTCGTCGGGCCAGCGGCCCAGCACGTAATCCCCACCGATCTCGAACACGGTGAACCGCGGCGGCATCCGAACCACGTTCAATAGGCGTCCCTCCCGGTCGAACACCGACCAGCGGGGTTCGTCGTCGCCGGGCCTCCGGTACTCGCCAACCCAGAGGTTGCCCTCCGCATCGACCTCCAGGTCGTCAATGGCCGGCATCGTCTTCGGGTACGGCATATCCGATAGCACATTCGCCAGGCGCTGTCGCCAACTCTCGTCGGTGGCGCCCTCCAGCTCATCCTCGACGTAGCGATCGATGTCGGACCGGGTGACCGCCGGGTTCGGCTGCGCCTTGCGGATTAGCCGCCGCAGCGCGCCGTCGATGCCATAATAGCCGATCTCGTACGCATCGCCGCTCGTGTAGTAGAACCCCCGTCCCCACGGGGTGATCGCCGGGGTACGTCCGAAGGGTAGAGGCAGCACGCCCGCTTCCGGCCTGGCGGCGAACCGTTCCGCCCCCGGGAACCGGCCGATCGTGTCGATCACGGCTCCCTCACCGTCGTAACGCAGGTAGAGCGTCGAGTCGCTGCAGACCCCCGACTGGACCCCGGTGCACACCTGGATGCGAAACGCGTCGGCCAGCAGCGTGCCGTCGGCGAAAAGGCCGATGGAGATCGACAGCCACCCCGACTCGACGCCGGGCCCGAGCGTGAACGCGCGGGCGAATTCACCGGCGGTATCGAAGACCGAAATTCGGAGGTTGTTCGGGTCCTCGATCAGCAGCGAGTCCGGGCCGAGCCTCATCAGCCGCGACATCCCCTTGAACTCGCCGGGCCCCTCCCCCTCCCGCCCGGCGGACTCGATGAACTCGCCCTCCCGGGAGTAGAAGCGCAGCTCGTGACTGCCGCCGTTGGCGACGGCGATACGTCCGTCATCGAGCCGGACCGCGCCACTGACCCCGTAGAGCTGGTACTCGGGCGCGCCCTCCTCGACGCCGATGTCGAGCGCCGGCCCGTCGCCAAGACGCCAACCCACCCCCTCGGCCCAGCGCGGGGCTGTGTTCTCGACGACCGTCACGCCGGCGCTGTCCCGCACCTCGTAGCCCGACGAGGGCTCGCCGGCTCCGTCGCAGCCGGCGACGGCGAGAGAGCCAAGGACGACAGGGAGAAACGCGGCATCGGCCATGCGCCGTCGACCGAGCGTGGGTAAGGACATCTCGTGCTCCTCGTGTGGCTGCCCGGCGGAACCAGAACCGCTCAACCCGGGATGAGCCGACCGATCACAGGGTCGCCGCGGGCGGCCCCGATTCTCTTCGCCGCCGACCCGTCGCGGACGGCGACCTCCACGGTCCCCAGCGACCCGATCACCGTCACCAGTTCGCCCGTCGCCACGTCCGCGTAGGTCCGCCGCAGCGCGCCGACCTCGCGACCCCTCACCTCGAACCGCCAGTCGCCCTCGACCCAGTCGCCGGGAAGGTCGCTGATCAGGTTGCCGAACCGGTCGATGTGGGCGACCCGGCCCTGCAGCGTGGTTTCGTCCCGGGACGGCGGCTCGATCGGCAGGGTCACCGGCTCCTTCACCGCCGGGCCCAGCGCCGACGGGTCGACTCCGGCGGCGAGGTGGGCGGCCGCCGGAGCGAAGATGTCACGGCCGTGAAAGGTGCTGGAGGGATCGGGTCGGGTGTAGCGCGGCTCGGTGATCTCGAAGGCACACCACGCGTCCGAATCGGCGAGCACCCGGGTGAGGAGTCCGTTGTCCGGCGCCGCCAGATAGCGACCGTCAGCCTCGACCGCCAGCGCCCGGCGACCCGACCCGACGCCCGGGTCCACCACGGCCAGGTGCACGGCACCCGCCGGATACAGCTGCCAGTACTGGGAGAGCACGAAGGCGGCCGCCTCGACGTCGCCCGGCGCGATGTCGTGTGTCGCGTCCACGATCTTCGCGTCCGGCGCGATGGAGAGCACGACGCCTTTCATCGCGGCGACGAAGCCGTCGCTCGTGCCGAAGTCGGAAAGGACGGTAACGATGCCAGGCATGTCGGGTCTGGGAATATACTCGATGTCCGATCTCGATGCTCGACGAGCCCACCGGACGAACGGTGGCCAGCGGGGCCAACGGCCCGCTGCCGCAGCGCCCGCAGGATGTCAGCTCACGAGCCGGCCGAGTAGAGGCCGGTCGACAGATATTTCAAGCCCGAGTCACACAGCAGGGTCACGACGGTGCCCGAAGAACCAAGTCGCTCAGCCACTCGGAGTGCGGCAACGACGTTGGCGCCAGAGGACGTTCCCCCGAACAGCGCCTCCTCTCTCGCCAGGCGTCGACTCATTTCCATGGCCTCAGACGTGGAGACCGGCAGAACATCATCGACAAGATCCTCGTCCCAAAGCGGCGGAATGAATCCGGGACCCACACCCTCGATCTGATGGCCCCCCGGCTTACCACCTGAGAGGACCGGCGATTCCTCCGGCTCCACCGCAATGATCGTGATCTTCGGGTTGCGCTTCCGCAGCACCCTCGCGACCCCGCTGATGCAATGGGCGGTGCCAACAGCCTGGACGAAGGCATCAACCTGCCCACCCGACTGATCCCAGACTTCTTCAGCCAGGGGAGCATACCCGGCTGCTGCGTCGACGTTGTTGAACTGATCGGCATAAAAGGTGTTCGCTGTGCCGCTCAGCTCTGCAGCCCTCGCCATCATGCGCTGAATCAATTTTCTGGTTATACGCCCCCCATCGCTCTCGATCTCGATCAGATTGGCCCCCAGAGCACGCATGTGGTCACGCTTTTCCTGGCTGAAAGCATCAGAAGTCACCAGCGTGGTGGAAAACCCTCGCGCGGCGCACACAAAAGCCAGGGATGTGCCCGTGCTCCCGCCGGTGTACTCGACCACCGTTCCCGACTTCGGCAGCCGCCCCGACGCGGCGGCACGATCCACCACGGACAAAGCCATTCGGTCTTTCATGCTACCGGTGGGGTTCTGACTCTCGAGCTTCACCAGCACACGGGCAGATCCCCTGGGAACCACCCGTTTCGTTTCCACCAGGGGCGTTCCACCCACGGTCTTCAGGACGTCCTGGCTCTTTTGCACCTTGGCTCCCGCCCTTTCAAGCCGCAGCTCGATAGGCCGGCAGTCGACCGGCCGCGCCTTTCAGTCGTAAGCTCCCAGCCGCTACTTATGCCGCAGCATGAATGCGCTGTCAACGAAACAACTAGGGCAGTTGCGATCTCCTTCGCCGCCTCCTTGTCTTCCTCCCCGGTTGCGCTGATGCCGCTCGCGGAACAGCGCCGGCCCACCTGGCGTTGCCGGTCCCGCGAGCCTCGAATAGGACTGGCGCCAGCTCAGCGCGGAACGCGTCGTGCCGGGTCAAGCCGCACTGGCAGAGCTCGATTGAATCCTCGCGCCCTTCAGCAAGAGCCATGAGCCTAGTGCGACCTCGTAGATGAATATCGCGGCAGGACTGACGAGCTGCAGCGCCTTCGGGATATCTGGAAAGACGATGATCCAGAAAGCGGACATCAGGACAAGCAACGAAGCGAAGACCCCCCAGGCGGCCAGTGCTTTGGGAACGTAGCCCGATTTCAGTAGCAGGTAGCTGAAGACAGTTGATCCCAGACCAAAGAGAATCAATCCAATGTTGTATCCGGCCGCCCGGCTGCTGAGCGCCAGTCCGGCCAGGGAGTGCAGTTGGCCTGGAGCGAACGTCTTCAGAAAGTCCGCGCCGCTCAGGAGCGCGAGAACGATCGAGTTGCCGAGGGTCGAGACACAGAGGATCGCCGCCTCGGCAAGCCACCAAAACGCCGCAAGCATGGCCAGATCCTCGTTCACGGGCTTGAGCAACACGTACAGCGCTAAGGTAAGCACCACAATTCCCGTGAAAGAGACCAGGTCGCTGGCGATGCCTATGCGAAACAGCCGTTCGTGCTCTATTATGTTCTGCGCGGTCTGTGTGGGGTCGCCACGCACGATGAGAGATGCCCGAACGAAGTACTCACCCAGGACCGCAGCAGCCAGGGCGATGAGGTACATGGCGCCGGCGATCCTGGCAGCCCTCGCTTGCCCCGCTTCCGTAGTCGCGTTCGTCATTCAAGTTCTTCCGAAACGACGGCTTGTTACACGGCCTGAATGTGCCGCCTTACCCTTCGGTTCGCCGGCGCCACGTGCAGCGGACCGTCCGCTGCGACCCAGCGCTAGGCCGCGCTCACTGAGCTTGACGTGATCGCCGCGCCTCTCAGCAGCAGCCAAAAGCCGAGTGTGATCTCGTACACACCCATGGGAGCCATAGCGACGACCCAATATTTCCCTACGGCCGGGGAGACCACGACCGACATCGCGTACGTCGCCAGCAGCAAGGAGGAGAACACTCCCCACGCCGCCAGCGGCTTGGGTACGTACCCGGATTTCAGCAGCAGGTAGGCGAACACCGTCGATCCCAAACCAGTGAGTATGAACCCGGTGTTCAGCCCGGCGCCCTGGGCGCTAACGGCTACTCGGGCCAAGGTGTGTAATTGGTTCGCATCGAGACTAGCGAGATACTCTCCTCCGCTCAGGTATCGGAGAACAACCAGGCTGTTGAGCGTCGCCACGAAGTGAGTCGCCACCTCGGCGATCCGGAATAACACCGCAAGGAAGACCAGGTCTCTGTTTACAGGCCTGAGCAACACAAACAGGGCCCAGGTCAGCACCACCACGCTTGTATAAGCGAATAGGTCGGTCGCAATGCTGATACGAAACAGCGGCTCCGATCTGATGATGTTCTGCGCTGTCTGCGTAGCGTCCCCGGCCACGATGAGAGAACCCCGAACGAAGGACTCACCAAAGATCCCAGTTGCCATGCCGATGAGATACATGGCGCCCGCCAGCCTTGCCGCTCTGGCCTGTGCTGCGTTCGGACTACCGCTGGTCATATGACTGATGACCTCGAGTCGGCTGTTCGCGGGGCGCCCTATTGGCATCGGGCACGGCCGCTGCCACGTCGGGGAGCGGCAACTCGGACATGGCCTTCCAAGCAACTCCCGAGCGCAGGGTCTTCGGCACAGCGGACGAACCCTGCCCGGGTCCTCATCGCATCTCCGGCACGGCGACGCCCTTGATGAGCAGCCAGAATCCCAGCACCACTTCGAATATGGCTAAGGGTACCCAGATGAGGTCGGTCACCAGGCCACTGATCAATCCGGCGAGCTGCGCGGGAAGGAATACGACCAGCAGGACCGAGCCGACCACACCAAGCCAAGCCAGCCACACGGGGATGCTTCGGGCGCGCAGAAAGAGGTAGGCGAAGAGCGTGCTGCCCACGGCGAAGACGGTAGCTCCGATGAGAAAGCACCAGTCCAGCACTTCAAACAGGAAGGCGCCGAGCGCATTCGCCGCAGCGGCGTCGCTGGCAGCCGCCCCGACGGCCCCGGTCGCGACCCACAACAGCCCCACCGTAGCGATGACGGGAATGGCGTTGATCACGCCCTCGCCGATGCGACAGGACAGGGCCAGCAGCGCGAGGTCCGGATCCTCGTCGCGCGTGATCGCGTACAGCGTCACGGCCAGCACCAGGGCGTTTAAGACCATGACCAGCGAGAGCACGACGCTCAGGCGCACCCCCGCTGAGTGCTGTGCGACGCCCGCCAGCTTCGCGGCGATCCCCCCGGCGCCAGTCGCCTGGTTGAACAGGACCATCGCGGTGACGCCGGTCGCGATGTAGAAGAGGAACGTGAAGCCGGCGATTCGTGCGTTCGTCGTGCGAGTCATATGCGCTCCGGGATGCCGAGGGTCCGCGCGTGTGACGCCGGCGCCGCCTCACAAGTCGCGCTGGTCGTTTGATCGGGCCCAGACGCGCTGAAGCGGGCGATGCTCCGCAAGTTTCCTCGAATTCGGACGCGCCACAGCCAGTATGACATGGTGATGAGCACGGCCAGCACTGGAAGCGCGAGCAGGCCCGGGATGCGGATCGGCCGGGGGATCACCTGCGCCTGGCCGATGAAGAACGACATGGTCACGACGAACAGCGCGAAGCTCATGCGCCACAGATGCCTCGCGAGCCGACCCGCGCCCCGAAGGGCGCCGTTCCGTATCACCCGCACGTCGCCCACCGTCGCGAGCAGTCCGACCACACCAAACAGGAAGAAGGGGAAGGCCGGGATCCCCTTCCTCGTGCCGCCATCAGCCAGCGCCTCGACGCCGAACTTGAGACTGCTCAGGGAAACCGCCGACGCGACGAGCATGAGACCGAGATGCAGCGGACGCGAGCCGGCGGCAGGGGGGCGGACCGTGATCAGCGCCGTGACCACCAGGTACAGAGTCAGTGCCGCAGCCGGGATATTCATCGCCGGCGCAGCATTCCGCCCGACGGCGAGTACGATCCCACAGAGCGCCATCGCGAGTATCGCGTAGACGAACAGGGTCCCGCTCTTGCGATGCAGGGTCGCCCCCTTCGCCGCATAGATCGCCACGAAGCCAGCAATCAGCGCCAGGCCGCCGGCGAGGATGTGAATCAGCAGCGTGATTCGCACGGATAAGCCTGCTACATCGAGCGCATGCTGATCGCCGGGTCGATCCGCGCCGCACGAAGCGCCGGAATCCAGCAGGCCCCGATCCCGATCGCCGCCATCATCGCGGCGACGCCGATGAACGTGATCGGGTCGTGCGGCTCGACGCCGAAGAGCAGCCCGCGGATGACGAGTGTGGCGAGAGCGGCTCCGGCAATACCCAGCGCCAGGCCCATCGCCACCAGGGTCCC
>JAACAK010000083.1:104262-158800 GCA_011774835.1 Candidatus Kutchimonas denitrificans | reverse complement strand
ACCGAGAATGCCAGGATGCCGGCGATGCCCACCGCCGCGATGATGGCCGCCAGGATGCCGAACGACGAGACGAGCGCGGCGTTCAGACGCCGGGGCGTCACGCTCTGATCCTTGATCTGCGTCACGGTCAGCACGTTCTCGATCGGGGTCGTCGGGACGATGTTTCGGACGATACGCGTCGCCGCGGCCGCCAGGTCCGAAGCGTTGCCCTCGGCGCGGATCACCAGCCCTCCGAGCACCGCGGGCTCCTGCGCGAAGGGCATGAACACCACGGATCGCGGCTCCGCATCCAGCCCGCCATCCTGCGTATCCCCGACGACGCCGACGATCGTGCGCCAATCGCCGCTGAACGGCGTGAATCGCAGCACGTCGCCCGTCCACGCGATCCGCTTGCCGAGCGGGTCCTCGTCGGGGAAGAACTTGTCAGCGAACGTTTCGTTGATGATCACCACCCTGCGGGAGCCAGCCCGGTCGCTCGACGTGAACTCCCGCCCCTCGAGCAGCGGAATCCCGGCGGCGCGGAAGTACTCCGGGCTCGCGGTTCGAAAGTCGGCGCGCGGTATCGCCTCGCCGACAGCGAGCGACTCGCCTTCCGCTTTGACGTCTAATCGGATCCACGAGGCACGCAGCGGCATGGTGGACCCGATCCCCACCTCGACGACACCGGGCAGCGCCCTGACCTCGCGCCGCATACGATCGTACTGCTCCTTGGCTGCCGCGTCGGCCTCGGCGTCAAACTGTGCCGGATCCACCAACGGCACCGTCATCGTCAGCACTTCCTCGGTCCGCAGACCGGTGTCCACCTGGGAGAGCCGAATCATCGTACGGGTGAGCAATCCCGCGCCCGCGAGCAGCACGACGCATACCGTGATCTGCGCGACCACGAGTCCGCGTTGCAGCCTCTGCTTGCTGGCGCTCGCGCTCACGCGCCGGCCGCCCGCCCCGATCGCGGCGGCGAAGCTCCTCTCTTTGGGCAGCGAAGCCACGAACGAAAGGAAAAGCGCGACGCAGACCGAGAGCGCGAGCGTGAAGCCGAGCACCACGAGGTCGAGTCGGATCTCGCTCGCCCGCGGCGAGTACCGCTCGGCCAGTGAGACCAGCAGCTCGAGGCCGCCGATCGCGATGAACAGGCCGAGGGCGGCTCCCGCGATGGCCAGCACGAGATTCTCGACCAGCAGCAACCGTCGCAGTCGCCCCACCCCGGCGCCGATCGCCGCGCGCACCACGAGCTCCTGCTCCCGGTGTACGCCGCGCATCAGCGTCAGGTTGGCGACGTTCGCCGTCGAGATGATCATGACGAAGGCGGCCGCGGCCATGAGCATCCACAGCGTCAGCCGCGCGTCTTCCCCCAGCGCTTGCTTGAACGGGATCACCGCGACGCGGTAATGGGATCCCGGATCGTATGCGTCTCTGAACTCGCGCCGCACGCGGGCGTGGACCGCCGCCACCTCCGCCCTCGCCTGCTCGAGGCTGGCACCGGGCGCCAGCCGGGCGATCATCTCGGTCATGCGATGCGTGCGCCCCTGGACCATCAGAGCGCTCAGGTGGTGCGGGCTGATCACCATGTTGAGGAACCCGTCCACACGGTCGGGATAGAACGGCGCCGGCTCGACCACCCCGACCACCGACACCGACTGGCCGTCGAGTCTCACTTGCTGGCCCACGATGCTCGAATCGCCGCCGAACCGCTTCAGCCAGAACTCGTGGGTCAGCACCATCACCGGCGGAACTCCGGCCCCGTCGTCGCTCGACTGCGTGAGCCTGCCCAGCGCCGGGGAAAGCCCCAGCACCTCGAAGAAGTTGCCGGTGACGAGGCCCACGTCGATTTGGACGGCGTCGTCGTCCCCCTGCAGGGTATGAAACCACGGCGAGTATTCCGCGATGCGGCCCAGCGACGGAGCGCCCTCGCGGTAATCGTCCACCTCCGGAACCGAGAAGAGAATGTTCTCTCCCCCGGGTCCGTCCACCGAATGTCGCAGGTAGACCAACCGATCGCCGTCACGGTGGGGCAGCGGCTTGAGCAGCACGGCGTGGACGACGCTGAAGATCGCCGTGTTGGCCCCGATGCCGAGGGCCAAGGTTATCACGACCACGGCCGTGAACACGGGGCTGCGGCGCAGGCCGCGGGTTGCGTACCTGATGTCGGCCGCAAGGTTCTCGACCCAGGGCAGTCCGCGCTGTTCGCGGACGGCCTCGGCGGCCTGGGTGAGACCCCCGGCGGCCAGCAGCGCCTGCCGGCGCGCCTCGTCCGGATCCATGCCACGTCGGATGTTCTCCGCCGTCTCCATCTCGAGATGCGCTTCCAGCTCCTCGCGGAGGTCGTCCTCCGCCAGGCGTCCGGCGAAGATTCCAGCGATGCGGGCGAGCATGGCGCGAAGGTGTCTCATGACGCCTCCCTCCGCGGTGCCAGGAAGGCGGCGATCAGGTCGGCCGTCCGATACCATTCGCGGGTTTCGCGCGCCAGCTCCTTACGCCCCGCGGCGGTGAGCGAATAATACTTCGCACGACGGTTGTTCTCCGACAGACGCCATTCCGTCGTGACGAAACCCTGTTGTTTCAGCTTGAGAAGCGCGGGGTACAGCGTGCCGTAGTTCAGCTTCAGGCGGTACTTACTCGTCTCCTCGATCCGGCGAGCGATGCCGTAGCCGTGAAGCGGTCCGAGCACCTCGAGGGTCTTGAGGATCATCAGGGCGAGCGTGCCCGGCTGGACGTCCATCTTCTTGACCATCGCCGTCCCTTCCTATGGGTTGCCCATAGGAAAGTAGCGAACGATTCTCGATAGCGCAATGACCGCTCGCCCTCCCGCGGCGATGGTCCGCGGAGATGAGGTCCTCAGCGAGCGTCGGGCGGGCTGTCGGCGCTTGCGGTGGGTGGAATCCGAGACTCGACCTTCCGCTCGACCCTAATTCTTCGCCTGGGCGCTCGCTTCCAGTTCTTCCGCCACCTTACCCGCCAGCTCGACGAACGCCTTCGCTTCCGGGGATTCCGGCTCGCCGACCACTGTCGGGCGCCCGCTGTCGCCCGCCTTGACCACGGCGATCCCCAGCGGTACGGAGCCGAGGAAAGGCACGCCGGCGGTAGCCGCCAGCTTCTCTCCGCCGCCGCGACCGAACACCTCGCTCTCTTCGCCGCAGTGGGGGCAGACGAAGCCGCTCATGTTCTCCACCAGCCCCAGCACCGGCACTTCGACCCGCTCGAACATCTTGATCCCTTTCAGCACATCGAACGTCGCCACACCCTGCGGCGTGGTGACCATGATCGCCCCGTCGAGCTTGACCAGTTGCACCAGCGACAGCTGGGCGTCACCGGTTCCGGGCGGCATGTCGACGATCAGATAATCGAGCTCGCCCCAGGCGACCTGCTGCAGGAACTGCCGGATGATCCCCATCACGATGGGCCCACGCCAGATGGCCGGGGTGTCCTCATCGAGCAGGAAGCCGATGCTCATCAGCTTGACGCCGTGGCCCTCCAACGGAACCACCTTCTCGTCGGGGGTCACGCGAGGCCGGGCGTGTACGCCGAACATGATCGGGATGTCGGGGCCGTAGACGTCGGCGTCCATCAGACCGACGACGGACCCCTCGGCGGCCAGCGCCGCGGCCAGGTTGGCGGCCACGGTCGATTTGCCCACGCCGCCCTTCCCCGAGCTGACCGCCAGCACGTGACGGACCCCTTCCAGCGCCTGCGGCTCCGGCGGCGCCGTGGGCCGGCGCCCCTGCGGCGGCGGCTCCGAGGGTTGCGGGCCGCTCGGGTTCATCACGGGCAACTTGCGTCCGACCCGCGACGTCTCACCCTTCGTCTCGACCTGCACCGCCTCGATCCCCTCCACCGCGCTCGCCCGGGTTCGAGCCACATCGGTGAAGTCGGGCGGATCGTCGGGCCCGGTCACCAGACCGAAGCTCACCCGGCCGGGCGCGTCGAGCTTCAGCCCCGTCACCAGACCGGACGTGACGATGTCCTTGCCTGTCCGCGGGTGGACGATCGATTGCAGTGCTTCGACTACGCGGGTCAGTAATGCCCTATCATCAGCCATCTCGGCCCGTCTCTTTACGATGTCAGGATTTTTTCGGATCCCGCTCGCGCGGCCGGGCGAGCGGGGCCGCAACAAAAAGCCGGCAGGGGTTTCCCCATGCCGGCGGCCTTTCGGGAAACCGGCACCTCTATAGCGCCACGACCGTTTTCACCTCCGGCAACAGGTTGCGCAGCCGGTGCTCGATCCCGCCCTTCAGGGTCATCAGCGAGTAGGGACAGCTGTGGCACGCCCCCACCAGGCGCAACTCGACCCGGCCCTCGCTCTCATCGAAGCCGACCAGCTCGATGTCGCCACCGTCGGCCCGGACCGCCGGGCGGACCTCGTCGATGACCGCCTCGATCCTGTCCCAGGTCGTCGTCGTCGTCATGCCGATATCTGTCTCCGCGGCGCGGGGCCGCTCTCTGTTTGAAACTGCGTTTCAAAATCTACTGACGAGCCGCCGGCCGGTCAACGGCGTCGGACCGCCAAGTTGGCAGAGCCCAAGGTGTTGCGTTCGGAAGCGGCGCGCGGCACATTATCTGCAACGGCTGATCGTTCCTCCCTTGCCATGGCCGATACGGCACTGTCCGGTGGGAGGTGGGGTGGGAGAGCGCAGGAACGACCGGTGAGCCCTTCCAACACAGGCAACGCCGAAATCGAAACGTCATACGATCGCGTCCACCTGGAGGACTACTGGCGCATCGTGCGGCGCCGTGGTTGGCTCGTCGTGCTGACCACGGTAGCCGCGCTGGCCGCAGCGTTCTGGGCCGCCTCGCAACGCCCGCAGCTCTATCGCTCGGCCCTGACCCTCCAGGTCGGCGACCCCCGGGGCCGCATGGGCCACCTGGGCGATCAGGACGTGACCTCCAACATGCTGTGGACCGATCCGGTGGAGTCGGAGCTGCAGCAGCTGTCGACCCAGGCGGTGGCCGACTGGGTCGTCGACAGCCTGCAGCTGCGGGCCCGTTCCCTGGACATACCACGCCGTCTGCTGCTGGAGCGAATCCGGCTCGATCCGCAGGCCCCGGCGGCGATCCACCGCATCCGGGTGGAGGACGACGGGAGCGTGTCCATCGAGTCGGAGGCCGAGGGTTCGGCGAGCGCGGGCCAGGTGGGTCGGCCGATCGGTTTCGCCGCCGGTACGCTGACGGTCCGACCCGGCGTCGAGGCCGGGACCTACCGGCTCCGTGTGATCCCGCGAACCGCGGCGGAATCGATGGTGAGCGGGGGCCTGGCGGCGTCGATCCGGCCCGAGACGAACCTGATCGACGTCACGTATACGGGCAGCGATCCGTTGCTGGTTCCCGCGATTCTCAACACGGCCGCGGAAGCGTTGCGCGATCTCGGCGTGCGTCGCGTGCGTGACTGGGCGCTGGCTCGCACCCGCTTCATCAACGAGCGGCTCGAGGAGGCCGCGGCGGATCTGCAGGGCGCGCTCCGCGCCGTCGAGGCCTACAAGCAGAGCAACAATCTGACCAGCCTGGACTCGGAAGAAGCGCGCATCCTGCAGCGCATGTCGACTCTGCAGGATCAGATCGAGGCGCTCCTCGTCGAGCGCGCCCTCTACACCGATCTGGTGGACAAGGTCAGGCGCGAGGGGTTGAACCCGGGTGACGTCCAGCAATTCGCCCTCGTCTCCGCGGAGGAGGTCAACCGCACGATCGCTTACTACTACGAGCGGCTGCTCGAGCTGCTGGAGGAGCGGAGCGCCCAGCTGGGCCCGCTGGGGAAGGATCCGGCTCACCCGGCGATCGTGGGTCTCGATCGGCGGATCGCCGAGACGCAGGAGCAGCTGGTGCAGGCGGCGGGCAACGCGGTATCGGCCATCGACACCCGAATGGACGCGCTGAGCCGGTCGCTGGCGGGTCTGCAGGGCGAGCTCCGCTCGCTGCCCGCCGTCGAGACCGAGCTATCGAGCCTCGAGGGGCAAGTCGAGATCTACAACGACACCTACAAGTACCTGCTGGCCCGCTACCAGGAATCCCAGATCGCCGAGGCGGAGATCGCGCCCTACGTCGATGTCCTCGATCCGGCGAGCCGCGCCTGGCCGATCAGCGGCGGCCGCCGGATGAACGTGTTGCTCGGCGGCCTGCTGGGCCTGCTGCTGGGCGTCGGGGCCGCCTTCTTCCTGGAGTACGTGGATCGCAGCGTTCACTCGACGAGCGATGTGGAGAGGGCCCTCGGCATCCCGGTGCTCGGCTGGATCCCGCGGATCGAGGAGACCGTCGCCGACCGGGGCAGCCAGGTCGTGCTCGTCAGCGAGCCCGAAGGCTCGGCCGCCGAGGCGTACCGGGTGCTGCGCACCAACCTGGCCTTCTCCACCGCCCGGGAGGAACTACTCTGCAGCCTGGTCTTCACGAGCCCTGGGCCCGCCGAGGGGAAATCGACCACAGCCGCCAACCTGTCGGCGGTGCTCGCCGCCCGGGGGGACCGCAGCCTGCTGATCGATGCCGACCTGCGCCGCGGCGAGCTCCACGACGCCTTCGATGTCCTCCGCTCGCCGGGCCTCACCGAGTTACTCGTCGGCCAGGTCGACGTCCGCGAAGCGATTCGACCGGCGGTCCGTCAGGGCCTCGATTTTCTTCCGGCGGGCCAGCACGCCCCGAACCCGTCGGAGCTGCTGGGATCACAGGCGATGGCCGACCTGCTGGCCACCTGGCGCGAGGAGTATCGCTGGATCTTGCTGGACGCGCCGCCTGTGCTGGCCGTCGCCGACGCCGCCGTGCTGGCCGCGCTCTCCGACGGATCGGTGCTGGTTCTCAAGGCAGACGAGACCGACAGGCGAGCGGCGTGGCGGGCGGTCCAGCAGCTCAAGCGAGTGGACGCTCGTGTGGTGGGCTCGGTGCTCAACCTGATCAAGCCGGAGGGCGCCGCCGACCGCTATTATCTGGATTATTACTACCGGCAGAGTTCGTAGAAAGAACGAATGGACGATGTTCAACGTTCAATTATCAAGTCGAACGGCATCAATGTTCAGACTCAATTGTCAATTTCCAAGTCATTGAGAGTTGGAAATTGAACGTGCACATTGATGCCGTTCGACTCGAGACTTACACATTGAACGTTGAACATCGTCCATTCACGCCTCTAAAGCACCGCGCCGCCCTCCTCGTACCCAGCAACCCCTCCGTCCGCCGCCAGGCCGGGCAGCTCCCCCGGCCCGACCGGATAGCCCGACCCGATCGCCGACCCCAGGCTCGCGTAGCGCGTTCGCCCATCCGGCACGGCCAATCGCCATTCCGCTAGTCGCCGGAGCCACGAGTTCGCCACCGGCTCGGCGACGCCGCGCTCGGAAGCGAACTGGCCGACGGCGGTCGCGCCCAGACGATCGAGATGCTGCCACGCCTCTTTCAGGCGCGACGGCGTCCGCCCCAGCAGCGCCGGACCCCGACGGTCCAGCGCCACCAGCACCAGGTTGCGCCGCTCCAGCACGCTCTCGATCTGGTCGCGGTGATGCTCGCTGGCGCCCTGCACGACGAAGAAGACCTCGGCCGGCCGGTCGGGCCGGCGGTACTTGAGAAGCAGCTTGGCGATGACCTCGTCGGCACAGCTCAGGTCGAGCACGCCGACATGGGTGAAGTCGAGGATCGAGAGGCACGGTGCCCGCGACTCCTCGATCTGTCGTTCGATGGCGGTCCGCACCGCCTCACCCGTCGGCCGGGTCACCAGATTGCTGTAGAGCGTCGCCACCGAAGTTCGAAGCACCGTCCGCACACCACCGCCCAAGCCACTATGCATTCCTACGCCCTCCTCGTCGGTTCTCATCCGGCGGGACGAATTCCGGCAATACCACCTGTATCTGGGCGCCCGGAAAATCCGGCAACCCGCTGACGATCGGCGCCCGGTCGATCCAGTCGGGCACCTCGGCGATCTGGGCCGTGCCGCTCCGAATCGTGCACAGCCCGTTCCAACGCGAGGTCTGCTTGCGGATCCCCTGCAGCCCCTGCCCGCGACCCGGGTCGCGGAACCGGGACAGGCCGTGCAGGAACGCCGCCTCCAGCGCCTTGCGGTCCGACCAGGTCTCCCCGAACCGCTGCGCGTGCTCCCGGGCCAGCGATCCCCGAAAACCCATCCCGATGTCCATCACGGCGATCACCACGACCACACCGCCGACCCGCTGCTTCCAGTTGTAGGTCTGGGCGGCCACCCAACCATCGCCTTCCGCGTGCTCGACGATGTTCTGGCACACCTCCGACAGTATCATGCTGAAGTGCAGCACCGCGGTGGGCGGGTAGCCCAACCGCTTCCCGATGATCGTCGCCGACCGGGTCTCCACGTGGTCCACCACCTCGTGGACGTCCTGATGCGAGCGGATCGCCGTGACCTCCAGCAGTCCCTCCGAGTCCTTCGCCGCCCGGCGCGGAATTCGACCCGGCAGCTCGAAGATCTCCGCCGCGTGCTCGAAGAAGCCGATGCGGGCCAGGTAGCTGGCCACGTTCCGGTTCTCCGGCGGCTGGAACAGTGGCGCCTCGCCGAAATACGCCCGGGCCACGCTCCCAACGGCGAGCATCCCCAGCACACCGTACGGGCTCACCCAGCGCACGTGACGGGCGTCGAGCAGCAGCCGGTTCCCCTCCGCCTCGCTCCAGCCGGCAACCAGGGACTCGAACCCCCGCTCGTCCAGCGTGTCCGGCGCCGCCAGCACGTAGGTCATCGGCCACTCCCGGAAAGCATCACCGCGTCGCCCTCAAGCACGCTCGAGCTCGCCTCTCAAGTATCGATTCAACCCGGACGCGCCGCAATGCGACACGTTGCGTCGGGCCGCCGCGTTCGCCCGGCGCATCGAGTCCTCCACGCCGCGACCCGCCAGCAGCCCACACATCGCCGTGACACCCCACACGTCGCCGCACCCCGTCGGGTCCCCACCCTCCAACGGCTCGACGGCCAGCTTGCCGGTCTGCACGGGCGCATCGCGCCGGAGCGGTCCGTCGAGGGGCGACGAGCCGGCCGTGATGAAATAGACGGCACCGCCGGCGCCCAGCGTGACAAACAGCAGGCGCGTTCGACGCCCGACCACGTCGGCCGCGAACGCCCAGGGATCGCCCCAATGGGCGCTCAGCGTCCGCAGCTCGTCCTCGTTGACCTGCACGACATCGAAGCATTCCAGCCAGTCCGCCCAGCGCTCCAGTGGCCGAAGCCGCCGCTCGCCCTGCGGTCCCGTGGCGAGCATGAGCGAATGGATGTCGGCATAGATCGGCCCTGCGAACGTCTCGCGCAGCCGGCGGGCGACGGACAGGTCGAGCTCGCGGCCGGTGATGAAGTTGACGTAGAGGGCGTCGCACCCGTGCACCCGCGCCTCCAGCTCGGACCAGCTCCACGGCGACACGCCGCCGTGCAGTCGTTCGCAGCGGCGCTCCTGCCCGCGGTAATGCAGTTCCACCCGCGGGTTCGGCTCGTCGACGATCGAGAGCGTGTCGTAGGTGTCGATGGACGTCAGCTCGCCCAGAAACGAGAGGCCGCGCTGGGAAAGGTCGCGACCCAACCGGATCACCGGCCGGACCTCGAGGTCCGGCGGCCGGACCGCATCGGCGGCTGCCAGCGCGTAGGTGATTCCTCCCCACTCCTCCACCGGTGACCCGACGTCGTCGTCACGCCAGATCGTATCCCACACCATGGTGCCAACGATTCCGAGGACGCGCATGCTTTCAGGCCGCTGAGCCCCGTGTCACCGTCCCCGTCGCGTGGGCCCGAACCGTGACGGGCCCGCCTGATACGTGAGCGGATGCTGCGAGCGGAACAGGTAGGTACCGCCGCTCAAGCTAATGGGAGGGCGGCCCCGACGCGAGCCCTCGCTCATACGCTCCCGTAGGTCTCCTTCTTGAAGCAGGCCACCGCACCGATGATCCCGGCGGTGCCGTTCAACGACGACGGCACGATCTTGCAGGCCTGCTCGGCGACGCGGAACGCCCGCTTGCGGATCTCCGCCCGCAGCGGTTCGAACAGATGGTCCCCGGCCTTGGTCACGCCGCCGGAGATCACCAGCAGGTCCGGATTGATGATGTTGATGATATTGGCCAGCCCCACACCGAGGAACTTCGCCGTGTCGTGCAGCACCTCCGTCGCGTACGGGTCACCCTGCACGACGGCGTCGTAGACCGTCTCCGCCGTGATGCTGTTCGGGTCGCCGGCCAGCTCGGGCAACAGCGAGGGGACCTCGGCCTCGAGACCTTCGATCGCCCGGGCGGCGATGGCGGGGCCCGAGGCGTAGGCCTCCAGGCAGCCGTAGTTGCCGCAGTTGCACTTGCGGCCCGTCGAGTCGATAGTCATGTGGCCCAGCTCGCCTGCCGCGTCGGAGGCACCGTGATGAAGCACGCCGTTCAGCACAATGCCACCACCGATGCCAGTGCCCAGGGTGACGCCGACCACGGTGTCCACATCGCGGCCCGCGCCCTGCCACCATTCGCCGTAGGTCGCCGCGTTGGCGTCGTTGTCCAGGGTGGCCGGCAGGCCAACCGCGTTCCGGATCAGGTCGCGCAACGGGAAGTTGCGCCACCCGAGATTCGGCGTGGAGATGACCGTGCCGGTACGGCGATCGAGGGGGCCGGGCGAGCCGATCCCGATCCCCGCGAAGGCATCCGTGCCCGCGCCTTCCGCTTTGGCCACCTCCTCGATGGCGTCCTGTATCATCTTGACCACGCGATCGACCACGAACTTGGCGCCGCGCTGCACCTCGGTGCGCTCGACGCGCACGGCCAGCGGCGTGCCACCGTCGAACGGGACCACACCGACCTTGATGTTGGTACCGCCGATATCGACTCCGACGATCCAATCGGCTTTCGACCTAGACATCGCTCGTCGCCCTCGCTTCCTCTAACTGTTCTCTCACCGCCCGGGCCACCGCCTCGACCGCGATCAACTGCGTGCACTCGTCCCGCGCCTCCGACAGGATCGAGCCGCGACCGAAACGACGACAGCCCTCACGGCCACACGGCGCGCACGGCAACATCGAGTGCCACAGCGCCTGGATCCCGGCGACCGGCGGCCCGAACCGCCCCGGGCTCCGCGGCCCGAAGATCCCCACGCCCGGCGCTCCCACCGCCGCCGCCAACTGCAGCGCCCCGTTGTCGTTGGCCACGGCAACATCGCACTCCGACAAGCCCGCCGCGAAGACCGTGGGGCTGGTGCGACCGCCCAGGTCCACGCCTCGCGTGCCACCCCCGGCGGCCACCCGCGCCGCCAGCACCTCGTCACCCGGGCCGCCGAACGCCACCACCGTGCCGACGTCGCCGCTCAGCAGCCCGGCCAGCGCGGTGAAGCGGCCCTCCGGCCAACGTCGGGCCGGGGCCCGGGAGCCCGGAACGATCGCCACGGCCGGGCGCTCGAAGCGGCCCGTCACCAGGCGCCGGAAATCCTCCCGCGCCCGGATCGGCACCTCCAGCCGCGCCGGCGCGGGCCGCCCTTCACTCCACTCCGGATCGACGATCCGCAGGTACTCGACGCTTCGATGCTCTCCCTTCCCCGCCCGGTAGGCGGCCGCCCGGCCGCGCCGCGGGATCCCGGCGAGGCGAACGGCCAGGGCCGCAGCCGGGGCGCGGCTGAACAGATACGCACCCGAATAGCCCGAGCCCCGGAGCCAGCGCGCCGTCTTCCACGCCGGCTGCCTCGGCAACGGGATAATCTCCGCCGGCAGGCCGGCCATCTCGAGGACGGGCGTCAGCGAAAGCGGGCACCAGATGTCGACCCGGGAGCCGCCATCTCCGGCCCCCCCACCCTCCCCGCCCTCCCCGGCCTCTCGCTCCGACAACCGCCGCAGGGCCGGCAGCGCCAGGATCAGCTCGTCGAGCGCGTCCGGTGCCCGCACGTAGATTCGGCCGCTCATTCCCGACCCACCTCGAGCATCGCCAGAAACGCCTCGCGCGGGACCTCGACCTGGCCCACCTGCTTCATCCGCTGCTTGCCTTCCTTCTGCTTCTCCAGGAGCTTGCGCTTGCGGGTCACGTCGCCGCCGTAGCACTTCGCCGTCACGTTCTTGCGCAGCGGCCGGACCGTCTCCCGGGCGATCACCCGGCTGCCCACCGCCGCCTGAATCGCCACCTCGTACAGCTGGCGAGGGATCATCTCCCGCAGCCGCTCCACCAGCGAACGTCCATAGCGGTACGCCTTGTCCCGGTGCACGATCATGCTCAGCGCGTCCACCGGCTCGCCGTTCAGCATCACGTCGAGCTTCACCATGTCGCTCTCCCGGAAGCCCAGCAGGTCGTAGTCCAGGCCGCCCGTGCCACGGGTCAGCGATTTCAGCTTCTCGTAGAAATCGAGCACCATCTCCGCTAGCGGAAGATCATACGTCATCTCGACCCGCTGCCCGTCGATGTAAACCAGCTGCCCGAACTCGCCTCGACGATCCTGACACAGTTTCTGCACGCCACCGATGTACTCCGCCGGCAGCAGCAGCCGCAGCCGCACGTAAGGCTCCTCCACACCGGCGATCTTGCCCGCGTCCGGCATCTTCGACGGGTTCTCCACCTCGACCTGCGCTCCGTCCTTGCAGTGCACCCGGTACTCCACGTTCGGCACCGTGCTCACCAGTTCGAGATCGAACTCGCGCTCCAGCCGCTCCCGCACGATCTCCATGTGCAGCAGCCCCAGGAACCCGCAACGGAAACCGAAGCCCAACGCCTCGCTGGTCTCGAACTCGTAATGAATCGACGCGTCGTTCAGTTTGAGCTTCTCCAGCGCGCCGCGCAGTCGCTCGTACTCGCCGGTGTCACCCGGATAGAGCCCCGCGAACACCATCGGCTTCACCTCACGATAGCCCGGCAGCAGCTTCTCCGCTCGATCGTTCGCGTCGAGCACCGTGTCACCGACCTTCGTGTCGGCGATCGACTTGATACCCGCCGCCAGGTAGCCCACCTCGCCCGCCGACAGCTCCCGCGTCGCCACCGCACCCAACCGCAGGTACCCCACCTCCCGCACCTCGTAGACCGAATCGTTCGAACCGAACGCGATCTCCATCCCTTCCCGCACCGCACCGTCCACCACCCGCACCAACGGCACCGCCCCCTGGTAGTTGTCGTGCTGGGAGTCGAAGATCAGCGCCCGCAACGGCGCCTCCGGATCGCCCGACGGCGGCGGCACCCGTGACACCACCGCCTCCAGCACCGCTTCCACATTCGTCCCCTGCTTCGCGCTCACCAGAAGGATCTCCTCCTCCTCGCAGCCCAGCAGCTCCGCCAGCTCCCCGCGCCGCCGCTCCGGCTCCGCCGCCGGCAGGTCGATCTTGTTGATCACCGGCACCACCGTCAGGTCCGCCTCCAGCGCCAGAAACAGGTTCGACAGCGTCTGCGCCTCGATCCCCTGGCTCGCGTCCACCACCAGGATCGCACCCTCGCACGCCGCCAGGCTGCGGCTCACCTCGTACGTGAAGTCCACGTGCCCCGGCGTATCGATCAGGTTCAGTTCGTACGTCTCGCCGTCCGCCGCCTCGTAGCCGAACCGGATCGCGTGCGCCTTGATCGTGATCCCACGCTCCCGTTCCAGGTCCATCGAGTCCAGGACTTGCTCCTTCATCAGCCGGGGATCGACCGCACCGGTCCGCTCGAGCAGTCGGTCGGCCAGCGTCGACTTCCCGTGGTCTATGTGTGCTACGATGCAGAAATTGCGGATTCGCGCCGTGTTCAACCGGGTATCGCCCCCCTCTGCCTTTGGGTCCATAGGCGCTGAATATATGCGACGGTGGCGCTCGTTGGCAGGATGGGGCCAGGCGGCGGAAACTTTCCGCCGGGGGCGGGGTAGCTAGGGCGTCGGGAGTGGAAGCTCCTGGCCGGACGACCGGGGTCGGCTGCAACTCCCTGAACGACAACGGTTTCCGCCCCGCCTGCACGAGCCTTCGGGCTCGATCATCGCCCTCTCCCCACAAACGGAATGCGGAGGTAATCCGGTGCTATCCATCATAGGATCGGCAAGAGGTGACGCGCGCCGCGGGTCGTTCGCGCGGGTCGGCGTCGCCCTGACGATGATGATGATGATGATGACCGCGTGCGAGGTGCCCCAGGCGCCGGAGTGGGACGTGGGCGTCAGTGTCCCCTTCAGTTCGGACCCGATCACGGTGGTCGATTTCCTGCCGGCGGCGGTGGACACGGCGACGGTGGACGGTCAACGGGCGTTCGTCGTCGCCCCGCAGGCGGACAGCGTGAGCTACACGTTGGGCACGATGTGTCCGTCGTGTGTGGACGGCACGGTGGCGCCCGTGCCGAGCTTCGACTACCAGGACTCGTTCGATGTGCCGCTGGACCCCGACCTGGCCTCGATCGAGATCGTTTCGGCGCAGCTGGAACTGTTCGTCGACAACCAGCTCAACTTCGATCCGCTGCGCCCCGGGGCCGGCGGCTTCCTTGCCATAGCGGTCCGTGATCTGGGGAGCGGTGCCCTGCTGGACAGCGTGTTCATCGACGGCAACGTCGAGAGCCTGCCGGCGAACACGCGCAAGAGCGTCATCCTCGACATCACGAACGCCGAGATCACTCAGGGTGTCCGTCTGGTGCTCAACGTGCATTCGCCGGACGATGGACAGACGGTGCAGATCGACAACAGCCTGAGCATCACGGTGGGCGGAATTCTCGATCAGATCTCCGTGGCCGCGATCACGGCGGTGGTCGACAACGAGACGCTGGACGAGCAGTTCTTCGTCGACTTCGACGAGGACATCCGCACCGAGATCGCCGAGCGCGTGCAGGAGGGCGCGTACGAGCTCCAGTTGATCCACGACATCGAGATCGCGGGAACGCTCGAGGTCTCGATCGCCGGCTCGCCCGGCGACCTGTTCTCCGGCGACCCGGCCCGCGAGGTGCGCCTCGACGCGCTGAGCTTCGTGTCGGACCAGCCGCAGACGGGAACGTTGACCGTGGCGGAGATCGAGCAGTTCGCGGGTTTCGTCGAGGTGTACGTGGGCTATCGCGGCGTCGCTTCCGGGACGCGAGCCGGCAACCTGAGTCGCTTCACACCTGGCCAATCGCTCGAGACGGAATTGAAGGTCTCGGCGGTCGTCAGAGTGGGCACCTAGCGGGAGGACAACGATGAGCAACACGGACTTCAAGGTCACGACCATCGTTCTCGCGCTCCTCGCCTGCTCGCCGGGCGTGGCGGGGGCGCAGATGGCGGCACCGAGCGCCCGCAGCGCCGGCCTCGCCGACTCCTACGTCGGCCGCGCCCGCGGCTACGAATCGCCGTTCTGGAATCCGGCCAACCTCGGGCTGTCCGACCGGCCCGGCTGGTCGATCGGGCTGGCGGGCGCCAACGCCTACCTGGACAACAACTCGCTGAGCTACGGTCAGATCGAGGATCTCTACGGAGAGTATCTGGATGACGCGACCAAGTCCGAGCTGCTGGCGGAGATCCGTGGCGTGGACGGTGACGGGATGCTCGAGCTGAGCGCCGACCTGGGCGCGACGGGCATGGCGTTCAGCATCTGGCGGTTCGCCTTCGGCGTCGGTGCCACCGGATCGACGGCGCTGGCGGTCTCACCGGACGCGGCGGAGCTGATCCTGTTCGGGAATATGGGCGAGGACGGCACGGGCCGCGACTTCACTCTGGACGGTTCCCACGGCGACGGCTGGGGGCTGAGCAGTGTCTACGTGTCATACGCCCAGCCGTTCACGATTCCGGCCCTCGATTATCTGGACATGAAGTTCTCGATCGGGGCCACGGTGAAGTACGGCGTGGCCCACGGATTGTACCGAGCGGCGGATCAGGGCACGGCACTGACCTATGATCCGCTCGTCCTGGATGTGGACGCCGAGGTGCTGAACTCGACCGAGTTCAATGCCGGGAGCGTGTGGGCCGCCGACCTGGGCGCGGCGATGGAGTGGGGCTCGCTGGTGGCGGGCATCTCGGTCATCGACGCCTTCTCCAACATACAGTGGGACGAAGAGGCGTTCGAGCTCAAGCGCTACACCGCGCACGCCGACTTCGACAGTGCCACGTCCACCGACACGACACTGGCGTTCAGCGAGCTGACACTGGCCGACCAGGAACGCGTGTCCGAGTACCTGCAGGGCGCCGACGTCCCGAAGAAGCTGCGGCTCGGCGCGGCCTGGCGAATGGGCTCGATGCTCAGCCTGTCGGCCGACTATCTGGAGCTGCTGGGCGGCTCGCTGAACGCGCGTTGGGAGCGGCAGCTGTCGGCCGGTGCCGAGCTGCGCCTGCTCTCCGTCGTGCCGTTGCGTGCCGGCCTGGCCACCGACTTCAACAGCCTGGCGGTCACCGGCGGCTTCGGTCTCTACGCCGGCCCGGTGCACCTCGACTTCGCGGCGGGCCGCTGGGGAATCGGAGCCGGCGACGGGGTCGCGCTGGCCCTGTCGCTGAGCGTCTGGCCGGGGACAGGCTACTGACGACCAACCGTTATCCGTCGAGGCGGGGCCCGGCGAGTTCGTCGGGCCCCTTTTCTTTGTTGAGGGTTTGTTGATGGAAATCGTTCAATCTTGATTCAGAGGTCGGGATTCTGATTTGGGGAAGTTCGAGTTCTCTCCGAATTGCCGAACCTGATTCGGGGATTCGGTGATTCGGGGGTTCGGGCAGTTGGGGGATGAGTGTGGGCAAGCAGCGGGCGTGGGATCTGGAGGATCGGCTGGTGCGGCTGGGGGCGGCGGCGTCGAAGATCGCCGGCGGTCTCCCCTCCAGCCGGGTCGGAACCCATATCTCGAGTCAGCTCATGCGCTGTGGAATGGCCCCGGCGCCCAATTACGCCGAGGCCTGCACCAGCGAGTCCCGCCGGGATTTCATCCACAAACTCAAGATCTGCCTGAAAGAGCTCCGCGAGACCCTGGTCTGGCTCAAGTACCTGAGGGAGCTCGGCATGGGACCGAGAGAGAAACTCGACCAGACGATCCAAGAAGCCGACGAACTGACCGCCATCTTCGTCGTCAGCATCGCCACCGCCCGCAAGAACGACCAGAAGCCCACCAAGAAGTAGCCGCCACTTGCCTATCTCCCCGAACCCCCGAATCCCCGAATCCCCGAATCCGCTTCCACAATTCGGAGAGAACTCGAACTTCCCCAAATCAGAATCCCGACCTCAGAATCCCGAAATCATAATTCAAGATTCAACCATTCCCACCCTAAAGCAGGCGGCGCTGCGGCCCTTCTTCCGGCACGACAAACGGCCGCAGCGCCTCGGAATAAGCCTCCACTAGCGGCGCCGGCGCCGGCTGCGCCCCGCCACGCAACATCGCGCTCAGCATGATCGCGTTCGCCGCCGCCTGGCCCCGGTAGTGGTTATTGGTGACCACGTAGACATCCTCCACCGATCCGTCTTTCCCGAGTTCCTTGATCCGTTCCACCCACAGCTCCAGCTCGTCGCTGGAATAGAGATAGTCGTAGCGGGCCTCGCGCCCGGCGTCTTCGCGAAACCAGTCCTCGTAGTTGCGCCCGTGCAGCCGCACGTAGCCGACCCGGCCGCTCGTTTCGGCCGTGGGACCGATCGACCGATTGAACTGCGGCTGATCGATGTTGACGAAACCGATCCCGCGCTCGTTCAGCCAGCGGTGGAACTCGGGCGTGTTCCAGGACGAGTGCCGAACCTCGACGACGAGCGGGTAGCCGGAGAACTCGGAGGTCACATCGTCCAGCCACTCGAAGGAGTCGTCACGCGCCTTGAAGGACCAGGGGAACTGCACCAACACCGCGCCCAGCCGATCGCGTTCGGCCAGGGGGTCGAGGCCGGCGCGGACAGCCTCCGCTTCGTCACGGGTCCAGGCCTCGTCGCGCTGGTGCGTGAAGCGCTGCCACAGCTTGGCCGTGAACTTGAAATCGTCGTTGTCGGCCACCCGCTTCACCCAGCGCGCCGGGACCTCGGGTCGCGGCGGCCGGTAGAAGGTGGAGTTGACCTCGACAGTGTTGAAGTAGCGTGCCAGATACGCCAGCGGATCGAAGCCGCGGGGACGCGACCTCGGGTATACGACCCCCTGCCAGTCGTCGTAGCTCCAGCCGGCCGTCCCGAACCGGATCAACGGCCGTCCTCGACGATTCGCGCCCGGGCCGCGTCGTCCCAACCGGGCGGCTGCTCGGCGTTCGCCAGCGCGACCGCGACCTCGAAGATGAGCCGTGACACCCGCGCCGCCTTGCCGTTCTTGATCTTGTCGGCTTCGTCCGACGGCATGTGGTAGTCCTCGTGCACGCCGTTGAAGAAGAAGACGGCGGGGATGCCCTCGCGCGCGAAGTTGAAGTGATCGGATCGGAAGAAGAAGTTCTCCTGCGGCCACCGGTCACCCACCGGTGTCATCGACAGTTCGGGGTGCGCCGCCGCCACGCTGTCCACGATGGCGCCCAGGGTCGAATACGGCTTGCCGATCACCGCGATCGTGTCCTCCCAGTTACGACCCACCATGTCGATGTTGATGTTGGCGATCACCCGGTCGAGACGGATCGGCGGATGCTCCACGAACCACGACGAGCCCAGCAGTCCGCGTTCCTCGCCGCTCACCGCCAGGAAGAAGATCGAGCGCTTCGGGCGGCGCTCGAGCGCGGCGACCGCTTCGGCGACCTCCAGCAGCGCCGATGTGCCCGACGCGTTGTCGTCGGCCCCGTTGTATATCGAATCGCCGTCCACCGGCGGTCCCACGCCCAGACCGTCCATGTGAGCGCTCAGCAGCACGAACTCCTCGGCCAGCTCCGGATCGCTGCCCCGGACGATCCCCATCACGTTCGGCGCCGCCAGCGTCTCGGCCCGCAAATCGGCGGCGAGTCGGGCCCGGACGCCGGATCCGGCCGGCGCTCCCGCCGTCGTCGTCGCCTCCAGGCCCAATCGCTCGAGGGCCGCTGCCAGCGCGCTCTCGGTCACCAGCGCGGCAGGCAGGCTCGGCTCGACATCGCCCAGCTCGTACAGCGTCTCCCCTACCTCGAGCCAGTGGCTCATCAGGGCCTCGGTCTCCGCCGTCAGCACGAGCAGGAGGCCCGCGGCTCCGGCATCCGCTGCTTCGGCCAGCCACTCCCGGGGGAGCACGGCGGCGCTCAGCCGCGCCACCCAGATCGTGGGCTCCCCCGTCTCCCGCATCCCCGGACGTCCGACTGCGTCGACGAAGCGGAGATCGCCTTCCACCGTTCCGGCCGCCCAGGGGAGCCCCCAGTAATCGGTCCCCAGCGCCAGCAGCGCCCGTCGGTTCCCGCGGCTCAATGCCAGCGACCAGTCGGCACCCATCTCGGTCATCGCCAGCCGATAGCGCTGCACGTAGCCGCCGGGCGGCGCCTGCAGCCCCATGCGTGCGAACTCCGACCGGATGTAGCTGGCGGCCAGCTCGAGGCCGGTGCTCGGGGTGCCCCGGCCTTCCAGCTGATCAGCGGCCAGGAAGCCGATCCGGGCCCGCATGTCGGCCTCGGTGATGTCCACGTCCCGGTCCGTGTAACCCGGCGCCGATCGGCACCCCGAGGCCAGGGCCGTCGCGGCCACCGCCACGACGATGCAGCTTCGCGCTTCCAGCATGTATGACTCTCTTTTCAGGAACGCGGCCCCGCCGGCGGCGCGCGAGCTCAGTTTGACTTTCGACGTCTCGATCATACAGGCGCCGCCCCTCCCGGTGCAACGTCGGCCCGGCCCGCGTTAGCCAGCGGACCGGTGCCGCCGTTATGTTTCGATTTTCGACACTAGGCGCGACTGAAATCTGGAGAGAGCTGCAGCGAGTGAGGCCATGCCGCTAGACGCCGACCGCGGCCAGGATAGGCCCGACCTTCTCGACCCCAGCGAGCTCGATGCCCTCGGCGGCCTCGAGATCATCGCCCGGGCCGTCGTGCGCGGCTTCATCTCGGGTCTCCATGCCTCGCCCGCCCGGGGATTCTCCGTCGAATTCGCCGAGCACCGGGCCTACCGACCCGGCGACGACCTCCGCTTCGTCGACTGGAAGATGTACGGTCGCTCCGATCGCTTCTACCTGAAACAGTACGAGGAGGAGACGAACCTCGCCGCCCACATCTGCGTCGACGTCAGCGCATCGATGGACTGGCGCAGCCGGCCCGGTCTCCTGACCAAGCTGGAATACGCTCGACGTGTCGCCGCCAGCCTCGGTCTGCTGCTGATCCGCCAGGGCGACCTGGCGGGGCTGATCTGTTTCGCGGAGCGCGTGGCCAGCAGCCTGCCGCCCCGAGGGACCGTGGCCGGCTGGTCCGAGCTGGTCCGGCTGCTGGTCGAGCAGCCGCCAGGTCATCTGAGCGCCGCGGCTGTCGCGCTCGAGGACCTGGCGGCCCGCAAGCGGCGGCGCGGGATGGTGATCCTGGTCTCTGACCTGCTGGTGGAGGAGCGCGCCACGCGGCGCGCACTACGCAAGCTCGCGCACCAGGGGCACGAGGTACTGGTCTTCCACCTGTTCGATCCCGGCGAGCTCGAGTTGCCCGGCGTGGGTGACGCGCTCTTCGTCGATCCGGAGACAGGAGACGAGTTGCCGGCCAGCTCAGCGGAGCTGCGGACCGATTACCGCGAGGCGGTGGCGTCCGCCATCGACAAGTGGCGCCGGGCCTGCGGCGCGCGGGGGATGGACTATCATCCGATCACGACCGACCAGCCCCTGGGCCTCTGTCTCGGCGAATACCTGCACGCCCGGGCGCGTCTGGGATGATCGGCTTCCTCTATCCGCTGTTCGGGCTCGCCATCCTCGCCGCGGCCGTGCCTGTGGTCCTCCACCTCATCCGCCGACGCGATGTGCGCCGTCTGTTCTTCCCGGCGATTCGGTACCTCCGTCGAGCGGAACGGCGGCACGCGCGTCGCCTGCGGCTTCGCCACCTGGCGCTCCTAGCACTTCGCGTACTGATCATCACCCTCCTCACCCTGGCCGCCATGGGCCCGACCTTCGGGCGCGGCGGACCCTCCGACCACGCACCCACCGCTCTGGCCATCGTCATCGACGATTCGCAGAGCGCGGCACGGGTCATCGGCGAGCAGCGCCTGATCGACGTGTTCGCGGAGCGGGCGGCCATCGCCCTCGACCTGATCGGACCGGACGATCGCGTGGCGCTGTTCAGCGCGGTTCGACCCGACCGTGCGGCCGTGGCCGGGTCCGCCGCCGGCCGTGGATTCCTCGAGGGCCTGCACCCCACGGCCGGCGCGGCGGACCTCGGAGCGGCGATTCGCAGCGCCGCCGCCTGGCTCGAAGCCGCCGGGGATGGCCGCGCCCTGGAGATCCACGTCCTCACCGATCTCCAGGCCAACTCGCTGCCCGGTGCGCTGGCCGACTCGATCGAGGCCGGGGCCGTGGTTTCGGACGTGGCCGGCGTCGTCTTCGCCCCCGATCTGCCACCGCTCGCCAACGGCGCGCCCGCCAGCCCCAGCCCCGAAATCTCACCGCTCACCGCCGGCCGCCACATCACGATCTCGGTCCCACTCGTCTGGTTCGACGGCGAGCCGCCTGCCGAGCCCACGATCGTTCGCCTGACCCGCGGCGACGACGTGATCGCTGTGGCCGAGGCGGAGTTCGGCATCTCAGCGCTAATGCGACTGCCGCCCCAGGACAGCGGCTGGGTGCAGGGTTACGTCGAGATCGAGAGCGAGGGGCTGAGCGTCGACGACCGCCGCTACTTCACCTGGCTCGCACGTCCGGCTCCCCGGGTGGCGCTGGTCGGCGACGCGGGCGCCTTCGTCGAGGGGGCCGTCGACGTCCTGGCGGCCGGCGACCGGATCCGGCCGGCGCCGGCCGGCGCCGCGGAGGTCTGGATCGCCGGGAGCGGCGCGCGGATCGAAGACGCGCTCGCGAGCGCCCGCACGGTGGTGGTGGTTCCGCCGGCCGATCCCCTCGAACTGCCGCTCCTCAACTCGCGGCTCGCCTCGGCACGAGTCCCCTGGCGCTACGAAGCGGCCGCCCGGTCCGGGGCGGGGGCCTCCCGGCTCGCGGGCTCGGACGAACTGCCCGAGCTGGAGGGGCTGGAGGTGCGCCGGGCCTACCGCCTGGTCTCCCGGGGGGTGGCCCCGGCCGACAGCGCGCTGCTCCGCCTGGCGGATGGTGAACCATGGGCCATCCGGGGAACCACGACGGCCAGCGCGGCGTACGTTCTCCTCGCATCGCCCATGACGCCCGAGGCTTCGGACCTGCCGGTCAGCGCCGGAATGGTGCCTTTCCTCGATGTCGCCCTGGGCGATTGGGCCCGGCGCGGCGCCAGGGCCCGTACCGGATACGACGCCGCGGCGCCGGTCCCGCTGCCCAGCCGGGCCCGCGAGGTGCGTCGGCCGGACGGGTCGACGGTTCCCGTTGAGGGCGGCGCCTGGCTCGAGACGTCCCGGGCGGGCAATTACGTGGTGCGGGATGGATCGGGTGTCGCAGCGGCGTTCTCGGTCAACGCGCCCCTCGGCGAAGCCGACCTGGCCCGCGGGGACGAAGCGAGACTGGAGTCGATCCTGCCCGATGCGGCCTGGCACTGGACCCGGCGGAACGAAGCGGAAGGGTGGCGCGAAGCGATTTTCCGCGCCCGCCGCGGCCGGCGGGCCTGGCTACCCCTTGTAGCGATCCTAGCGCTCGCTTCTATTGTCGAAGCCGGCCTGGCGGCGGCCGGTCGGCGCGGGTCCCCCAGATCGAGGGCCGCCGAGGCCAGGATCGATACAGCAGAGAGCAACAGAAGTACCGGTGATCATAGATAGCCTCCGCAGCACACCCGGTTACGAACGACTGGCCGATGCCTTGCCCCGGCCGGGCGCCGAGCAGGCCCTGTCGGGCCTCGCCGGATCGGCGCCGGTGGCCCTCGCCGCCGCCCTCGTCGAATCGGGCGCCGTGCACCAGCTGCTGCTCATCGCGCCGTCCGCACGGGTCACCGAAGAGGTCGAGGCGGACCTCGAGGCGCTGCTGCCCGGCCGCTCCGTCGTTTTCCCCCAGCGCGAAGCCGTTCATCCCGAGCTGGACGACCCGCACGTCGAGATCTCCGCCCGTCGGGTCGAAGCGCTCCAGACCACACTCGCCGGCCGCTCCCGGATCCTCGTGACCAGCGGCCGGGCGCTCGGCGAGCTCTTCGCGCTCCCCTCCAGCTGGACCGACCTGGAGATCCGTCTGGCGACGGGCCAGCCGGCCGATCACGCCGGGCTCATCGAGTCGCTGGAGGACGCCGGCTACCGCAGGGTCCCCATGGTGGAAGCCGTGGGAGAGTATTCGGTACGCGGCGGCATCGTCGACATCTATCCGGTCACGACGCTCGACCCGGTCCGCATCGAGTTCTGGGGAGACGAGATCGAATCGATTCGCTCCTTCGACGTGCTCGACCAGCGCTCGATCGCCGAGCTCCAGGATCTCCGGCTGCTCCCCGTGCGCTTCCCCCGTGACGAGCGGGGCGACGCCGCCGGTCCGGCCGACGACGTCAGCCTCGGCAGCCTGCTCGATGTTCTCCCCGAGTCGATGCTGGTCGTTCACCTCGACCTCGAAGACGAAGCGGCGGAGCGGGAAAGGAGCTGGACCGAACTGGCGCGCCGCTCAGAGACGCCACAGCGCTATCAGCGGCCGCCATCGGACGTTCGGGCCGCACTCGAGCGCTTCGCCCGCCTGCGGATCGTGGCCGATGCCGCCGCGGCGGACATCGACTTCGGGATCCGGGCCGCCCCCGAGATCGACCGGCGCATCGACCGCCTGATCGACGCCATCCGGGAGGCACTGGCGGAGGACGCACGCGTCCTCATCCTGTGCGACAACGAAGGCCAGCTGGAGCGACTGGAAGAGATCCTCACCGACGCGGCCGGCGCCGCCACGACGCGCAAGATCACCCTGGGCCTCGCTCCGCCGGCTGCCGGCTTCGTCGTCCCCGACGCTACGCCACCGCTGTGGCTGTTCACAGATCACGAGATCTTCCGCCGCGCCCGCCGGCCGCGTCGCCAGCCCCGCACGGTGGGCCGGGCCACGCTGGAGACCCTGTCCGCGCTCACCCCCGGCGACTTCGCCGTCCACCTCGACCATGGGATCGGCCGGTACCGGGGCCTCGAGCGCGTCAGCGTCGGCGGCGAGGAGCTGGAAACGCTGGTGCTCGAATACGCCGGCGGCGACATCCTCCGCGTTCCCCACTATCGGGCCGACCTGGTCGAACGGTGGATGGCCGAGACCGGCGATGATCGCGACCGGCCGGCGCCACGACTGCATCGGTTGGGCGGCAAGAGCTGGAGCAAGCTGAAGAAGCGGACCGAGCAGGCCATCCAGACCATGGCCGCCGAGCTGCTCGAGCTCTACGCCCGCCGCCGGGTAAGCGAGGCCCACGCCTTCGCCCCCGACACCCGCTGGCAGCGCGAGATGCAAGCCGCCTTCATCTACGACGAGACACCCGACCAGGAACGGGTCGCCCAACAGGTGAAGCTGGGCATGGAGGGGCCGCGACCGATGGACCGGCTGATCTGCGGCGACGTCGGCTTCGGCAAGACCGAGATCGCGATCCGCGCCGCCTTCAAGGCGGTGCAGGACGGCAAGCAGGTGGCGGTGCTGGCGCCGACCACCGTGCTGGTCGAACAGCACCTGGCCACCTTCCGTGCCCGGCTCGCCGATTACCCCGTCGTGATCGAGTCGCTCTCCCGCTTCCGCACCCGCAAGCAGCAGGAAGCGATCATCGAGCGGCTCGCCGAAGGGAGCGTCGACATCGTCATCGGAACCCACCGCCTGGTGTCGCCCGACGTGCCGTTCAAGGATCTGGGATTGCTGGTGATCGACGAGGAGCAGCAGTTCGGGGTGGCCCAGAAAGAGCACCTGAAGGCACTGCGTCAGAGTGTCGACGTGATCACCATGACCGCCACGCCGATACCCCGAACGCTCCACCTTTCGCTGAGCGGCCTCCGCGACCTGGCCGTGATCCGCACGCCGCCCAGCAACCGGCAGCCGATCATCACCCACATGATCACATGGGAAGATGACACCATCGCCGATGCGATACGGCTCGAGGTCGACCGCGGCGGTCAGGTCTTCTTCGTCCACAACCGGGTCGAGTCGATCCAAGAGGTCGCCGCCAGGGTCCGTCGCCTCGTCCCCGATCTTCGGGTCGAGATCGCGCACGGCCAGATGCCCGAGCGGCAGCTCGAGAAGACGATGACCGACTTCGTCCGCGGCGACATCCACGTGCTCGTCGCCACCGCGATCATCGAAAACGGACTCGACCTCCCCAACGCCAACACGATGATCATCCATCGCGCCGACTACTTCGGTCTCGCGCAGCTCTACCAGCTACGGGGACGTGTCGGCCGCTCGCACCACCGCGCCTTCTGCTACCTCGTCGTCCCCCACAACCTGCCGCTGGAGACCGAGCGGCGGCTGCAGCTGCTGGAGCAGCATACCGAGCTCGGCGCCGGCTATCGCCTCGCGCTCAAGGATCTGGAGCTCCGGGGCGCCGGCAATCTGCTGGGCGCCGAACAGTCCGGCTTCGCTCAGGCGGTGGGATTCGACGCCTACCTTCACCTGCTGGAGGACACCGTCGCCGCCCTGCGCGCCGGCCAGAACGGGGCCGAGCCCCGTCCGTCGGTGCCCGAGGTCTCGGTCTCCGGTGCATCGTACATCCCGGACGACTTCATCCCGGATCCGGCGCAGAAGCTCGACCTCTACCGCCGGCTGTCCAAGGTAGCCGATCTGGAGGATCTGGAGCAGCTGTCCGCCGAGCTGCGCGATCGGTTCGGTCCCCTGCCCGCCGAGGTCGAGCGCCTCATCGCCGCCTCGCGGATCCGGATCCTCGGCGGCCGCTTAGGAGTAGAGAGGGTACTGGCGACAGCGGAGACCGCTCGTATTAACTTCCGGCGTGGCTCGATGCCGAAATTGACGTCGCTGCGGGAGGCCATGGCCGGACGCGAGGTGGAGGTGGAGGTGCGGCGCCTCCAACCACTCTCCTTGCTCTTTCGTCAGCCTGGCGCCCGAGACGTCACGCCGATCGTCGTGGAGGCGCTGGAACGGATATTGGAGGAACAGCGCGAACTGGTTAGAACAGGTTGAATCAGTCATGAAACATCAACTACTCTCAAGAATCTTGGTCCTCTCGCTGGCCGCGTTTCTAGTCGCCTGTTCGTCGGTGCGCGAAGGGATGGAGGGCCACGGGGACGCGGTGGCGATCGCCAACGGCTACGAGCTGACCATCGATCACCTGGCCGAGCTGCTCGCCCCGGTGTCCGAATCCATCGCTCCCGCAAACACGTGGATCATCGATCGCACGGTCGACCTGTGGGTCAGCTACACGGTTCTGGCCAGCGAGTACGCCCGCGAGGACGAGTTCGCCCGGCTCGATATCGCGCCCCTCGCCCGATTCAACACGCAGCGGACACTGGCCGGGCTCCTGCAGGCTGACCTTCTACGCGCGCGCGCCATCCCGAACGACTCGGTGCTCCGGGCGATGTACGAGCGGGAGCAACCGTACGTGCGGGTACGGGCCCGTCACCTCGTGATATGGGTTCCCGACGATGCCAGCGAGGCCGAGGTCGACAGTTTGCGTCGTCGGGCCGAAGACATCCGGCAACGGCTGGTCGCGGGGGAGTCGTTCTCCGAGCTGGCCCAGCGGTACTCGGCTGATCCTCTCAGCGGGAGACGCGGCGGTGATCTCGGCTGGAAGACACGCGGCCAACTGGTCGAGCCCCTCGACAGCATCGCTTTCAATCTCGAGCCGGGCACGATCAGCGATCTCGTCCGGACCAACTTCGGATTTCACATCCTCGAAGTCACACAGCGGCGCAATCCGGAATTCCATCTGGTCCGCCCGGAATTCGAGAAGGATCTGATCGATCGCAGGGCGGAGGAAATTGAAGCTGGCTTCGCCGACTCGCTGATGGCGGCCGCAAACGTGGAGATCAGCCCAGGCTCCATCCAGCTCCTGAGGCGGATAGCCTTTTCACCCCGGCTCAATCGCCTCGGCTCGGCCGATCGCCAGGCCATCCTCGTCCGCTACGACGGCGGCGAGCTCACCATGGGCGAGTGGATCGACTTTGTCGTCCGCTCGGGACCGGACGCGCAGGCCATCTTCGCGAGCCCCGACACGACTAGCGCCCGCGAGCTGCTCCGCCAGCTGGCACGCAACGAGATCATCGCTCGTGCCGCCCGAACGAGTGGCTACGAGTTCTCGGACCGCCAGGCCGACAGCGTCGCCGTCCTCGCCCGGGGCGACCTGCGAGTCGCCGCTCAAGACGCCGGCTACCGGGCCACCATCATGCTACAGGACGCCCCGGAAATCCCCGCCGCTGTGGATCAGGCATTCAACATGCTGTTCCTCGGCCGGCGCGGCACACGGACGCTCGATCGAGCGTCCCCGGCCCTGCGGCGCAACGGGCCGGCGATCCTGATCCACCCCTACCGCTACCCGCTGGTCGTCGAACGGCTGCGCGAACTGCGAGCCGCCGCGGGGCCGCCGGGAACGGAGAATCGCGGGAGCGAGAACGGGTCATGACCGGCCGCCAGGCTCTCCGTCTAGCGCTCATCGGTGTCAGCGTGGTGGGCGCGCTCCTTTCATCGGCCGGCGCGACGGTCGCTCAGACCCAGACCGGACTGGTCGATCGGATCGTCGCTATCGTGGGCGACTCGGTGATCACCCGCACCGAGCTCGAGGAGTTCATCTTCTCACTCGAGGCCGGCCAAGGTGTCGACGTGCCGCCGGCGAACACGCCGCAGCGAGAGGCTTTCAACCGCCAGGCGCTCGAGCGTCTCATCAACGAGACCGTGGTGCTGGTCCACGCCGCACGCGAGGACATCACCGTCGGCAACGACGAGGTCGAGCAGATGGTCGAGGACCAGCTCGCCCAGATCCGCCGCCGTTTTCAGACGCCGCTCCAGTTCGAGCAGGCCCTCGCCAGCCGCGGCGAAACGCCCGCCAGCTTCCGTCTGCGCCTCACCGAGCAGGCCCGCGCCCAGATCATGAAGGAGCGCCTCATGCAGCGCCGCATCTCGGAGCTGCAGCCCGTGCCGGTCAGCGAAGAGGAGATCCGCCAGGTCTTCGAGGCCCAGAAGCCATTTCTGGGACCGAAACCGGCCAGCGTGACGCTCAAGCAGGTCATCATCGCCACCCGGCCCACGGAAGAGGAGCTGATGACCACCCGGGAAGAGGCGGAGCAAGCGCTGAGCCGTGCCCGCTCCGGCGAAGATTTCGCGCGCCTGGCCCGCGAGTACTCCGACGACGCGGCGTCTCGGCCCGACGGGGGCAACCTGGGCTGGGTGCAGAGGGGGGACCTGCTGCCCGAGTTCGAGGATGCGCTCTGGTCGCTCCGGCCCGGTCAAATCAGCGACATCGTGGAGACCAGCGTGGGCTTCCACATCATCAAGCTGGAGCGCATACGCGGCAACGATCGCCAGGCGCGGCACATCCTCTTTCGTCCGACGATCACCGAGGCTGATCGAAACCGGGCCCGGCAGCTCGCCGACTCGGTGGCCGCCGCGCTGCGCGCCGGGGCAAACATCGACTCGCTGATCCGGCTGTACGGCGACCCCAGCGAGCTGGCCAGCCTCACCGATCGGCCGCTCGACCAGCTGCCCGACTACTTCCGCCAGGCGATACAGGGAGCTCGTGCCGGCGACATCGTGGGTCCGATAGAGCTGGCGGCGCCGGGGACGGCACCCAAGTGGTCGGTCGTCGAGATCATCGAGCGCAGCGCCGGCGGCGAGTGGACGCTGGAAGACTACCGCGACGTGATCCGGCAACAGGTGGAGCAGCAGAAGATCGTCGAGAGAGTCGTGGAAGATCTGCGAGAGAAGACGTACATCGAGATCCGGCTGGACGACGACCCTGCGAACTAGTCACGACCGATCGGAGACGGCGCCGCGGCGGCCCAGGATCGCCATCACCCTCGGAGATCCGCGTGGCATCGGACCCGAGGTGGCGGCACGCGCCGTCCGTGAGTCCGATCCCGATTCCGCTGAGCTCGAGCTCGTGGGACCCGAAGGGCTCGCCGCAACCGACGGGCTCGAGCTCATCGCCGTCGGGGAATGGCAGCCGGGTGACGGCGCCGAGCAGGCCGGCCGCCTCTCCGTCCTCGCCATCGAGCGCGCCGTCGAACTGGCCCGCGGGGGACAGGTCGACGCCATCGTCACGGCGCCGATCCACAAGGCGGCCATCGCCGCCGCCGGCTACAGCTGGCCCGGACACACCGAGATGCTCCGCGATCTCACCGGCGTTCCCCGCACCGCCCTCTGTCTCGCCGCCGAGGAGACCCCGCACGGATCCCCGTTGCGGGTCGTTCTCGTCACCGGACACATGGCGCTGAGCCGGGTTCCCGAGGCTTACACGGCCGAAGGGCTCGAGGCCGTCGCACGGCTGACCCACCGGGAACTGCGCCGGCTCTGGGGAATCGACGACCCACGAATCGCGGTCTGCGCCTTCAATCCCCACGCTTCGGATGGCGGCCTGTTCGGGGACGAGGAGGCACGGATCTGCGCACCCACGATCGAGCGAACCCGTCGCGACGGCATCGAGGTCGACGGCCCGTTCCCTGCCGACACCGTGTTCGTCCGCGCCATGCGCGGTGAGTTCGACGCCGTCCTCGCACCCTATCACGATGTGGGGATGGTGGCGATCAAGACGGCGGCGTTCGGGCGAGCGGTCAACGTGACGCTGGGCCTGCCGTTTCCCCGCACCTCACCGGACCACGGAACCGCATTCGACCTCGCGGGCAGCGGCCGCGCGGACACGTCCTCGATGCGCGCGGCGCTGGCGGCGGCGGTGCAGTTCGCGCGCCGATCTTTGACGGCCCAGTCGAACTCGGATAGATTGGCGGGCGAATGACGGCGTGTACCCCTGCCTGTAGCTCCGCCCCTGGAGACAGGGTTTCGTGATCAAGCTCGTCAGCGTCTACAAGGAGTACCCGCGCTCGGGGCTCGCCCTGAAGAACGTCTCCTTCCATCTGCGCAAGGGCGAGTTCGCCTTTCTCATTGGACCCTCGGGCGCCGGGAAGAGCACGGTCCTGCGGCTGATCCATATGGCCGAGCGGCCCAGCGACGGCGAGGTGCGCGTATCGGGCTACTCGTCGGCCCGTATGAAGCGGCGCGATATCCCCAGGTTGCGCCGTCGCGTCGGCATGGTCTTCCAGAACTTCAGATTGCTCCGCGACCGCACGGCGGCGGAGAACCTCTCGTTCGCCCTCGAGGTCAGCGGCGCCCGGCGCGGCGACATCAAGGGAAGGGTCCAGCGGCTGCTGGCGCAGGTGGGGCTGGCCGCCCGGGCCGGCGCCTATCCCGACGAGCTGTCGGGCGGCGAGCAGCAGCGGATCGCCATGGCCCGGGCGCTGATCCACGACCCCGTTGTCCTGCTGGCCGATGAGCCGATGGGCAACCTGGATGAGCGGGCCTCGAGAGGCGTGTTCGACCTGATCCGCGACATCAACTCGTCGGGGACCGCAGTCCTGATGGCGACCCACGACCTCGAGCTGGTTCGCCGCTACTCCGGTTACCGTGTCATCGAGCTTTCCGAAGGCGCGGTCGTCTACGACTCGGAGGTCGCGGATGCCGTATCATAGCGTCCGCGAGGCGGTGGCGGCCTTCCGCCGCGCGCCGGGGCTGGCGCTGCTTTCCGCCACCAGCATCGGACTGAGCTTTTTCGTTCTCGGCACCTTCGGCTTGGTGACCTACAACGTCGACGTCACGCTGCGCGGGATCGAGCGTCGCGTAGAGGTCGTCGCCTACCTGCGCGACGACATCTCCGCTGCCCAGCTCGAGCTGCTGCAGAACGACGTCCGCTCGTTCCCCGAGGTCGAAGGCGTGAACCACGTCTCGAAGTTCGAGGCGATGCGCAACGCCATGCAGCAGCTAGAGGAGTTCCGAGACGTCTTCACCGACCTCGAGCTGAATCCGCTGCCCGCCTCGATCGAGATTCAACTGCGGCCCGATTTCCGTGACCCCGAGTCGGTCGAGCGCGTCGCCAACCTGATAGCCCTTTATCCTTTCGTCGAGGACGTGCGCTTCGGGCGCGAGTGGGTCGACAAGATCTTTCAATTGCGCCGGCTGGGTGGCGCCGTCGCCGCCATCCTCGGCATCGCTTTCGCCATCGTCGCGATCCTGATCATCGGCACCACCGTCCGCATGGCCGTGCTCGCGCGGCGCGAGGAGATCATCATCATGCGGCTGGTCGGCGCCACCGACGGGTTCATCCGCCGACCTTTCCTCCTCGAGGGCTTCATCACCGGCCTGGTCGGCGGCGTCCTCGCGTTGGTCCTGACCTACGGCGCCCACCTGGTCGTCGACGGGTCGCTCATCGACCTCGAATGGTTGCCCTCGCTCTGGACCGCCGGCGGCGTCCTCGCCGGCGGCCTCCTCGGCCTCCTCGCTAGCGGCTCCGCCCTGCGGCGACACCTCGTCTCCTATGCTTAACCCGCGCTCCCTCGCACCGGCCTGCCTCGCCCTGTTCGTCGCCGCGGGTGCCGTTCGGGGCCAAGAAGATCCGATCAAGCCGCTGGAAGAGCAGATCCGCCTCAGCCGCCAGCGGCTCGCGCGGATCCAGGAGGAGAAGCAGCGGCTGCGCTCGGAGATGAACGAGCTGTCCGCCCAGGTCCACGATGTGCGCGCCGAGATCGAGAACCTGAACCGCCAGACCCGTAACCAGGAAACGCTGCTCCGCGAGCTCGATCATCAGCTCGCCATACGCGATCAACTGGTCGGCGAGACCGTGGCCGACCTGCTGCGGACGCAGGACCAGCTGACCGAGAAGCAGGTGCTCTTCGCACGCCGCGCCCGCGACCTCTACAAGCGGGGGCCGCTGGCCAGCGTCCAGGTCCTGCTAGCGGCCGAGAGCTTTTCCGACCTGATCAACCGCTACCAGTACCTCTACCTGGTGGCGCTGCACGACCGACTGCTGGTGCGCCAGATCGAGGAGCTGAAGGACCAGCTGGAGGAGCACTACGGCGAACTGCGCCAGGAAGCCAACGGCCTGCGGGAGGTGAGAAATCAGAAAGTGAATGAGATCCAGGACCTCTACTTCCTCGAGCGGGAACGGAGCCGTCGCCTGCGAACCGTACAGGGGCTTCACGCCTCCACCGAGCAGCGACTCGTCGAGCTGGAGCGGGACGAGGAGGAGTTGAACGGACTCATCGATCGGCTGGAGCGTGAGCGCGAGGCCGCCGAGGCGCTGGCGGCGTCGGAGCCGACCCGCAGCACGATCACCGAAGCCGAGCGCGGAAAGCTCGATTGGCCGGTCGACGGGCGGCTGATCTACCGGTTCGGCCGTCAGGCGAACGCCGACGGGACGACGATCCTGCGGCGCGGGATCGGGATCGCCGCCGAGCGGGGGGCCCCGGTGAAAGCCGTGGCCGGCGGTACGGTCGTATTCGCGCAGCCGTACCTGAGCTACGGCCCTTCGGTCATCCTGAGTCACGGCGGCGGCTACTATTCGGTCTACCTCTACCTGTCAGAAATCCTTGCTATGCAGGGCGAGACCGTTATTCTGGGTCAGCCGATCGGTCGCGTGGGCGGCTCCGAGACGCCGGAAGGCGCACACCTCGGCTTTCAGATTCGGATCAACCGCGAGGCCGTCGACCCCCTTCCCTGGTTGAAGCGGAGGAGCGGTGGCTGAGCCCGCCTACCTCGACGTTTTCGGACACGAGGACCTGAAAGCGCGCCTGGCGCGGGCCGCCGAAAACCGCCGCCTCGGTCAGTCGATCCTGCTCCACGGGCACCGAGGCGTCGGGAAGCAGCGACTCGCCCTCTGGATCGCCGCTCTGATCAACTGTCCCGGCCCCGGCTCCCGTCCCTGCGGCGCGTGCCGCTCCTGCCGCCTCGCCGGCCGCCTCCAACACCCCGACGTCCACTGGTTCTTCCCGCTCCCCAGACCGAAGGGCGCCTCCGGCCCCGACCGGCTCCGGAAGAAGCTCGAGGACCAGCGGGCGGCTGAGCTGGAGGAGCGGCGAGCGAATCCGCTCTATCTCGACGACGAGGAGGGGGCCACCGGCATCTACGTCGCCGCCGCCCAGGTCATGCGGCAACTCGCCTACAAGGCCCCGGCCATGGGACCGGCCAAGGTTCTCGTCATCGGTCGGGCCGAGGCCCTCGTGCCCCAGGCAGCCAACCCCGAAGCGGCCAACGCTTTGCTCAAGCTCCTCGAGGAGCCTCCGGCCGATACCTGGATCGTCCTGACCAGCGACGTGCCCGGCGCCCTCCTCCCCACGATCCGATCCCGCGTCCAGGCCGTCCGCGTTCCGCCCATGCCCACCGAACAGGTCGCCGCGTTTCTCAGCGACCGGCTCGACTTGGCGCCAGCCGAAGCCCACAGGCTGGCACGGCTCTCCGGGGGATCCATCGGCGTTGCGCTCGAGTTGCAGGACGCCGATCAGGACGAGTCCCGATCATTTGCCAGCGACCTGGTTCGTGCCCTCCTCGACGGCCGGTCCGCCGCCCGTCTTGCGGCGGCACACCGCTTCCGCTCCACCGGCGCCCGGGGCAACTTCGCCCGGATCCTCGGCGTGACACGGGGCATTCTGCGTGACCTGTTGGCAATCTCCACCGGTGCCCCCGCCAGCGACCCCGAGGCCGTCGGCAGCCTGGCCCGGGGGCGCCCCCTCGACCCCGAAACCCTCGTCGCCGCCCTCGACGCCATCGAGGACGCTCGCGAGCTCGCGGACCGGAACATCAACCCGCAGCTGATCGTGGTGAACTTTCTGCGTCGCGCCAGCGTTACTACAGGCGTGCCGGCCGGTCGCCACGCCGGCTAGAGAGGCGGGAACCGACATGGCAGACGATAAGCACCGGCTGACTCACATCGATGAGGAGGGCAGAGCCCGGATGGTGGACGTCGGCGATAAGGACGCGACCCACCGCTTGGCGGTCGCCGAAGGATGGGTCCGTATGTTGCCAGACACGCTCCAGGCGATCCGTGCCAACAAGGTTCAGAAAGGTGACGTGTTGACCGTAGCACAGATCGCAGGAATCGCCGCGGCCAAGCGAACCTCAGATTGGATCCCCCTCTGCCACCCTCTGCAAATCGATGCGATTAACGTATCTTTGACGCTGGTCGATGATATTCCCGGTGTGAAAGTCGAGGCCCGGGCCAGCTTGACTGGCCGGACCGGTGCCGAGATGGAAGCGCTGGTTGCCGTCAGCTCGGCCTTGCTCACCGTCTACGACATGTGCAAGGCGATCGACCGGGGAATGGAGATTGGACCGATCCGCCTGGTCGAGAAGAGCGGCGGCCGCAGTGGAACCTGGCGAAGGCGTGAGGCGTAGAAATCGGCAACTCGCTGACAACAGGGACCACGGCATGGGTCGTGCGGTGCAAGGGTGGAGGTGAAGGCCAGACACTATAGGGTCGATTACGATCCTCCAGTTCCCGCCATGGCCCGGCTGAGGGCCACACCCGGTGTGTTGATCGGGTCGTCTCGTCCACCCGGACGATGGCAGCGCCTCTCAGCCGAGAGTTCCGAAGGGAAACTCGGGTAACGGCGTGGCCGTACGGGTAGGCAAGGTCGGTACATCCACCGATCGGCCACACCCGAGGCCTGGACGGGGGGTGGAGGACGTGAAAGGACTAGATAGGAGAACGATGAGACAATTGTCGAATACATCCTCGACGTGGGCCACCGGAGCGGTGCCGCTCAAATGGCCGAAGGGCCTCTGGATCGCGGAGGTTCCGTTCCCGGTCTGGGCGCTGCTGGTGGTGGCGATCGCCCTGGGGGGCGCGGTGTCGTTGACGGGGCTGCCGCAGGCGGCCAACCCGGCCGCGGCGCAGCTGAGTAGCGAGCTGGCGTTGCTGCAAGCCGAAGCGCGCGACCTGCAGAGCGACCTGGAGCTGAAGACGCTGGAGGTGGAGCGTCTGCAGCTGATTCACGGTTATTCCAGTGAGTACCGGATCCCGGCCGACCGGGCGATGATGATCTACGATATCGCGTTGGCCGAGGGTCTCAACCCGGGGTTGGCGTTCAACCTGGTCCGGGTGGAGAGCGGGTTCAAGCGCACCGCGGTGAGCTCGGCGGGTGCGATCGGGTACACGCAGGTTCGGCCCAGCACCGCCAAGTGGCTGGACCCGACGGTAGAGACGAAGGATCTGTTCGATGCCGAGACCAACCTGCACCTCGGCTTCCGGTACCTGAACTATCTGTTGGACGAATACAACGGAGACACGCGTCTGGCGTTGCTGGCCTACAACCGCGGGCCAGGTCGGGTCGGCAACCTGATGGCCTCGGGAATCGATCCCGCCAACGGGTACGCGAAGCGGGTGCTGGGCGAGTAGGCGCCGTAGCCAGTCAAAGCCGGATGACAAAAAGCCGGAGCGGCATCACGCTCCGGCTTTTGAACATCCAACATCCAACGTTCAACCTCCAACTATTGGGCAAGGGGAATCGGGATCCCAACGTTCGATGTTGGACGTTGGAGGTTGGGCGTTGGATGTTCCGCCGCCCCGCTCACTCGCTCCCGACGTAGATCCGCACCTGATCCCCCGGATAGATCCGGCTGCTGGTCAGGCCGTTCCAGCGCATGAGGTCACGAGGCGTGACCTCGTAGCGCTTCGCGATCGCCCACAGGCTGTCGCCCCCTTGCACGGTGTAGGTGATGTAAGGCCCGCTACCGGCCTGCGGCTCGACGCGGGCGGGTGCGGAACGACGCGTCCTCGGGGCGGTCCGGGTGTAGGTGGGGATCCGGCCGGCGCGCGGGATCACCAGCCGCTGCCCGATCCGCAGGCGCCGCGGGTTCACGTTGCCGTTAGCGGCCCGGATCGCCGACACGCTGACACGGTAGTCCCGGGCCAGCTGGCCGAGCGTATTTCCGCTCCGCACCACGTGAACCACCCAGGTGACGCGCTCGCCGGGCGGCACGGAGGCGTAGGCGAGGGCGAAGCGGTGGCCCGAGCCGGGTGGAACGCGGACGTCGTAGCTTCCTCCCGGCGGCGTCACCCCGCGGAGCAATTGCGGGTTCAGCTCGCGGATCTCCTCCACCGACACGCCAGCGGCTTTGGCGATCACGTCGATGCTCGTCGCGCCGGGCACCCGGACCAACTCGTAGGCCAGAGGCGGATGCCGTTCGATGTCCAGGAACCCGTAATGATCCGGCTGTTTGGCAATCAGGGCGGCGGCGATCAGCTTGGGCACGTAGTTGCGCGTCTCGCGTCGCAGGTAGCGTCGCTGCGAAAGCATCCAGAAGTCGTCGCTCCCCGAACGGCGTATCGACCGGCGCACCCGGTTCACACCGCCGTTGTAGGCGGCAGCCGCCAGATACCAGGAGCCGAACTCTTCGTACAGATCCCTCAGGTGGGCCACCGCCGCCCGGGTGGCGAGGATCGGGTCGCGACGCTCGTCGACCCAGTACGAGACCCTCAGCCCATACAGCCGGCCGGTGCTGGAGATGAACTGCCAGAGTCCCACCGCCCGTGCCCGGCTGTAGGCCCGCGGGCTGAAGCCGCTCTCGATCAGCGACATGTAGACCAGATCTTCGGGCAGCCCGGCGTCGCGGAACATCGCCCGCATCATCGGCTCGTAGCGGCCGGCGCGCTGCAGGTAGATGGTGAAGTTCTCACGGCCATCGGTCTGGAAGAACTCGAGCCAGCGCTCGACGGCGTCGTTGATCGTGATCGGAATATCCCAGCTCGGCGTCTCGGCCCGGGGCAGCTCCTCCAGCTCGGCCCCGCTGGCGTCGAACATCTCGCGAACCTCCGCCTCCACTTCGCCGGCCTCGGCCCCCACCGCCTCCTGCTCGACCTCGTTGATCAGCAGACCCAACGAGTCGGGGAATCCCTCGAAGTTCACCTCCTCGCCGAGCTCGGCCTCCGAGGCTGCCGGCTCCGGCTCCATCTCCCGGGCCGCCTTGGAGCAGGCCGCTGACAGCGTCAAAGCGATCGTGAATCCGGCAAACGGCCAGACGCTTCGCCTCATGTCCCGTTATCCTCCAGAAGCTCGTCGAGTGCGGCGTGGAAGCTCAGCACGTTCTCCCAACGACACGTCTCTCCCATCAGGCCCACGCGCCAGATCTCACCCGCCAGCGGGCCCAGGCCACCACCCACCTCGATGCCGTAACGATCCAGGAGCTCGCGCCGCATTGCCCCCTCGTCGACCCCGTCGGGCAGGCGGACCGAAGTCAGCTGAGGCAGCCGGTAGGGTTCGGCAACCAGCAGTTCGAGTCCCCGCTCCGTCAGGCCCGACTGGAGCCGTTCGCCCAGCGAGCGATGCCGCTCGTGGCGCGTCTCGAGCCCCTCTTCCAGCACGATCCTCAGCCCCTCGTGCAGCGCGTACAGCATGTTGATCGGGGCCGTGTGATGATAGGACCGCTCGGCGCCCCAATAGGACGCGATCATTCCGACATCCAGGTACCAGCTCTGAACCGACCCACCCCGGGACCGCGACCGTTCTAGCGCGCGCTCGGAAAATGTAATCGGCGCCAGGCCCGGCGGCACGCTCAGGCACTTCTGCGTCCCCGAGTAACAAATGTCGATCCCCCAATCGTCCACCCGGACGGGGATGCCGCCCAAGCTGGTCACCGCATCCACCACAAACAGCGTCTCGCTTTCCCGTAGAGCCGCGCCCAGCTCCTCCAGCGGCTGCCGCACGCCGGTCGATGTCTCCGCGTGTACGACGGCCAGCAGGCGCGCGTCCTCGTGGGCACGCCAGGTATCGATCAGCTCGCCCACGTCGAGCGGCTCGCCCCATGGGGCTTCTACGGTCACCACCCTGGCCCCGCAGCGCTCGGCCACCGAACACATCCGCTGGCCGAACACTCCGTTCACCCCGACGATCGCCGTGTCACCCGCCTCCAGCGCGTTGACGAACGCGGTCTCCATGCCGGCGGATCCCGTTCCCGACACCGCGAAAGTCAGCCGATTCGCCGTACCGAAGAGCAGGCGCAGCTGGTCCGACACCTGGTTCATCATCTCGAGAAAGGCCGGGTCGAGATGACCGATCGTCGGCCGGGCCAACGCTCGATACACCCGGGAACTCACGTTCGACGGCCCCGGACCCATCAGGATCCGGCGCGGTGGTTCGAACGGCGGGTAGATCTCGCTCATCACAATCCGTACGCTCTTTCGGGAGTTAGAGGCCGGCGCCGGGGACCCGACGCCCCGCTCTTCTATTCGCCCGTGGCCAGGAAGTTCCCCAGCACCCGGTTGGTCGCGTTCAGCACCGCCCGGGCGACACCGTGCGAGATGCTGCCGTCACTGGCTGGCGCCGTTCCGATCAGCCGGCGGTCACCGCCGGTCTCCGGATCGACCACGCCCAGCGCCACGATCGCCACCGAGTCATCGAACGCCTTCACCGCCTTGACGCCGATGAGTCGAAAGCTCATCCGACCGCCCAACAGCTTGTGCAGGGCATCGAGCGTCGCCTGCGCGCAGACCCTCAGGTCGATCGCACCGTGTCCGTGCGCCGTCGCCACTCCGCGGTACTCCACCGCCCGCCATTCGAGGGCGATCTCCGCCTGCGTGCGGGTGTCCGCGCTGTGGGCCAGCTGGGCGTCCACCAGCCTGACGCGCTCGCGAGGAGATTGATGTTGCCAGGGATTGCTCATTGCCGCTCCGGTGGGGTCGCGGCGAAACGACCCGCTTGCGGCGGGGGGAGCTGACCGCCGTAACGCCAGTCAGGCCCGCAATTTAGACCGCCCCGCACCCCCTGTCAACGCCGCACCGCGCCTATAGCCGATAGTTGGGCGCCTCCCGGGTGATCGTCACATCGTGCGGGTGCGACTCGCGCAAGCCGCCTGGCGTGACCCGAAGGAATTGAGCCACCTCGTGTAGCTCCGCGACGCTCGCCGCCCCGCAATACCCCATGCCGCTGCGCAGGCCGCCGACCAGCTGATACAGCACATCGGCCACGGGCCCCTTGTACGGCACCCGACCTTCGATCCCCTCCGGGACCAGCTTCCTCAGCTCAATGCTGCTCTCCTGGAAGTAGCGGTCGGCCGAGCCCTCCTCCATGGCCGAGAGCGAGCCCATGCCCCGGATCACCTTGAATCGCCGGCCTTCCAGCAGGAACGACTCGCCGGGGCTCTCTTCGGTACCGGCCAACATGGAGCCCATCATCACGGCCGAGGCGCCGGCGGCGATCGCCTTCACGATGTCGCCCGAGTACTTGATGCCGCCGTCGGCGATCACCGGCACCTCGCCGTTACATCCTTCGACCCCCTCCATGATCGCCGTCAGTTGCGGCACTCCGACACCGGTGACCACCCGTGTCGTGCAGATCGAGCCGGGCCCGACGCCGATCTTCACCGCATCGGCCCCGCGCTCCACCAGCGAGCGAGCCCCTTCCCGCGTTGCCACGTTGCCCGCGATCAGGTCGACATCGGGGAACGCCTCCTTGATTCGGGCGGTGGCCGCCAGCACTCCCTCCGAGTGCCCGTGGGCGCTGTCGATCACCAGGACATCGACGCCCGCATCCACCAGCGCCGCCGCCCGTTCCTGGTCGCGCGTCGCCGTGCCCACGGCACCGCCGACCTTGAGACGGCCGTGTTCGTCCTTCGCCGCCGTCGGGAACTGGCGCCGCTTGAAGATGTCCTTGACCGTGATCAGGCCCTTCAGGTACCCCTCCTCGTCCACCACCGGCAGCTTCTCGATCTTGTGCTCGTGCAGTATCCGCTCCGCCGCATCCAGCGATGTGCCCACCGGCACGGTCACCAGCTTGTCTCGCGTCATCACGTCCTCGATCGGCCGGTCGAGGTCCGTCTCGAACTGCAGGTCGCGATTCGTGATGATCCCGACCAGCTTGCCTTCTTTCTGCACGATCGGTACGCCCGAGATCGAGAACTGCGCCATCAGCTTATGCGCGTCTCGCAGCGACGCGTCCGGCGTCAGCGTGATCGGGTTCAGGATCATCCCGCTCTCCGACCGCTTGACCCGATCCACCTGGCTGGCCTGCAACTCGATGCTCATGTTCTTGTGAACGATCCCCACACCGCCCTGCCTGGCCATCGCGATGGCCATCTCGGCCTCGGTGACCGTGTCCATCGCCGCCGACAGCAGCGGGATGTTCAGCGGGATGTTTCGCGTCAGCCGGCTCGTGACGTCGACGTCGCGCGGGTGAACCGTCGAGTGCCGCGGCAGCAGGAGGACGTCGTCGAACGTCAACGCCAGCCTGATCTCGTTCTCTCGCTTCATTGGCGCCCTGCGCTCCCTGTTATAACAAACGCCCGAGTGCGCTCGAGGCGCGCCACTCGGGCAGCAACAATCCGCTATGACTACCTTTCCATGCGGAAACTTATCCCGCCCACCGCGGAGGTGTCAATGTCGAATCGGCCTCATTCCGCCGCTCGCTCCAGCCGCGCCCGGACCGGGCCCGGCAGATGCTCCGCCAGATCGTCCAGCCGCCCGCACAGCAGGACCAGCTGCTCCTCGGGTCCGTCCCAGTGAGCGCGGACCAGCTCGGCACCGGCGTTGGTGATCAACCGGTCGATGGCCAGAGCGAGGAAGAACAGGTCGTCCACCTGACCGAGGAAGGGTATGAAGTCGGGCATCAGATCGATGGGCGCCAGCGCGTAGGCGAAGGCGGCAGCGAGCACGGCTTTGTCCGCCGTCGACACGCGGCCGTCGGCCAGCAGGCGAAGCAGCAGCAGCAGGAAGCGGGGAATCCCCCGTATCAGTTCGCGAATCCAGGAGGTCGCCGACATCCGATCAGTCCACCACGATCTTGGTCGATCGCTCGCCGGAATCGTCGCCGTCGTCCGGACCCTTTTCCTTGCGACCGACTTTCTCGATCTCCTCCGCCAGGCCGCGAGCCGTCTTGGCCGCCGTGCCCACCGCCCGATCGACCACGCTCAGCGCACCCATGACGCCCTTGAGCGCCCAGGGCGCCATGCGGCGCGCCCGCAGCCGGTCCTGGATCCCCTCGGCGAACCGTTGCATCGTGTCCGGCCGCTCCGGCTCCTCACCGTAACGCTCCTCCAGGAACTCGATGTAATCGAGGACCTGATACAGCTTCTCGTCAGGCAGCGCATCCAGTTTGCGCTGGATTCGGCGTCTCAGAAACGTGTCATCCATCTTCAATTCTCCTCAGGCGATCCGGCCAACGCCGTCGTCCACGCGACCCGTCCGGGCTCCGGCCCGCCCCTGCTCTCCACCGGACCCGGCGCGAGCCGCGCCGGGCATGGCGCCGACCCGTCCCCGCGCCGACCCGCCGCCACGCCGTTCCCCCTGCGGTTGTTCCCGGCGCCGGGAAAAGTCCTCCCGACATGGGATGAAATACTACCCCGCGGCGCCCTGATTGTCGAACCCGGCATCACGCGGCCCCTACCGGGCCCCGCCCGGCCCCGCCCGGCCCCTCCCGGTCCCCCCGGCCTGGCGGCCCCCGGATTTTCTTGCCGGGGATGACTCCCGTTTGCTACCTTGGGGCCATGCCGTTTATGCCGCTTCGAGACGCGAACCCGGCGGAGGAGGCCGTAAAGGCCTACGACGCCTGGATCGAGGGGTTGGAGGAGGAGCTGGCGAAGCCCGATCTGGATCGGTCGCAGTTCTGCCTCTCCGTTCTCCGCGACATCTACTTCCCCGGGCTGGACGGGCTCGACCTCGACGAGCTCTCCGCAGCCCAGCGGATGTGGATGCTGAACCTCGATCCGCGCAACATCACGATGGAGCCCGAATATTACATCGAGGTCGACCAGGAGGAGTACGCTCGGGTCAAGCCGCTGCTGTGGCTCTGGCAGATGTTCGACAAGTCGCCCCTCGGCAACAACGTGCATCTCGGGGTCCGATTCCGGCGAATGCTGGCACCGCACATCTTCAGGCGCTGCGGCCGGAACTTCAAGTGCTTCAACTTCGTCGAGTTCTCGTTCGGCTATAACATGGAGGTCGGCGACGACGTGGTCGTCCACCGCCATGTTCTGCTCGATGATCGCGGCGGCATCTCATTGGGCGATCGCGTCTCGATCTCCGACTACGCCAACATCTATTCTCACACCCATTCGATCGTCGACCAGCGCAATGTCACGCTGGCCCGCACGGTGCTCGAGGACGACGTCCGGATCACCTATCACGCCACCGTCCTGGCCGGGGTGACCGTCGGTCGCAATTCCATGGTCGGGGCCAACGCCGTCGCCACACGTGACGTCAGGCCCTTCCACGTCAACGTGGGCATCCCCGCCAAATCGGTGCGGGTCAAGCCGAGCGCGCCGCCCGACGTCTCGGAGACGACAACCGTCGAGCGCCTCCCCCACTAGGTGGGAATCTTGAGTTCTTGAATTCGGATTCTGATGTCGGGACTCCGATTTCGGGAAGTTCGGAGTTCTCTCCGAATTGTCGAAGAAGATTCGGGGATTCGGCGATTCGGGGACAGACGAAGTATTGGGCCACCAGGGTTGCCAACACCACTTCCCACCTCCCCGAATCCCCGAATCACCGAATCACCGACTCCGCTTCAGCAATTCGGAGAGAACTGGATCTTCCCAAGATCAGAATCCCGATTTCCCACTTCCCCAATTCCCAACCAGCGAAGCGCGCGATGTCCGGGCTTCTTCGAGCCGGCGCGCCAGCGCGCCGCGGTCCGTCGTCGCCAGCTGCCCGATTTCCCGTAGCGATTCGATCAAGCCGTCGATCGAGGACTGGAACTCGGACGCGTTCGTCGCCAGCATCTGTGCCGTCATCTCGGGGTCGCCCGCGGCGAGGCGGCTGGCATCGACGAAACCAGGCCCGACCAGGGCCGCGGGCTCGAGCCCGAGCTCGCTCAGCCCCGCGACCTGCTGAACCAGAGCCACCGCCATGGCCGCCGGCAGATGGCTGGTACCGGCAACCACCCGGTCGTGGCTTTCTGCCGTCGTCCACAGGGGCTCGGCGCCCACCGCCCGCACCAGGCGCTCCACTCGTTTCTTCGCCTCGACGTCGGCGCTTTGCAACGGGATGAGCGCCCAGCGCGCCCCCTGAAACAGATCGAGTCGTGCCGCTTCCGGGCCGGTTCGCGTGTCTCCGGCCATCGGGTGGCCGCCCACGGCGCGGACCCTGGGCCCCAGGCGGTCCATCGCCGCCACGATCGCCCGCTTCGTGCTGCCCACGTCGGTGACCACCGCAGCGGGCTTCAGGTCGCGGGCCACGCCCTCGAGCGTCTTCGCTATCGCTTCCACCGGGGTCGCCAGCACCAGCATGTCGGCCGCGGCGACGGCGTCGCGCAGATCGTCGCTCCCCTCATCGATCAATCCACGCCGTCGAGCCATCGCCAGGGCTTCTCGATCACGATCGTGGCCGCGGACGGTCTCGAAGATGCCCGCCCGGCGGGCCGCACCCGCCAGCGATCCGCCGATCAATCCCAGCCCGACCACGAGCAGCGTGCCCATGCGTTCGCTCCGCGCTGTCGCCTCGACCCGAGCTTCTCCATCCCAAGCCTCCGCATCGCCCGGCTCCACCAGGTCCGAGCGCATGCGCGCCGCCTGACCGAGATAGACGTGTCGGGCCGGATCGGCACCGACGGCAAGCAGGAGCACACGAATCGTGCGCGGGAGGCCGCCGGGCACGAGGGTTTCCTGAGCGCCCAGCATGGCGACATCCGTCCACCCCATGTCTCGCGCGGCATAGGCGGGAAACTCGGCATCCAGGTCTGGCGTCATGGTGAAGAACGCCGCCACGATCTCGTCGGTCGTCAGGCCGTTCCGCTCCGCCATCGCGCCCAGCAGGTGCTGGGTCGCCCGGTAAATCGCCTCTCGGCTGTTTGCGGGCGCGCAGATCGCGCCACGTATCGCTCGCATGGGACCGTCACCTGTCTGTTTCCAAAGACCAAAAAAAAGCTCCCGAACCGGGAGCCGCGTCGAACCGGGTGCTGCACGCTGGTGCTAGTTGGGCACGCGATCACGACACGGCCTCCACGAGGGATAACCGTAGCTCCGATAGTCGTACCCGTAAGCGCGCATCATCTCTGTCCTCCGGTGTCCGGGCCGGGGCCCGGTTGGCGAACCGCCAAGATGCGGACGTTCGCGCTTCCGAGTCAAGGGTCGCTGGCCGGCAGAAGCCACCGCGGCTACCTTGACGCGGAGGCAGCCCTCATGACGCGACGGTGAGCACGATGGATCTCGATGGACGAACAGCGCTGGTCACCGGCGCGGCGCGCCGGCTCGGCCGGGAGATCGCCACGGCTCTGGCCGACGCCGGCTCCGCCGTCGCCGTGCATCACCATGCCTCGGCGGGGCTAGCCCGCGACGTGGTCGCAGACCTGCACGGGCGGGGGGTTCATGCCGACGTCTTCCAGGCAGACCTGACGGATCCAGCCCGGATCGTTGCCCTGTTCGCCGAGGTCGAAGCGGCTCTGGGGCCAATCGACGTGCTGGTCAATAACGCGGCGATCTTCCAACAGAAACCGGTGCTGGACATCACGCCCGAAGATTGGGACGCCGTGCTGGACCTCAACCTGAAAGCGCCCTTCTTCTGCAGCCAGCAAGCGGCGACACAGATGGACGTCCGCGGCGGCGTCATCATCAACATCGCCGACATCGCCGCATACCAGGCCTGGCCCGGCTACGCGCACCATTGCGTCTCGAAGGCGGGAATCGTCGCGATGACCCGTGTGCTGGCCCGTGCCCTGGCGCCGCGCATCCGCGTCAACGCGGTGGCCCCCGGGTCCGTGTTGCCGCCTGACGAGCTCGACCGGGCCGGGCGCGAGGAGTTGGCCGAGATGACGGCGCTCAAGCGGTTGGGTGCGCCGGAGGACGTCTCGCGAGCCGTGCTGTTCCTGGTCGAGTCCGACTACATTACGGGCGAGACGGTGGTGGTAGACGGCGGGAAGATGCTCCGCAGCTGAGGAGCGAAGGCAGCGGCTACCGTCAGCCGACGGCTAGCCGCTCTCCATGACAACGATCGCGCCCGCGACCCCGCCCTCGTGGGTCAGGCTCACCCAGACGCGGGTGACCCCCAACCGTTCGGCGCGGGCCCGAACGCCGCCGGACAACGCGAGATCCGGCCTTCCCCCTTCGCCTTCGACCACCTCGATCTCGGTCCAGCGCAACCCGGGCCGCTTCCCGGTCCCGAGCGCTTTCAGCGCCGCCTCCTTGGCGGCGAAGCGCGCGGCCAGGCACTCGGCCGGGTCGATGCGCCCATCGCAGTCCTTCAGCTCCCCTTCCGCGAACAGCCGCCTGCGTCCCCGCTCACCGTGACGCTCCACCAACCCGCGGACCCGGTCGATCGCGACGAGATCGATCCCGACACCGACGATCATGGCGCCTGCCTCCGGGGTGCGGGGGCGTTGCGGCAGGAGCCAGGTGGGATCGGCTCAGCGGTGATCGAGCCGACGAGCCGCGGCCGCGCGACGTCGACGGCCGGGCTCATCCCTCGAGTACGGTCGGTATGCTGGATTCGGAAGCGGACGGGTGCACCAGCACGCCCTGCCCGGTCGGCAGGCTGATGATCGCCGGCGCGTCTCTTTCGATGCGGTGGAACCCTTTCCCTTCCAGTATCCGGTGCACGAAGATCCGCCGGATCAGCACCATCGCGCTCGCCAGCACCGGCACCGCGACGAGCAGCCCCACCACGCCCAGCAGCTTGGCCATGACCAGAACCGAGAGGATGGTGAGGACCGGCGGCAATTCCACCTGCTTCTCGAACACCATCGGGGCGACCACGTTCGCTTCGAACACGTGGACCACGACGCCGAGCAGAATGACCAGCAAGGCCTTCGTGATCCCGCCCGTTCCGATCACGAACAGCGCGGGCAGGAGCGTCGAGACGATCGTTCCGAAGAAGGGCACGATCACCGCCAGACCGGTGAAGACACCGAAGGCCAGGGAATACGGCACATCCAGCAGGACCAGGCCGATCCAGGTGAGTACGCCCAGCACGATCATCGAGATCCCGAGCCCCACCAGCCAGGCACGGATCGTATGTCCGAGGTCAGCCAGGATGTCCCGGGCCAGCTCACGGTAGGCCGGCGGCACCAGCGCGATCAGGCCCTCGCGATAGATCGACGGCTTGAGCGCCATGTAGATCCCCATGATCAGCAGGGAGGCCAGATGGATCAGCACGCCGATGCCCGAGAACACGTACGGGACCACGTCGCCGAAGAACTCGCTCGCCTGGTTGAACAGCCGGTCCAGAAACGCCGCGCTCCCCTCCCCGGCCCCACCGAGCACCCGGCCGATCAGCTGGTTCTCCTGGGCCAGCCGCGTGACCTCGACCTCGAGGGCGTTCACATGGCGCGGCAGCGCACCGATCAGCTCCTGGAACTGGGTGACCACCGGGGGGACGATCAGCAGGCCGACGAGCCCGATAATGACGAGTGTACCGAGCAGGGCGAGGATCAGGCCCAAGCCGCGCCCGACGCCCACTCGGCGGGTGAAAAACTCGGTGAACGCGGCGAGGAATACAGCGAACAGGGCCGCGACGAACAACAGGAGCAGCAGTTCCGCCACGGCGTAGACGAACGTCAACAGCAGAATGATGAAGACGGCCGTCGTCAGGATGCCGTAAAGCTGGCGGGCCGTCAGCCCGCCCTTGGAGTCACTCAGCTCTTCTCCTCCTGCTCCTCTTCCTCATCATCGCCGGCTTCCGCTTCGTCCTCGACGGGCTCGCTCTCCTCCTCGATGATCTCGGCCTCGTGAACCACGTCGGGACCGTGATGCTCCTCGGCCCCCGCCGACAACAGGCCCATCTCCTCCTTGAGGGCTGTGAGCTTGCGCTCGACGTCGATGTCGCCGCCCTCGAGCCGCTTGAACTGGACCTCGAGGTCGTCGCCGCCCAGCTCCTCGTCCACCTCGGCGGCGGCCAGCGCCCGCATCTCCGCCTCCTCGATCCGCTCGGCCATCCGATCGAACGCCTCGAACGCGCTTCGGTCGGCGAGGCCGGTCATCGTTTCGTGGATCCGCCGCTGGGCGTGGGCTCGCTTCTGCCTGGCGATCAGCAGGTTCCGCTTCCGCTTCGCCTCCTCGATCTTGCTGCTCAGCTGGCGCAGCGTGTCCTTCAGCTTCTCGGTCTCCGACGCGTGGCCGCGCCACTGCTCCTCCAGCGTGGCCGCGTGCTCGCCGTGTTCCTGACTGCGCAGCAACGCCTGGCGCGCCAGGTCCTCGCGACCCTCCCGCAGCGCCAGCTTCGCACGGCGCTCCCAGTCGATCGTCTGATCCCGCTCGTCCTGCACCTGACGGCGCAGTTTGCGCTCGTCGGCGATCGCCACCGCCACTTCTTGCTTCGCCTGCGCCAGCTGGGAGCGCATATCATCGATGATCTGGTTCAGCATCTTCTCGGGGTTCTCCGCCCGAGCGATGAGGTCGTTCAGGTTCGACCTGACCATCGTGGATAACCTGCTCCAGATACTCATGATTGGCCTGACTCTCTCTAGGGCGTTCTGAATCGTGCCAGCGTCTCGTAGTGCGCCCGCAGTGCGAGGAAAATGCTCTCCAATGAGGCTTGCAGCTCGCTGAAGTCCAGGTCCGTCAGCTGCAGCGTATCGGTCAACACGACCTCGGTCCCGTCCAGCCCGTAAGCTCCGTGCACCAGATCGTTGGCGTTCAGCTCGAGCAGCTCACGGTGCAACCCGGCGGCCAGTTCCTCGTCGTCCGGCGTCTCCATGACCTCTACCCTGATGAGCAGCAGCGGCGGCGTGTAGTTCACGACCACCGACGCCGTCTCCTGCTCGTCGCCGACGACCCACAGACCTTCTTCCACCTCCTGGAACGGCAGTTCCATCCGCAGCAGGTAGCCTTCGATATCTTCGCGCGTGACCATCCCGGCCTCCGCCTACTTTGGAATGTCGAAATCCTCGCTCTTACCGGGTCCCAGGCTCCGGCGCTGCGACTCCGAAAGGAGTTGCGTCAAGAACGCCTGCTCCTCGACCACCCGATCGACGCGATCTCTCAACTCCTCGACATCGCGCCGCAAGTGCTCCAAGTCGGCCCGGGATGCCGCTCCCTCCGGTGCTCTCGACGGCGTCAGACTGCGAATCGCGTCGCCCAGCGCCGTTCCCACCGGCGAATCGATCAGAACGATCTTCGCCAGAAACACCAGCACCAGCAGGTACAATACGGCCATTCGTTTACCAACTACGAAGTCGCAGAGCCGGGAGTTTCCCCCCGGTACGGGGTACCGGGCCACCCGCTGGCCCGCCGGACGCCCGAAATATTGGTATGTGACGTGAGTTTTGCTAGTCGGAGGATCTCTCGCGACGAGCCGACTGCAGCATGAGCTTCAGCTGGGCGCGAAGCGCTTCGGCCTTGTCCCGGGCCTGGCTCCACTTCTTGCGATCCGCCAGCGCCTCGACTTCCTCCAGGCCCTCGGTCATTATGTCCATCGTCCCGTGCAGCGCCCCCGTCCCGGCCTCCGCCCCGCCTTCGCCCTCCTGCAGCTCTTTCAGCATCCGTCGGGCTTCGGCCAGGCTCTCGTTCACCCGCTCGGCGACCTCCTCCTCCGTTTCGACTGGCTGCGGCTTCGCCGGCGCTTCCTCGACATGCTCCCTCTCCTGCTCCACTTCCGCTACCGATCGGGCGGCCTCCGCGTCCTCCGCCTTCGCCTCCGGCGGCACGGCCGCCACCGGCCCGACCTCCGGCGGCTCCGCCTGGGGTTTCGCGGCCCCCTCGCCCTCGGGCTCCTTCGCTTTGCCAGCGGCTCGGCGGCGCCCGAAAAGCACCAGGACCGCGATCGCGACCACCGCGACCAGGGCCACGATGATTATCGCTACGTTCACGGTTCCTCCCCGACGATGATGGCGCCTGACACGGCGTTCAAGCTAGAAGGGCAAGCGGTCGGTGAAGAACAGCACCAGATAGGCCATTCCCCAGATCAGAAGGAAGGTGTAGGCGCCGAACAGCAGGACCCGCTGACCGCGCTGGCTCGGCTCCGTTTCAGATTGGTTACTTAGGTTGCGTTCGTCCATGATCGGGCAGTGACTCTTTAGCCTAGATCACCTCCGCCGCCACCCACACTCCTGCCTCACGCCGGCAGTTTCCCCAAGAGACGCTGGTTCTCTGTCCCAGCGACCGGACCCGAAGATCTTTCGCTGAAAGGCTCAGAATTGTACCGACGCCGTGGCCCCGCTGTCAAGAGACCGGCCCACTCTCCGAGGGGACGGTTTGGGGGCCTTCTCCGGCGGCATCGCCGCCCTCCAGCTCGTCGATCCGGTCGACCAGCTTCCGTACGAGGCCCTTGTATACCAGGATGGTCCGGGCGTAGCCGACCCGCTGCCAGGCGGTGATGCCGACATACGCCACGGAGAAAAAGAGCAGAAACTCCCACGAGCGCAGGATTGGAGAAAACACCACCAGCGCCACGATCAGCACGGCGGCGCTCACCACGACCAGCCGGAGCTTGCGGCGCGTGAGAGGGACATCGAAACTGCGTTGAAGTACGTACCGCTCGCCGCCCGTCAACGCCAGAGATTCCTCTTTCATCTCGCCTCATCATCCGTGTTGCTGTCTTCCGGCAGACGCGATACCGGAGCCGTGAAACGGTAACCGGGCCGTGCCACCCTCCACCGCCGTTCATCCGGCTAAGCTTCGCTCGCCTCGCGGATCTGTCTCGTCAGCGCCGGCTCGATCCCCATCAGGCGCTCGTAGAGGACCAGCTGGCCCCGATGGTACATCTCCTGCGCGATCCCGTGCTCCAGCCAGGCCAGTCGCGTGCCGGGCTGACCATCGAACCGGGTGATGAACTGGAACATGTGCAGCTCTCCCGCATCACGGAACCGGCGCTGGGCGTCCTCGAACGACGAGCGCAGCAGATCGAGCAGCCGATCCTTGCTCGTCGCCGACTTCAGGTCACCGGAATACATGTCCAGGAGCTCCGGCCATGGGGCGCGCCTGAAATTGGTGTCGGGCCGGGTCAGCTCGCCGGTCATCATTAGCGCGACCTCGAGTATGTGCTGGAGCAGCTCCGACACGCTTCTCACTTCCGGTGTGGGGCGAAAGTCGAAACGGTCTGCCGGTATGTTCTCCACCTCCCGGATGAGTCCCTGTCGGACATCCGACCAGGCGTCCAGCGTCTCTTCGAGCAGCGTGGTGAAAGACATGTCATCTGGCTCCATTCCGTGATGAACCCGGCAGTCCGGCCGGGGCCGCCGGGCCCGCGATCAGCCGTTGCCCGGCCGCCCCTCCGCCGTCGATGGCTCCTTGACCACGTTGGGCGGCTCGAGCCGCGCCAGGCGCGTCAGGTTCTGGACGATTCGCCTCAGCAGCATGACCAGCATGACGGCCAGGCCGATGAGGAAGAAGAAATCGAGCGTACCGAAGGGGACATCGCCCAGCTCGAGCACCGGTTCGAAGCCAAGCGCCAGAGCGCTTCCACCCAGGATCAAAATCACGCGCACCTCGGTGGGGCCGATGTAATCGTAGCCGAACCGGAACGACTTCATCACGAAGGTCTCGAGATAGACGTTGATCGACATCAGGTAGTACATGATGAGCGCCGCCAGCGCGACCGAGAGCAGTAGGTAGGGTGAGAAGCCCAGCCCGATACACACGAACGCCACGGCGAACATGTCGACGATATGATCGAGATAGTACCCGTAGCGCGGCCGCTCAATCTTCCTAATTCTCGCCAGCGTGCCGTCCAGGCTGTCTCCGAACCAGTTGACCACCCAGAGGGTATTCGCCACCCACAGGTAATTCCGGTTCAGGCCCGACGAGGCGTAGCAGATCCCGATCCCCGCCGCTGCCACGATGCCCAGCAACGTCAGGTGGTCGGGGAGCACCCAGCCCGGCATACGGGCCGCCAGGCGCGGCAACGCCCAACTCTCGAAGCGTTGCAGCAGGTACCTGGCCTCTCTGGCGTGCTCGGCCTCAGACATGCTCGGTCTCCCGCCGCTTGCGTTTGCCCCGGTCCAGCAGCGGCCGCAGACACCGGCCGGTGTGACTCGCCGTCACCCGCGCCACCTCGTTCGGCGTCCCGGCCGCCACGATCGTGCCGCCCCACTCGCCGCCCTCCGGCCCGAGATCGATGATCCAGTCCGCCGTCTTCACCACATCGAGCTGATGCTCGATCACGACCACGGTATTGCCACGCTCCACCAGCCGATGCAGAACCCGCAGCAGCATTCGGATGTCCTCGAAATGGAGGCCCGTGGTCGGCTCGTCCAGGATGTAGAGCGTGTTGCCGGTCTGGACCTTCGACAGCTCGGTGGCCAGCTTGACGCGCTGTGCCTCGCCGCCGGACAGCGTGGTCGAGCTCTGCCCCAGCGTGATGTAGCCGAGGCCCACGTCGTGCAGCGTCTGCAGCCGGCGCTTCACCGTTGGAATCGCGTCGAAGAACTCGAGCGCCTCGTCCACCGTCATGGCGAGGACGTCGGCTATGCTCTTGCCCTTATAGAATACTTCGAGCGTTTCCCGATTGTAGCGCTTCCCGCGGCACACGTCGCATGGGACGTAGACGTCGGGGAGAAAGTGCATCTCGATCTTCACCAGGCCGTCCCCCCGGCACGCCTCGCAGCGGCCACCCTTCACGTTGAAGCTGAAGCGACCCGGCGTGTAGCCACGCATACGCGACTCGGGGAGCTGGGCGAACAGCTCACGAATCGGCGTGAAGAGGCCGACGTACGTGGCCGGGTTCGAGCGCGGCGTGCGGCCGATGGGCGACTGGTCCACGTCGATGACCTTGTCGATCCGGTCGAGCCCCTCGACGGCGTCGTGCTCGCCGGGTATGACCCGGGACCGGTGCAGCCGGCGCGCCAGCTCGCGGTAGAGGATCTGCTCGACCAGCGTCGACTTCCCCGAGCCCGATACCCCGGTGACGCAGATGAACTTGCCCAGCGGAAACTCGACGTCGATCTGTTTCAGGTTGTGCTGGCGCGCCCCGACGATCCGCAGGACCGCGCCGCTGCCGGCGCGCCGCTCCTTCGGCAGCTCGATTCTCCGATCGCCGCGAAGGTACGCGCCGGTCAGCGAGCGGTCGGCGGCCAGCACGTCAGCGAGGACCCCATCCACCACGACCTCGCCGCCGGTCCTGCCGGCGCCGGGACCTAGATCGACGATGTGGTCGGCTCGCCGGATCGTCGCCTCGTCGTGTTCGACGACGATCACCGTGTTACCCAGGTCGCGCAGCGACTCCAGCGTACCCAGCAGCCGCGCGTTGTCTCGCTGGTGGAGACCGATCGACGGTTCGTCCAGGATGTAGAGGACCCCGACGAGCTTGGATCCGATCTGTGTCGCCAGCCGAATGCGCTGCGCCTCGCCGCCGGACAGACTCTCGGCGCTGCGGCCCAGCGTCAGGTAGCCGACCCCTACGTCATCGAGGAACCGGAGCCGCTCGAGGATCTGCTTCAGTATCGGCCCAGCGACCGCGCTCTCGAGATAGCGGCCATTGCGGTCGCCGAGCTCGGTGAACAGCCGCCGGGCCCGATCGACCGTCATCTCAACGATCTGACCGATCGATCTCCCCTCGAAGCTCACGGCGAGCGGCTCTTCCCGCAGCCGGCTGCCTCCGCAACGGTCACAGGTGGCGGTCGACATGAACTCGGCCAGCCGCGCCCGCAGCCGATCGCTGGACGTTTCGTGGTACCGACGCTCGAGCCGCGCCAACGCCCCCTCCCAGCCGATCTCCTCGCTCCCATAAAGAAGTTCGTCCCGCATCCGCGCCGGCAGCTCCTCCCATGGCGTGTTCGGGTCGACGTCGTGCGCGCGCGCCAGCGGCTCGATCACTCGCTTGCGCAGGTGGCCGACCGGCGAGCCCCAGGGGACGATGACACCCTCCAGCAGCGAGAGTCGGCGGTCGGCGAGCATCAAATCCGGGTTGGCGACTTTGCGCGTGCCAAGGCCGCCGCAGTCCGGGCAGGCGCCGTAAGGGGAGTTGAAGGAGAACTGGCGCGGCTCGAGCTCGGGCAAACTGATCCCGCAGTCGGGGCAGGCATAGCGTTCGCTGAACAGGTGACTCTGAGTCTCGCCATCAGCGTGGCGCTCGATCTGCACGACCCCGTCGGCGTTGCGCAAGGCCAACTCGATGGAATCGGTCAGGCGCGATCGATCGCTCTCTCGCACGACCAGCCGATCGACCACGATGGCGATGTCATGGTTGACGCGCCGGTTGAGCTTCGGCGGATCGCTCAGGTCACAGGTCGCGCCGTCGACGCGAACCCGGACGAAGCCGTCGCGCCGAGCGCGCTCGAACAGGTCTTTGAACTCTCCTTTCCGACCGCGCACCAGCGGTGCCAGGACCTCGATGCGGGTGTTCTCCGGCCAGCTCAGCACCAGCTCGGTGACCTGCTCCGGCGTCTGCCGCCTGACCGGATTGCCGCACGACGTGCAGTGTGGCGTGCCGCAGCGGGCGAACAGCAGGCGCAGGTAGTCGTAGATCTCGGTGACGGTGCCGACGGTGGAGCGCGGGTTGCGGCCCGCCGTCTTCTGCTCGATCGAGATGGCCGGTGACAGTCCCTCGATCGAATCGACGTCCGGCTTCTCCATCAGGCCGAGGAACTGGCGGGCGTAGGCGGACAGCGACTCGACGTAGCGGCGCTGACCCTCGGCGTAGACCGTATCGAAAGCCAGGCTCGACTTTCCCGACCCCGACAAACCGGTAACGACGGTCAGCTTGTTGCGGGGTATACGGACGTCGATGTTCTTGAGATTGTGCTCCCGCGCACCGCGAACGACCAGATTCTCCTCACGCATCGCCAGGAGCCTCGCCTTCCCGGTCGTCCGGGACGATCACGTTAAGAGCCAGCGGTCGAACCGTAGCCACGAACGGGGTGGTCTTGTCGAGCAGCTCGCCGTCGATCTGGACGGGCAGCGGCGGGTCGGCCTCGACTCTCACCTCGCGGCCTCGGAAGTACTGCAGTCCGGAACTCTTCTTCTGTCTTCCCGTCATGATGGCGGTGAGTGCGGCGACAAACTCTACGGTGCTCTCCACAGCCAGTACGCAGACGTCCAGCAGGCCGTCGTCGGGCTTGCCGTTCGGCACGAGGTCGACGGGCCGCACGAGCGTGGGCGCGGTGAGTCCGGGCATGTTGGCCACCTCGACCCCGATCCCGCTCAGGGTCTCGGCCTTGCCGTCGACGACCACGCGCAGGCGCGAGACCTTGGGAGCGATGGCCGCTCCCGTGGCCGCCTGGACGTACGCCAGATATCCGATGCGGCGCTTGAGCGAGGCGGGAGGTCGAATCACCTCCGCATCGAAGCCGGCGCCGGCGATGATCGTAAACGGCCGACCATCCAGCATGCCGACGTCGATTTTCCGCTGGACGCCGGTGACCGCCACGTTGAGGAGCTTCTTCAGTCCACGAGGCAATCCGAGGTTGGCCGCGAGCTGATTGCCGGTGCCCACCGGCAACATCGCCAGCGCCGACTCGGTCCCGATCAGGGCGACCGCCGCCTCCAGCACGGTGCCATCGCCGCCCGCTACGAGCACTCGATCGAATCCGCGCTCCAGCGCCCGGCGCGTCAACTCCTCACCGTGACCACGATCCTCGGTGAACGCGTACTCGAAGCGTATTCCCCTCGACTCCAGCTCCGACTCCACCCGACGGCGCAGCCGATCGGGATGCCGCACGCCCGCCATCGGGTTGTGGATGACGAAGATGCCGCCCCCGGTCGAGGGCTGCTCCGTCCTCTTCGAGCGCGACGCGCCCGAATCAGCCACCTCTTTCGAGCTCCAGCAACCGCGCGACCCGTTCCTCCGTCGGCGGATGGGTGCGGAACAGTGCCGCGATGCCGCCGCCACGCAGCGGGTTCACGATACAGAGGTGCGCCGCCGATCGGTTGACCTCCATCGGGATGCGCCGTGCCGATTGCTCCAGCCGCTCCAGCGCCCCGGCCAGGCCCCGCGGGGTCCCGGCGATCTCGGCCCCGTTCCGGTCCGCCCGATACTCCATCTGTCGGCTGATCGCCATCTGCACCAGCATCGCGGCCAGCGGCGCCAGGATCA